>CAZGKW010000004.1:0-166599 GCA_964526295.1 uncultured Anaerolineales bacterium
GGGGCAGGTTGATCGTCACGTTCTGGAACCCGCAGAACCGCATGCTCTCCGGGTGCTCGACCATATAGTTGTCTTCGATGGTCGTCCGGAGCCGGCAGCACGCGCTCAGGGTCACTTCGTCGCGGTCGAAGACGAAGTACGGCACGCCGTTTTCGGAGGCGATCTGGCAGGCGTACTGGAGGAGCTCCCGCTGGGCGGGGTCGGTGAACGCCTCGGCGTTGATGTGGAAGTCGCACTTGGGGAAGGCGAACAGGTGGCCCCGCTTGTCGCCGGCCCGCCACACGTCCAGCATCGCCCGGCAGAACTTCTGGGCCGCCTCCTCGTAGTCGCCGTAGGTGCGGCCGGTGTACTGGCCGCCCGGGCCGATGGCCGGCACGTCGCGAAGGTAGCGCGGCACGCCGGCGTGGACGTTGAAGTCGAGGAACAGGGTCTGGCCGCCCCGGCTGAACGCCGACTGCGAGCAGGAGAAGATCAGGTGCTGGGCCTCCTGCCGCATCTCCTCATCCCCCATGTGCTCGACGTAGGGGGCATACATGATGTTGATGTAGGCCACGCCCAGGGCCCCGGCGTAGTAGGCCTGCATCGAGGCCAGGAACGTGTTCAGGTGGCCCGTCAGGGTCCGGGCGTGCTTGGCCGGGGCGCTCTTGGTGTCGAGGTTCTGGAGGTCCAGGCCGTACTTTTTCAGGTACTCCAGGCTGTGGCTGGAGCAATAGACCCGCGTGGGGTACCCCAGGTCGTGGAGGTGGACCCGTCCGGTCAGGTGGGCCTCGGCCACGTCGCGGGAGAAGATCTCGGACAGGGCGAACTGCTTCAGGAGCGTCTCGGCGATCGAAAGGTTGATCGCCTCGGGGTTGTTCGACGTGATGTTCGAGTTCTCCTGGCTCTTCGAGTAGATGAGGCCCTGGAGGTCGTATCGCGGCATGCCGATGGTCTTCTGCCGCTCCAGGCGGCCCGTCAGGCCCCGCTCGAACAGCTCGTTGTCGACCAGCTCGCGGATGAGGCCGGTCGAGATCCGCGACAGGCCCGACAGGAGGACCTTCTCTTCGACGGCCGAGGCCACCTTCCGGGCCGTGCGCGAGTCGAGATGGGCCTCCTGCTCCAGGGCCTCGACGATGCGGCCCTTGTCCCAGGAGACCAGGGCGTCCTTGGCCCCGGTATCGACCAGCAGGGCCCGGTCGGTCGTGTTGGCGAGGTCCCCCTGGCGGGCCTTGCGGACGTGGGTCCGCCGCCGGGCCCGGGCCCGCTTCTCCCGGTACAGGATGTAGGCCTTGGCGGTCCGGGCATGGCCGGTCTCGATGAGGACCTTCTCGACCATGTCCTGGATGTCCTCGATGCCGGGCACGTCCCCCTCGAAGTGGCGCTCGAGGTAGTCGGTGACGGCGCCGGCCAACTCGTCGGCGACGAACCGGTCGCGTCCGCCGACGGCCTGGGCGGCCTTCCAGATCGCATCGGCGATCTTGGTCTGGTCGAACGGCATGATCCGGTCGTCTCGCTTGCGAATCCGGGTAATCCGCCTGCCCATCCTGCCCTCCCCTTTCCTGTCCGAGGTGCCCGGCCGCCGTATCGGTTGACCGGCCTGCGTATTGGATGTCCGTGTCGGTTTGCGTGTTCGGGGTGGGGGCGGCCAGAACTCGACCGCCCCCCCCGCGCCCTCGCGGCGCTTCGCCTGCGGTCGGCCGTCAGTCGCCCCCGGCCGACCGCTACCCGTCCCCCGTGCCTGTCGACGCTTCGGGCGGCGTCCCTCCGGCGCCGCCCGAGTCCTTCCGCATCCGGATGGCTTCCACCTCCTGGACAAACTCCGACGCGTCCTTGAAGCTGCGGTAGACGCTGGCGAACCGGACGTAGGCCACCTGGTCCTCCTGCCGCAGCTTCTCCATGATCCGGTCGCCGATGGCCCGCGTCGGGATCTCCGTCTCGAACGTCGAGGTCAGCTCGTCCTCGATCTCCTGGACCATCTCGTCGAGGCGTTCGGTCGGCACGGGCCGTTTGTGGAGGGCCCGCTCCAGGCCGCGCCGGATCTTGGCCCGGTCGTACTGCTCGCGTCGGCCGTCCTTCTTGATGACCCGGAGGCGAACGTCCCGCTCGGCCCGCTCGTAAGTCGTGAACCGCCGGTTGCACGCCAGGCATTCGCGGCGGCGTCGGATGGCCGTGCCGCTCGCCCGTGAATCCACGACCCGATCGTTGTCCTTGTCACAGAACGGACACCGCATCGACGCCACTCCTGGGGCTGCCGACCGCCCGGCTTCTCGGGATCCACAACATCTTGTGTCCCCTCATGCCTGTGCTTGTCGGCTATCCGACCCGCGGCCAATCAGGAAAAATCTGAGAAAGGGCAGCGCCGACCCCTGTATGTCGGCAACGAGCACTTATACGGACACCGCATATGGGGCGTCAAGGGCTTTTTTAGCGGGCCCCTAACCTCCCGATAATGCCCACATAACACGCGCGGCGCAAACTGAGTGGATACAACATCTTGGGGAGCCCCCCCCCAATTTTTCCACCGTAATCTTTTTCTTTCCACAAAATCCAACCGGCTGCGCCACAGCCCCCAGGAGTGGGACAGAACAGGACGCAAGGCACGACCGATTGGGGGCTCAGGTTCCCGAAGGAGGGGTGAACACCTCGACCCGGATGCCCGCCGAATCGAGCAGGCCTCTCCCGAGGTCGTCCGGGTAGGCTTCGTGGCAGACGATCCGCTCCACGCCGGCGTTGATCGCCATCTTTGCACACATCGAGCACGGATGAAGTGTCGTATAAAGCGTCGCCCCGGCGATCCGCACGCCGTGCTTGGCCGCCTGGAGCATCGCGTTCTGCTCGGCATGCAGGCCTCGGCATAGCTCGTGCCGCTCCCCCGACGGCACCGCCATCTGCTGCCGCAGGCAGCCCGCCTCCGAACAGTGCTCCACGCCGCTCGGCGCCCCGTTGTACCCGGTGGCCAGGATCCGCTTCTCCACCACCAGGATCGCCCCGACGTGCCGCCTCAGGCACGTCGAGCGGCGGGCCACCGCCTCGGCGATCGACATGAAGTACTCGTCCCAGCTCGGTCGGGCCATGACGTGCTACCGTAGGAGGGAACGGCCGACCTGTCAAGTGCGCTGGCCCATACGTTTCGAGCCGCTAACGGGTGTTCGCCGACACGCTCGAAGCGCGCCGGGAATCACGGCAGCAGGACGACCCCCCGTCGGCCCCCGCAGCGGACCGGCAGGAACCGCCGCACCCCGTCGCCCCGGTGGGGCACGTCCAGCGGCGCGAGGACCACCGCCGAGGGAGAGACCTCCGCCGCCAGCCGGACCGACCCGCAGATCCCCGCCAGCAGCGACCGATGCACCGCCAGCCACCTGACCGCCGCCCTTGTGTCCACCGGCGTACCATTCTCGGCGATCAGGACCGCCACCATGCCGCCGTCGTCCCGCACGGCCACCAGCGACGGGGCCCCCGGCTCCTCGACGTCCACCCGGAACGCCGTCCGGAATCGCTCGCCCAGGAGGGCGGGGAGCTGGACCTCGACCGCCCCACGGACGTCGTCGACCGTCTCCGGCCGCCAGAGCGACAGCACCGCGGGGGCCGGCACGCGGGCGGACTCGACCACGGGCAGCTCCTCGGGCGGCGGCCCGGCGGGTGGTCCCCCGGCGGCCCAAGCGCCGGCCGGCGGGCGGCGGGGACCGGGTAATGCCGCGGGCCCCGCCTCCTCCTCGGGCGCCGCCTGGACGTCGTCCGCCCCAAGCTCCCCGGCACCGCTGGGCGGCCCGCAGGCGGCGTCCGCGCCGGGGGGGGCCAGGAGGCGGGGCCACACGTCCGCCGCCGAGGCTTCGCTGAAGATCCGGAACCACGCGTGCGGGGCTTCTCGAGGCCGGCCACCGCCGACGCGGCCCAGCAGCTCCAACTCCTCGCCGAGGAACGATCGGGCCGCCCGGTGAAGCCGGCGGTAGAGCGGGCCGACGCCGTCCGAGGCGGAGCCGTCGCCGACGAACAGGGCCGCCAGGCCGCGGGCACCCACCGCGTGCCACCGCTTCGCCTCCCGGTAGGCCTCGACGAGGCTCTCGGAGTCGGGCGTCGCGACGAGGACGACGCGAGCGGCCGACCGGACGACGTCGCCGGCGGGCCCGACCGGACCGTCGAGCAGGACGACGCCGACCTGCTCGCACTCGCCAACCAGCTCCGCGACGGTGCCGCCCACGTCCGAGGCGCCGTGCTGTGGGCCGAGCCGTCCGCAGGCCCGCTCGCCGAAGACGTGGGCGTCGACGCGGGAGTCGTGGAAGACGAAGACGGCAGCGCGTGCCCGGCGAGCGGCCAGGTGGGCCGCAGCCGCCAGGGCGCTCGGGCGGCGGATTCTGGGGTCGAGCCCGGCGGCATCGACGACGTAGAAGTCACGGGTATCGGCGAGCAGCGGCGCCGGCGCGGGGTCGGTCGTGGGCTCAGTCGCGGCCGCCGGCGATGGGGGCGAGGAGAGCAGGACCTCGGCCAGGACGTCGAAGCCGCCGCCTGGCGGCCGAGAACGCCCCGCCCTGCCGGTGAACCGGCGTTTCCGCGGACTGACCGACGTCTCGTCCATAGGCGATCGGGACCGGGTCGGCTACTGGATCTCGACGACGCTGTTCAACTCGCCGTACGGGTTGCTCTCGACATAGGGGTTCGCCGGGTCGCTGCACCACTGGTCGTCGATGATCAGCCGGTAGGCATACCGGCCGGGCGGGAGGCGGAACTCCTTCTGCCACACGCCGGACTTTTCGGCCGGGGTCATCTCGCCGTCGGCCGAGATGTTCCACTGGTTGAAGTCGCCGGCGATCTGGACCCTTCGGGCCCCCGGCGCGTGACAGACGAACCGCACGCCGCCGTCGATCGCGATTGCCCCGTAGACGAGGTCGATCTTCTCGTCGACGGCGGCCTCCTGGCGGGCGCCCTCCTCGACCTCCAGGCGAAGCTCTTCCTCGAACGTTCGATGCAACTCCGACGCCGTCAGGGCCTGGGCCAGGGCCTTGTAGTCCTGGTGACCGCGGGACCCCGGGCGGAACTCGCAGATGGGGCTCCCGAGGGCCGCCGCCTCGCGGAGGGTCACGTTGAACCGAATGACCGTGTCGAGGACCATCGCCCCATACTGTTCCCGGAGCGCCGCCAGGGCCCGCCGCATCGTCCGGGCCCGGCTGTCGTACATCGTGGCCAGGATGTGGACGGCGGCCCCGCGGCCGGTCCGATGGGCGATCATGTCGACCGTCTCCAGGGCCCGCCCCAGGCCGTAGACGCTGAAGTAACCCAAGTCGACGGGAATGATGACGTCCGTGGCGGCTATGAGGGCGTTGATCGATAAGAGGCCCAGGCCCGGCCCGCAGTCGACCACCACCGCGTCATACCGGTCGGAGGCGGCCTCCAGGGTGGCGGCGAGGCGCGTCTCGCGGCCGTCCTCCTGGGCAAGCGTCTGTTCCAGGGTTGCCAGGGCCACCGAGCTGGGTGCCAGGTACAGGCCCTCGAAGACCTCCCAGGCCACGTCCGGCAGGGAGACGGGGCCTCCCGCGCCGTCGGCACCGCGAAGAACGTCCCACGTGCTCAGCTCGACCTCGTCCTCCCGGACGCCACACCCGATCGTCGCATGGGCCTGGGGATCGAGGTCGACGAGGAGGACGCGGCGGCCGAGCTCGGCAAACGTCGCGGCAAGGTTGATGGCGGTGGTGGTCTTGCCGCATCCCCCCTTGTGGTTGAAGACGGCGATGACTCTCATGGTCGCCCTCCCAGCGACGAGGCTTGGCCGTCGGCACTCCTCCGAGGCGGCGGTGCCAATGCTGGCAAGCCCCTCGCAAGCGGTTCCCTAAGATGTTTTCGGCCGGTGGCAGATGGAGTCTTTAGTCGAATTATCGGACCGTCGTACTTTTTCTTCCTGGCCGGCGTCCGGAAGACGCCTCCCCCATCCACCCGTCGGCGGCTGCCCCAGAAACTCATACGCACCGGACCCCGGCCGAATTCGGGAGAACCTGCCGGGCATGGGCCCACCGTTGACTTCACGCAACCTCCGTCTACCGACATCAACGCAGGCGTAACTTGCTCTTGAAAAACAACTTACAGCCGCTTGTGGGACAAAAGGCCATGCCGGCCGTTGCGGCAGGTCATCATCCGGCGCACCCGCCTCGGGGTGACGGGCGGCCGCTTGCATTAAGGGGGGCGTCGCATCTCCTGTGTGGACAGTGACTTACGAGAATCTTCCAGATTTGGCCGCGGAGGCCGGCCGGTCTGGCACGGCAGTTGCTACAATAACAGGCGAGTGGCTCGTTCTTTAATGGCATCGCTTGTGACTCCACGCACAGCCCTCCCCCGGGTGCGACGAGAAGCTCAGGCGCTTTGCCACACAACCCCCTTAACTCCAAATAAAGAACGAGCCACCTCTTGTTAATGACGCCCTTCGGGGCGACGGGATAGATGGGAAGTGTTGCGGGATCCAATGCGGGGAAGGGAGGGATAGTCCACATTCGTCTCTGCCAATCGAACCTTCGCACGGCGGCTTCCCCTACGTCCGAAGCCCCGTGAGGGGTAGATGCAGCCGGTACGCTGCGAAGAGCTATCTCTGTCGTCTATCCCCGCAACACGGGCAAGGTCCTCCCTCCAGACCTTGCCCAGCTTTTCTCTTGCGAGAGGCCCCCGCTCATGCCCGGCCGACCCCCGCCGGCGCTACCCATCTGACCCCCTTGCCACCCCCATGCGGCCCCTCGGCACACGCCTCGCCGTAGCCTTGCGTCAGAGCTGATGCCGCGGGGCGCCATCGGCGCTTCGACCGACGAGCCGTCCGGCGGCCAAACCCCGCGGCCGAATGCGCTTCGTCAGCCCCCGGGGCAGCCCCCCGCTTGAGTTCCGCCCAGAACCCAGGGAACCGTTCACCTCCGGGCCGCCTCTAAGTGACTGGCAAGCCGGATGCGGCATCAGTCGGAGGTGGAGCGATGATCCGCTCGAAGCGGTGGACGATCCTGGCGGCCGCGGTCGCGTCGCTGATCGTGCTCGGCGGTGTGGGCCGGGGTTCGTACATCGAGGAGGAGTTCGAGGGGCCGAGGCAGGTCATCCCCGTGCCGCCTGGCCCACCGAGGCCTCCCCCAAGGCCCCCTCGTTACCCCCCTCGTGCCCCCCATCACGTGCCCGAGCTGGCCTCCTACCTGGACCGTCTGGAGGTCGGCACGCCGGTCCACTACCGGCACCTGGCGGTCTTCCCCGTCCTGCTCCGCGGCCCCGAGCTGACGGGCCGGTGGCTGACGATGGACCAGGCCCTGGCCCGCGGCGTCCTCAGCATCACCGAAAAGGCCGGCGGCGGCAGCGTGCCCCACGTCGTCGTCGAGAACCGCAGCCGCCGCGACCACATCTTCATTTTGGGCGGCGAACTCCTCTCCGGAGGCAAGCAGACCCGCACCGTCCGCCACGACCTCGTCCTGGCCCCCGGCCAGCGGGTCGAGGTCGACGTCTACTGCGTTGAGGCCCATCGCTGGAGCGGCGGCGAGCGGTTCTCCGAAAGCGGGGTCCTGGTCCCCCAGTCGATCCAGAAGGAGCTCCGCAAGGGCACCGACCAGGGCGCGGTCTGGCGCGAAGTGGAACGCAGCAACCGGGCCCTCGGCACCGAGAGCGAGACGGGCAGCCTGGAGGCGGGCCTGAAGTCGAAGCGCGTCCAGGACGAGCTGGCCGCCTGCCGGCGGGCCATCTGCCCCGGCGTGTCGCGCCGGGCGGTGGGATTCGTCTTCGCGTGGGGCCACGAGGTCCTCGGGGCGGAGCTCTTCGGCCGGTCGGACCTCGCCCAGGCCCTTCTGCCGAAGCTCGTCGACGCCTACGCGGTCGACGTGGTCGTCCAGCGCCACCATCGCGACCGGGTCGAGCCGCATCCCGAGCAGGGCATCGCCGAGGCGTTCCTCGATCGCATCTACCGGGCCGGCAGCTACCGGACGAGCACGGCCGGGGCGGGCACGGGCATCGGGACCCGGGGCCACGGCCTGGTGGGGATCGGCGTGAGCCTGGTCGGCGAGGTGGTCCATTACGGGTGCCAGCCGGAGGTGCGGCTCGTGCCGGTCCCCGAGCCGTACCCGCCGGCGCCGCGGCCGCTGCCTCCGCGCCGCGGCGCCCGGCCTCACGTGGAATAGGAAGCAAGGAGGGCAGACGATGACGCGGACCGGCTTGCTGGTGCTGACGACGTTAGTAGCGGCTCTAGGGGTCGCAGTATGGCCCGCGGGCCCGGCGTCGGCGGAATCCGTCGCGCCCGGTACCTACCGTGGAACGTATCGCGTCGACCGGTGGGGCCAGCGGCGCTTCGGGTTCCTGTTTGTGTCGCCGAAGCTCCACGGCAGGCTCAAGCCTTTTGCCGGCGCGCCGCTCGCCATCAAGGCCACCAGGATCTACCAGCCCCTGAACCCCAGCGGCGCGATGGTGACGAAGATCGGCGGCATCGAGAAGCTGCAAAGCCCTCTCGCAATGTCGATCGCGTGGCAGGAGCCGAAGGCGGGGCCGACCGAGGCACTTCGGCGGGTTGCGGCCGGAGGCCGCGTGAAGCTCCGCGTCAAGGCGACGAACCGGTCGGGGGAGCGGCAGCCGCTGGGGAAGGCCGAAATATACCTCGTCTTTCACTTCCATCACCCCTCCGGGGCCGGCACGGCCGACCCCATGGGATACTGGTCGATGCACAACAGCCTGTGGGACGTCCAGGAGATCGCCGGAGGCCGGACGTTCAGCGTCTGCGAGGAGACGGCGGACCTTGTGCCGCCCGACCAGGCGCTCGACGCGAGGAGCCTGCGTGCCTCGTCGCCGCAACGGCATTCGCCGGCCGCGCCCTCCCTCGCGCCGGGCGAGTCCCACGCGTGGACCGTGACGGTGACGAACCTTCCGGCGAACGAGTTCGAGTTGACCGCCGTCCATTCGCACTACGACCGGGCGGCGGAGGCGTACGTCCGCGGCGTCTCGAACGTCCTGCGCCTCGACGCCCTTGCGGAGGAGCCACTTCGGTGGCAGGGCCTGGAGGCGAACCTCAAAGCCACAAGGGCGAGCGGAAAAGCCCCCGGTCCCGAGCTGGAAATCCGCCTGACCAACCGGGGCGAACGGCCCCTGCGGTTCGCCCTGGAGGAGGCCGGAGGCGCCCTCGACTGGTCCCGCGCGCTCTTGTGCTACGACCGGCCGGGGACCTTCCTGCCGGTGACCGCCCCGAAGGGCGAGTGGGGCTCCCGCCAGGTCCGGCTCGAGCCGGGCGAGGCTTTCGAGGCCACGGTTGATGCGCCGAAGGGGACGGCCCTTGCGCGGCTGGCGTTCTACCACCGCGTGGTCATTCAGGACGCGAGGCCGGGCGAACGGGCGCTCGGCAACGGGTATGTCTTTTCGCCGCACGTGAAACTCACCCCCGGCGCGGGGGCAACGCACAAGAAGGAAAGGAATCGCCGATGATTTCCAGGAACTGGATCGGGCTTCTGGCGGCGCTGGCGATCCTGGCGGCCGCCGCGGAGACGGGCCGCGCCGCCGGCATGATGGTGCCGGAGGACGAGAGCATCCCGCCGCTCGCGCTTCGGTACCTCCGGGTGGACACGACGATCGAGGACCAGGTGGCGACGACGCGGATCTCGCAGGCGTTCCAGAACTCGACCAGCCGCGACCTGGAGTGCACCTACATCTTCCCCCTGCCCGAGAGCGCGGCGATCCGCGACTTCGCCATGTACATCAACGGCAAGCGGATGAAGGGCGAGCTGCTCGAAAGGGAACGGGCCCGCCAGGTCTTCGAGGAGATCGTCCGGCGGGTCCGCGACCCGGGCCTGCTCGAGTACATCGACGGGAAGCTCCTCCGGATGCGGATCTTCCCCGTCCCGGCCAACGGCACCCAGCAGGTGGAGCTGGAGTACACGGAGCTGGTGCCGATGGACGGCGGCCTGGCCGAGTACGTCTTCCCGCTGCGGACCGGCGAGAAGGCCTCGCGGACGCTGGAGGACTTCACCGTGGCCGTCCGCATCAAGAGCGACGTGCCCATCAAGAGCGTCTACAGCCCGACCCACGAGGTGGGCGTGTCGCGGCCGACCGACCACGAGGCCGTCGCCGGCACCGAGACGCGGGCGGCCCTGCTGAACAAGGACTTCCACCTGTTCTACACGGTCAGCGAGAAGGCGTTCGGCCTCAACCTGATGACCTATCGGCCCGACCCGAAGCAGCCGGGGATGTTCCTGATGCTCCTCAGCCCGAAGAGCGAAATCAACGCCGACCAGCGCGTGCCGCGCGACCTGGCGTTCGTCCTCGACACGTCCGGCTCGATGAAGGGCGAAAAGATCGAGCAGGCCCGCAAGGCCCTCAAGTTCTGCCTCGACAAGCTCGACCGCCGGGACCGGTTCGCCATCGTCCAGTACTCGACGGGGGCCGAGGTCTTCCCGGGGCCGGGCCGATGGGCGGAGGTCGACAAGAAGACCCTCGCCCGGGCCCACGAGTGGATCGACGGATTCGAGGCCGCCGGCGGCACGAACATCGGCGAGGCCCTCGACCGGGCCCTGGAGCTTTCTGCCGACCCGGACCGCCCGGCGACCGTCCTCTTTCTGACGGACGGGCGGCCCACGGTCAACATCACCGACGTCGAGGCACTCGCGAAGAAGGTCGAGGAGAACAACCGGCGGAACCTCCGCCTCTTCGCCTTCGGCGTCGGCGACGACGTCAACACGAAGCTCCTCGACCGCATGAGCGGCGATACGGGCGGCCTGACCGAGTACATCGGGCCGAGCCAGCCCATCGACGGCAAGGTGACGCGCCTGTTCAGCAAGATGAGCCACCCGGTCCTTACGAACCTCGAGATCGAGGTGCCCGGCGTCAAGGTGACCGAGATGTACCCGAAGGAGCTGCCGGACCTCTTCCGCGGGTCGCAGATCGTGCTGGTCGGCTCGTACACGGGCCAGGGCGACTCGGTCATCCGCCTCAAGGGCAAGGTCGGCAAGCAGCGCGAGGAGCTGGTCTACGAGGGGACGTTCCCCGCCCGGACGGTGGACCGGTCGTTCATCGCCCCGCTGCACGCCCACCGCAAGATCGGCTACCTGCTCGACCAGGTCCGCCTCCACGGCGAAAACAGCGAGCTGCGGGACGAGGTGGTGCGGCTGAGCCTGGCCTACGGCATCGAGACGCCCTACACGAGCTACCTCGTCCTGGAGAGCGAGGCCCAGTACAAGCAGTACGGCATCGCGAGGAATGCCGCCCGCTCGCCCATGTCCGCGACGGACACCTACGACCTGGGCCTGGAGAGCAGGGCCGGCGGGCGCCCGACCGGCGGCCGAGGCGCGGGCGGACCGCACATGGCGCCCCGGCCGGCTCCGACGGCCGCACCCGAGGACATCGCCCAGCGGCGATCCGAAGCGCTCAAACAGGCGTACGGCAATCGGAGCGAATCCGGGCCGGCCACCGACGACGACGTGTCCGGGCCCGCCCGCCGGACCCAGGGCGAACCGCCGCCCGCCTACGTCCCCGCGCCGGCCGAGCCGGGCGAGTCCGGAGCCAAGGGCGACTGGAACCACGGCAGGGGCGAGGGCAACGGGGCCTTCGCGCACAAGAACGGCCCCAGCCGGGAAAGCAGCGGCCTGCGGGCGAAGGAAAAGGACCTCCGCGAGGCCGAGACCGGCAAGGACGCCGTCCGCATCGCCACCGCCATCAGCCGCATGCGGAAGACCGAACGGCTGGACGGCAAGCTGGCCGCCCAGACGGTCGTCCAGGAACGCGGCGGGAAGCGGATGGTCCGGTACCGCGGCGTGTGGGTCGACGAGGCCTTCGAAGGCACCGAGGAGCTGGTGAAGGTCAAGTGGGGCTCTCCAGGGTACTTCAAGCTGGTCCGCGAGCGGCCGGAGATGAAGGAGGTCCTGGCCCTCGGCGAGTGGGTCGTGGTCGTGACCGCCCGGGGCAAGGCCTTGGTCATCGACACGAAGGAGGGCGCCGAGGTGCTGGCCGACGAGGCCCTGAAGGCCCTGTTCGAGCCGGCGGTAAAGAGGGCCCCCGACGCCTCGAAGGAGGAGGTCCGGGAGGGCGTCGAGGAGAAGCCGAAGGGCTGACGGCCGGCTGAGCCGCCGGATGGGCGGCTCGGGATCCCGAAGTTGATGGACCGCGCGGCGGGCGAGCTCGCCTGCGGCGCGTCGCGCGAGAGGGTGGCAAGGGCCCCCCCTGCGGGGCCGGTGCCGGGGCGTTGCTGCGGACCCACCGACCTCCTATAATGCCCCCATGTCGCCCGCCAAGAGCCCCCGGATCCGCAACAAGAAGGCCCGGTTCAAGTACCACGTCGAGGAGACCATCGAGGCGGGGCTGGCCCTGGAGGGGTCGGAAGTGAAGGCCCTCCGGGAGGGCAAGTGCAACATCGACGAGGCGTTCGCCCGGGTCCACGGCGGCGAGGTCTCGCTCTACAACATGCATATCGGGCCGTACGCCCAGGCGGGCCAGTTCGGTCACGACACCCGCCGGCCCCGCAAGCTCCTCCTCCATCGCCGCGAGATCGACCGGTTCCTGGGCCGGGCCGTCGAGAAGGGCATGACGCTGGTGCCCCTGGCGGTCTACTTCAAGCGGGGCTGGGCGAAGGTCCAGCTCGCCGTGGCCCGGGGCAAGCGGGAGTTCGACAAGCGGGAAGACCTCAAGAAGCGGGACCACGAGCGCCAGATCGAACGCGAGATGGCCCGGCGCTATCGCAACCGGTGAGTTTCGCGGACAGGATACGTAATTCCCCAGGGCGTCGCCCCCGAGCCCGCGACCCCGCGCAGGAGGTGGGTATCCTGTCCCCGAAACCGGCGGGCCGACCGAGGCGGCAACGGGTCAAGTCGCCGGCCCGGCGGTGCCGATTGTTGTAGTGCCATGACCACACTGACCATGCCGGATACCGACTCTCAAACCGATCGCCCGCCGCTGGAGACGCCCTACGTCTGCGTGGCCCTGCCGATCGGCCTGGACCAGACGTTCACCTACGCCGTCCCGGAGGCCCTTCGGGGGGCCCTGTGGGCCGGGCAGCGGGTCCGCGTGCCGTTCGGCCGGGGCAAGTCGAAGCGCGTCGGATGGGTCGTCGCGGGCCAGGACGAGACGGACCTGAAGAACGTCAAGGACGTCATCGAGCCGGTCGACCCCGAGCCCTTGCTGTCGCAGGACCTGCTGGACCTGGCCTTCTGGATGGCCCGCTACTACGTCACCCCCATCGGGAAGGTTTTCGAGGCGATCCTGCCGGCCGGCGTCAAGAAGCGGACCGGCTTCAACACGGTCCAGCTCGTGGTCCGGACCGAGAAGCCCGAGGCGGAGGTCGAGCGGATCCTGTCGAAGCAGCGGCGGGTCCTCGACCGGCTGGCTGAGGCCGAGGGCCCCCTGGCGCCGCGGGAGCTGGCCCGCCAGGCCGGGTGCACCGTCGCGGTCATCAAGACGCTCGAGAAGAAGGGCCTCGTGCGGATCGAGACGCGGGAGGTGGACGAGTTTGCCCGCGACCGGTTCATCCAGCTCGACGAGTCGCGGAAGGTCCACCTGACCGCCGAGCAGCAGATCGCCCTCCAGCGCGTCAAGGGCCGGCTCGCCGCCGACGCCTTCGGCGTGGTCGTGCTGAACGGCGTCACGGGCTCCGGCAAGACCGAGATTTACCTGCGTGCGATCGCCGAGGTGGTCGACGCGGGCCGCCAGGCGGTCGTCCTGGTGCCCGAGATCGCCCTGACGCCCCAGACCATCCACCGATTCCGCCAGCGGTTCGCCAACGTGGCCGTGCTTCACTCGGACATGTCGGACGGCCAGCGTCACCGCCAGTGGCGCGACATCCAGGACGGCCGGGCCGACGTCGTCATCGGGACGCAGACCGCCGTATTCGCCCCGGTGCCGGACCTCGGCCTCATCGTCCTGGACGAGGAGCACGAGAACTCGTTCAAGGCCCTGAAAGGGCCCTACTATCACGCCCGTGACGCGGCCGTCATGCGGGCCAGCCTCACGGGCGTCCCCGTCGTCCTCGGGTCGGCCACGCCGAGCCTCGAGTCCTACTACAACTGCCGCCACCTCGACCACTACCAGGAGGCCCGGCTGACGCGGCGGGTCGGCGGGCGCGAGATGCCCCCCGTACACATCGTCGACATGCGGGCCGAGGCCGCCGAGCGGAAAGGGTACCATGTCCTGTCAGGGCCGCTGGAGGACGCTGTCCGCGGGGCCTGGCGAAGGCAGGAGCAGACGATCCTGTTTCTCAACCGCCGGGGGTGGGCGACGTACCTCTTCTGCGTCCGGTGCGGCTTCTCCCTGAGGTGCCCGGACTGCGACGTGGGCATGACCTGGCACGCCAAGCCCGGCTACGCCCAGTGCCATTATTGCGGCAAGAAGGCCGACCCGCCCGAGAAGTGCCCCGCCTGCGGGTCGGAGGCCCTGAACTACTGGGGGTCCGGGACGCAGCGGGTCGAAGAGGAAATCCTGGAGAAGTTCGCCGAGATTCGCGTCGGCCGCATGGACAGCGACACCACCCGCCGCCGGGGCAGCCACGAGAGCATCCTGGCGGCGCTTCGCGAGGGGGAGGTTGACGTGCTGCTCGGGACGCAGATGGTCGCCAAAGGGCTCGACTTCCCCAACGTGACGGTCGTCGGGGTCATCAACGCCGACACGGCCCTCAGCCTGCCCGACTTCCGGGCCAACGAACGGACGTTCCAGCTCGTGATGCAGGTTGCCGGCCGGGCCGGACGGGGGCCGAAGGGCGGCGAGGTCTTCATCCAGACCTTCCAGCCGGACCACCTGGCAATCCGCCTGGCCGCCAAGCACGACTACGAGGCGTTCGCCCAGGACGAACTCGGGGCCCGCGAGGCACGCGGTTATCCTCCTTACCGGCGGCTCGCACGGATCATCGTCCGCTCGAAGAACCGACAGAAGGCCGCCGAAGGCATCCAGGTCGTCGCCGGACGGGTCATGGAGGCGGCCCGCATCGCCGGCATCGAAGTGCTCGGCCCGCAGCCATGCCCCATCGCGAAACGCAGCCGCTACTGGCGATTCCATCTCCTGCTCAAGGCCCGCACCGCCAAGGCCCTGATGCACCTGTGGGACCGGACCCGGGCCGACCTGACGGCCCCGCCCGGAACGCACATGGCCATCGACGTCGACCCGCAGACGACGCTGTAGGCGCCGCCCCTCGGCTGCCCAAAAAAAAGACACTAAGTGTCTTTTTTGATGCTCTAAGTCTTTGCAAGGCCACTACTTGCGCGCCGGAAAAAGACACTTAGTGTCTTTTTCGGCCCGCGTCAGGCCGGTCGCTCGGAGGTCCGTCGTGGATGACCGCTCGACGAAGCTGCTCTGGGTCGGTATCCTGTTTGCGGTGGCGTTCTGCCTCGGCCTGGCGGTCCTGGTCGTCGTGTTCTTTTAGCCGCCGGGCGCCCGAGGCGCAGCACGTCCAGCCGCGACCTGAATGGGGAAGGAGCTGTCAATGGCCGCCGGTCGACCCTCGCGCGGGCCCTGGTTCGCCCTCGGCTTCCTGACGGGTTTCGCCGTCGCCGCGGGGCTCGCGGCGGCCCTCTGGATCGCGTCGATCGTCCGGCCCCAGTTCGCCGAATCCAGCCCGGAGGCCCGGACCTCGAGCCTGATCACGGACCTCCAGACGGTCCGCTCGCAGCTCCTGCTCTACAAGACCCAGCACGCCGAGTCGTTCCCCGGCCGCGACTTCGCCCGCCAGATGACGATGTTCACCGACGCCGCCGGAAACGTCAGCCCCCGCCGGACCGACACCCACGCCTACGGCCCCTACCTTCCGAGCGTCCCCGCCAACCCGATCACGGGGAGCCGCGACGTGAAGGTCGTCTCGGACCCGCGGGTCTCGTTCACGGTGCCCGAAGAGGATGGCGGCTGGTGGTACAACGCCGCCACCGGCGAGTTCCGGGCGGACCTGGCCGATGCCCACAAGGCGCCCGACGGCACGCGTCTGAACCGGCTCTGACCCCGCTGATGCAAGTTCTGTCAACTCTCGGCGCGACGGGTCTCCGTGCCCGCCGCGTTTCCGGCATGCCAGGCCCGGTCGGCACGGAGACCGACCGCGCTGCACTGGCGAAGAAGCGAGGTCGGCAACTGCCACTCTGGAGGGGGCTTCGCCGTCGGCCTATGTGCCCGCGAACTCGCGTTCGCGGCTCGGCTTTGGCGACGCCGCGAGCGTCAGGCCTCCTCCGCCTCCAGGACCGCCTCGGCCACCCGGCCACCCAGCGCCCGGCACGCCTCCAGGTCGTCGGCGGTGGGCTGCCACTTGGCCCGGACCCCGTCGGCGACGCGGCGGATCCTGCACCGGTCGAAGTGCTCCTCGATGAGCTTGACGGACTCGCCGGACCAGCCGTACGACCCGAACGCCGCCCCCACCTTGTTGCGGAACCTGAGGCCCCGCAGGTCCTCCAGGATGGGCATGATCGTCGGCAGGAGGCCGTTGTTGAGCGTCGGCGAGCCGACCACGACGCCCCGCGACCGGAAGATCTCCGCCAGGGCGTCGTTGCGGTCCGTCACGCCCATGTGGAACAGCTTGCAGTCGACGCCCCCGTCCGCCAGGCCGCGGCCGACGGCCTCGGCCATCCGTCGGGTCGCCTCCCACATCGTGTCGTAGAGGACGACGGCCCGCGGTTCGCCCGTCTGCCGGGCCCACTGCCGGTAGGCCCGGACGATCTGCATGGGCTCGTCCCGCCAGATGACGCCGTGACTCGGCCCGATGACCTCTACCGGCACGTCCATCTCCAGCAGCTCGTCGATCTTGCGGATCACCGCCGGGCTGTACGGAGTCAGGATGTTGGCGTAGTACTTCAGGGCCTCCTCGTACAGCTCATGCCGGTCCACCTCGTCGTTGAAACGATAGGCGGTGGCGCAATGCTGGCCGAAGGCATCGTTCGGGAGGAGGGTCGCGCGGCCCGAGACGTAGGTGAACATCGAGTCGGGCCAGTGGAGCATGGGGGCCTCGATGAACGTGAGCTCGACCTCGTCGCCCAAGGCGATCGTCTCGCCCGTCGAGACCACCCGCGGCTCCCACCCCTGGCGGTGGTGACCCTCAACCACCTCCCGGCCGTTCTTCGAGACGACGAGCGTGGCGTTCGGGCACTCCCGAAGCACCGTCTGGAGGGAGCCGCCGTGGTCGGGCTCGGAGTGGTTGGCCACGACGAAGTCGACCTCCGACGGGTCGCAGATCTCGCGGACGTTCGCCAGGAGCGTCTCGGCGAACGGGTCCCACACGGTGTCGACGAGGGCGGTCTTCTCGTCCCGCACGAGGTAGGCGTTGTAGGTCGTGCCGCGATGGGTGGAGAGCTCGTGGCCGTGGAACCGGCGGATGCCCCAGTCGACGGCCCCGACCCAGTAGACGCCCCGCTTGACTTCGACAGGCATGGCGACCCTCCTTGTCCGTTTGCAGATCGGCCGCCGGGGAAAGGGGCGGAAGCCCCATCTTCGCAGAACCTGGGGAGAAGATGCAACGGACTCGGGAAACCGCCGGAGCCACGCGACCCGCGATGGATAGGCCAATCCAAAACGCGACTTTGAAATGGCCCGCCCCCCCCCGCGTGCAGGTCCGTTTGGCCGCGACCCGACTTGTCCGCCAAAGCCGCAAGGGCGACGACGGAAACGGTACGCGCCGACGCGGCTGCGCTACGCCACGCCGGACCGCACGAACCGGTCCCGGGCCAGGGCCTTGCCCGTCGCCGTCCGGAACACCTTCTCGACGTGCCGTCGGCGGGCCTCCGGGTCGGTCGCCTTGCACTCGTCGCGGAAGTTGACCAGGTGGTCGGCGTCCCAGACGGCCCGGAACTCGGGGGTGTCGACGTCGCCGCCGGAGTGATGGCTGCCGACGATGCGGCAGACGTGGTCGATGGCTTCGGGGGCGACGCCGAGCTTCTCCAGGATTCGCCGGGCGATCGGCGGACCTTCGGCCTCCTGGTGCTTCGGGGCGGCCGAGCCGTGTTTCGCCTCCGCCTCGCGGATGCCGACGTCGTGGAGGACGGCGGAGGCCTTGACGACGAGCGGGTCGCCGCCCTCGACGGCCGCGATCTGCTCGGCCACCTCAAGCACCGCCAGGGCGTGGGCGATCCGCTCCAGGTCGTCGCCGAAGACGCCCTTCATCTCGTCGATGAGTTGCTCGCGGACCGTCCCCGCGTCGAGGGCCGCCGCGGCCGAGGAACCGAGACACGCCTCGGCGTACTGGCACCACTCGGCGCAGCCCATGTCGAACTTGGGGTTCGTCACGGTGCGGCCGCACCCGGGGCACTTGACCTTCGGGTCGTCCTTCCAGAACTCGATCGCCCCGCCGCAGTGCGGACAGGTCGTCTCGAAAATGTCGCCGGGCTTCCAGAACCGCTGGTCCTGGCCCGGACATCGGTTGACCGACATGGTTCGCCCCGTCTGAGGTCCGCTCCGATCCGCCCGTCTCCGCGGCCGGGCCCGCAGGCGGGCCGGCCATCCCACCTGGCACCGCTTGGGTCCGGCCCCTCTATCGGCATTGTCCGATGAATTGTTCGGCCCGGCCTTGACCCAGGTCAAATGCGGCGGTTTTGCGGGAAGCGGCGACAGGCGGCGGACTTGCGGTGCCAAGCGGGGAACCACCGTCGAGCAGGGGGCCGGAGTCGCCCGGCTTTTGTCCCGATTTGGTGTTGTCGGCCGGGCGCCGCGTGCTAGAATCCCCGGCTCGAACCCGCACCGCCGCCTGTACGGGCGAAAGGACACGCGACCCATGCAGACCCGCAGCGACCGCCTGAAGGCCCTGCCGCCATACCTCTTCGCCGAGATCGACCGGAAGAAGAAGGCGGCCGTCGCGGCGGGCCGGCCCGTCATAAGCCTCGGCATCGGCGATCCGGACACGCCCACGCCGGCGTTCATCATCGAGGCCGCCCAGGCGGCCGTGGCCGACCCGGCGACGCACCAGTACGCCCTGGACCGCGGCGACGCGAAGTTCCGCGAAGCCATCGCCCGATGGTTCGGGAACCGGTTCGGCGTCACGCTCGACCCGGGCACCGAGGTCCTGCCGGCCCAGGGCACGAAAGACACGCTCTCGCACCTGCCGATGGCCATCATGGACCCCGGGGACGTCGGCCTCTCGCCCGATCCGGGCTATCCGGTCTACAATTCGAGCATCGCCTTCGCGGGCGGCGAGGTCGTGCGGTTCCCCATCACCGAGGAGCGGGGGTTCCTGCCGGACCTCGAGGCCATCGACGAGGCCGTCCTCGGCCGGGCGAAACTCATCTATCTGAATTACCCAAACAATCCGACGGCCGCCGCCGCCGACCGGGGCTTCTACGAGGAGGCGGTCGAATGGGCCCGGCGGCACGAGATCGTCATCGCCCAGGACGCCGCTTACAGCGAGGTCTACTTCGAGGAGCCGCCCATCAGCATCCTCCAGGTCGACGGGGCGAAGGACGTCGCCGTCGAGTTCCACTCCTGTTCGAAGACGTTCAACATGACGGGGTGGCGCGTCGGATGGGTCGCCGGGAACGCCGACGTGGTGGCGAGCCTCGTGGACCTCAAGAGCAACATGGACAACGGCGTGTTCACGGCGATGCAGTGGGCCGCCGCGGCCGCCCTCGACGGCTACGACCGGCCCGAGATCCACGAGCTGCGGGCCATGTATCGGAGGCGGCGGGACACGCTGGTGGCGGCCCTGGAGAAGGCGGGCCTCCAGGTCAATCGGCCCCAGGCCACGTTCTACGTCTGGGTCACGTGCCCGGAGGGGCTCGATTCGACGACCTTCGCCGAGCGGCTCCTGTCGGAGGCCGACATCGTGGCGACGCCGGGCATCGGCTACGGACCCCACGGCGAGGGGTACGTCCGCATGGCCCTGACGGTGGAGGACGAGAAGCTCTACGAGGCGGCCGACCGCATCGCCGGCCTCTCGCTCTAGCCGGCCCAGCAGCGGGTTGAAACCGCAAAGGGCCCAAAGCTCGCAAAGAACAGGTAAAGAGGGTTGGCTTCTCATAGTGGTTGGCCCTTTTTCTTGACCAGTTTCCGTCGTTCTTCGTGTTCTTCGCGCTTTTTGCGGTTCCCGTCACGCCTTCGAGGGGCAGAGGATGACGACCGCTTACATCGGCCTGGGGTCGAACGTCGGCCAGCGGAGCCGGTTCCTCGAATCGGCCCTGGGGGCGCTGCGGGCCCATCCGCGGATCGAGGTCGAGGCCGTCAGCTCGTACCTGGAGAACCCGGCCGTCGGAGGGCCGCCCGGCCAGGGGCCGTTCCTGAACGCGGCGGCCCGGCTGGAGACGGACCTCGAACCCGGGAGGCTGCTCGACGAGCTGAAGGCCATCGAACAGAAGCTCGGCCGCCGCGACGGGCCCCGCTGGGGACCCCGCGAGATCGACCTCGACATCCTCCTGTTCGGCGACCGCGTCATCCAGACCGACCGGCTGACGGTGCCCCATCCGCGGATGCGGGAGCGGCGGTTCGTCCTCGTGCCGCTGGCCGAGATCGCCCCCGATGCGGTCGACCCGAGGACAGGCCGGACCGTCCGCCAGCTCCTCGCCGACCTCGACGCTTCGTAGTCCCAAGCCGTGGCCTGAACCACAGAGGCGCAGAGGTCACAGAGAAGGACCGTCACTGACAGAACAGCGGGTGCCCTTGTTGTTTTCTCAACTGATTGCCTTCCTCTGCGCTCGCTGCGCCTCCGCGGCGAAACGGACCTTGTGAAACCCGTAACGCGAGGCGCCCCAGGAGTCCGGCCGGACCGGACGGCGAAAACCGCCCTAACGGAGACCCGGAGGCGGTGTCGGCGGCCCCGAATTGAAATCCCGCCCGGCCGGGCCTAGGATGCACAAGGGGCCGGGCGGTTCGCCATGGGGGCAAGCCTGAGAGGAACGCGGCATGACCGTCGCTCAACAATACCACGAGATGCAATGCATGGAAGTCTGGGGCGGCAACCAGGCTGCCCGATCGGGCGTCTCGGTCCCGGGCATCGACTGTTGGGTTTACAGCTGCCCCTACGGCGGCGAGGCCCGCGGCGGCGACATCCACTACGTCTCGCTCTGCGGGGGCGGGGCCATCTCGCGGTACATCGTGGCCGACGTCTCCGGCCACGGCGAGGCCGTCGGCAAGCTGGCCCAGACGCTTCGGGGTCTGCTGAAGGAGAACATCAACACCATCGACGCGACAAGCCTGGTCCAGGACCTGAATCGGGCCTTCGGGGAACTGACCGACCAAGGCATCTTCGCCACGGCCCTCGTGGCCACCTATTACGCCCCGGAGGATCACCTTGTCCTGTGCAACGCGGGCCATCCCCGTCCGCTGTGGTACAACGCCGAGACCGGCCGGTGGGACCTCCTGAGGCCCGAGCTCCCCGAGGCCCGCAACGAGCTGCTCGACCTGCCGCTAGGCATCATCCCCGAGACGAACTATCGCCAGTTCGCCGTGCCGCTGGCCCGCGGCGACGTGCTCGTCGCCTACACGGACCCGCTGATCGAGGCCCGGGGTCCCGAGGGCCGGATGATCGGCGAGGACGGGCTGCTGGACCTGGCATCGGGCCTCGAGGGGGAGGCGCCGGACCGCTTCGCCGACGATCTGCTCACCGCCGTCGACCGACACCGGCGGGCCGACACGTGGCAGGACGACGTCACCGTCATGGCCCTCCACCACAACGGCAAGAATCCGTAGCAGGCGGCGCGGCTACGGGGCCCCCACCCCCAGGAGCCGGGCCACGCTATCCGAGCGGGACGACGTCGTCGTCGGGGTGCCGGCGGGGAGCACCTTCGCCGGTCGTCCCCGGCCTGACTCTCGGCATCTCCGGCATCCCGACCGGCGGGGCGGGCCGGTCGTCCAAGTACCCGTGGGCCCGGCAGGCCCGGACGATCTCGCGGGCGATGGGTCCGGCCGTCTCGCCGCCGTGTCCGCCGTGCTCCACGATGACGGCAAACGCGATCCGGGGCCCCTCGGCGGGGGCGTAGCCGACGAACCAGGCATGGTCTTCCCGCTCGCCGCCCGCCTGGGCGGTGCCGGTCTTGCCGGCGATCCGCACGCCTTCCAGACGCACCTCCCGGTACCCCGTGCCGCCCGGCTCGTTGACGACGGCGGCGAACCCCTCGCGGATGGCGGCCATGTGCCGCGGATCGAGCGGGTGCTCCGCCAGCGCATCGCGCGACGGGTTGGGTGCGGCGGGCCGCTCGCGGATGAGCCGAAGGGGCGGCATCCGGCCGCCGGTGGCCACGAGGCCGTAGAGCTCGGCGGCCTGGATGGGGGTGACGAGCAGCTCGCCCTGGCCGACGGCGAGGTTCCGCGGGTCGCGGACGTTAAGGCTGCCTGCGGCCTCGCCGGGCAGGCCGATGCCGGTGGGCCGCCCGAGGCCGAGCCGCTCCGCCCACGCCGTCAGCCGCTCGACGCCCAGGCTGTACCGCATCCGGTGCTTCTCCCGGTCGACGCACAGCAGCTCGGCGGCCTTCCAAAAGTAGACGTTACAGGACTTCTTGATCGCCTCGCGCAGGACGACCGGCCCGTGGCCGTAGCCGTGCGAGAGGAAGACGTGGCAGCGGAAGTGCTCCGGGTGCCGCTCGCGGTCGAGGTGGCCGTCACACGAGAGCACCATGTGCGGCGTCAGGGACCCTTCGTGGAGGGCGGCGATGGCCGTGACGGCCTTGAAGACCGACCCCAGGGGATAGCGGCCGGAGATGGCCCGGTGGACAAGCGGCCCGGCGGGGTCGCGGACCAGGTCGGGGAAGTCCGCCGAGTAGTAGTTGATGTCGTGCCTCGGCGCCGAGGCCAGGACGAGCACCTCCCCCGTGCGGCAATCGAGGACGACCGCGGCCCCGGCGATCCGCTCCTCGGCCGGCAGCGCCGGCGGACGATCGAGGAGCTGTTCGACGTCGGCCTGGAGGGCGATGTCGAGGGTCAGGCGAACGTCGCCTCCCGAGACCGGCGCGATGTCCTCCAGCGTGCTGCCGTCGATGCCTTCCTGGTAGAGACCCCGCTTGCCGCGGAGGATGTCCTCGCAGGCCGCCTCGATGCCCGTGCGCCCGATCTCGTCTCCGGGCCAGTAGCGTTTCAGGCTGCCGCGCGGGAAGGCCGCGTTGACGTTGGCCTCCGGGTCCTCGGACCGAAGCTCCTCCTCGGTGACCTCGCCGAGACGGCCGACGACGTGCGGGGCCACACCGCCGTACGGGTACTGCCGCTTCCGGGCCTCCAGGACCACCAAGCCGGGGAAATCGTCGGGCCGGCTGGCGATCTCGGCGAAAGTCGCCGGGTCGATGTCGAAGGCGAGTCCGTGGGCGACGACGCTGTCGGGCTGGTCGTCGGGAGGCCGGCGGGAGTCGTAGTTCTCCTCGCGGACGAGGATCCGCCGGCCATGGCGCTCAGCGACGATGCGGCGGATCTCCTCGACCCGGCGCTGGATGGTCTCGGTCCGTCGGCGCAGCTCCTCCTGGGGCAGGCCCGTCAGGCGGGAGACCTCCGGCCACGTGTCGCGGACGCGAAGCCGCAGCTCGGCCTTCGAGATGCCCCACCGGCGGGCCGTCCGGGCCACGAACGCTTCGTCCATCTCGATGAAGGGGAAGTAGATGGCCAAATCCATCGCGCCGTTGTCCTGGGCCAGCGGGACGCCGTTGCGGTCGTAAATGCCCCCGCGGGTGGTCGGGCGAAAGCCGGGCAGGAGCTTGAGCTGCTCGTCGGCCTCGGCCCGGTACCTCTCGCCCTGGAGCACCTGGATGCGAAACAGACCGCCCAGCAGGACGAGGACCACCACGACCAGGACGAGGACGACGGCTTGAAGGCGGGAGGCGTACACGCGGTTCACTTCCCCGGGCATCGACGCACGCGCATCCTAGCGCGCCGGCCGGGGTAAATCAAGGTGGACGGACGGTCGAGGGCGCCGCCCGTCAATCCAACGTGCTTCCCGCCGGGAGACGCAGCGGAGTGCGAAGGCGGAAGAACAGCCAGAACAGGTACGGGGCGAGGATGGCCGAGTAGACCGCATCGAACGCCGCGCCCATCGCCGCGCGGCCGACCGGAAGCGTCACGCCGGGGGCGTAGCGGGCCATCAGCGTCCACAGCCAGTGGATCAGGAACACGACGACCAGCGTGAGGAGGAATTGCGTCAGGACCCGCGTCCGGAAAATGCTGCCCTGAAGGTAGCTCAGCAGGAACAGGACCGAGGCGAACAGGAGGGCCGCCACCCCCAGCCGAGGGTGCGACGATGCCAGGTCCGACGCCAGACCCAGGCACCACCCCACCACGAAGACCTCATACGGCTCCAGCACCAGGGCCAGGAAGATGCCCAGCAGGAGCACCAGGTCCGGCTGGACCGTGTGCCCCTCGATCTCGAAACCCAGGAGGCCGGGACGGAAAAAGCTCGTCTGGGCCACCAGGCAGGCGTAGGCCAGGATGGCGACGACGACCCACCGCACCGGCGTCCTCGCATGAAAGGTTCCGTGGCGCGACTCGGGGTTCGTACGTGCCCCGACAACCAGCCGGCCGGCAAGCCCGTCGGCAAAACGCCTCTCGGGGAGAGACAAAATGCCTCACCCGCCGGCCTCCGGCACCATCACGTATACGCCGCCCGTTGCCGAGAGGTCGACTCGCGGCTCGACCCGGATGTCGTAGAAACCCGAGCCCGGGGGCAGGCGGCACTCGACGATCTTGCCGACGATCAGGTACGGCGGGACGGGCGACCCGGCCGAGCGGCTCGTCACGACGAAGTCGCCCGGAGCGGCGTTGTCGGTCCGGCGGATGCCCTTCAGGCGGACGGCCATCCCGTCCTCGGTCCCGACGGCGACGCCCGTCGGTCCGGCCTGCCAGGCACCGCGCCGCCGGACGATCACCTGGACCTTCAGGGCGCTTTTCGGGTCGGTCACGAGGCGGACGGTGCTCATGTGAGGGCCGACGGCATCGACGACGCCGACGAGACCGGCAGCCGACAGAACGGCCTGGCCCCGCTCGACGGCCTGGACGGTGCCGGGCTTGAACCGGGCGGCCACGACCGTGCCGCCGACGGCCATGCCGCTCTCGGCGCCCTGGGCGAGACGGGCGGCGGGGCCGGCGCCGGCGACGCGGGTCGGCAGCAGGTCGGCCGGCACGAGGCGGCAGGGCATCCCGTCGAACGCGCCGCGGATCCGCTCTAACTCCTCGATCCGCCGGGCCTGGTCGGCCATGACGGCGGCGGCCTTGATGAGGGCCTCCTGGTAGGCGGCGTTCTCCTCGATGAGGCGGGCTTCGCCGGCCCCGGCGCTCGGGCGGGGGGGCCCTCTGCGGCCCATCTCCATCGTCCACTGCTCCGTCACGTTCCGCAGCGGGTAAAAGACCGGGGCGGCGTAGAGACGGACCTGCCTGGCGGTGTCGCGGGGCATGAGCAGCAGGACGATCCCCGCCAAGCTCAGGACGATCACGGTGGTCCGGCGCCGAGCGTCACGGCTGAGCCGAGCTTTGCGGCGACGGCGCCGTCGGGTGGCCATCGTGGTCCCATCGGTCGGGGCGCAAGGCTGTAAGGACGGCGTTCGACGGACCGGCCGGACCCGCATACGGTCGCCCGGCCTCGGGCCTAGGCCCGGTCTGCCAGACAAGTTCCAGGCAGCGGCAGGGAAGAGCCGGCCCGACGATGCAGGCCGCGGACCGGGCGATCAGCCTTCCTCGTCCGTCATCTCGATCGTGCCGCGCCACCGGTCCAGGTGGTCCAGGAAGATCCCCGTCCCTCGGGCCACGCACGTGATCGGGTCGTCCGCGACGCGGACCTTCAGGCCGGTCGCCTGGGCCATCACGGTGTCGAGTCCGGCCATGAGGGCCCCTCCGCCGCAGACGGCGATGCCGTTGTGGACCAGGTCGGCCGAAAGCTCCGGCTCGGTCCGTTCGAGGGTCCGCTTGATGGTCTCGATCATGGCCTGGATGGGCTCGGCGATGGCTTCGCGGATCTCCTGGCTGGTGATCGTGGTGGTCCGGGGCAGGCCGGCGATGAGGTCCCGGCCGCCGACCTCCATCTCGAGTTCCTGCTCCAGGGGGCAGGCGCTGCCGATCTCGATCTTGATCCGCTCGGCCGTCTGCTCGCCGATCAGCAGGCTGTAGGTCCGCTTCATGTACTCGATGATGGCGGCGTCGATGTCGTCTCCGGCGACGCGGATCGACTCGGAGCAGGCCACGTCGGCGAGGCTGATGACGGCGACCTCGGTGGTCCCGCCGCCGATGTCGACGACCATGCTGGCGGTGGGCTCCTCGATGGGGAGACCGGCCCCGATGGCGGCGGCCATGGGCTCCTCGATCAGGAAGACCTTGCGGGCACCGGCCCGCTGGGCGCTCGAGAGGACCGCCCGCCGCTCGACCGCCGTGATCCCGGAGGGGATGGCGATGACAACGCGGGGCCGGATCAGGCTCCGCCGGCCGTGGACCCGGCGGATGAAGTACGAGAGCATCGCCTCGGTGATGTCGAAATCGGCGATGACGCCGTCACGAAGCGGCCGGATGGCCTGGATCGACCCGGGGGTCTTGCCGAGCATCCGCTTGGCCATCTCGCCGACGGCCATCCCGTCGAGAAGGACCTTGCCGGTGTCCTTGTGGACGGCGACGACGGAGGGTTCGCACAGGACGATGCCCTGTCCGCGGACGTAGACCAGGGTGGTCGCCGTGCCGAGGTCGATCCCCATGTCCCAGGAGAACAGGCCGACGATACGGTCTATGATCATCCCGGTCCTCGACGTGTCCGGCCGGCCGTGGCAGTGTCGGGTCGGTCGTCAGACGGGCAAACGGAACCGCCTACTGCTGCTGCTGCTGTCGGTCCTACATGGCGGGCGAACGGGCGCCGCCCTCCCCGGTGGCGCTCGTTCCGGCGGTTTTCGCGGCGTCCTCGAGAAAGGTCTCGTGCTCCTTCAGCTTGCCGCGCCACCCCGCCAGGTTGCTTTCGGCGGCCTGGACGTCGTTCTCGACCTCCTCGCCGTAGCCCAGGACCCCGCCCGGATAGTGCGTCTGGACCGTGTAGGCGGTGACCCCGAAGGCCACCACCAGCGCCAGCACCGCCACCAACAGGAGCACCGTGTAGACGTTGCTCAGTGGCTGGGCCGCTACCCGGACCGCGCTACTCGAACCGATTCGTGACATGGTGACCTTTCCGGACCGTGCCGCGAAGAAGCGTCAGGTCGCCCGTCGACCGGTCGTGGGCCACGCGCTTGACGACCAGCTTCGCGAGGAACTCGTTGGCCTCCCGGTCGTAGACGTAGAAGACCATCGGGGCCAAGACGCCGTCGTCGGAGCCCAGGTTGATCTCGGCGATGCGGGCGGCGTTGTCGACGTTGGTGACGATGCCCTGGATCTGGTTGAGGAGGGTGACCTCAACCGTCGGGGGTCGGATGTTCGTCTTCTGCTCGTAGAAGGCGATCTGCTTCTCCAAGCCGGCCACCGACTCTTCCAGCTGCCGGATCGTCTCCCCCATCAACTGGTTCTTGTCGAGGACGTCGCGGAGGCGGACGCCCTGCGCAGCGAGCATCTCCTCGAGGTCGTCGGCCCGCTTCTTGGCCCCATCCCGCTCGGTGCGGGCGGCCTGGAGGTTGGCCATCAGCTCGTCCATCTTCTTCGACATCCCGTCGTAGGAGGTGGCCAGCGTGGCGAGCTTCTGGTCCAGGGCGTTCTTCTCGTCCCTCAGCCGGGCGATGGCGTCGTTGCGGGCATTGACGTCGTCCTCGAGCTGCGATATCCGGTTCATGAGCTGGGCCTTGTCCGTCGCACGGCCCTGGACTTCCTCCTGGTACTTCTGGTACCACGTGTCGCGCTGGTCGAAGGCGCCGTTGGTGATTTCCTTGAGGTCGATGTACAGGGCCCGCCAATCTTCACGGAGGAGGAACTCGCGGGACACGAGCACGGCCACCGGAATGGCGATCACGACGATCAAGACCGTGAGAATCTTCCCGAGCGTACTCAAGGCTCTCTCCTTCAGGCGCTTGCCGCCCCGTTTGGCAGGATCCCCTCAGGCCGGCCCCGGCTTCTCCCCACAAACCGGCCCTCGGCGACACCCCGACCGCTGGCCTGTGTGCCGCATGCGGCAACACGCGATTCTAGTTGGGCCCCCCGACCCGTCAAGCAAAAAAGCGTCGCCGCCATAACCCATTACGACTGCCGAGGCCCCCCGTCCGGCCGCAAACGGCGGCGAAGCGAGGACGGGCCGCCTCCGCTGCTGAGGTCCTCCGTTCGCGGCGACGGGTCTTGGGGCTCGTCATTCCGGCGGCCGCCCCCTGCCTCCGTCACCCCTCCGGTTCCCTCAGGGCCCGCTTTCGCCAGGGCCCCTCCGACGACTGGATCTTCAGCATCGCCACCGCCGCGCTCGTCCGTTCCAGCAGGTCCTCCCGCGCAAGGAGCCGCGACAGGGGTTTCAGGGCCGGCGTGTAGGCCGTCTCGCCCAGCGAGCGGGCCGCCAGGGCCCGCTCCGGCACTTCCGGGGCGTCGAGCATGTCCACGAGCAGCGTCACCCGCTTCAGGTCGCCCAGCCGGGCCAGCGACGCGATCGCCGCGAACTTGACGTCCATGAACCGCTTGCTCTCGCTGAGTCGGGCGAGGCGAGGCACGTCGCCCTGCTCGCCGATCTGGCCCAGCACCCGGGCCGCCATCGCCCGGATCTCGTGGCTCCGGTGCTCGGTCAGCCGCCGGACCGACTCCAGCCCGAAGTCCGACCCGAGTCGCCCGAGCGCCTCGGCCGCACGCAACACCACCACCGCGTCCGGGTCGGCCAGCTTCAGCTTCAGCATCCCGACGGCGCTCTCGTTTCCCATCAGGCCGAGGAGCCAGCACGCCGTCCGCCGCCGGCGAATGTCCGGGCTGGCCAGCCCGTCGCGAAGGGCCTCCACCTGGGACGAGTCGCCCGCCATGGCCATCGCGAACGCCGCCGAGAGGCGCGTCACCGCGTCGGGGTCCCGCAGATGGCTGCGGAAGACCGGCACGAGCTCCCGCCGACGGGTCGTGCCGAGCACCGCCAAGGCCGTCGTTCGCAGCCGCGGGTCCGACGAGCGGGCCAGCTTGACCAGGTCGCCCTGGGGGGCCGCCCGGGATGAGTCGAGGAACGCCTCGGCGGCGTAGGCCTGGATCCGCCCCTGGCCCGATTGGAGGGCCTCGACCAGGACGGGATAGGGATCGGCGATCTCAGCCTCGCCGTCGCCGCCGGGCGCTGCGGCAGCGTCCGCCGCACGCTCCACCGGGCCGAGACACGCTCCGAAGGCGGCCAGGCCAGCCGCCACGGCCGCCGCCCAGATGTACGATCGTCTCATGACTCGTGCCCCTTTCGCATGATCGCCCATCGGCCAATGGCCCAGGCGGCCCCCGCCAGCGTCGCCGCCACGCACGCCAGGGCGAACACGTCGCCGACCCGCGTGTACGGCGCTACCCGGCGGTCAAGGTCGATCCGCCCGAGGGCATGGCCCTCGAGGCACCGCCGCTCGTCCGACCGGTCGCGGACCACCTCCTCGATCCGCCCCGTCGAGGCGACCAGGCCGCTGATGCCCGTGTTGACGCTCCGTACGACGGGGACCCGGTTCTCGATGGCCCGGAACGCGCACAGGTTCAGGTGCTGCTTATGCTGAACGGTTTCCTCCAGGCGGTCAACCTTCGGCTCGCCCTCAGCGTCTTCGCCGGAGTCCGACTCGTGGACCGTCCGGGCGAACCAGCCGTCGTTGGAGATGTTGACGATGAAGTCGACGCCCTTCTCGCGCCCGCCTCCATCGCCGTGGGGCTGGGCTTGTCCGCCGCGGGCCGCCGGGCGAAGACGGACCATGTCGCGAATCCGGTAGGCGAAGGCGTCCTCGTAGCAGATCGGCGCCAGAAACCGGGCCCCGCCCGTCTCCTCCAGGACGAACGGCCGCTGGTCTCGGGCACCCGCCGTCAGGCTGTAGTCGTAGGAGTACGGGGTCATGCCGAGGAGCAGCCGGTACAGGGGGGGAAAGCCCCCGCGGAACGGCACGTACTCGCCGAACGGGACGAGGTGGGCCTTATCGTAGGCGTGCTCGGAGTCGTACGGCTCGGCGTCCGGGGCGATCAGCAGGGCCCGATTGCTCCGCTCGAACCGGGCCATCACCCGCTCGCCCGGCAGGTGCTCGACGCCGACCAGCCGGACGGCCGTCGAGCCGCACAGGACCGGCGCCCCGGCCTCGCGGGCCACCTCGCGGACCGTCCGCCAGTACCCCCGGTACCGAAGCTGCGTCATCATGAGATGCTCGGCCAGCTCGGGCACGTCCCCGGCCACCTCCCGGACGTCGGCCTCCAGGAACTGCTCGTTCAGGAAGCCCGGGACCATCGTCTCGGGCCAGACGACCAGGTCCAGGTCGATGCCCCGCTCGTTCGCCTTGGCCAGGCCCCGGCGAGTGAGGCGCACCAGGTCGCCGATCATCCGCTTCTCGGCGTCGAGCACGTCTTCGTAGCGCGCCAGGAGCTTCACTTCCTGGGGGATGGTCGTCTGGACCGCCAGGACCGCCGGGCCCGGCCGGGTCGTGTCCTGCCCCAGCCGCCAGTACCCGTAGCCCACCGTGGCGACCCAGGCGGCGGCCAGGGCCGCGACGCCGACGATCACCGACCACTTCAGGCGCGGACGCTCCCCCTTGTGCCGGGCGGCGAACAGCGGACGCGTCAGCAGGTCCGCCGCCAGGCCGTTCGTCATCACCACCAGGAACCCCGGCCCGTAGGCCCCCAGGGCGTCGGCCGTCTGCACCAGCGGCAGGTTCTCGTACTGGGTGTGACCCGCGTAGAGCCACGGCAGACCCGTCAGGAACCACCCCCGGACGTACTCCAGGGCCACCCACACCACCGGGGCCACCGCCACCATCGGCAGGCCCGTCGCCCCCCCGATCCGCCGCGAGCCCCAGGTGAAAAGGGCCCAGTACAGGGCCAGGTAGAGCATCAGGGCGATGAAACCCGCCGGGTGGAACTGCCACAGCCAGTGCATGTTCAGGCCGAAGAACACCAGGCCGCCGAGGTACGACGCCGCAAAGACGTGCTTGCCGGAGGGCGCCCGGACGGCCATCACGATAAGCGGCGCGAGGGCCAGGTACGCCACCCAGGAGAACTCGAAGGGGGGGAACGCGAGGCTCATCAGCAGGGCCGTGAAGACCGCCAGCGGATAGGGGATGTACCAGCGGGGGCGGGGCCGGCGGACGACGACCTCGCGGATCTTCCTGGGCGGGCGGTCCTGATTGTCCGGTGCGATCAACGGTGGGTCCTGATTGCGAGGGAATCCGGCCCGGGCGCTGTCTTATCACTCCCTCTCCCCCGGCGGGAGAGGGGCGGGGTGAGGGGGTTCGCCCTCTTGAACACCCACCTCTTGCTCCCGACGAAACGCCGGCGAGCCCTCCCCGGGCCGCCCCATTCTGGGCAGGATGGCCGGCCGCGTCAAGCCGCGGCTTGTCGACGAAGCCCGGCGGCCACGTCCGAATTGCCTTGATTCGCCCCCCGAGGCCGGTAGCCTAGGCCTGTTTCACACGAAGGTGGGCCCGATCCGCCGTCGCACCGGGCTTCGCCCGCTCCCGAAAGGAATCGATCCATGGCCGACAAGACCACCTTGGCCGTCATCGTCGGAACGCGAGGCTTCTTCCCCACGAACCTGGCCCACGAGGGACGCAAAGACGTCCTCAACATCCTCAAGGAGGAGGGCTTCGACACCGTCTGCCTCGGCCAGAACGAGGCCACCGGCGGGGCCATCGAGACGCTGGCCGACGCCCGGGCCTGCGGCGAGCTGCTCAAGAAACACGCCGACCGCATCGACGGCGTCCTGGTGACGCTGCCGAACTTCGGCGACGAGAAGGCCGTCGCGAACACCCTCCGCTTCTCGGGCCTCGACGTGCCGGTCCTGGTGCACGCCTGGCCGGACGACCCCAGCGCGATGCGGGCCGACAGCCGCCGCGATGCCTTCTGCGGCAAGATGTCCGTCTGCAACAACCTGTTCCAGTACGACATCCCGTTCAGCCTGACGGACCTGCACACGGTGGGACCGAACTCGAAGTCGTTCCGGGCCGACCTGGCCCGCTTCGGGGCGACGTGCCGCGTGGTGCGGGGCCTGCGAGAGACCCGCGTCGGGGCGGTCGGCGCTCGGACCGGCCCGTTCAACACGGTCCGGTTCTCGGAGAAGCTGCTCGAGACGCGCGGCATCAGCGTCGAGGTGCTCGATCTGTCGGAGGTGCTCGGCCAGGCCGAGCGGCTCAAGGCCGACGACCCGGCGGTCCGCGAGAAGATCGAGGCCATCAAGGGCTACACGAACACCGAGTCCGTGCCCGCCGAGCCCCTGGAGCGGATGGCCCGGTTCGGCGTCGTCATCGACCGGTGGGTCGAGGAGAACGGCCTGGCGGGGACGGCCATCCAGTGCTGGACGGCGCTGGAGGAGTTCTACGGCATCGTGCCGTGCACGTTGATGAGCATGATGAGCCAGGCCCTTCGCCCCAGCGCGTGCGAGGCCGACGTGACGGGCCTCCTGGGGATGCTCGCGCTTCGTTACGCGACCGGCACGCCGCCGGCCATCGTCGACTGGAACAACAACTACGGATCGGCGTCGAACAAAGCCGTCATCTTCCACTGCTCGAACCTCCCGGCGGAGTTGTTCCAGTCGCACCGGATGGACATCCAGGAGATCATCGCGACGAGCGTCGGGTCGGAGAACACCTGCGGGACGATCGTCGGGAGGCTGAAAACGGGCCCCTTCACCTTCTGTCGCGTCGATACGGACGATCCGGCCGGCGAGGTCCGGGCCTACGTCGGCGAGGGGAAGCTGACCGACGATCCGCTGGACACCTTCGGCGGCTACGGTGTGGTCGAGGTGCAGGGCCTTCAGGAGCTGCTGGCGATCATCTGCTCGGAGGGGTTCGAGCATCACGTCGCAATCGGGATGGGCCAGGTCGCCCGGGCCGTCGAGGACGCCTTCGGGACGTACCTGGGGTGGGACGTCTACCGCCACGTGGGGTAAGCGCGGGCCGGGCCTGGTTCTTGGCCGTCAACGTCGGGACGTTTCTCGGCACCCCGGTTTGCCCTGGCAGGGCGGAGACCCCCCGAGTCCCCCCGGCCGCCCCCGTTGTCCGTTCGCCCTGAAGACCGGCGCTGCCAGTGTCTTTGTGTGTCACAGCCCCCAAGGCATATAATCGGATTTTATGCTGATCTGGGTGTAATCTCTGTGCTATATTGTGCGATAGAGGGCGGCGGTGCCCTCCCCAGCACAGGGAGACAGGCGATGCCGGCAAAAGAAGAGCAGAAGCGGCGTCCGAAGGGGCAGAAGGCCGGGGCCGAGAAGCCCGAGGGAATTGACGCCAAGGAAGGCGGCATCCTCGGCGTCGACGAGGCGGCCGAATTCCTCGACGTTGCCCGCTCCACCTTCTACCGATGGCTCCGGGCGGGCATGATCAAGGGCATGAAGGTCGGCCGCCAGTGGCGGTTCTACAGGGAGGACCTGGAGCGGTTCCTCAAGGGGCAGGGGCCGAAGGTCGACCTGCCCGCCGACATCGGCCCGCTCATCGTGGGCCTCAAAAAACGCCTCGATGAACTGGGCGCGGCCGCGGCCGAGCCGCAGGAGGACGAGGACAAGCTCGGACGCGCCGTAGACCTCCTCCTGCACGTCGCCATCGCCCAGGAAGCCTCCGACGTCCACGTCGACGCCCAGGAGGACTGCGGCCGGGTGCGGACGCGCCTCGACGGCGTCCTCCACGAGCTGGCGACGTACGACGCGCGGCTGCACGGGCCCGTCGTCGACCGGCTGAAGACGATGGCGTCGCTGGACGTCCACGAGAAGCGCCGGACCCAGGACGGCCGGATGGTGGTCCGCGCCCCGGACGAAGCCCACCCGGTGGACGTGCGGATCAACGTCCTGCCGGCCCATTTCGGCGAGGCCGTGACGATGCGGCTCCTCAGGCGGGCCGAGGTGCGCCTCGCGTTCGACCGCCTCGACTTCGCCCCGAGGGACGAAAAGCTCATCAAGAAGTGGATCGAGGCCCCCTGGGGCGTGGTCATCGTGACCGGACCCACCGGCTGCGGCAAGACGACCACGCTCTACACGTGTCTCGAGCACCTCGTGCGGCCCGAGGCCAAGATCGTCACGATCGAGGACCCGGTCGAGTTCGCCATCAACGGCCTGGTGCAGGTCCAGGTGAACGAGCAGGTCGGCAACTCGTTCGCGACGCTCATCCGGGCCGAGCTGCGGGCCGACCCCGACATCATGATGGTCGGCGAGATCCGGAACCTGGAAGTCGCCCAGATGGTGCAGCAGGTGGCCCTGACGGGGCACCTGGTGATGACGACCCTGCATACCGACGAGGCGGCCGCGGCCCTCGTGCGGCTCGTCGACATCGGCGTCGACCCGTTCCTGGTGGCCGATGCCGAGCGGTTGGTGGTCGCGCAGCGGCTGGTCCGGCGGCTGTGCCCGGAGTGCAGCGAACCGGCCGAGCCGGACGCCGACCGGCTGCGCCAGGCGACCGAGCTCGCCCACGCGGGGGGCCTGGACGTCGCGGGCCCCGGGCCCCGGTGGCGGCGGGCGGTCGGCTGTCCGACCTGCAAGCAGACAGGCTACCGGGGGCGGGTCCTGGTGGGCGAGGCCCTGGAGGTGACGCCCGAGGTCGGGGCGGCCCTCCGGCGGGGGGCCGCCACCGACGAGCTTCGGACCATCGCCGTCGGCCAGGGGATGAAGACGATGGCCGCCCACGGCGTCCAGCGGGCGGCCGCCGGCGGCGAGACGACGGTCGAGGAAGTCCTCCGCGTCGTCCCGCAGGGGTGAACGGTCTCGGGCACGGCGGGGCGCAAGCGAGAATCCGGCCCGACGCCCCCGCGAGCTACCCTCCCCCGCGGCTCGATAAGCAATCCGCGGAGGCACAATCGGTCCTTCCGAGCGGCCGCCGGGGCGGCTATAATCGCGCCTTGTGGCTTGCGCCGCCAAGTCCGAGCGCGGCGGGCACTTCAGACCCGCCGCGCCACACGTGGCAGGTCCACGTCTCGAAAACGCATCGGAGGACACGCCATGGCTTTCACCGGGGACTGCCGGCCCACCGGGATCGGAAGTTTGCCCCACACCGACGTCGCCTCGGCGATGGAGGCGGTGCTGGAGTTCTGCCCGGACCTGCCGCACTGGCCCCAGCTCCCGAACGTCTCGTGCCGGGAGGGGATGAACGAGCAGGGCCTGGAGGGCCTGCCGGGCCTGGCGCACGAGGACGGCCGGCTCCGGCTCGTCCAGGACGACGCGTTCTTCGAGGGCGTGGACCGGCTCTTCGCGGCGTTCGATGCGGGCGACACCTCCGCCGGGGCGATGAGCGAGGAGGCCGCCCACGGGTTCGGGCCGCTGCTGGCGGCCGTCCGGCAGCGGGGCCTGCCGGAAGCGAAGGGCCAGATCGCCGGGCCCATCACCACCGGCATGGCCGTCCTGGGGCCGGACGGCAACCCGGTCCTCTACGACGACGTGGTGCGGGACGTGCTGCTGAAGCTCCTGTCGCTTCGCGTCCGGTGGCAGGCCGACGCGATCCGCGACGCCGGGGCCGAGCCGATCGTCTTCGTCGACGAGCCGTTCCTCGCCTCGTTCGGGACGCCCTTCTTCGGCTGGGACGTCGCCCGCGTCCGTGAGACGCTGGAGGCGGTCCTCCCGGAAGGCGTCACGGTCGGCTCGCACTGCTGCTCGAACACCGAATGGTCGATCTTCCTCGGCGGCAGGCTCGACGTGGTCTCGTTCGACGCGTTCGAGTTCGCCGAGAACTTCCTCGTCTACCGCGACGACATCGCGGCGTTCCTCGGACGCGGCGGGACCATTGCTTGGGGCATCGTGCCGACCGACCCGGACGCGCTGGCGGGCGTGACGGTCGAGAGCCTGCGGGAACGGCTCCTCGGGCTCGTGGCGAAGGTCGAGGCGCTCGGCTTCTCGCGGGAGGACGTGCTCCGCGCCAGTCTCGTCACGCCGGCGTGCGGCCTCGGGACCCGGCCGCTGGATGCGGCCATGCAGGCGCTCGCCCTGACGCGAGACGTGGCGGCGGGCCTGCGGCGGGACTACCTGGGAACCTGACCGGGGCGGGAGCCGCGATGAGCGAATCAGAGCCGGCCTGATCAGCCCCCGCCCCCGGGGCCGCCGGCCCCGGGGGAGCCGCTGCCGGGCGGACCGCATCACGGCGAGCCGATGCCTGGCTACTACGAGCCACCGCCCACAGTCAGCCCGCTGGCGGTGGTGAGCCTGGTCCTGGGCATCCTGTCGGTGCTCTTCGCCTTGCTGGGCCTGTGCTGCTTCCTGGGGCTGCCGGGGATCCCGCTCGGCATCGCCGCGGCGGTCTGCGGCCACCTCGCACTGCGGCAGGTCCGCCACGGCCGGCACACGGGCCGCGGCCCGACCCTGGTGGGTCTCATCACGGGGTACGCCGGCGCGGCCCTGGCCCTGGTCCTGACGGTGGTGTACGTCATCGTCATCATCGTGAGCGCGGCGAGCAGCGGTGGCGACGGCGGCTTCGAGTTCTTCGATTTCGCCGACTGGGATTGAGGCCCAAGGGAGTCCGGCACGTCGTCAGGTCAACGGCATGCCCAGCGCAAGTCACGCATCCGACAGGACTTGCGCTAGTTGAGCTGGTAGTGCTTCCGGATCAGCCATTCGCCGGTCACAATCGCCAGGAAAACGACGAAAAGGACGGGGATGGCGTCGCGGACGCCGATCTCCCGGTGGATGTCCTCCTTGATCGTGCGGGCCCGGAGGGCCTCAACGAGGTCGCCGAAGGCGGCCGGCTCGTAGTACTCGCCCCCGGTGGCCTGGGCGAGGCGTTTCAGGACCTCCCGGTCGATATTCAGCCGCTCGAATTCCTGGTTCAGCCGCCCGACCGTGAACTCGGTCTCCTCGAAGCCGAGCCGCTCACCGTCCTTGCGGGCCTCGACGACGACTTTGTACGTGCCGGGGTCGGGCGGGTCGAGCTCCGTCTCGTAGACGCCCACGCCGCCCGGCGCGAGCGGCAGAGAGAAGTCCTTCCGGTCGGTCTCGGCGGGCCCGAGGAGGGAGCCGCGGACGTCGGCGAAGTTGGTGGCCCGGCCCTCCTCGGCCCGCACCTTGGCCCGGACGAGGACCTTTTCGCCTGGCTCGTAGTAGGGCTTTCGGACCAGCAGCGTCACGCCCGGCTGGTCGCTCGTCTCCTTGATCTCCTTGGCCGCCAGCCACCGGACCATCTGGCCCCAGAACTTGAGGTAGGGCGACTCGCGGCCCAGGGCCTTGAACGGCAGGTACCACTGGTAGGTCGTGTCGGCGGCGAACGCGGCGGTGCGGCCCCGGCCGTAGGACTGGACCGCCAGGACCACGAGCGGCCCGTCGGGGCCCGTGCGGGTCGGGTGGACCGCCAGGACGCTGGCCCCCGGCTTGGGCCGGCCCAGGCGGGTGCAGCCCTTCAGGTAGGGGAGCTTCTCGCGGGGCGTCTCAGACCCGTAGCGGAAGAAGTCGCCCGTCCCGTAGAAGACCGGATGGTTCGCCCCCTCGGGGGTGAGCTTGAGGACAAACGGAGTGGTCTCCTGGCCCACGTCGCGCGAGCCGAGGAAGACAGGCAGCATGTCCTCCAGGGGCGTCCCGCCGTAGCCCCCCGGGCCGAAGCTATTGTAGCCGCCGGTCATCAGCAGGCCCCGTCCCTCGGAGACGGCAACTTTGAGGTTCTCGAACTGGCGGGCCTGGAAGTAGCTCCGGTCGAGGTCGCCGAGGATGTAGACGTCGAACTTCCGCATGTCGTCGAGCGTCTGGGGAAAGCTCGACAGGGTCAGGCCCTTCAGGCTGCCGCCCTGGAGGAACTCGCCCTTTCGGACCTGCACCAGCGTCAGGACCTCGACGTTCGGGTCGGTCTCCAGGACGCTTTTCAGGGGCTTGTACTCGGGCCGCACGACGCCCTCGATGTAGAGGACGCGGATCTTCGGGTCGGTCACGAGGAGGTGGACCTGGCGGGTGTTGTTCTCGGTCCGCCGCTCCGCTGGGTCGTCCGGCACGGTCACCGTGTAGGTGTGGCGGCCGACCTCGGTCGGCGTGACGGTCAGCGTGACGCTCTGGCTGCCCGGGACGGCGTCGAGCCGCAGCGGCTCGGCGGCCACGTGCGCCTGCCCCTCGCGGAGCTGGACCTCGACCGACCGGTCCGCCAGGCCGATCGCCTCGACGTCCACCGTCAGGCGGGCGATGTTGTCGACCACGCTTTCCTCGGGGGCCCGGACGTTCTCGATGCTGATGTCCTGGTACCCGCTCTGGGCCGTCAGGTCGGTCCCGACGCCGACCGCGTAGATGGGCGACAGGCCCGTCATCGCCGTTACGTCCGCCACGACGTCGCCGCCGGCGTTGTGGATGCCGTCGCTCATCAGGATGACACCGGTCGTGTCGGCCGGCCGGACCGAGGCGAGGGCGTCCTTGAGGGCCCGCGTCAGGTTCGTGGCGTCCCCCGCAGGCTCGGGCCAGGCCCCCGGCTCGACCTCCCGGGCCCGGGTGTCGAACGTCGAGAGCTTGACGTTGAACGCCGCCCGGAGCCGCTCCAGGTAGTCCTCCACTTGCTTGGTCGCCAGGGCCATCCGGTGGGGCGTGTCGGGCCAGTCCTTGACGGACATCGACTTGGAGGCGTCGACGAGGACGTACAGGTCGGTCCGGTGCTCGATCTTCTCCTCGAAGCTGAGCGTCGGCTTGAAAATGAGGAGCACGAGCAGGACGACCGCGACGGCCCGCATCGCCAGGAGCACCGCAACCGGCATCCGACCCAGGTAGAAGTAGATCCGCACGTAAAAAAAGAGGACCCAGACGACGGCGGTCGCCGCCAGAACGACCAGCAACGCGAGCTGGACGCTCGTCTCGGGCCGGGCCGCCGCGGCCGCGGCCACCGTCCAGAGCACCCCCGCCATCGCCAGACCGACCAGCACCTGCCACCAGGGCAGGATCGGTCCGGCGGCTTCGGCCCCCTCTCCGCCGGCTGACGGATGCGGGCCCGACTCGCGCGACCTCAGCCACCCCACCAGGGCCAGCACCGGCGGCACGAGGACCAGCGGCGCCAGCGACCACGACCGCGTTCGGACCACCCAGTGAATCAGGAGGCCCCAGAACGCCGCCGCCCCAACCGACGCCAGGACCGCGCCCGCCAGGGCCAGACCTTCCGGGTGGAACAGGAGCCGCGTTTCAGACATCCCTCGCCTCCGCCCCGCCGCCTCTATGCCGCGTGGTTATAGACGCAGTGGCGCCGAGGACGCAAAGAATGGCGGAAACTGGTCAACAGCCAACCGCCTCTGTTTTTGCTAATTTTGATTCTTTCTCTGCTTTCTCTGCGTTCTCTGCGCCTCTGCGGTTCCAAAGAGGGCTCACCGGCCGCCGGCCAGGACCTTGACGGCGTAAACCCGCCACCGGCGCTCCAGCTCGGCCAGGTCCCACCCGTACGCCTCCTGAAGGGCCGCCTCCTGGTCCTTGCCCGCCTTCAGGGCGTCGACGAACCGCTTGAACTTCGGCCGCCCGGCCGCCATCAGGAAGTCCACCAGCGTGTACGCGACGCTGTACTCGGCGTAGCGGAGCCCGGCCTCCGCCGATCGCCCGAACAGGCCCTTCAGCTTCGTGCCGCGCCGGGCGTGCAGGATGGCAAAGGACTGTTTCCGGGCCTTGAGCGACTGGTCGTTGACGACCGTCATGAACTCGGCGAGCCCCTCGTGGAGCCACAGCGGCAGGTCGACCGGCCGCTTGTAGAGCTGGAAGAAGGCGTGCGTCCCCTCGTGGGCGAACAGCTCCTGGAGCCGACGCGGGTCGTGGCGGCCAAGCGGGATGCAGATATGAACGAGCTGCGGATAGTCCGGGGACGCCGTCTCGACGGCAAAGTAGGCCCCCGCCCGCGAGGCGCCGAACCGGTCGAAAACCCGGGCGTGCGCCACGAACGTCTTCCGGCGCTCGAACAGCATCAGCACGCACTTGCCGTCCCAGACCCGCTCCTTCGGGCCGATGCGGAACTGCCGTCGGAGTGCCTCGTACAGGGCCTCGCTCCAGGTGGCGAACAGGCGGTCGGTCCGTTCGCCGGCGTCGCTGAAGATCAGGTAGTGCGCCGTCTCGGTCAGCCGGAAGTCGGTCTCGAGCCGCTGGTTGAGGGCGTCCAGGCGCTTCCGCTGCTGGGCGACCAGGGCCTCCTGGTTGAACGTGCCGTCCGGGTGCCGCCAGTCCTCCGGCAGCCGCCACGCCTCGAACGGATGCTCGCCGGTCTCGACGACGACGTGCTCCTCGCGGCCGCCGGGAGGTGCCTCAACGGCGGGCTCGACCTGTTCGACGGCTTCGCCGGCCGCGGCGGCCGGAGAGGCCGGAAGCACCCAGGCCAGCGTCGCAAGCGCCGCCGGCAGGAGCCAGGCCAGCCGTCTCAGCCGATGGAGCCTCACGGCTCGTCTCCCCCGTCGTCGTCCGACCCGATCGCGCAGGGCCGCTGGGCCACGCGCGCGACCTCGGCCACCAGATGCCCCGGCAACCGGACCCGCTCGACGATCTCGCCGTCCTCGACCCACCGCTTCAGCACCTCGGCGTGCTGGTCGAGCCACGCCAGGAGCCGTCCGTCGTCGGCCGCCGCTCGGATCGTCACCTCCTGGGGCGGCCCCACGAGCCGCTCGGCCACCGCCTCGGCGAGGCGGTCGAGTCCTTCGCCGGTCCGGGCGCTCGTCAGGACGCTCCCCGGATGGGCCCGCCGGGCGATCTCCACGGCTTCCGGGTCGGTCGCCGCGTCGATCTTGTTCAGGACCACGAGCTGAGGCTTGTCGCGGCAGCCGATCTCCCCGAGCACCCCCTCAACCGCCGCCACGTCCGTCTCGACGTGGGCCGTCGAGACGTCCACGACGTGCAGCAGGAGGTCGGCGTGGACGGCCTCCTCCAGCGTCGCCTTGAACGACGCCACCAGGTGGTGCGGCAGGTCGCGGATGAACCCGACGGTGTCCGACAGGAGCACCGTCAGGCCGCGCGCCAGCTTCCACCCGCGGGTCCGCGTGTCGAGGGTGACGAAGAGCCGGTCGTCCGCGCGGACGTTCGCATCGGTCAGGGCGTTCAGGAGGCTCGACTTCCCCGCGTTCGTGTAACCGACCAGCCCGACCGTCAGGTGGTCCGACCGGGCGGCGACCTGGCGTTCCTTGCGGCGATCGATGTCGCGGATCTTGCGCCGGAGGTCGGCGATCCGTCGGCGGACGATCCTGCGATCGGTCTCGAGCTGGGTCTCGCCGGGCCCGCGTGTCCCGATGCCGCCCTCCATCCGCGACAGGTGGGTCCACATCCGGCGAAGGCGGGGATAGGTGTACTCGAGCTGCGCCAGCTCGACCTGGAGCTTGGCCTCGTGGGTCCGGGCCCGGGCGGCGAAGATGTCGAGGATCAGCTCGCTGCGGTCGATGACCTTCGTGTCGCTCGCGGCCTCGAGGTTGCGGACCTGGGCCGGGCTCAGGTCGGCGTCGAAGATGATCACGTCGGCCCGATGGCGACGGGCGCGGCGGCCCAGTTCGTCGGCCTTGCCTCGGCCGACGTAGGTCGCCGGATGGACGTGCCTTCGGCGCTGGGTGACCGAGGCCGCGACCTCGGCACCGGCCGTCTCGGTCAGGCGGGCCAGCTCCTCGAGCCGGTCGCGATGTCCCTGACTATCGGCATCGTCGTCGTCCAGGTCGATTTCGACGAGGAGGGCCCGCTCGCGGACGACGGTCCGTCGGGTGGTCTTAAGCTCTTTCACTCGCTTGGTTTAGGACTCCAGTATAGGTTCACCGTCTGGAACGCCGAGGGCCCACACGACAGCGCTTCCCCTCAGGCTGCATGACCGCGCCCCTTCGCCCCACCGCTCGGTCCACCCTACTATCTTAAACGGGGAAAGCGGACGGGTCAATGCGGCCAAAATCGTCACCGCGGTCGGCAGCGCCGCACGCCCCCGACCGCGGCCAGGGCGAAACGCTTGACCCCCCACCCACCGGTGGTACGGTGGGCGCCGCGGAACCTTGGGAGGAGATCGAGCCATGGCGACCATCGCATTCGACTTGTCGGGCCGGACGGCCATCGTCACGGGAGCGGGACAGGGCCTGGGCCGGGAGTTCGCCCGCTCGCTCGCCGGCGCCGGCGCCGACGTGGTCGTCGCCGAGATCGACCTCGAGACCGGCCGCGATGCCGCCGCCGAGATCGAGCGCCTCGGCCGGAGGACCCTGTTCGTCGAGACCAACGTCGCCGACCGAGGAAGCGTCGAGGCCGCCGTCGATGCGACGCGGGAGGCGTTCGGCCGCGTCGACGTCCTCGTCAACAACGCGGGGATCACGCTGTGGGACGACGCCGAGGACGTCTCGCCCGAGGACTGGCAGAAGGTGCTCGACATCAACTTGACGGGCGTCTTCAACGGGTGCCAGGCCGGGGGACGGGTGATGATCGAGGAGGGCCGGGGCTCGATCATCAACATCGCCTCGATGTCGGGCCTCATCGTCAACGTGCCCCAGGCCCAGGCCTCGTACAACGCCACGAAGGCGGCCGTCATTCACCTGACACGGTCGCTGGCCGTGGAGTGGGCGGCCAAGGGCGTCCGCGCCAATGCCATCAGCCCGGGGTACATGGATTCGCCGATGGCCCGCCCGTTCTTCGAGGCCCCGAAGTTCGGCGGCGTGTGGATGGATCGCATCCCCATGGGCCGGCCTGGCAAACCCGAGGAGCTGGGCGGCGCGGTCGTGTTCCTGGCGTCCGACGCCTCGTCCTACATGACCGGGGCGAACCTGGTGATCGACGGCGGGTATACCTGCGCGTGATCCGCACGTGTGCCTGATCCGCGGCACCGGGATCGCGCCGACCGGTGTCAGAATCCGTACGTGCCCCGGCTGAAATCAATGTCGGCTTCCCGATACAGCTTCTGCGGCGGGGCCTGGTTCTCGTCGCCGTAGAAGACGTTCTTCCACGACGCCCGCACGGCCGGGTCCTCCAGCAGAATCCCGCCCTCCAGGAACCGGTTGAACCGAACGCCGTCCACCTCAACCCCACGCGCGAAGGCGGCCATGACGTACTTCGGGAGCGAATCGAGCTGGCGGACCAGGTACGTCTGGCCGGCCTCGCTCATCCGCCGGAAGAGGAGCTTCGACGTGTAGTAGTCGGCCGCCTCGATGCCCGTCCACCCGATGACGAGACAGGCCCGGGCCGGGTCGCGGCTGCAGGTCTTGATGCGCGAGCCCTCGTGGAACAGGAGCGGCACGATCGGCTCGTTCATCTTCTTCTTCTCCGGCCAGGTGTCGATGCCGTCCGGGTAGAAGTCCGTCCCGTTCGTGTTCTGGTAGCTGACGCCGAGGTGGGCGTCGCGGGTGAGGGGACGCTCGGGCGTGCCTCCCTGGACCGTCCCGTGCACGTGCAGGTCGATGAAGTAGATCTGGTTGCACCACTTGCCGAAGGCCGCCCCGTCGAGCAGCACCAGCGTCGCCCCGTGACTGATCATGGGCGTGGCGTTGCGGCCGGGCTGGACGCGGCTGTCACGCCCGATGATGAACGTCCCCTCGAGGACGCGAAACTCGTCGCTGGTGGCAAACGCGCCGAGGAACTCGCAGCTCGCGCCGGGCTTGGTGAACGTGATGTACTGGCCGATGCCCTCCGCATCGCCCCGCTGGGGCGTCGACGGGTCCCCGTTGTCGTTGCGGCAGAAGGTGTCCTTCGGACCGAGAAACTTCAGCGACCCATGGTTGGCCACACGTCCGCCCCGCTTGATCCAGACGTTGCCCAGTACGCCCACGCCGGAGGTCCGCCAGTACGCCCCGCTTTCGACCGTCAGGTGCCGGATGGTGAACGGGAAATGCTCCTCTCCCCGCTTGCGGTAGTGGACCATGTAGGGGGTGTCGGACGCGGGCAGGAGGACGTCCGTCTTCTCGTCGAGGAGCTTCGTCGGAGGCTTGCCGGTGGCGGCTTCAATCCAGTTGTCGAGATCGAAGACCTGGTGCTTCGCCCGGGGGTCCCGGTCGCCTCCGCTCTCGCCGGGATGGGCCCAGACGAGCAGCCGCGCCGTCGGCCACGTCTCGGCGAGGAACTTCGCCTTGGCCGAGACGGGCCACAGCCGCCGGTCGTCGAAGTGCGGTTCGTGGACCGTCGCGTCGGCGTAGCCGGGCGCGTCAGCGGAAGCGCTCCAAGGGGCTCGCGAAAACGGGCCGACGCCTGCCTCGCGCCCGCCGGGGGCTGCGTCACTCGGCCCGCTCGGCAGTGCGCCGAGCAGGATGGCCGTCAAGAAGACCTCAGCAATACGTCTCGACCTCATCGCGTAGCCTTCCACTGTGCCGGAGCGGGGCGCGCCGCGGACGCCGGCGGCTCGACGACGGGCCGAACGACGAGCGCCGGCAGATGCTCCACGACACCGCCAGGCGCCGGTCCGGCGGGAACAGACGGCACGTCCAGGACCCACGTCAGCTCGAACGGGCCGTCGCCGATCTGGCGTTTCGCGGTCCACCAGGCCAGGCTCCGCCCGGCATAGGCCAGGGCCGCGCCCGGCGACCGCTTCCACTCGGCGGCACGGACGGCAACCGGGTGCGACGGGCGGCGCCTGGGGTGGAACGTCGAGCAATGCCCGCCCTCGACGACGACGCGGGCAACGGTGGCGTCCCCCTCTGCCGCGGCGCCCGGCGGCAGGGGCGCGCGCTCCAGGACGCGCACGACGACACCCGGCCGGGCGCTCTCGAACGCGGGCGATTCGCCGAGATACATCACCCCGTGCGCCTGGAACAGCGACGTTGACGATGTCAGCACCGGCACGGGCAGACAGGCGTCGCGCGTGAACGTGACCCGGCACGGCGCCGCCCCCGGGCCGCGGGATTCGAGCCTCACGAACCGCTCGATGGCCGTCCCGCCGCGCCGGTTCTCCTTCCAGCGGCCGGTCTCTTGCTCATAGCAGACGCGGGCCTCGGTGACGCGGCTCGCGCGGACCCCGCCCCACCGCCAGATGACCGCCCCGGCCGCCGCCGCCAGAGCCGCCATCACCACGACCGCCACGACCACCCGTCGCCGCGACACAAAGAGCGCCGCCACGAGCACCACGAACGCGAACGTCGCGAGCCAGAGCCACAGCCGTCGGCGGTCCGCCGCGGGCCAGACCTCCCGGCCGAACAGGCGATGGGCCGAGGGCTGAATCAGCTCCCGCACGCCCGGCGGATACGGCGAAGCGTATACCTCGACCTCCTGGTCCTTGCTGATGGCCGCGAGCGTCAAGTCCCCCGGCAGCGGTCCGTTCATCGGGCGGGCCACGACCGCCGCGTCAAGCAAGCCGCACCGGACGGCCAGATGAAGGGACTGGCCCTCCAGCGTGAGGTACCGGGGCGTGCGTCCGCCGAGGGCCGCACGGAGTGCTTCGAGAATCGCCCCCTCCGGCCGAAAGAGGGCCGACTCCAAACCGACCAGGGCCACGTCGTCGGGCAGACGCGTGACTTCGAGCGACTTGGGCGCCCCCTCGGCCCGGACGACGCCCTTCGAGAGACAGGCCACGGCCGGGACGAAGTCGCCGCCCGCATAGAAGACGGGCACGACGGCGTCCCGCGTCTCGGCCGGCTCGACGCGCATCGGCGCGACCATCTGCACCGGCCCGCCGGGATCGACGCGGACGTGGTCGAACGGATAATCGGTCCGGTTCGTGATGGTGAGCCGCACAGGAACCCAGGCGCCGGCGCGGACGAGACCCTCGGAGAGGTCGAGACGGACCTCCAGGTCGATGCCCCGCCCCGCCGCCGCACACGGCGACGCGACGAGCAAAAGCGGAATCAAGCCGAGCGCGGGTCGCACGATGGACCTCATCCTATGGCACGCCGCCTGTCTGTTCGAGCCGCCGCCACAGATGGATCGCCGCTGCGACGCTCCAGGCTTGGGCGAAGCAGCCGCGGGGCCGGTGTGGCGGGGCCCCGTCGAAGATCTCGCTGATCTGCCCCAGCCCCGCCTCCTCCATCGAATCGAGAAGCCCCGCCAGAAGGCCCGCACACTCCCCCCGGGCACACTCGGTCGGCGCCGTCGCGAAGACCGCGTCCACGTACGGGCCGAGCAGCCACGGCCAGACGGTGCCTTGGTGGTAGGCGGCGTCGCGCTCGTCCGGGGCTCCCTCGTACCGGCCCCGGTACGCCGGATCGTCCGGCGAAAGCGTCCGCAGACCCCGAGGGGTGAGGAGCTTCTCCCGGACGGTCTCGACGACGGCCTCGGCCCGCTCGCCGGTCAGTGGGGCGTGCGACAGGCTGACCGCCAGCACCTGGTTCGGCCGGACCGACCCGTCGGCCGTCCCGTCGGGCAGGATGCAATCGTAAAGGCAGCCGGCCTCGTCGTTCCAGAAGAGCGGTTCGAACGAGGAGCGGATGCGGGCCCGCTCGATGGTGGACGAGCCGGCGGGTTTCTCGACTTGCAGCTCGTCGGCCAGGTCCCACATCAGGTTCATGCCCGAGAGCCAGAGGGCCTCGATCTCGACGGGTTTGCCATAGCGCGGCGTGACGGGCCGACCGTCCGAGACGCGAGCGTCCATCCAGGTGAGCTGGGTCTCTTCCGAGCCGGCGATGATCAGGCCGTCGGCGTCGGCCCGGATGCCGAATCGCGTGCCGGACCGGTAGCGGGAACAGACCGCCAGGACCGCCGGCCAGAGCTTGCGGCGGACCTCTTCGGCCGGCCCGCCCGCTCGGACGTAGGCGGCCACGGCCTGGAGGAACCAGAGGCTGGCGTCGACCGTGTTGTACTCGGCCCGGCCGGACTCCTCGGCGAACCGGTTCGGGACCATCCCCTCGTCGCAGGCCGAGGCGAACGCCTCCAGGACCCGCCCGGCGACGCCCAGCCGGCCGGTCTCGATCGCCAGGCCCGGCAGGGCGATCATGGCGTCGCGGCCCCAGTCGCCGAACCAGGGGTAGCCCGCGATGACGGTGGCCAGGTCGTGCGGGGGCCTCTCCCCGCCGCCCGCCGGTGCGACGCGCCGCCGGACCAGGAACGCATCGGCCGCCTCCACGAGCCGGGCGATCCGCTCGTCTGCGGGCGACCCCGCCGAGCGAATGAGCGCCGCCCGGCGCGCGACCTCCTCCTCTCTCGCCGCCGCCACGTCGATCTCGCGGGGCGGGTCGAACGACGCGAACACGTGGAACGCCGTCGACCCGGCGTCGCCCCGCACCGTCCACCAGCCGGGTGCCAGGAGGTCCTCGGTGAAGTCGAAACCCCGGTCCCGCTCGACCCGACGCACGACGCCGTAGTACCACAGCGGCCTGACGTCCGCGTCGGCCCGGGCGTCCGTCCAGAGGAACACGCCCGGCAGCCCCTCCGTCAGGCAGCGGAAGCCCGGCGCCCCGCCGCTCCGCTCGACGGCGAACCGGTCATGGGCGGCCGTCAAGTGGTGCATCGACCGCAGCGCCAGGAACGGCGCCATCTCCAGCGACCACTTGGCCTCGGCCTCGACGCGATAGGTCACACAGACGCCCTTCCCATCGCGAAAGAGGAGCACCTCGCGGCCGACCTCGACGCCGCCGGCGCGCGAGACGAGCCGCGGCAGGGGCGAGAGGTCGAATCGCTCGGCCCAACCCGATCCGTCCGGGTAGAAGCCGTCGGCATACTCGCAGGTGGAGAGGTAGTGCTCGCCGCGGCGGGTGATGAGCCGCTCGCCGAGATGGGCGAGGACGACCCGCCGGTCGAGAGGCGGCCGAAGGGCGGGCACCCACAGGCCGTGGTACCGCCGCGTGCCGGCGAAAAGGGCGGTCATCGATGCGTAGCCGCCGGCGCCGTCGGTCAGGAGCCACTCGGTCGCCAGGGCCCGGTCGAGGTCCCGCAGGTCGTCTGCACTTCGATGCATGTTCCTCCCCGCGTCGCGCGAGCCGGTCGAAAGGTCCCCTTTCCCCCGCGGCGCCGCCCGCGCGGATTTGCCAACGACGCGAAGAGGAAAGCGACCGGTATCCTAAGGGCTGAAGGCCGGGTTGACAACGAGCGAAGCGGCACCGGGCGGAGGCCCGGCCGCTTCGTCTCTCGGCATCTTCGGACCGCCTCGACCGTCGGGGACCTCTTACTACGGCCGGTCAGAAGGGGCCGACGGCTCTTGGCGGAGTCGATAGGCGCCGCGTTGATATAGCAGATAGGCGGCCTGGAGGATGCCGGTCGCCTTGCGTCGAAGGGCCCGGTTCTGCTCCGCGGCCTCAATGGGAACCAGGCCGTCGGGGGCTTCCATCTGGAAAAGGTGGGCCTGCCGAGCGAAGGGCATCAGGATTTCGACGCGCCCTTGCCCATCGACAAAGTAGAGAAGATTGTGACCGGCTTGAATGAGGGCAAAGCCGTCCGGCGGGTCTCGCTGGAGCACGTCAGACCCGAAGAAACAGTGCTCGTAGCTGCCGCCGAGCAGTGACAGGATGGTTGGCGCCACGTCCGTCTGGCTGCAAACGGTTGAGATTCGTTGGCCCTGCATGCCCAGAATGCCGGGCGCGTAGATCAGGAACGGCACACGGAAATCCTCGGGCCTCTGCTCGGGCGAAAGATATCCCCCGGGGCTGTCGGCCACGAACACGAAGAGGGTGTTGTCGAAGTAGCTTGCCGTCCGCGCTTCGTCGATGAACCGCCCGACGGCCCAGTCCACGTACCGGACAACGTTCCGCTGTTTCGCCTGAAGATCGTTGGCCGCCTCCCCCCCATCGAACTCGCCCGGCGGTATCTCGTAAGGCCGGTGGAAACTCAGCGTCAGGAGCGTGGCCAGGAAAGGTTTGTCCGTCTCCCGCAAGATGGCGTCGGTGCTGCGGAACAGGTCCCCGTCGCACCATCCCATGTGCGTCCTGAAGGTCCGCGAGGGAAGCTCCGCCCCGGAGATGAACCGGTCGTAGCCGTTGGAAACCAAGAAGGACTGCCGATGGTCGTAGTGGGGCTGGCCACCGTAGACAAACAGGGTCTGGTAGCCCCGGCGGCCCAGGACCGACCCCAGCGTCAGAAAGCTACCCACGGTCGTACTCCGGGTGCTTACGCTGTCCCCCAGCAGGTCGGGAAAGCCGGAAACAATGCCACACACGCCCCGGGTGGTGCGTCCGCCGACGGCGAAACAGCGGTCCATGAGGATGCCGTGTTCGGCCAGCTCGTCGAGGTTGGGCGTCAGGCCGGGCACCCCCCCGAGGGCGCCGATGTAACGCCAACCGAAGCCTTCGAGAATCACCACCACCACGTTGTGGTCCTGCCGGGGCCGACCCGTTACGGTGACCCGCCGCAGGGGGTTCTGGGGGTCGTCGACAAAGCGGTCGTGTGTTCCGGCGACCGTCCGCCTGGCGATTCGGAACGCCTCGTCGTCGGGGGGGACCTCGTAGTATTCGGCCGGGGCCGCGGTGCGCCAGGCCAGGGTGATGATGGCCTCGCGCAGCGTGAAGCAGCCGTTGAGAGCGAGCTGGGCGAGCGCGGGGGAGCTGCTGAAGTAGGCCGGCCCGCTGTTGATCGCCTTCCGCCCCACCGACCCGCGGATGCCGAGGCCCACCAGGCATACGATCAAGCCACTCCACAAGAACCCGTCAAGAAGCGAGCCGCCCGGCCGCTCGCGGCCAAAACCGAAGCGGCGAATACCCGCCATCCCCACCAGAAACACAACCACCGTCGCGGCCACGGCGGGCACCAAGGGAAACTGATCGACGATGATCAGCCTGACGTAGTCATAACCGCTGTACGTAAGCACCTTGTGATCGAGACGGTGCCCGAACTCCTGAAAGAAAAAGAAGTCCGCCACGCAAGCCAAGAACACCAGCGCCACGGCCAGGCCGCCGTAGGCGCTAAGCACCCACTGAAAGCCCCGCTTCGCCAGCAGGCCGGGCGGGGCCGGCAGAAGCCCCACCAACGCCGGGGCCACCAATATGCAGGCGATGACCGCGTCAAATCGCAGGCCGGTCAGAAAACCGCGCAGCAGGGACCCGGCGCCGACCGCGTCGAAACGCTCCGGCATGGCCAGCAGGATGGCGAGGCGCTCCAGCGACAGAACGCCCATCACCATGGCCACGAGCATCGCCGCAACGCGCACGCGGGGATGCATCAGGCCGTCGCGCCCCGCGAGCCGGCCGGCCCCGCGCCGCAGGAAATCCGTTGCAGGAGAGCCGAATTCCTCCATCGTGTTCCGCCCTCGGATCACTTCGGCCCCCTGACCGCCGCAACGCTTTGTGGGGATATACCACGACCCGGGAGGTCAGCAATCGCCGTGTGTACCGCCCTCGGTTTCTTGGGCGCCGAATGGACGGTAATTGTGCCGCGGCCTCCAGCGTAAAGCAACCGTCCTTTCGGGCCTGGGCCGGGGGGCTGTAGCCGAGGCGCTGGAGGATCCCCTGTTCGTTGTAGAGCGGTTTGAACGCCCGGAGCCCCAGGCGCTGGTCCTCGACGGTCTCGAAGGCGCGGACCCAGAGGAGGTCCTCCTTGAGGGTCCGGATGAAGCGTTCGGCGGTCAGCTCGGGCACCCGGCGGGGCGAGGCGGACAGGACTGCCCACCGCGCTCGCGGATTGGCTGCTGTCGTATTCTATGCACAGTGGATTTACAGCGCCGCATCGCGACGGCGAAGCGGGGCTAGGCCTCGCGGTCCGGGGCGAGGTCGGCGGTGCGGCCGGCGGGGACCGCTTCGCCGTCGGCCTGGACGTCGAGGGTGATGACGCGGATGGGGCAGTACTGCTCGCATTCGCCGCACAGGGTGCACGTCCCGAGGCGCCGCACGTCGATGAGCGACTTGTCGTTGCACATCTGGAAGATCTTCGGCTGGCACCGGGCGATGCACACGCCGCAGCCCACGCAGTCCCGCACGTTGACCGCCAGGGACACCTTGCGGCCGTCGTCGCGGAAGGTGCCGACCGCCACGAGGTCGGGCGTCTGCTCGTCGAGGTCGGAGACCTCGTGGGCCTGGATCCACGAGTGGCTGCGGATCTGGTGCCGGCCCTCACGGTCCATCCGGAAGACGCTCCGGCCACACGTGGGGCAGCGGTGGAGGTCCTCCAGCTTCTGGAGGTACTTGATCAGCGTCATGACGAACGTGCCGTGGCTCCACGTCAGGGGGCTCACGGAGAGGGGCCGGTTCGTGTAGGGGTCGACCTGCTCGGCCAGCACGCCGGAGGGGAGGGCGTGATTGGCGGCCCACTCGAGGATCGGTACGGCCTCCTTCAGCTCGTCAACGCTGGTGCTCCGCTCGATGTAATAGTCGGCCAGCCAGATGGTGCAGGCGAACCAGGGGTTGCCCGGCACGCCCCGCCGGTCGGTCGAAACCCGGTGGTAGGTGTCGTTCTCGTAGCGGGCCACGCCACCCACGGGCGTCTTGACCCAGAGGGTCTGTGCCACCTGGTCCATCGTGCTCTGGACGCGAGGGTCAGCCGCCTCGAAGGCGTGGAACTTGAAGACGGCGAAGAGGCTGGCGTCGACCGTGTCGTCGACCTCGTAGCCCCCGTCGGTGGGGACGAGACGCCGAACGAACCGCTTCTGCGTGTCGCTCCACAGGTGGCGGGCCATGGCCTGGCGGACCTCGGCGGCAGCCTGACCGTACCGTTCGGCCCGGCGGAGGTCGCCGAAGACCTGGGCGAAGTTCCGGGCCGCCGCCAGGCCCCCGTAGACGGCCGCCACCGTGTAGGTGTGGACGCCGTACCGCTCCTCCCACAGGTCGTAGGAGGGCAGCGGAAGGCCCGTCGCGGCGTCGCGGTAGCGGTCCATGAAGTCGGCGGCCCGACAGATGAGCGGATGGTACAGCGGCCGGACGTACTCGACGTCGCGGTAGATGAAGTAGTGCCGCCACAGGGCCCACAGGACCGTCGCCGTCTGGTCCTCCTGGATGGGCAGCCGCTCGTGCCCGTCGACCACCCAGGGATGCCAGCTCGAGGCGGGCGTCCCGTCCGGATTGTACTTGTGCAGGAGGTAGCCCTCGTCCGTCAGGACCTCCCGGCACAGGTTGTAGAACCGGCGGGTGATGTTGGGGTAGCCCGCCAGATCGAGAGCGTGCGAGACGAGGGCCCCGTCGCGCGGCCACATGTAGGAATAGGTATCGCGGGAGAACTGGAGGACGTCGGAATCGTTGGCGGCGATGACCGCCCCGCCGTTGTCGATCTGCGACCGGATGACCAGCAGGCTCCGCTTGCACAGCTTCTGGACGGCCAGCGGCAGGTTGCCGAAGTTGTACGCCGGCCCGTTGACCCACGCCCGCCAGTAGCCGATCGTCCGCTGGAGCATCATGGCGGGGGTGCGGTCCTTGATGACGGCGTGCAGCTCGCGGAGATCGTCGCGGGAGAAGGCGGCGGCGAGATAATAGTAAAGGACGCCGGATGCCCCGGGGGCGAGCACGAGCCCCGCCCCGATGGTCGAGTCGACGGCCCCCTGGCTGATGGGGTTGCCGCTGAGGCGGCCGTCCTCGGCGTCACGCCAGGTCCCTTCGGCTCCGCGGAACCCGCACGTGCCGGTGGCGAACTGGTCCACCCCGTGCCGGTCCTCGCCCCCGGCCGGGTCCGGCCGGCAGAAGCTGGCCAGGATGTACCGGTCGCCCCGGTAGTGGACCACCGCTTGGAGCCGCGGGTCGAAATAGGCCGTGTCGCCGACCTTCGTCCCGAACATCGACAGGTCCTGCTGGAAGAAGACGCGGACCTCGCGCTCGACGTCGGCCTCGTTCGTGACCTCGATCTTCTTGATGAAAACGTTCCGGTTGAAGTCGACGGCGTCGTTGCACCGGAGCCGGACGTCGAGCTGGTCGTGGCGAAGCTCGACGTCCGTGGCCAGCGTCTCGGGCAGGTACTTCAGGGACTTCTCCCACCCGGCCCCGCTGGTCCAGACCAGGCAACCGTCGGCGAACACGCCGAACCGGCACGGACCCCATCCGGCATGGTTCTCCTGGCCGACGTGGGGAAAGTAGACGTCGCGAACCTGGTAGTCGGAATCGAACGCGATCAGAAGATGCCCGTTCCCGACCGGGATATCGCGCGGCAAGAGAAACTCCTCCCCGCACCCCCGCCCCGACAACGCGCGACATTATAGAGCGCTACGGTGCCCGGGGCAATCGCCCCACCCCGTCCCGGCACCCTCGGGTTTCATCGGCTGCCGGGAGGGCCTGCAATCGCCTATTCCGCCGCCGACGGGTCCGAGAAGGAGTGCCCAACCGGGGGCTTCGGGGCTACAATGGCACGCGATGCACACGGGTGACGCTGCCGCGCGCCGAGCCGGGCCGCACCGAGCCCTCTGGGCATCCACGTGCGATCGCTTCAGTAAGGAGGGTCGAGAGATGTCTCATGCAACCGCCGTCTTGGCCCTGGCCTGTGCCTGCCTGTTCGCGGTCACTGCCGGCCGGGCCGCCCAGGCGGCCTGGCCGACGCGCGTTCCGGGCTTCGTGCCGCCCGAACCCGGGGAGCACCCGAGGCTTTTCTTCCGCCGGAGCGACGTGCCCGCCCTACGCGAGAGGATGCGCACCGCCGAGGGCCGCAGGATGGTCGCCCACCTGCGGGACCTCCTCGGCCACGGCGGCGAGGAGCTGCCCCGGTTCGAGAAGATCATCCCCCTTAACTTGTCTGGCGACCGCACCCGCAAAGGCCACTTCACCATCGGCCATCCGGCGGGCTACGGCATGCTGTACCAGCTCACCGGCCAGACGAAGTACGCCGATCTCGCCCGCACGTGCCTCGAGAGGATGTTCGACGATACGCTCTACGAGGTCTCGCTGCTGGAGGTGAAGAACCATCCCGCGGTGCAAGGCCAGTGGAACGAGAAGGGCGTCCAGCGGAACCTCCAGCAGCTCGGATACGCCGACAAGAGCGACGAGGAACTGGCTCGGACCAAACTCACCTTCGGCCAGGGTGACATGGACCCGCGATTCAACTGGACTCGGCCCGGGACGGGCATGCGGGCCGGACCGCTGCTGGCGAACGTGGCGATGGCTTACGACCTGTGCTACGAGGCGTGGGACCCCGCGTTCCGGCTCCGGGTGGCGGGAGAGATCTTCCAGTACGACAAGCCGGAGGTCTTCTACCAGAAGTACACGCGAGCCCGGAACATGACGCTGGCCCGGGCCGTCGAGGGCGAGGGCTATCCCCCCACGTCGAACCACTACGGCTTCGTCCTGGGCGGGGCGGGCATCGCCCTGCTGGCCGTCCGGGGCGACCCCGGCATCGACACGGCCCGGGCCGACGCACTGCTCGGCCGCCTCCAGGAGGGCCTCCGGACGGTGCTGACCGAGGGGTTCGGCGACAAGGCCTACTTCGCGGAGGGCTTCGGGCCGGGCCACGTCGCGGCGAACCCGACGCTGGTGCCGTTCCTCGGCGCCGCCCGGGTCGCCTGGGGCAGGGACTTCGTCTCGCCGGACACGCCGGCCGGCTCGGCCGCCCGCTGGCTCACCCTCAAGTGGGTGATGGGCATGGTGCCCGACGAGAACGGCACGCCCCTCTACACCCACGTCGGCGGGGCGGGAAGCTACACCGCCGGGAAGCTGGGCCACCGCGGCTACACCGACGGCGGAGAGTTCGGCCAGGGGTTCGCCTCGCTCGTCGACGAGCGGCGCCGGGCCGCCCTGCTCTGGACGTGGAACCGGGGCCTCGGCAAGTCCGAGCCCGACAAGTTCGGCGTGTGGCACTATCCGAGCAAAATGGTCCCCACGATGGCCCACTGGCCCATGGACCTCGGGGCCCTCAACCCCCGCGAGGTGCTGCCCCGCGCCGTCATGGACACCCAGCACGGTTACTTCATTTTCCGCAGCGATTGGCAAGGGCCGGACGACTGCGTCTTCTGCCTCCTGCTCGACCCGCACGGGAGGCACGGCTACGTCCGCTCGCCCAAGAGCGGGGCGATGGGCCTCTACGGGCTCGGCATCCGGTTCCAGTTCCGCGTCGGCGCGGAGCGGCCGGAGGTGACGGGCTTCGAGCCGTTCGACGACGGCGGCGGCGTGCTCTCGTTCAGGATCGGCGAGAAGCCGCACAGCGTGGCGGTCGATTACGGCGGCCGGACCGGCGCGGCGGGCGTGATCGTCGTCGCCCCCGCCTGGACGAACCCGAAGGACACGGTCGACGACCGGGCGAAGTGGACCGGCCGCGAGCCCGCCTGGGCGTACAAGGGACGGGAACGCGTCGGCGACGCCCGCCTGTCGCGCCTGTGGGTGGACGACTTCCTCGGCGGGTCGGCCGTCATGGTCTTCAGCCGGGGCGACCCGCCCACGATCCAGGCCGACGGCAACACGCTGAAGGTCGGCGAGCAGTCGTACACCTGGGACGGCGCCAGGCTGCACATCGGCGGCCGCGGCGACGGCGCGGGCGACGGCGGGCCGAAGTAGCGGCAGGGCCCGCCCGGCCATCGCCTACTCAGCCGACCCGCGCTCCAGCTCCACCAGGAAGACGGGCCTCTCGGCGGGGACCTCGACCGTCCCGCCGCGCACCACGCCCGAGCCGACCTCCTCCAGGTGCCAGTCGAGCATCCGGTACCGCATGCCGTTCAGGATCGGCGCCTCGACCGTCGCCCCGACCCGCGCAACGAGCACCGGCAGGCCCCCCTTGCTCACCGTCACGCCCTTGTTCCACTGCCACAGCAGCGGCCGGTGGAACTTCGAGTGGTCCAGCTCGAAACCGCTGTTGAAGCTCGTGCTGGTGGCCGAGAGGATCGCCCGCCGGGCCCCGCCGAGCGGCCGACCGTCCGTGCTCACGAGGCAGAACGTGACGTATCGCTCGTCCTCGCCGACGGGATACGGCATGTCGGGCGGGTTCTCGACGCGGACGTCGCGAAGGACGACGCCCGACCCATCGAACCGCACCGGCCCGCCGTGCTGGGCGAAGAAGCCGGTGTACATGGCCACCGCCGGGGCGTCGAACTTGAGGTGCCCCCGCTGCCAATCATAGGCGATCTGGCCGGTCGGCACGACGGGGTTCGACAGGTGGTCGCGGTCGCGGACGGTCGGGCCGACGATCTCGTCCTCCTCCTGCCTCGGGTCGATGACGATCCGCAGGCCGTGGAGATAGGGCGTGGCGATGAGGTACCGGGCCCACTCGCCCCACAAGGCCTTGCGGAGGTCGTACAGGCTTTTGCGGCCGAACGTGACCCGCGTCGGCTCGGCCGCGGGCTCCAGCAGCCCCCCTCGAAACACCTCCGACGCCGCCCGCATCGCCGACATCTGCACCTCGTCGTACTGGAAGTGCAGGCCCTGGGGGTGGCCGTGCTGGCTGGACGTATAGTCCATCGCCTTCTCATACGGCTTCTCTTTCGACGAGTCCGGTGCCGGGCCGAAGTAGTGCCACACGATGGCGTCCCAGTCCTGGATGGCCCCCATGGCGGCCATCCGCAGGGGGTACTCGCCGCGGTACTTGGCGGGCTGTTCGAGCTGGTTCTCGTACACGAGGAACGGCTTGCCGGGGAACCGGTTCTGCTCCAGGCCGGGCAGGTCCCAGCAGAGGCGCGGCAGCTCCTCCAGGCCGCTGTACCAGGGGAACCGCTTGTGCGTCGGATCGTGCGTGAACCCGCGGAGGTAGGTGACGTGGGTGACGGCGTCGGCGTGCTGGTGGAGGAACTGGGCGGGCATCTCGCGGCCCCAGCCGGTGTCCCACACCAGGGGGGCGATGCGGCAGCTCTTGCCCCAGCTCTTCAGCGCCTGGGCCTCGCGCTGCTTGTGGGCGAGCTGGACCGACAGAAGGAACTCGACCACGTCGCCGCCCCGCTGCGTGTTGAAGTCGTCCTGGGTCCATCGATGCTCGGGCGGATCGCGCGGCTCCAGGCCGAGGAGCTTCCGCTGATCGTCCGCCGACAGGGGCGTGCGAAGCGGCATCAGCAGGGCGGTCCCCTTCTCCACCGATTCGCCCTCCAGGAGGCCCAGCCACGCCGTCCGCAGGGCCTCGTCCGTCCGGTACTTATCTTTGAGGAATGCGTTCCACTTTTCGATGAACTGTCGCTGGAAGTGGCCCGGGACGCCGGGGAAAAGCGACTCGCGGTAGGCCCAAAAGGCGTAGTCGCCGGCCATGCGGCTGAACCACCATTCCTCGTTCGAGAGTTCCCACACGGCGAAGACGGGGTCGTCGGCCCACCGGAGGCCCGTCCACTGGTTGACGTGGTCGGCGGTGCTCTTCATGCGGGCGAGGCACAGACCCTCCAGCCGCGCATCCCACGTGCGGGCCATGTTCTCCCGGCCGACCAGCGACATGCCGTCCGGTCCGACCGCCTCCCGCCACGCCTCGGCGGTGGCCGGCTCTTCGAGGATGCCGACGTCGTCGGGCATGGCCTTGCCGACGCGGCCGCCGATGCCGGCGTTCCAGGCGTGCATGCCTTCCTTCTTCAGGCACCACAGGAAGTGGTCCACCAGGTCGGCCCGGCTGCCGTCGCCCTTGGCGTACTCGACGGGCTCGGCGAAGCCCCGCCAGTAGCGGACGAGGTTGAACCCCATGGCCTTGAGGCGCCGGACGACGGCCTCGTTGTCGGCGTGGTTGCGGCCCGGAAAGCTGCCGACGGCGCCCCAGAACCGGACCCGCCGGCCGTCGAGCGAGAGGTGCCCGTCGCGGACGGTGACGTAGTCCGAGTCGGGCGGCAGCTCGGCCGCGCCCGCGGCCAACGCCGGGACCAGACATGCCAGAAGCACCGCGCCACCGACCTTACTCATCGGATCATGCATTTCCTGCCATCCCTTCGTTCGGGTGCTGCGCATGTGCCGGCTCGGCCGGACGTGCCCCGGAGCTGTCACTCCGGGCTCGAGGCGGCGCGCCGTCGGCGTGCCGCTGATCCTGCGTTACGTCGTTTCGTTGAACCAGGCGTCGATGTGCCGCTCGGGCTCGTACGGCTTGCCGACGATGTCCGGGCGGCCGTCGCCGTCAAGGTCGGCGACCTTGGCCTCGTGGCTCGGGATGCCGCGCGAGATGACCACCTCCTCGAACTCGCCGCCGCCGCGGTTCAGGTAGACGAGCAGCCGCGAGTCGGTCTTTCCGCCGAGGCCCATCTCGCCGGTGAAGATGTCCGGCCGCCCGTCGCCGTCGAAGTCGGCGATCTCCAGGCTGTGCGGGTGGAACAGGTCGTCGCGAAGGACCCGGGGGGCCCAGTCGGGCGGCGAGCAGACGGCCAGCCGGCCGGGGTCGCTCTCGCCTTCGGCCAGCACGACGTCGAGCCGTCCCGCCCCCGAGAGGTCCGCCACGTCCACCCGCGTCTTGACGAAGTCCTCGGCGAACTGCTGGACGAGCCTCCAGGGCTCGCCGGGACCGGCCGGGCGGTAGACGTTCGGGCCGGCCAGAAGCTCGATTCGCCCGTCACCGTCCAGGTCGACGATCGCCAGGCCCTCCAGGTACTCGCTCGTCCCGTCGGCGATCAGGTGGAAGCAGTCGCGCGGCCAAGGCTCGACCCGTGGGTCGGGCGGAATATCGTAATAGAACAGGACGTGGCCGCGCTGGCTGACGGCGACGATCTCCGGCTCGCCGTCGCCGTCCACGTCGCCGACCACCTGGTCGTGGTACTTCCGGAAGCGGTCCTCGATGACCCGTTTCGTCCAGGGGGCGGTCGGGTCGGCCGGACATTCGAACCAGTACAGCTCGTTGCCACTGATCTGCTGGCCGGCGACGACGTCGAGCCGGCCGTCGCCGGTGATGTCCAGCAGGGCCCCGCCGGCCTCCAGCTCCGGGGCGTCGGCCATGTCGTGCCGAACCCACGCCGATCCCTCGCCCGCCGAAGCGGCGTCGGCCCGTGACGCCGGGTTCTCGTACCAGAACAGGTTGGGCGGTCCCCGCTTGCCGCCGATGATGACGTCGGGCCGGCCGTCGCCGCTCAAGTCGGCGAAGAGCGTGATGTCGTGGAGCCGGCCCGGCGGGTCGGGGTCGATGACGACGTGACGGAACCGCAGCGGCTGGTCGGACATGTCCTCGGTCCCTTGCGTCACTTGAGCTTGCGGATGCGGAGCGTCAGCAGGTCCTCGGCCAGGACGCGGTCGGTCCCGGCGACGATGCGTTCGAAGTCATCGGTCGCGAGGAAGTACCGGCCGGTCAGGCGGTCGGCCCGGCCGCTCACCAGAAGCAGACACCACCGGGCGATCAGCTCCGGCCCGTGCGGGAAGCCCCGCTCGAAGGCCTCGGCGAAACCGGGGCGCCACTTCCGGCCCCCTTCGCTGCGGGCGATGAACTCGGTCATGGCCGTCTCGATCCCCGGCGGGGCCAGCGCGAAGGCCTTCACCCCCCGGGCCTCGCACTCCTTGGCCAGTCCCTCCGTCAGCCGCGTCAGGGCCGTCTTCGAGCAGGCGTAGCTCGTCGAATAGGCGTGCGGGTCGCTCACCCCGCCCGAGCTGACCAGGTTGATCACGTACCCTTGGCCGCGCTCGACCATGCCCGGTACGATCGCGCGGCAGCAGAGGAAGCTGCCGTAAAGGTTCACCCGGGTGTCGCGGAACCAGGCGTCCGGCTTCGCCTCCCACACAGGGCCGATCTCTGAGAACGTCCCCGCGTTGTTGACGAGCACGTCGATGGGGCCGAAGGCGTCGCGGGTCCGTGTCGCCATCGCCCGGACCGCCGGCCAATCGGTCACGTCCGTCGGGATGGCCAGGGCCTTCCCCCCGGCGCCCTCGATTGCGTCCGCCGTCTCGGCGAGTTCCTTCTCGAGAACGTCGGCCAGGGCCACGGCGGCGCCGCGGGCGGCGAAGGCCTCGGCGATGGCCCGGCCGATGCCCCGGGCCGCCCCCGTGACGATGACGACGGCGGCCTCGAGTTCCACGGTGGTCCCCCTCAGCCGGTCATCTGGCGGCGGACGGCCTCGACGCATTCCGTGACCGCCGGGACGGGGTCCTCGACGTCGCCCTCGTACTCCAGCACGCAGGCCCCGCCGAAGTCAACCTTTTTGAGGGTTTCGTAAAGGGCCGGCAGGCCCAGGTTCCCCGTGCCGACGACGACGTCCTCGGGGCTCCCTGCCCGGTCGAAGACGAAGTCCTTGATGTGCAGGCCGTAGAGCCGATCGCCGAAGCGTTCGGCCATGCGGATAGGGTCCTCGCCCGCGTCGAGGGCCCAGGCGGTGTCGAGGCAGAGGCCGATCCGTTCGGACGTGCCCGCGAAGACGTGGTTCAGCATCTGGGCGTTGCCCAGCCAATGTCGGCCGCCGTGGTTGTGGATGCCCAGGCGGACGTCGTACTCGTCGGCGAGACGCTCGGCCACGCGATAGGCCTCCGGCACGCCGTCGACCGGAAAATCGACCATGAGGAACCCGGCGCCGGCCTTGCGGACGAACTCGAAGAGCTTCCGCGTGGCGGCCTCGTCGGTCGTCATCTTCACGGCACCGATGCTCGTGATGACCATGCCGCGATCGCGGTAGACGCCGACCACCGCGTCGAACGCGCCCTCGTCGGTGAAGTCGACGTGGGCGCTCGAAAGTTCGACGCGCGACAGGCCGCACGCCTGAATCCGCTCGATGGCCTCGGCATGGTCCTTGAAGTGCCGGAAACACCAGCTCTGGACGGCCAGCTCGTCGGCGACATCGATCATCGTCTCCCTTTCCATGGATTGAGACGGCCCCGGCGCGTCGTCGTCCGGGCGATTCAGACGTCCCCCGTCAGGTCCTCAAGCAGGCGAATCACCCGCCGCCGGCGCCGGCGGAGGAAGCGGTACTGATCGCCGGACTTCAGACGGACGAGAAACCCGTTGGGGCAGATGTCGGCGGTCCGTCACGGTCAGGCGTCCGCCGACCAGCGTCATCTCGCGCCAGAGGCCGCCCCGACGGCCAGCAAGACCTCCTCCCCCTCCTCCAGGACGACCCCCGCGACCCGCTTCGGCATCCCGCTCTGCCTTCTCCCTCAGGCCACCGGCCCGGAGGCCGCGAAGCCGCCGGGGCCGCGCTCAGCTCCGGAGGCCTGTTGCCGGACGAGCCAGTCTAGCCGGGGCCGACCCGCGTGCAAGGGGAAACGGCCTCCGAACTCCCGGCCCCCATGCCGCTCGGAGTTGCGGAGCTGCAACTTGCCTCCGTCAGCGAGTCCGGATATACTGTGTGTATACAGAGAAAGGGGCGCCCCATGACCAAGACCCTGATCAAGCACGGCAACAGCCTGGCCCTGGTCATCGACAGACCGATCCTGGATCTCTTGCGCATCACGCCGGAAACGCCGCTCGAACTCACCACCGACGGCGACCGCCTGCTCGTGAGTCCGGTGCGGGACCGGAAGCGCCAGGAGAAGCTGCGGTCGTCGCTCGAGAAGATCAACCGCAAGTACGGCGACGACCTCCAGCGTCTGGCCAAGTGACTCGCCATGACTGATTTCCTTTCGCTTCAGGACGTTCTGTTTTTGCACCGGAACCAAGTCGAACTCTACGGCGGCACGCAAGGCGTCCGTGACCTTGGGCTGCTCGAATCGGCCGTCGCTCAGCCGCGGGCGACCTTCGGCGGCCAGCATCTGCACGGTGATCTGTTCGAAATGGCGCCGCCTACCTCTTCGAAATCGTGCAGAACCATCCGTTCCTCGACGGGAACAAGCGCACCGGCGTGGTCGCTGCGCTGACATTCCTGGACCTGAACGGGGTGGAAATCGAAACGCCCCGAGGCAGCCTTTATGACCTGACGATGTCGGTCGCGGAAGGGCAGGCCGGCAAGGCCGAGGTGGCGGAGTTCTTGCGCCGGCGGGTCCGGCAGCCGCCCGGCTTTGCCGCGGCCGACCGAGGCCGTTTTCTGATTCGGTCCCACGACTGACTTGCCGCGTGGTATCATGCCTGTTCGGAGCGGGAAGCGGTCCGCTCGCCGGGATTCCAAGGGAAAAGGCGAGGGAGGAACCACGATGGCCGAGCAGATTCAGTCAATCAAGGCGTCCGTCAGCGACCAGGTCGGCCGCTTGGCCGAGGTCACCGACAAGGTCAAGGCAGCCGGCGTCAACATCCTGGCGATCTGCGCCTGGGTGGAAGGCAGCACGGGCAACCTGCTGATGGTCACCGACAACAACGAAAAGGCGTGCGCGGCCGTGAGCGAAGTCGCCGACAGCTGCGACTTCTCGCCCGGCGTGTGCGTCAAGGTCCCCAACACGCCGGGGGCCCTTAGCCAGATCGCCCGCAAGCTGGCCGACGCGGGCATCAACATCCAGCTCGTCTACGCCACCGCCGGCGACGCCGACGAGGCCACCGTCGTCCTTCAGACGAGCGACGACGCCAAGGCGGCCGACCTGGTCTGAGGCAGGCCTGACGCTGAAAGCGGCACGGGTCACGACTTGTGCAGACTTCGCGGCGCCACCGAGCCCGCCGCCCTTCGAGGGCCTCAGGGCGGCCTTGAGCGTGGTCGGGGGGCGGCGGGACACGTGCACCCGTGTCGTCGCCCTCGCTTGCCGACTTGCGCCGGCCTGTTAGCAGTTGCGTGGCAGGGCGTCCGGCGGTACGGTGTCTCGACGTACGTCGGGATCGACGTGAGAGGTCCGCCATGCGTTTTCCGGAGTACCGCGCCCGCCGCCTCCGCGACCATCCGATCCTCCGCGAGATGGTGGCCGAAACGTGCCTGGAGGCCCGCCACCTCGTCCAGCCGCTGTTCGTCAAGGAAGACCTGAGGGGGCGGGCCCGGATCAACGGGATGCCGGGCCAGGAGCAGCTCGGCCTCGACGAGCTCGTCAAGGAGGCCGCCCGGGTCCGCGACGCCGGCGTCGGGGCGGTAGTCCTTTTCGGCATTCCGCGCGAGAAGGACGCCGTCGGCTCGGCAGCCACCGACCCCGAGGGGATCGTCCAGCGGTCCGTCCGGGCGATCAAGGCGGACGTGCCCGACCTGGCGGTCATCTGCGACGTGTGCCTGTGCGAGTACACCGACCACGGCCACTGCGGCATCCTCGAGCAGGGAGCTTCGGGTGACGCTCGGACGGGCAGCGCGGCCGGCCGCGCGCATCCCACGGTCGACAACGACGCGACGCTCGAGCGGCTGGCATCGATGGCCGTCACGTGCGCCGAGGCTGGGGCCGACATGGTGGCCCCGAGCGACATGATGGACGGCCGCGTCCGGTCGATCCGGCTGGCCCTGGACGCGGCCGACCTGGCGCACGTGCCGATCATGTCGTACGCGGTGAAGTACGCGTCGAGCTTCTACGGTCCGTTCCGCAACGCCGCCGAAAGCCCCCCCCGGTTCGGCGACCGCCGGGGGTACCAGATGGACCTGAGGAACGGGGACGAGGCCCTGCGGGAAGCCGCTGCCGATCTGGAGGAGGGGGCCGACATCCTCCTCGTCAAGCCCGCCCTGGCCTGCGGCGACGTGATCCGACGGGTCAAGGAAGCGTTCGGCGTGCCGGTGGCGGCCTACAGCGTCAGCGGCGAGTACGCCATGGTCGAGGCGGCTGCGGCGGCCGGGTGGATCGACCGGGCGTCGGTCATCCGGGAGGTCCTGCTGGGCCTTCGACGGGCCGGGGCGGACCTGGTGCTGACCTACTGGGCCCGGGAGGTCGCTGAACGCCTGGGTTAGCCGCGGCGGCCCGTCCGGGGGTCGGACGAGGCCCGCGAACCGCGCCGGCAGTCGTGGCGCGGCGTCGCATCATGCGGACCGAATCCTGAAGGGCTAACAGAGTTGACACCGCGCCCGAGGACGGCTTAGAATGGGCGACTGCGGGGGAGCCCGGTCCGGCTCTTCCCTCGGTTCCACGTAAGAGGGGTTCAGAGCGGATTCGTGCCGCCGCCTGTCGGCACGGGAGCTTTGGACATACTGCCATGAGAGTTCTGATGCTGGGGTGGGAGTTCCCGCCCTTTATCAGCGGGGGTCTCGGGACCGCCTGCTACGGCCTCACGAAGGCCCTGTCGGACCTGGGAACGGAGGTCCTGTTCGTCCTGCCCCGGGGGGCCACCGAGGCCCAACTGGGCCGGGTCCACATCATGTCGCTGAAGGAGCGGCAGGACGGACGGAGCCACACTTACTGGACGGTGGACGGCCTGGAGCACGTCCGGCTGATCCCGATCGAGTCGGGCTTGACCCCGTACCTGACGGAGGCCCAGTACGCCCAGCAGTACCGCGAACAGCGGGAAGTCCAGTCTCAGGGCCGGACCCACACGCTGGCCGAACCGTCCAGCCCGGCGCCCGCGCCGGCCGACGCAGCCACCCGGCCCACGAGCCTCGGGGTGATCGGCGGGCCGGGCAACTACGCCGGCGACCTCCTGGGCGAGATCCACCGTTACGCCCGCCTGGCGGCCGAGGTGGCCCGGCAGAGCGCGTTCGACATCGTCCACGCCCACGACTGGATGACGTACCCAGGAGGCCTGTCGATCGCCGCCCTCGCCGGCAAGCCGCTCATCGTCCACATCCACTCGACGGAGTTCGACCGCAGCGGCAGCAACGTCAACCAGCGGGTCTACGACATCGAGCGGGCCGGCATGCACGGCGCGGACCGCGTCATCTGCGTCAGCCGGCTGACCCAGGGCATCTGCACCAGCCGCTACGGCGTGCCGGCCTCGAAGTGCCGCGTCATCTACAACGCCATCACGATCAACGGCGAGCCGCTTCCCCACACCGTCGAGCGGATCGAAAAAGACGACAAGATCGTCCTGTTCCTGGGGCGGATCACGATGCAGAAGGGGCCCGAATACTTCCTGGCGGCCGCCAAGAAGGTCCTGGAGGTCATGGACAACGTCAAGTTCGTCATGGCCGGCTCGGGGGACATGATCAAGCGGATGATCGAGCTGGCGGCGGGGCTGGGGATCGGCCACCGGGTGACGTTCACCGGGTTCCTGCGGGGCAGCGACGTGGACCGGGTTTTCCGGATGGCCGACCTGTACGTCATGCCGAGCGTCTCGGAGCCGTTCGGTCTGGCGCCGCTGGAGGCGCTGTCGCACGACGTGCCGGTGCTGATCTCGAAACAGAGCGGCGTCAGCGAGATCCTGACCCACGCCCTGAAGGTGGATTTCTGGGACATCAACGAAATGGCCAACAAGATCATCGCCGTCCTCCGCCATCCTCCCCTCCAGAAGACCCTTCGGGAACACGGGGCGTTCGAGGCCCGGAAATTCTCCTGGGACGATTCGGCCCGGGCCTGCATGGACGTGTACCGCGAGGTCCTCGGCCAGGCGTAAGCGAGCGTGCGGCTGGGTCTATCGGCGCGGCGGCTCGGGGAGTCGCCGCGCAGCCCTATGGGGCGAAGCGCGATGGCTAGCGTTTGTTTCTATTTCCAGGTCCACCAGCCGTTCCGTCTGCGGCGGTACAGCGTTTTCGATTCCGACCCGAACTACTTCGACGACTACAAGAACGCCGAAATCCTCCGCAAGGTCGCCGCCAAGTGCTACCTGCCGGCGAACCGGGTCCTGCTGGAGCTGCTGCGGCAGCACGACGAGCGGTTCTCCTGCACGTTCTCCATCACGGGCGTCGCCCTGGAGCAGTTCGAGCGGTGGGCCCCGGAGGTGATCGACTCGTTCCGCGAGCTGGTCGATACCGGCCGCGTCGAGCTCCTCGCCGAGACCTACTACCACAGCCTGGCGTTTCTCTACAGCCGCGAGGAGTTCCGCGACCAAGTCAACGCCCACGCCGCCAAGACGAGCGAACTGTTCGGCTACCGGCCCACCGTCTTCCGCAACACGGAGCTGATCTACAACAACGACCTCGCGCACTTCGTCCAGGACATGGGCTACCGGGGCATCCTGGCCGAGGGGGCCGACCACATCCTGGGCTACCGGTCGCCGGACTTCGTCTATCGGCCCATCGGGGCGGACCGCATCGGCCTGCTCCTGAAGAACTATCGGCTCTCCGACGACATCGCCTTCCGCTTCTCGAACCGCGACTGGAAGGAATGGCCCCTGAGGGCCGAGAAGTTCGCCCGCTGGGTCGACCAGGTCAACGGCAACGGGTTCGTCGTCAACCTCTTCATGGACTATGAAACCTTCGGCGAGCACCAGTGGGCCGACACCGGCATTTTCGATTTCATGTACCACCTGCCCAAGCAAGTCATGAAACACCCGGACAACAACTTCATGACCCTGTCGCAGGCCCTGGCCACCTATCCCCCCGTCGCCGAGCTCGATATCCCCCACATGATCTCCTGGGCCGACATGGAGCGGGACCTCTCGGCCTGGCTCGGCAACGCCATGCAGTCGAACGCCCTGCACGAGCTGTACCGGCTGGAGGGCCCCGTCAAGGGCGCCGCCGACCCCCGGCTCCTGCACGACTGGGGGCGGCTCCAGACCTCCGACCACTTCTACTACATGTGCACGAAGTGGTTTGCAGATGGTGATGTCCATAAATACTTTAACCCGTACGAGTCGCCCTACGATTCGTACATCAACTTCATGAACGTGCTGGACAACATCCGCCAGCGGATCCGCCGGGCCTGACGCCCCGGGGCCCCTGTCCGTCGTGGGCGCCGGCCGGACGCACGCTGAGCGGCGAAAAACCGGCCTCGCGCCGCTCGGAATCGCTGAAACGTCCCCCCTGGGCGCGCCGATATCAGAAGCGGACGCGCAGTGCCGGCCGCACGGCCGAACCGGCCCCCTGCGCGGGCCGGACGACGCTGGGACCACGGGACATGGCCCAAGACAAGTAGGGGATGCCATGCCCGCCTCGACCGCCCAGGCCGACGTCTTCGTCGCCCGCCAACCCATCTTCCAGCCGGACAAGGAGCCCTACGCGTACGAGCTCCTGTTCCGCTCCAGCCGGGAGAACCGGTCCCGCATCGACGACGCCAACGCCTGCACCCTGGACGTCATCTCGGGGGCCCTGTTCGACGTCGGCCTGGAGGAGCTGACCGGCGGCCGGCGAGCCTTCGTCAACTTCACCCGCGACCTGCTCGTCGGCGGCGTCCCCGACCTGCTTCCCCACGACCAGGTCGTCATCGAGGTCCTCGAGGACGTCGAGCCGGACGAACAGGTCCTCGCCGCCTGTAAGCAGCTCAAGGCCGCCGGCTACACGCTGGCCCTGGACGACTTCGTCCTGGACCACGAGGGCAGCCCCCTGCTGGACTTCGCCGACATCGTCAAGGTCGACTTCATGGGCACGACGCCCGAGCAGCGCCGCCGCATCGCCGACGGCCTCCACGGGCGCGGCATCCGGGCCCTGGCCGAGAAGGTCGAGACCCACGAGGAGTTCGACGAGGCCAACGACGCCGGCTACGCCTACTTCCAGGGCTACTTCTTCGCCAAGCCGGTCATTCACGAGGGCCACACCATCCCCACGAACCAGCTCGTCCATCTCCAGGTGCTGGAGAAGGTGGCCCAGCCCGAGATCCCCTATGCCGAGCTCGAAGAGGTCATCAAGCAGGACGTCTCCCTCACGTACCGGCTGATGCGCTACATCAACTCCGTCTGGTTCGGCCTGAAGCACAAGATCGAATCGATCCACCACGCCCTGGTGTGGCTCGGACCGCGGGAGATCAAGAAGTGGGCGGCCCTGGTGTCGCTGAGGAACCTGGCCGAGGACAAGCCCAGCGAGCTGCTCCTTCGGGCCATGACCCGGGCCCGGATGGCCGAAGGCCTGGCCGAGCCGGCCGGCATGCAGCCCCACGCCCCCGAGCTGTTCCTGATGGGGATGTTCAGCCTGATCGATGCCCTGCTCGACGTCCCCATGGAGCACGCCCTGGAGAAGCTGCCCGTCAGCGAAGGCATCCGGGATGCCCTGCTGGGCGGGAGCAACAAGCAAGGCCTGATCCACCAGACGATCACCGCCTACGAGCGGGCCGACTGGGACGGGTTCCTCCGCAGCGCCGCCGCCGCCAAGCTGGACGAGCGGCTCTTCCCGGACCTGTTCGGCCGGTCGCTGAAGTGGGCCAACGGGGCCTTCGCCTCGATGGCCGACTAGCCGTCCATCACCTGCCCGACGCTGGGCTCGTCGCGCCGGGCGGGCCACCGCGCACCATGGGCCTGCGGCTTGACTTGCGCCACCCCGGCAGGTAGCCTCATACTCCGTGCCGAAGTGGCGGAATCGGCAGACGCGCGGGATTCAAAATCCCGTGGGGTTCACTCCCCGTGTGGGTTCGACTCCCACCTTCGGCACCACCTTGGGGGCTCTTGTGAAAGCGGACTTGCGGCTCTTGCCGCAGTGCTCAGATCTCTCCCGGTCAAGCCCGCCTACCCGCCGCCGGATCAGGCTTCCGCCTCGACCTCAGGGTTTCGCCGTTCCTCGCGCCTTCGCGCGAGGCGCCGCTTCGGCACCGTCCGTCACCGGCGGAAGTGCTTGTCCGCAAACTCGAGGTACTGCCGCCAGTCGTACTCCGAAAGGTCGTGCCCGCCGCTCCGCACGTGGTAGCCGATGCGGCCCATGACGGGCCTATCGAGCGGCGGCATCGTGTCGGTCGGCAGGCCCTCGGTGCCGAGCAGCCGGTACACCGGGTCGGCGTGCTTGCACGAGAGGAACTCGCCGCGCGGGTCGGCCCACAGGTCGCGGTCGGCGCTGGCGACGTAGACCGGCCGGGGGGCCGCCAGGGCCACGAGCATGTGCTGGTCCACGGGCAGGTCGCCTTCGCGGCCGCCGTACCTCTTGAAGGTCTCGCAAAACCAATGGGGGAAGGACCTGTTGATGCGTTCGACGGTCTCGCCGAAGGCCCGCCGCGACAGCGCCGCCCCGCCGCACCCCGAATCGTTCGAGATGACGACGGCGAACCGCTGGTCCTCGGCCCCCGCCCAGAGGGCGGTCTTGCCGAGCCGCGAGTGGCCCAGCACGGCCACGCGCCTGGCGTCGACGTCCCTGTCGGTCTGGAGGTAATCGAGTGCCCGGCTCAGGCCCCAGGCCCAGGCGGCGATGCTGCCCCAGGCGTCCGGGCCGCGGTCGCCCTTGTCGAACGCCCCGTGCACCCCGTTCCTGAACCCGTCATGGTGATCCGGGTCGATGTCGCCGTAGTACACGGTGGCCAGGGCGTAGCCGCGCCCCAGGACCATCTCGACAGGGAAGCGTTTGGCGGCCGCACCGCGGGCCTTCTCGGTGGCCCGGTGGTCCGCGACGCCGTCGCCCGGCCGCATCCAGCTCGTCGACAGGCGGATGGCCGGATCGTCGCAGATGGAATGGTTGCCCCGGAAGTTCAGGAGCAGGAACGCCGGCACGGGGCCCTTTGCTCCGGCCGGCAGATAGATGAGCAGGTCCATCCGCGGTCCGGTCTCGCGGCCGGTCAGGCGAATCGCCACCTGCTTGCGGCGGGCCTTTCCGCCGAGGGCCTTCGCGGTGTCGTCGAAGACCTCGAAGGTCATCCCCTCGGGCCTTCCGGGCGCCCGGCCGTAGACGCGTGTGCGGAAGAGGTGCAGGACCTCGGCCCGTCGGGCCGGCCACTGCTTCGAGTGGGTCACCTTGGTGCCGTCGGCCATCGTGAGGGGGTCGGGCAGGACGTAGCCGGGCACCTTGGACTCGTCGTACACCGTGTTGCCGCGCTTCCTGGCGAGCGACTGGACGAGTTCGGGGTCGGCCTGCCAGGTGGCGGCCCTCGGTCTGCCGGCGCCTGCTTCGGCGGCCGCGGCGGCCAGGGCGAAGAGCCACGCGCCCGCGGCCGGGCCGGCCAGGAACGCCCACCGCCAAAGCGGCACTGCGTCCATCGTTCGACCTCCCGCCGATGCGCCTGTCGGACAGTCGTCAGCCGGGCCGCGCCTCGGTGCGTCCGGCCACCCCTTCAGCGGCCGGGGGCCTGTTGCCATCCCGCATAGAGAGGCACCCACTGGCCGCCGAGCATCTGCGGCGTCAGGGCCCGGACCTGCCGGCCCCGCGTCTCCACGACCAACGCGTCGTAGCCCTTGCCGGCGTGGCCGATCGAGACGGACAGGTTGGAATCGCGGTTGACGAACGCCGGCTGCATGTCGATCCGCTGCCGGTTCTTGTAGAGCAGCCCGCCGAGGACTTCCGTCCATCCGCCACCGATCGTCCCGACGTTGGTCCGGTCCTTCTCGATCTTGTAGCCGCAGATGACGAGCATCCCGCCGTCGTTCAGGATGTGGGGGTTGTGCACATAGCTCTCGGTGTTGGTCTGCCAGGCCCAGACCTGCTGGGGGCCCTTGATGACGGTCCCGGCGCCGGGGCCGGCGTCGAGGAAGAACGCCTTCCCGCCGGTGACGGAATTGCGATAGAGGCCCCCGGCGTTGCGGCAGACGAGCGTCCGCTTCGAGGCGTGATGGAGCTTCCACTGGGCCTTGCCGTAGGAATCGTTGATGAACTCCAGGTAGACCGTGTCGGGCTCGCCGTCCTCGATGAGCCAGAGCGGCTTCTTGATGCCCGGCACGACCTTGGCGCCCGGAACGGCGCCGGGGTCGAGCGAGTCCTGGCCGAAGCGGTCGACACCCTCGGGGTCGGCAACGGTGCGGTAGACGGTGCCGACCCCGAAGATGCGGCGGACTTTGTTCCGGACGTGAATGGTGTCGTAGATGCGATGGAGTTCACCGCCGAGGAGGTAGATCTGCTCGGCCCCGTCGTCGATGGCCTTCTGGATCCGCTGGCCGGAGTCGGGGCCCGGCTTGATGACCGTCCAGGAACCGGCATCCCCCCAGTCGTCGACCGAGATCGGCGGCTCCTCGATCGGCAGGTCGAGCGATTCGGCCGGGTTGCCGAACAGGCTGTACGCCTTCGGGCGGACGAACTCCTCGACGGTCGGTCCGGCCAGTGTGACGGCCTCGGCCGCCTTGCCAGGCCTGGCCACCAGGGCCTTCCCGTAGCCGCTCGTCTTGACGTTGCGGCAGAAGACCATGCCGCCTTCGACCCGGACGGCGGCCTCGTCGGTGGCCCCGCCGTCGCACTCGGCATCCAGGAGGACGAAGTGCCCCCGGCGGACGACGATGGCGGGGACGCGGTTCGTGCTGCGGAACTGCCACAGGCTGGTCAGGTTGTCATCGGCCTCGTAACCGCACTGCCGCTGATTGCGGACGGTCAGCTTGGCGACCGTCATGCTATGCAGACCGCCGTCGATGCGGCAGCCGACGTTGAACCCGTCGACGAGGACGTCCCAGACGAGGCCGGGCCCCGGGCCGCTCGAGAGATGGAGCCCGTAGGCCCCGAGCCGGTCGGGGTCGGACGAGCGGAGCGTCAGGTGGTACAGGCCGCCGCTGTTGTTCGTGTGATAGAGGACGGCGGTCGCGCCGGGATTGCCCTTGCCGACCTCGATGGTCAGGTTGAGCATCCGCTGGTTGAAGTTCTGGGCAAACTGCCAGCCTTTGCGGGAACCGCTTCCGAAGTTGATGACCGGCAGGGGCTTGGCGGGGTCCTGGAAGCCGGGGGAGCGGTCCTTCAGACGGATGACGGTCCCGTCGCGGCTCTGGCCGATGATGAACTTCCGTTTGTCGCCGACGTGGATGCGGTCGCTGACCAGGTAGACGCCGTCGGGGATATAGATGAATCGGGCGTTCCCGAACTTGGGGTGGGGGTTCGCCTTGCCGGCCTCGAAGACGGCCTTCAGGGCGGCCGTGTCGTCGGTCAGCCCATCGCCCTTGGCCCCGGCGTCGGCCTGGACGTTGACGAGGTGGTCGTCCGGCGGCGGGACGAAGCCGGCACCGCGGGCAGTGCCTCCGCCGACCGCCACGAGGAACGCTCCCACCAACGCGACGCGAACCGTCCTGCTCGTCCCGGCCATGACTTCCTCCTTCCTCGATCACTCCTCGGCCCATGGGATGATACCGTTGGTGTCCCACAAGGCACGCGGAAAAGCTGCGGCGGGGTGCTCCGCCTGCACGCCTTGCCCGCCGGCTCGCGGCACGCCTAGAATGGATGAGTCCGGAGGGGTGACCGTGCGCACGGCGATCATCAACGGGTGCCTGGCGGCGACCTTGGCGGTCCTGGCGCCCGGCTGCGGCGCCGGCGGCGCCCAACACGCGGAGAGCATTCCCATGACCGACCCTCATCCCCACCCCCAGGCCGAGACGGCCCGGCGGCCGGACGAAGCGCCCCCAACCGATATGGCGACAGGCGAGAAGGTCACCAAGACCGACGCCGAGTGGCGCGAGCAGCTCACCCCCGAACAATACCGCATCACCCGCAAGGCGGGCACCGAACGGGCCTTCAGCGGCAAGTATTGGGACGAGAAACGAGCGGGCCTCTACCGGTGCGTCTGCTGCGGCCGGCCGCTTTTCAGCTCGGAGGCAAAGTTCGCGTCCGGCACGGGCTGGCCGAGCTACTACAAGCCGGTGGACGAGTCGAACGTCGCGGAGCGCGAGGACCGGTCGCTTTTCATGACGCGGACGGAGGTCCTTTGCAGCCGATGCGACGCCCACCTGGGCCACGTCTTCGCCGACGGCCCGGAACCGACGGGCCTCAGGTACTGCATCAACTCGGCGGCGCTCGAGTTCGAGCCGACAGAGGAGCAGCCCGCCGACGAGCAGCCGGCCGAGGGCGAGAAGCAGGCCGACCCTTGCGCCGGCGTGCCGGCGGACCCCACGGGGCAATCCGGCGCTCGCTGAGTGAGCGCGTGCCTCTTGACTGTCCCCGCGCGCCGTACCCGTCCCTTGATTCACCCCCCGAGGCGGCTTAGGATGGGCGGGTGACCGGTGCGGCCCTGCGAGGCGGGTCACAGGGCGGCACGAGAGGGACCGGCGTGGCCCAGGCAAACCCCATCACTCGGCTCGGACGGTCCTTCATCGACCAGATGACGGGCCTCGGCCGTTTCGCCATCTTCTGCGTCCACGTCTTCCGCTGGCTCGTCACCGGCATGCCGCGGTGGCGGCTCATCGGCCCCCAGATGTTCGAGATCGGCGTCCGAAGCCTGCCGGTGATCCTGATCACGGGGGCGTTCGTCGGGATGGTCCTGGCGGTCCAGTCGTACTTCCACTTCGAGTCGATCGGCCGGGCCGCCTGGTCGGGCAGCGTCATCAACCTGTCGGTCATCAAGGAGCTGGGGCCGGTGCTGGCGGGGATCATGCTCGCCGGGCGCGTAGGCGGGGCCCTGGCGGCCGAACTGGGGACGATGAAGGTCACCGAGCAGATCGACGCCATGCGGGCCCTCGGGGCCGATCCGATCCGGCACCTGGTCGTGCCGCGGTTCCTCGCGACGTTCCTCCTGATCCCGTTCCTGACGCTCTACTGCGACTTCGTGGGCATCCTCGGGGGGTTCGTCATCGCCTGGAGCTACGGCGTGGACACGCACGAGTACTGGCTGCGAAGCGAGGAGGCCATCGAGAACTGGGACATCTTCGCCGGGGTGATCAAGACGGCCTTTTTCGGGGCGTCGATCGCCCTGATCTCCTGCTACAAGGGGTTCCAGAGCCGCCAGGGCGCCGAGGGCGTCGGCCGGGCCGCCACCGAGGCCTTCGTCGCCAGCTTCATGGCCATCCTCCTGCTGGACCTCTTCATCGTGATGTTCCTCCAGGCCCTATACAATCTTATCTGGGGCCGGGAGGCGATCTTCCTATGACCGAGCCGCCGCCCAACGTGCCGCCATCGATCGGCCCGTGCGAACCCATCATCCGTCTGGAGGACGTCTCGAAGGCCTTCGGCGGGAAGGTCGTCTTCAACGACCTCTCGCTGACCCTGTGCCGGGGGCAGACGACGGTCGTGCTGGGGCAGAGCGGCGTCGGCAAGAGCGTCCTGCTGAAGCTGGTGCTCGGCCTGATGAAGCCCGATCGGGGGCAGATCCACGTCGATGGCACGGAGATCACGGGGCTCTCCGAGCGGGATCTGACCGACGTCCGCACCCGCTTCGGAATGCTCTTTCAAGGGGCGGCGCTTTTCGACTATCTCACGGTCTTTGAGAACGTGGCGTTCGGCCTGCGGGAGCATCGCCGTCTGCCGGAACAGGAGGTCCGCCGCATCGTCGCCGACCGGCTCCGCCTCGTCGACATGGACGGGACCGAAGACCTCCTGCCGGAAGAGCTTTCCGGGGGGATGAAGAAGCGCGTCGGCCTGGCCCGGGCCATCGCCATGGACCCCGAGGTCATCCTCTACGACGAGCCGACCTCGGGCCTCGACCCCGTCACCGGCGACACGATCAATCAGTTGATCCTGCGGTGCCAGAAGGAGCTCGGGGCCACCAGCATCGTCGTCACGCACGATATCGCGAGCGCCTACACGGTCGGCGACCGGCTGGTCATGCTCTACGGGGGCGGGATCATCGCCGACGGCACGCCCGACGACATCCGGACGCACCAGGACAAGCGGGTCCAGCGGTTCATTCAGGGCCGGGCCGAGCTGGACCACGGCCCGCACGAGGCCAGCGGCCAGGGAAGCCAGTCATGAGCAATACGAAGCACTTCATCGTGGGCCTGTTCGTCGCGGGGGGGCTGGCCCTCCTGGCCGCCCTGATCGTTTGGTTCGAGGGCGTCGCGGGCGTCCTGCGGGGGGGCTACGAGGTCCGGGCCCATCTCGAAAACAGCGGCGGCATCCGCGAGGGCAAGCGGGTCCATCGCGACGGCATCGTCGTCGGCCAGGTCTCGGGAGTCGAGTCGAGCCTGCCCGAGCGGCCGGGCGTCTGGCTCGTCATGAAGATCTACGAGGACGAGCCGGTCCCCGACGACGCCACGCTTTTCGTCGAATGGGGCGCCATGGGCGACGCCTTCATCGACTTCCGCACGGCCGCGAAGCCCGTCGGCAAGCCGCTGCCCACCGACGACACCGCCGTCGTGCGGGACGTCGTCGTCAAGCCCCACAGCTTCCTCCCCGAGGGCGTCATGGACCGCGTCACCGCTCTGACGAAGGAAACGGAGGACCTTAAGGCCCTCATCAACAACGTCCGGGAGCTGACCGAGCCCCGGACCGTGAAAGACGTCAAGGCCGGCAAGCCGGTGAACCTGCCGGCTACCCTCGATCAACTCAGTGACACCGCGGCGGCCCTGCGGGGCTTCATCCAGGACGAGGAGACCCGCAAGCTCATCACGGCCGCCCGCAAAAGCGCCGAGGAGCTCTCGACCACCCTCACGGAAGCCCGCAAGACGATGACCGAGGTCGAGAAGGAGGTCAAGGCAACCGGCACGGCCACCCGCGAGACCCTCGCCACGGCCCGCAAGACGGCCGGCAACGCCGACGAAATGATCGCGAAGATCGCCCAGGACGCCGAGAAGGCCGGCAAGCTCGTCGAGGGCCTGACCGCCATCGCCCAGGACCTTCGGGCCGGCAAAGGCACCGCCGGCAAGCTCCTGACGGACGAGAAGCTGCACGAAGCCCTCCTGACGCTCGTCGAGAACCTCAACAGCATGACCGAGGAGGCCGAGCGGCTCATGATCTTCTGGCGAGAGGAAGGCGTCTTCGCCAAAGAGAAGTAGGACGTTCAGCCATCCACGAGCGATGACCGGGAGGTCGCCGGGGCGACCGGCAGGCGCAGGTACGTTCACCGGCCAAAACGAAACCTGAACGAGGGGCGCAGCTCGAAGCACGCGAGCTGCCATTACGAGGCAACGCCCATGCCCGCACGAATCGAACTCGGCCTCATCGGGGCCGGCAACATGGCCGAGGCCATCGTCCGGGGCATCCTGGCCGCCAAGGTCCTCCCCAAGGGACGCATCCTGGCCGCCGACCCCGACGAGGATCGCCGCCGCCTGTTCACGGACGCGCTGGGCGTCCGGACGGTCGAGGAGAACCTGGCGGTCGTCGAGGCGGCCCCGACGGTCCTCGTCGCCGTCAAGCCGCAGGTCCTGGACAAGGCCCTGGCTCCGATCGGCAGCGCGTTCGGCCCCGAGAAGCTCGTCCTCTCGATCGCCGCCGGCGTCTCGACGACCCATATCGAGGAGGTCCTGGCCACGGGCACCCGCGTCGTCCGGGCCATGCCCAACACGCCGATGCTCGTCGGGCGCGGCATCGCGGCGGTCTGCGGCGGGTCGAGCGCAACTGAGGACGACCTCCAGGCGGCGGAGCGTCTCCTCGGCGCCGCGGCCGAGGTCGTCCGCGTCCCGGAGGAGCTGATGGACGCGGTCACGGCGGTGTCGGGCTCGGGGCCGGCGTACTTCTTCTACCTGGCGGAACTGCTGGCGAAGGCCGGGACGGAGCTGGGCCTGGAGGCCGACCAGGCGACCCGCCTCGCCCGGGTCACCTTCGAGGGGGCGGCCCGGCTGCTCGCCGAGTCCGGCGAATCCGCCGAGGCCCTCCGCGAGAAGGTCACCAGCCCCGGCGGCACGACCGAGTCCGCCATCCGCACGTTCAAGGGCCTGGACCTGGAGCGGGTGGTCTTGGAAGCGGTCCGCGCCGCCCGCGACCGCGGCCGCGAATTGGGGCGGTAATGATGGATGGCTAGGCCGCAAGCGGCCATTTCGCCCGCCCCTTCACACGCGCGGCGCCGCCTGCCTATACTGGATGACTGTATCGGCCGCGCGCAACGCACCGAAAGGAGACTCCCCATGGCCGAGCAGGCCTTAGCGGACAAGACGTGCACGCCGTGCGAAGAGGGGGCCCCGGCCCTCAAGGGCGCGCCCCTGAAAATCCTGGCCAAGAACGTCCCCGACTGGGACGTCGTCGACGAACATCACCTGGAGCGGACGTTCAAGTTCGACGGCTTCAAGGGGGCCCTGGAATTCGTCAACCAGGTCGGCGAGATCGCCGAGCAAGAGGGCCACCATCCCTGGTTCCACTTCACCTACGGCAAGGTGCGGCTGGAGCTCTTCACCCACAAGGTGGACGGCCTGGTGGAGAACGACTTCATCGTGGCGGCCAAGATCGACCGCCTGTGGAACGAGCGGCAGGGCGAGTGAAACGGCGCCGCAGTCAGCAGTCAGCCGCCGGGCCCGCCTGAGGCGGGTGAACTTGCCCGGTGCGCGCCGCTGGTTACGTGGCGGCCTGCATCGCCTCGGCCAGGCGGAACGGATCGCTCGAGACGACGCTCGAGGAATAGAGTTCCATCGCCCCGACGTCGGCCGTCTTCGCCCCCGGGTCCCCCCGGTCCACCAGGTGGACCAGCACCGGGAACCCTTCCCACGCCGGGTCCGCCTCGCCCATCGGCGGCATGTAGACCGCCAGGTTGTAGCACTTGACGTCCAGGTCGGCGTAGGCGCGAAGGGCCCGATAGATCGCCTCGGCCGTCTCCGGCGCGTCGAGCGCCGGGCAGACGAGCACGATCTCCTTCTCCTTGACCGGCACCAGGTGCGCAAGCGCCCGCACGCCGTCCCACTCGGCCGCGAGGCCAAGGTCGGCGTGCGCGGCCGCGAGGTCCCCGAAGTAGTCTGCCCCGTGCTGGTTGCGATAGGCCGCGGCGTCGCGACGCAGCCGTTCGATCCTGCCGTAGTGGAACCGGCGGCCGACCGTCATCTGGGCGTGGCCGTGGATGATGCTCGCGCCGGCCTTCCACAGACAGTTCCACATCAGGAAGAAGTACCGTGCCTCGGCGTCCTCGGCCCGGACTTTCTCGGCCCACGCCAGGCTCGTCTTCACGAGCTCCATGACACGGGCGGGCGAGAACCGGTCCGTCCGAAACTCGAGCGGCGAATGCTCCTCGAACACCACCAGTCCGTGCCACCCATCATACGCCGCGACGTTCGCGCAAGTCCTGTCGGCGATGCGCCCGAACGTGTTCTCGGGCGTCAGCTCCAGCGGCCGGCAGAACGCACACTTCGCGCGGGCCGACTCGACCGCCTCCTCCACGTCCGAGACGTCCTTGGCCTCGATGGGCCGCTGGGCCCGGACGGCGTTAAAGAGCGTCGCCTGGCAGGTGACCCGGTTCAGGACGTGGACGATCGGCTGGCGGCGGATGGCCTCCAGGATCGCCTCCCGCGTCGGCGCCAGGTACGCGAAGGCCTTCGCGATCCAGTCCTCCATGGGCTCCGGCGGGAAGACCCGGGCCTCGCCGGCAGCGACCTCGAACAGGCGGTCGAATCGCTTCCGCTCGGCGGTGCCGAGACCCGAGACGAGGTCGGGCAGGTCCGTGATGGTGCGACCCATGGGAGGTCCTTTCGGCTGGGGGTGCGGTCGGCGCGGCAGGCCGTAGACGTCGCAGCGCCACGGCGGGCTTCCGCCCGCCGCTCGTTGCAGCGGCCTCGTCGCCGCGACGCGACATCTTACATCCTCAAGTTGCCATCCGGCTACTTAACGACGTCTTCCAGCACAGGCAGGAGGTAGTCGCCGCAGACGACTTCCCACGACATCTGCCGGGCCAGCTCGTAGCCCTGCCGGACCATTTCGTCGCGGGCCTTGTGGTCGGCGGGTAGACGCTTCAGGATCTCGTCCGCGACGCGGTCGGCCTCTTCCTCCTCCAGGGCGTCCCGCTCGCGGCTGCCGATCGAGAGGGCGTCGTCGAGCGTCGTGCCCTCGGGCAGCTTCGTGTAGTCGGCCACAAGGACGTTGCGTACGTCCTCGCCTCCGGTGACCTTCGAGACGAAACCCGCACATCCGCAGATGTTCGTGATGACGCACAGGCCCCCGAACGAGAGCGGCTCGAGCTGGGCGATGCCGAACGGCTCGTAGATCGACTGGCCGAACTCGATGTCGGTGCCCTTGCGGATGTCCAGGAACTCCATGTCCTCGGGCATCTTCACGCCACACGCCGCCCGGTTCCACCCGAACTGGTTCACCAGGAGGACCTTGATCTGGCGGGCGCAGGCGTTGAACTTCTGCATGTGGACGTAGAAATCGGCCTCCCCGCCGGAGAGGTCCGGGTAGCCTTCGCGGTGGCCGACGGGCCAGGAGTACCGCCCTTCCATGTCGAGCACCTCGTGGCCCTTGCGGGGGGCGCCGAGCTGGCTCGACAGGAGGAAGAACACGCCCGTCTGGCCCGTCTCGCGGAACTTCTTCTCCAGGTGCCACAGCACCTTCAGGTCCCGCCACATGCCCTTCGACAGGGCCATCCGCGTCACGTGCGAGAAGACGAACTCCGGCCGGTACTCCAGCAGGTTCTCCGTGTACTTCTGGAGACGGCCCTTCGACTGCTCGGTGTCCTCGACGGTCACTTCGTAGGCCGGCACCCCGTTGTAGGCCAGACGGATGTTCTGGTCCTCGAAGTCCGTGGCCAGGAACCTCATCTCCGACAGGACGTGATCGCCGACGCAGAGGACGGCGTCCGAAAACCGGGCCGCCGAGACCAGGGCGTGCTTGAAGAACGGGGCCTGGAGGCCGAAGATGTCCTCGACGTACTTGCCCTTGGCCATCGCCTGCTCCAGCACGTTGTAGAACATGCTGTCGTGGCCCGGATGGCCCTCGACGATCCGCCGCATGGTGGCCACTTCGTGGGCGTAGAAGATGGTGCGGTAGGCGCCGGAGTCGCGGGCGATGGCCGCCAGGGCCGTGGGCATGCCCATGAACTCGTGGGCCAGGATGACGGCCGGTCCCTCGCCGGTCGCCTCGATCACGTCCAGGGCCGCCAGCGCCGGCGCCGCCAGGCGGACGTACTGCTCGTACTCCCACTCGCGGTACAGGTCGCTGCGGATGCCGAACCGCTCGTAGAGGAGCCGCTTGAACTCGTCGAGCCGCTCTGGGTTGGGGTTCGACACGTCCAGCAGAATCACCTCGGGGTGGCTCTCGATGCCCGTCGCCCGGTCGCGGAACGTCCGCGTGCCGTAGACGACTCCGACGCCGTAAGTCTGCTGGACGGGCTGGAACTTCTGTGCCCACCCCCCCTCGTCCATGCCCCGGAGACTGGAGTACTTGATGGTGCCGGCCTTCTCCAGGAGGTCCTGGAGGGCGGGATCGCCGAGGGGACCGACGAGGATCGAGCGTTCGACGCGGTCGTTGTAGGCCTTGGCGGTGAAGATGCCCTGGAGAACGGCCCCGATGCCGCCCACCTTCTGGACCGCCTCGTGCGTCACGTGGATCACGGTGCTCATGGGTGTCCTTTGCCGAGAAAGGTTCGAACCGGAATCTCCCCCCTGCCCTTATCGGACGCCGGGGCCGGGACACTTCCGCATTTTAGGGGGGCCAAAGGGCGAAAAAACACCCATCTTGCAGGAAAAAACGCGCCCGATCCAGGCACGCCCGGACCGCCGCCAGGGCCCCTCACCCCGCGGCGGTCCGCACGAAGTCCACAATCAGCAGCCCCACCACCGCCAGCACCAGGATGGCGAAGTACCGCGTCAGCCTCCGGCCGCCGATCTTGCCGCAGGTCCACGCCCCGATCTGGATGCCCACCGTGCTGCCCACCAGAAGCGCCATCGCCACCCACAGGTTGACGTCGCCGGCCAGCCCGTACTTGATCGTCCCGGAGATCGAGCCGAAGACGATCACCCCGAGGCTGGTGCCGACCGCCACGTGCGGCCGGAGGCCCACCACGAGCAGCAGCAGCGGCATCATGAAGATCCCCCCGCCGATCCCCATCAGCCCACTCATGATCCCGATCGCAAGCCCTACCCCCACGACCCCCGCGATGCTGACGCCCATCAGGTCGGCCCCCGGCAGGTCCACGTCGGGTCCCAGGCGCAGACGTTGAAGCAGCGACCGGCCCGACCGGTCGGCAGGGCGCCGCCTCAGAAGCATCGCCGCCGTCGCCACGAGCAGCACGATGTAGAGCCCGTGCATGATCAGCGTGTACGTCTCGGACTCGCCCGTGCCGAAGCGGTGATCCAGGAAATCGTTCAGGAACGCCCCGCCGACCGCCCCGCCGACCGCGCCGATCGCCATCAGGCCCGTGCTCCGCCACTCGACGTTCCGCATCCGAAGGTGACGCGACGCGCCCGCCGCGCTCGACCCGATCGTAAAGCACAGGCCGCTCGCCACCGCCACCCGGTAATCGATCCCGAACAGGAGGTTCAGGAGCGGCGTTACGAGGAACGCCCCGCCCACGCCGAACAGCCCCGTCAGGACGCCCACCACCAGCCCCAGCGCCGCCAGGGCCGCCCCCAGCACGAGACCCGAGAGGTGGGGCGATACGCTCTCCAGTCCGCCCATCGTCACTCGCCTTCCTCGCGGCTGCGAGGCCGTCCCCGGAGGCGGCAGACCCGCTCGAACACGTAGTCAAACCCCAGGCCCCAGGCGAGCGGAACCACAATCAGCAGCAGGATCTCCAGCGCCTTCGCCAACGTGTCCTCCTAGGCCCGCGGCTGGATGAACCGGTCCGCCCCCCGCGCGAGCAGCCGCTCGGCCAGCTGTGTCCCGACGCGGCCGGCCTCCGCCGCCGGGCCCGTCGTCCGCTCCCGCAGCGACTCCGTCCCGTCGGCGTCCAGCAGATACGCCTCCAGGACGAGCCGCCCGTCGGCCTCGGCGCGGCCGAGGACGCCAATCGGCGTCCGGCACCCGGCCCGGAGGCGGCGCAGGACCGCCCGCTCCGCCACGACCGCCTGCCGGTCCTCCTCGGCGTTCAGGGCCGCGATCAGCTGCCGGACGGCGTCGTCGTCCGCCCGGAACTCAAGGCCCAGGGCCCCCTGCCCTCCCGTCGGCAGCAGCACGTCCGTCGCGAACGGGGCGGCCCGCTCGCTCAACGCGCCGAGCCGCTCCAGGCCCGCCCGCGCCAGCACCGTCGCGTCTACCTGGCCGTCCTCGAGCTTCCGCAGGCGCGTATCGACGTTGCCGCGGAGCGGTACGACCTCGAGATCCGGCCGGGCCGCCAGCAGCATCGCCCGACGACGGGGACTGCTGGTTCCGACTCGGGCCCCCTCCGGCAGGCTCTCAAGGGCCGCCCCGTCGACCGTCACGAGGCAGTCCCGCGGGTCGGCCCGCTCCGGCACCGACGCCTCGACCTCCAGCCCGTCGGGCAAAACGGTCGGCACGTCTTTCATCGAGTGGACCGCCAGGTCGACCCGTCCGTCGAGGAGCGCTTCCTCCAGCTCCTTGACGAAGAACCCCACGCCCGGCAGCCGCTCCAGCGGCGCCTCGGCCTGTCGGTCGCCCGTCGTGCGGACCGCCTCGACCCGCACGTCCAGGCCCGGCCAGGCGGCACGCAGACCCGCCGTCACCGACTCGCACTGGGCGAGGGCGAGGTGGCTGGCCCGGCTGCCGATGACAAGCGGCTCACTCATGGGCGGCGACACCATAGGGCAAACAGGGACCGCCTGCAAGGACTACCCCACAGGGCGGACCTTTCATTCAGCGTTTTGCGGTTTTCGTTGACCGCGGGCCTTCGGCGTGGCAAACTCCCGGCGCGCACCCTTCGGAGGGACCCCATGGCCGAGGCCGCCCGGACGGTCTTCGTCACCGGCGGGACGGGTTTCGTCGGGCGCCGCGTCGTGGCCCGGCTCCTGGCGGGGGGTCGCTGCGTCCGGGCCCTGGTCCGGCCCGGCTCGCAGGGGCGCCTCCCCGACGGCGAGCGGGTCACGGCCTGCCCTGGCGACGTCCGCAACCCGGCCGAGCTCATCGAAGCCACCCGCGGGGCCGATGCGGCCGTCCACCTCGTCGGCATCCTCCGCGAGAAGGCGGACGCCACGTTCCGGGCCGTTCACGTCGAGGGGACCGAGAACGTCATCCGGGCCTGCCGTGCGGCCGGCATCCGCCGCCTCCTCCACATGAGCGCCCTCGGCGTGGCCCGAGGCATCGACGCGCCTTACATGGTCTCGAAGCAGAAGGCCGAGGACGCCGTCCTCGCGTCAGGCCTCGACTGGACGATCTTCCGGCCCGGCATCATCCACGGACCACGCGGCGACTTCATGGTCCAGATGGCCCGGATGGTCTCCCGCAAGGGCCCCATGCCCCTCATCGGGGCGGGCCGGCAGACGCTCCAGCCCGTCTGGGTCGAGGACGTGGCCGAGCTGTTCGCCCGGGCCCTCGACCGGCCGATCAGCATCTCGCGGACCTACGAGGTGGGCGGCCCCCAGGTCCTCCAGCTCCGAGACTTCTTCACCATCCTGTCGCGGGCCATCCGGGGCCGGGGCAAGACCTTCGTGCCGATCCCCGTCCCTATCGTGCGGCTCGCGGCCTGGCTCGAGGCCAAGGTCACCTCCAACCCGGCCCTCACGCCCGACGAGCTGACGATGCTGCTGGAGGCGCGGCCCTGCAACACGCGGCCGATGGAAGTGGACTTCGGCGTGCAGCCGGCTTGCTTCGAGGATACACTGGCCGAGTACGCCGACGAGCTGAAGCAGGCGGCCGGGCTCGCCTGAGCCGGTTCGCCGCACCAGCGCATAAGCCTGGCGCCTTGCGGACAGCACCCGGGGCGCCGTCATCGCCGGAACCCAGGGAGGGAAACCATGGCCCAAAGCATTCAACCATTGATGGAGGAAACGGCCGAGGCGGTCGTCACGAACGGCCAGCTCCTCGAGGCCATGCAGGACCTGGCGGACAAGATCGACAGCCTGGGCCTGTTCGCCCTGGGCTTGGCGGTCCTGGTCCTCCTGCTGGGCCTGTTCGTGACCCGCGGTCAGCGGCGGATCGCCCGCAACCAGATCGAGCTGGCCGACCTGGCCCGCAAGAGCCTCGCCTCGAAGGTCGGCGAGTAGCGGCGGCTGGTCCGCCATGCTCGACCTGGCACTGGTTCGCGGCGAGCCGGCCCGCGTCAAGGCCGCCCTGGCCCGCCGCGGCGTCGGGCCGGAGGCCATCGACCGGGCCACCGAGATTGACGACCGGTGGCTGGCGCGGCAGGAGGTGGCCGAGGTCCTGCACGTCCGCCGCCGCCGGATCGCCGAGGAGGTGGCCGACCGACGCCGCGCCGGCGCCGACACCGAGGAGATCGAGGCCCTCGGCCGGGAGGTCGGGGCGGAGCTTCGCGGCGCTGAGAGCGAACTGGCCGACCTGGAGGCCGCCCGGCGCCAGGCCCTGGCCGACCTGCCGAACCTCCCCCGCACGGACGTTCCCGACGACCCGACGCCTGAGGCCGCGGGGCCCCCCGCCTGGCCCTACCCCTTCCCTCCGCTCCACCACGCCGACCTCCTGGAGACCCTCGGCCTGGCGTCCCCTGCCGAGCAGGCTGCCACCGGCCGGGGGTTCCTGACGTGGCGGGAGCCGGGAGCCCGGCTCGTCCGGGCCCTGGTAGCTTTTATGCTGGACCTCCATGCCCGCGAGCACGGCTACGACGAGGTGCGGTGCCCGGCCCTCGCCACGGCCGACCAACTCTTCGGCTCGGGCCACCTGCCCACGCTCCGGGAAAAGATGTTCGCGGTCGAATCGCCCGGTGGCAGACAGCTCTACCTCGTCCCGCGGGCCGAGCCGCACCTGGCGACCCTCTACGCCGGCCAAACGCTCGAACCCGGGTCTCTGCCGCGCCGGTTCGTGGCGGCCGGGCCGGCCTTCCGGGCTGAGCTGGGCAGCCACGGCCGGACCGGCCGGGGCCTGTTGCGTCTCCACGAGTTCCCCACGGTCGAGCTGTACGTCTTCTGCCGCCCCGACCAGGGTGACGCCGAGCTCGACCGGTCGGTCGCGGCCGCCGAGGCGGTTGTGGGGCGCCTCGGCCTTCCTTACCGCCGGCGGCCCCGCCCGGCCCCGCGCCTCAGCCACGCCGCCGCCAGGACAGTCGATCTGGAGGTCTGGGCACCCGGCGTGGCCGAGTGGCTCCCCGTGGCGGCCCTTTCGGACTTCACGGACTACCAGGCCCGGCGGACGAATACCCGTTTCTCAGGGCCGCACGGCGCGGCCGACCTCGTCCGCACGCTCGGAGGCGCGGCCGTGGCCGTGCCCCGGCTGTTCGCAGCCCTTCTGGAGAACGGCCAGCAGTGGGACGGGGCCGTGCGGCTGCCCGCGGCGCTCGAAGGGCACGTCCCGGACCTCGTCCTCCGCCCGCCTGCGTTGAACTCTTGACGGCCCCCCTCATTCCCCTTGCGTTGGGGGGGACTGGCAGGGCTTTCGCCCTTGCAGGGGGGCCGGCGGGCGTCTATCATGCCCCAAGCGCGTCCGGCCCATCGGACGCAAGGCGGTGCCGCGCGGGCGCCTTGGTCCCACCGAATGCTCCAGACACGGGTCATCGAGCGCGGCGGCAGGCGGTGGCACATGGTCGCGGACGTCGCCGACCGCCTTCTGGCCGACGGCTGGCCTCCCGACGACCCCCACCGGCTGCACCTGGTCAAACGTGGTCGCGGACGGGACGTCTTCCGCTTCACTTGTGCCGGCCGCGACTACTTTCTGAAGGCCTACCGGGGCCTCGGCCTGGGTCGGCGTCTGCGGGCCCGTCTCGGCTGGGGCCCGGCCCAACGGGAGTGGGAAGCCCTCCACCGGGCGGCCGGGGTCGGCCTCGACGTCCCCCGGGCGGTGGCCCTGGCGACCGGCCCGCGCGAGGCCGTCGTCACGGAGGCCGTCCCCGACGCCCGGCGGCTCGACGAGTACCTCTTCGAGCGGTACTTCGAGCCCCTTCCGAGCGACCCGCCCTACCCGGGGGCCCGTCCGCCGGAGCTGGTGGCCGTGTTCCGCCGCCGCTGCACGCCGCCCGAGGGGACCATCCCGCCGGCGGCCCTGGCGGCGAAGCTGGCCGACCTGGTGGCCCGCCTCGCCGAGGCCGACCTTTTCCTGCCGGACCTCCATGCGGGGAACCTGCTGGTCGCCGAGGCGGCCGGGACCTGGCGGCTGGTTCTGGTGGACTTGGCCGAGGCGGTCCGTCCCGCGCCGCCGGAAGCGGTCCTCGGGCACTTGGCGCGGCTGGAGCACTTCTTCGAACCCATTGCATCCGCCGCCGAACGCCTCCGATGCCATCGGCACCTGGCCGACGTGCTGCCGGGCACGCCTGGGGCGGTGGCGGTCGTCCGGGCTACGGCGTCGTATCGTGAGCGGTTCTACGCCAGGCGCGACCGGCGAACCCGGCGCAAATCGAAGTACTTCCGCCGCCTCCGGGCCGATGGCTGGCGGGGGTGGGCAACCGCCGACTGGGCCGAGGACGCCGAACGGTTCCTCGCCTCCGAAGATGCCGAATGCGAGCCCGACGGGGCGGGGATGAAACAGGGCCGAAGCGCGAGCGTCTGGCGAATCGCCCTGCCGGGCGGCCGCGCGCTGGTCCTGAAGCGTGACCGGCGGGCCGCCCGGCGGCGTTTCGGCGGCGCCCGGCCGTCGCGGTCCGTCCGTGGGTTCCGTAAAGGGCACGCCCTGCTGATCCGCGGCGTCGCGACGGCCCGGCCGGCGTTTGCCGTGGACCGCCGCGAGGGGGCCGGGGCCGAGACGCTCCTGGGAACTGAGCCGGTTCCCGGGGGGTTGGCCTTGAACGCGTACCTCCGGGGCGGCCCGCCGCCCTCCCACCGGCGTCGCTTGGCCCGGCGGCTGGCCCGGCTGATTCGCCGGCTCCACAACGCCGGCTACAGCCATCGCGACCTGAAGGCGCCGAACATTGTCGTGGCAACCGACCCACCGGACAATCCACGGCCGTTCCTGGTGGACCTGGACGGTCTGCGTCGCCGCCGGCACGTCTCGGACGGGAGGCGGGCCCGCGACCTGATGCGCTTGAGCGTCAGCCTCGACGAATGGGGCGTGGGCCGGGCGACCGACCGCCTCCGGTTCCTCCGGGCCTACCTGGGCCACGCGGGGGGCCCGTCGGCTATTACGGTCCTCGGCCGGGCTCGCGGCCGGACGGGGCCCGGCCGGCGGCTCCGCCGATGGTGGACCCGGATCGAGCGGGCCGGCCGGCGAAAGGCGGCAGCCCTGAGGCGAAAGCGGGGGGCCCTGCGGCTCGAATGAACTACTCCCGGACGCTGATCATCAAGCCGTCCTCGATGGGCGACGTCGTCCAGGCCCTGCCCGTGCTGACCGCCCTCAAGGAGCAGTACCCTCGGGCCCGGGTGTGGTGGCTGGTGGCCAAGCCGCTGACGGGTCTCCTCGAGGGTCACCCCCGCCTGGCCGGGCTGGTGCCTTTCGATCGGCACCGGCTGGCCCGGGCCGGGCGGAGCTTCCGGGCCACGGAGGCGCTGTTCGGATTTCTGCACGGCTTGCGGCGGCGGCGGTTCACGACGGTCCTCGACCTTCAGGGGCTGTTTCGCAGCGGGGTCATGGCCCTCGCGACGGGGGCGCCGAACCGGATCGGGTTCCACTCGGCCCGGGAGCTGGCGCCGCTGTTCTACACGCGGGAGGTCTCGGTACGGGCCCCCGAGCCGCACGCCGTCGACCGGTACCTGGCGTTGGCCCGTGCGGCGGGCCTTGACGTGCCGCCCCAACGGTCGGACCATCTGCCGGTTTCGTCGGAGGCGCGGGCATCGGCCCGGGCCCGGCTGGAAGCCGAGGGCCTCTCACCGGGGGCGCCCGTGCTAGGCATCTGCCCCTGGGCCCGTTGGCCGACGAAAGCGTGGCCGGCGGAGCGTTTCGGGCGTGTCGCCGCCGATGCCGCCCGCCGGCCCGGGGCCCGGGCGGTGATCGTGGGAAGCGAAGAAGCGTCGGCCTCGGCGCAGACGATTGTCGATGAGACGGTTCGAGGCGGGGCCGACGCTCCGCCTATTGACCTGACGGGCCGGACCACGTTAAAAGAGCTTGTCGCCGTCATCGCCGAGATGCGGGTCCTCGTGACGAACGACTCGGGGCCGATGCACGTCGCCGCCGCGGTGGGCACCCCCACGGTCGCCATCTTCGGGCCGACCAACCCCCGGCGAACCGGGCCCTGGGGACCCGCTCACCGGGTGATCGCCGGCCGGGCTGCATGCAGCCCGTGCTATCGCCGACAGTGCCTGCTGGGCGGCACGGAGACGATCCGCTGCCTCAAGAACGTCACCGCCGAGGAGGTCTCGGAGCTGGTCGTCGACGCATGGGAGACCCCGTGACGGGGCCCGGCCGGCGGCCGGAGAGAGGCACAGGACATGCCCGTTCGGAGAGGATGGCGTCGCGTACGGGCCTGGTTCATCCGGTTGCTCCGCTTGGACGCCTCGGCCCGGCAGATCGCCCTGGGCACGGCGATCGGCACGTTCATCGCCTTCACGCCGACCGTCGGGCTCCAGATGCTGCTGGTGTTCCTCGTCACGAGCGTGGTCCCGGCGAACCGGGCGGCCGGACTGCCCATGGTCTGGGTCACCAACCCGGCGACCATCGTGCCGGTCTACACGTTCAACCTGTTCGTCGGGCTGAAGCTGACCGGCGGGTCCGAGGTCTTGCTGGGGACGTTCGAGGCGGCCGTTTCGGAGCTTGCGGCGATGGACCTGCCCTGGTGGACGCTCGTAGGGCGGTGGTGGGACGTGGCGATGACGGTCGCGGTTCCGCTGTGGGTCGGCAGCGCCGTCGTGGGCCTGGTGGCCGCCGGGGCGGCCTACACCGTCATGTTCCACCTGATCCGCGGGTACCGGCGGCTGCACGCCCGGCGCCGTGCCGCCGGGGCCAGACGACGCGAACGCCGGTCGGCCACCGGGAGGACGGCGCTCGACCGGCAGACGCCTGAGGGCCGGGCCCCGGACGGGCCGCCGACCGCCGCACCCTGAAACGCCCGGAGCATTCATGGCCGAGCACTTCGTCATCGTGGGCAACGGCCCCGCGGGGTTCCGGGCCGCCAAGGCCATCCGCCAGCACGACGGCGACGTGCGTATCTCGATCTTCACCCGCGAACGCCACCCGTTCTACCTGCGGCGCCAGCTCGGCGACCTTCTGGCCGGCGAGGCCTCGCCCACCGAGCTGGTCTTCCAGACCCGCAACACCTATCGCCGCGAGCGGATCGACCTGTTCCTCGACACCCACGTCGAGCGGCTGGCCCCGGACGTCCACGAGGTCGTGCTGGCCTCCGGCGAGAGGGTCCGGTACGACCGGCTCCTCATTGCCACGGGAACCGAAGCCGACCCGGCCCCGCTGGCCGGGCTGAGCCTTCACGGGGTCGTCCGCTTCGACACGCTGGCCCGGGCGACGCTGGCGCGGGAGGCGCTGGCCGAGGTCCGCCGGGCCGTCGTCCTCGACGAGGGTCTCGTGGGCCTCGTGATGGCCGAGGGCCTGACCCGGGCGGGCATCGAGGCCACCTGCCTCCTGCGGGGCGAGCGATACTGGCCTTCGATGTTCGACGAGGAGTCGAGCACCGCGATCGAGGGCCTGCTGGAGGACCAGGGAGTCACCCTCCGCCGGGAGACGGCCCCCCGGGCCATCGTCGGGGCCAACCAGACGGCCATTGGTGTGGAGGTGGCCGACGGCAGCGTCGTGGCGGCCGAGATGGTCGGCTACGGGTCGCGACGCCGGCCGGCCCTCGGGCCGCTCGAAGACAGCGGCGTGGAGGTCGGTCGGGGCATCCGGGTGGACGAGCGGTTCCGGACAAACCGACGGGACATCTTCGCCGCCGGGGACGCGACCGAGCCGTTTCCTCAGGCCGCCGGGGGGACGACCGCCGGTCCCGGGCCGACCGTGGCGAGCTCTGGGGTGCCGCGGGAGTGCCCGTTCTGCTGGCAGCGGGCCTGGGCCCAGGGGAACCTGGCCGGCCTGGCCATGATGGACCGGGCGTTCGATCGGCCGGCCGACACCATCCGGACCCGAACGACCGTCTTCGGCCGGGAGCTGGCCGTGCTCGGCCAGGGCCACGTCGCCGAAGGGGGCGACGTCGAGGCACTCGAGGTCCGCGACACGCTGAACGTCTACCGGCGTCTCGTCTTCCGGCAAGGCATCCTCATCGGCGCGACCGTCCTGGGCACGGGCGAAGGGGTGCTGGAGCTGAACCGGATGGTCGCGGAAGGGGCGTCGCGAGAGGCGGTCGAGGCCGCGCTCGGCAGGGCGCCGACCGGCCGGACCGTCGAGCATCTCCCCGTGACGTTCGCCCAGCACTGCCCGATCTGCGCGGCGGAGCTGGTGATCTACCGCGGCACGCGACTGGGGGCCACCGTCGTGTGCCGGGCGTGCAGCACCGACCTGGTGGTCCGATGGAACGGCGAGCGGGGATGGCTTGACGTCATTCACCCGTAGACGAGAATAGGGCCGGGGGGGGAGGGAGACGGATGGAGGCGGCCATGAGGAGGGGAGCGATCCTGCTGACGTTGGCGGCCGCGATGGCGGCCGCGCCGGGCTGCGGTCCGGAAACCGTGCGGGAACCGGCCGAGACGGATACCGCGACGGCGCCGTCGGCCCCGCCCGTGCCGCCACCGATCGAGCAGGTCCGGGCCGAGTGGAAATGGGAGCACCCCGGAGCGGTGGTCCTGGAGGTCCGGGCGGCCGATGCGCCGATGGTGGCGATGCTGGGGGGGGCGACCGAGGGCCTCGCGCCCGAGCTGACCGTCCGTTTCTACCGGGGCAACGCGTACTTGGCGAGCGGCGAGGTGGTTGAGGTCGGACCGGAGTTCACGGTGGCCCGTCTTCTGGAGGACCCGGTGGCCCCGATTCTGCCCGGCGACGCCGGGGTCTATCTGCCGCTGCCCTGACCGGCCGTGACACGCCGCCCGAGAGGCCACATGAGTGCGAACCGGCCGGTCCTGGTCCTGGCATCGTCATCGCCGCGGCGGCAGGAGCTGCTGCGCCGGGCGGGGTACCGGTTCGAGACGCTCCCGCCGCCGCAGGACCAGGAACGCGTCGTCCGGCATGCGCCCAGCCCCGGTGCCCACGTCGAGGCCCTGGCGTACTTGAAGGCGTCGGCCGTCATCGACGCCCACGGGCTGGCCGACGGGCTGGTTCTCGGGGCCGACACGGCCGTCGAGCTGGACGGGGACCTCCTGGGCAAGCCGGCCGACGAGGCGGACGCCCGGCGGATCCTGGGGCGTCTGTCGGGCACGCAGCACCACGTCCTGACGGGTTTGGCCCTGGTGGACGTGGCGGCCTGCGAGCGGTTCATGGCCCACGAGGTGACGGCGGTCCGGATGCGGCCGATGAGCGGGGAGGAGATCGAGGCCTACGTCGCCGGGGGCGAGGCGATCGGGAAGGCCGGGGCCTACGCCATCCAGGAGACCGCCGACCGATACGTCGAGCGGATCGAGGGCAGCTTCACGAACGTCGTCGGGCTGCCGATGGAACTGCTGGAGCGGATGCTCGGTGCGGCGGGCTACGAGCCGGGAGAGTTGCGCGACCGTGCGGATACTTGACCGACGGTCCGTTCTGCCGATAGCCGTCCTGGCGGCGCTATCGGCCTGGGGCTGCGGCGACGCGACGCCCGCCGGACTCGAGCCGCAGAGCCTGCCGATGGCGACCATCGAGGTCGGCGGCCGGCCGCTCGAGGTCGAGGTGGCCGACTCCCGGGCCGAGCGGCAGATCGGCATGATGCACCGGCACGAGCTGGGGCCGGACGAGGCCATGCTGTTCGTCTTCCCCCAGGTCCGGCGGCTCTGGTTCTGGATGAAGAACACGCACGTGGACCTGGACCTGGCGTACATCCGGGCCGACGGGACCATCGCGCAGGTTGAGCGGCTGAGGGCCCACGACCTGACGAGCGTTCCAAGCCGGGAGCCCGTCCGCTTCGCCCTGGAGGTGCCGGCGGGGTGGTTCGAGGCCCACGACGTGGGGCCGGAAACGAAAGTCAAGATTCCGCCGGAGATTGCCGAGGGGGGCGAGTGAGTCGGACAGGTCGCCGGCCTGGCCGGCCGGACCAAGCGTGCCGCACAAGGGAGGAGTAAGCGAATGGCCGACGAGAAGAAACCTGACGCGGATACGGACGCGCCGTCGAAGCAGCCCTGGGGACCCGGGATGCTGCTGCTCTTCGCTGTGGGCTTAGCGGTCGTGGCTTTCCTGTGCGGCCGTGACTTCCTCGGCTTCAGCGCGCGGAGCCAGGAGGCCTGGGAGAACGGCGAGAGAACCTACCTCGCCTTCAACGGGGCAGGACTTGCACTTGGCGCGATAGGCTCGGTTTGGTCGCTAATCCTTGCTTGGTTGCGGTCGCGGAAACAGCCGGGGCCACCTGACTCGTGATCCAGATGAACGGCACAATGCTCCGTCCTCAACGGAGCCATCTTGGCGGGTGAGTGCACATTTTCCGTGCACGGCTGCTCGCCGCCTGTGCGTTCGGCGGCGTCCCGTCCACCAGCGTCCGCCGCGAGAATCCGCTAACTCGTTGTCACGCAAGGCTTTGGCAAGAGGCCGCGTTCCTCGGGCCCGCGGCGCGGCGTTTGCATGAATAACCGGTCGGGCGGGGTTTGCGCCGGAACAGGCACGGCGCACCTCGTATAATACCCAAGGACAGGACGTTCAAAAGACCGACCGAGGAGGTACCTGCGATGATGTATCCACGATGCACCGCCCTGGCCCTGGCTGCCATGCTGGCGCTGGCCGGCGGCTGCCGAGACGAGGCCCCGCCGCCGGAGCCCCCCGATGAACCGGCCGCCGGGCAGCCCGCCGGGTCCGGCTCCCTGGCCGAGAAGCGCCAAGAGGCCATCGAGAAGGGCGTCGCCTATCTGTTGAAGGCCCAGGCCCCGGACGGCACCTGGGCTGAGGGCAACGTCGGCATCACGGCCCTCTGCACCCAGGCCCTGCTGGCCGCCGGCAAACCGGGCGTTAGCCCCGCCGCCAAGAAGGCCATCGACCATCTGCTCGATCACCAGCAAGAGGACGGCGGCATCTACGACGTCGGCCTCAAGAACTACACCACCAGCATCGCCCTGATGGTCCTGGTCAAGGCCGACCCGGAGGCCTACGCCGGGCCCATCGAGAAGGCCCGGGCCTACCTTATCGAGCACCAGTGGGACGAGGCCGAGAGCATCGACAAGGGCCACCCCTGGTACGGCGGGGCGGGCTACGGCAAACACGGCCGGCCCGACCTCTCGAACACGGGCTACTTCCTGGAGGCCATGCACCAGGCGGGCGTCCCGGAGGACCACCCCGTCTGGGAGAAGGCCGTCGTCTTCGTCAGCCGGACACAGGCCCGGAGCGAATCGAACGACCAGGTGTTCGTCGGAACGGACGACGGGGGCTTCATCTACTCGCCGCACAACGGCGGTGAGTCGAAGGTGGCCGAGAAGGTCACGCTGGCCGACGGGCGGCAGGCCCTCGCCTCGTACGGATCGATGACGTACACGGGCCTCAAGAGCTTCGTCTACGCGGGCCTGTCGCGCGACGACCCCCGCGTCAAGGCCGCCATGGACTGGATCCTCGACCACTGGACGTGGGAGGAGAACCCCGGGATGGGCCTGCCCGGCCGGGAGGACCTCGGCCAGCAGGGCCTGTACTACTACTACATGGTGGCGGCCCGGGCCCTCCAGGCGTGGGGCCGCGACGTCCTCGTCGACAGCCGCCAGCGGGAGCACCGCTGGCGGGAGGAGCTGACCGAGGCACTCCTCAGGCGGCAGCGTGAGGACGGCTCGTGGGCCAACGAGGCCGACCGGTGGTTCGAAGGGCTGCCTCCCATCCCGACGAGCTATGCCCTGATCGCCCTCAGTGAATGCAGCAAGGAGGGCCCGACACCCGAGGAGGGACACGCCGAATGAGACACGTCCTCGCCCTGACGCCGCTCCTGATCGCCGCCCATCTGTGGGCCCCGACGGCGGCCCCTGCCGCCGAGCAGCCCGTACTCATCAAGACGCTGCCCGGCATCGTCGTCGACACGAAGGCGGGCGAGGTCCGCCTGGAAGGCAAGGTCGTCATGCAGGAGGGGCCCTTGGAGCTGCTCGTCTGTAGCGAAGGCACCCGAGAGCACGAGAGCGTCGTCGCCGTCAAGGCCAGGCCATCGCACGTGACCTTCGCCCTGGCCCTGCTGGGACTCGGTCCGGGCAAGCCGGGCTTCACGACGCCCGGCGGGACGTTCAGCCCGGCCGCCGGGGCCGTCCTCGACATCACGGCCCGCTTCACTGTGGACCCGGGTGACGGCAAGAAGCCCGAGGTCCAGTCCTATCCCGCCTGGAAGCTCCTGCGGTTCGCCGGCACCGAAACGAGTCTCGTCCGACCGCTGGAATGGGTCTACGTGGGCCGACAGTCTCCCGAGGCCCTGGCCGCCGCCGACCAGGAGGGCACCGTCGTCTGCGTCTCGAACTTCACCGAGGCCGTCATCGACGTCCCGTTCGAGTCGACCGGCGTCAACGCCAACCTCATCTACGAGGCGAACCCGGCGGTCGTCCCGCCCGTGGGCACGCCCGTCGAGCTGGTCATCAGGCCCACCGGCCGGCGCATCAAGCCCAAGAAGGTCGAAATCGAGGTCGTCCTGAAGCGAGGCAAACTGCCGACCATCGACGGCAAGCCGATGGACCTTGAGACGTTCCGCGAGACGGTGAACACGGCCCCGGCCGACATCCGAAGCGCGGTCGTCCGGGCCGAGCCCGGCGAGACGTTCGGCCGGGTCATGCAGGTCCACGACATCCTCCGCGACGCCCTGATGCGGGTGACGCTCCGGGTGCTTCAGGAGGAGACGCCCGCTCCGACCCCCGCCGCCCGGCCGCCGCTGGCCGTCGCCATCGCCGACGACGACAAGGTCCGTATCGGCGACGAAACGCTCACGCTGGACGAGCTGAAAGCGAAGGCGGGCGAGCTGTTCAAGGACGCCGACCGGGCGATACTCGTGCCCGAAAAGGGGACGTCGTGGAAGACCGTGGCCGAGGTGATGGAGATCGCCCGCCAGGCCGGCGTGGCAGCGACCCTCAGCCAGGGGGCGACCGCCCCGAAGTAGTGGCGCAACAACGCCCGCGGTCTGCGTACCGCGGGCCTCCGTCGAAGGGGAGCACTGCGTCCCTACCGCTCCTCGAACCACGTCCGGAAATCGTCGCCGATGTCGCCCCGCTTCCTGTACCGTTCCATGGCCCGGCGGCAGGCGCATTCGCGGCCAGGCCTCACGCGGCCGACGGCCGCCGCCAGGACGTCCGGCACCCGTTCGGCCGCCCGGTCGGCCGCCGCCGCTTCCTCGGGCGTCGCCATCCCCTCGAAGAGGACGTCCGGCCGATACGGGCGGTCCCGGACCCCCTCGGCAGGGTTGACGACCCAGCAGAGCGGGCAATAGCACATCTCCAGTTCCCGCGCCAGGGCCCACTCCGGCGCCACGGTCATGCCGACCAGCGTCCCGCCCTGGGCGGCGAACGACCGGATTTCGGCCGGCGTCTCGAGCCGCGGCCCGTCCGTGCAGACGTACACGCCGGCCGCCTCGTGCCGCAGCGTCAACTCCGCCAGCGCCTCGGCCAGGGCGGAGCGGACCGCCGGGCAGAACGGCTCGCGGTGCCGCAGCACCCCCAGGCCGCTCCCCTCGAAGAACGTCTTCGCCCGGGCGGTGGTCTTGTCGAGGATGTCGTCGGGCAGGACGAACGTGCCGACCGCCAGGTCGGGCCGGATTCCCCCGCAGGCGCTGGTGGCGAGGATGGCGTCGGCCCCGAGGTCCTTGAGGGCCCACAGGTTGGCCCGGTAGTTGACGTTCCAGGCCCCGACCTCGTAGCGGGACTCGCCGTGACGCGTGAGCAGCAGGACCGGTCGGCCCCCGGGCAGCGTGGCCTCGAAGATCGGCCGCGACGGGCCGAACGGCGTGCGGCGGGACTGGCCCCCCCTGAGGCGCAAGCCCCCGCCATCTTCCAGGACGTGCCAGATGCCGCTGCCGAGGATGACGGCCGTGGCGGGGACGTCGGTCACGAGGCGGCCTCCCGGCCCTCGTCTTCAGCGGGGATGTCGGCCCCGTCGCGTTCGCGGCGGAGCTGCTGCATGAACGACCGGGCCGCCTCGAGCCGCCCCTCGGCCAGACGGCGGGCCGTCTCCAGGTTGAACACGTCGCGGACGCGGGCCGTCCAGTAGCCGTACTCCTCCCGCCGCTTCCAGGCGTGGAGGGCGTCGTCGATGGCCCGCCCTTCCAGAACGTACCGTCTCAGGTCGCGCCAGGTTCCCAGGGCCCCGATATCGTCGAGGCTGTCGGCGTCGGAGAGGACCTTCGCCTCGTTCAGCTCGATGGTCGAATCGTGGGTCCGGCGGATGATCTCCTGGACCAGCTCCAACTGGCGGGCCGGCATGTGGCGGCCCAGGCGGTCGCCGGCCAGCTCCGCCGAGTAGGCCTTGACGTCCTCGGCGCTCATCGTCGCCGCAGCATAGACGGTGCTCGTTCGGCGCTCCTCCTCCAGGCGAACTGTGGCCGCCTGGTGAAACAGCGCCGCCGCCTGTAGCGCGAAGCGGTCGATCCGCCAGTCGGCGACCTCTCGGCACCGGCTGAGGCGCTCGGCGACGCGCATCACCCGCAGGGAGTGGTCGAACAGGAAGGTGTCCTCGCGTCCCAGCGGCGACCGACCCACGAGGACGTCCCGCGCAACCTCCACAATCGGTTCGATTTCCGGCATGGCCCTCTCACCCCAGGCGCCTCTTTCCGGCTTATCGGCTAAGAACCGACGAGCCGATAATAGCAATCCCGACGACGGGGCTCAAACCCCGCCGCCCGGACCATCGCCCGCAGGTCGTCCGGCCCGGCCCCGCCCGGGCCAGCCGCGAGCGGCCTGAGACGCCGGTCGCATCCCGCCGCCGCCACCACGTTCTCCTCGATCATCGTCGACCCGACGTCGTTGGCCCCGAACGCCAGGGCCAGCGACCCGATCTTCGACCCCATCGTCACCCACGAGGCCTGCACGTTCGCCACGTTGTCCAGGAAGAGCCGCGACACGGCCAGCAGCCGGAGGTACTCGACGCCCGTGGCCTTCTGCCACCCCGGCGGGAGGCGCCCCTCCTGCGCCAGACGAGTCCCGCCCGGCTGGAACGGCCACAGGATGAACGACTGAAACCCGCGGAGGCGGCCGTCGGGAAGCCGCTCGGACGGCGCCGGCGCGCCCGCCAGCGTCTCGTCCTGGAGTCCGCGGACCTGCGCCAGGTGCTCGATCCGCTCCGCCGGCGTCTCCACGTGGCCGAACACCATCGTCGCGGTGGTCGGCATTCCGAGGCGGTGGGCCTCTCCCATCACCGCCAGCCACTCATCGGCGGTGCACTTGGCGGGACTGACGATTCGCCGCACGCGGTCGACGAGGACCTCCGCCCCGCCGCCCGGCAGGCTCGAAAGGCCCGCCGCCCGGAGCCGCTCCAGCACCTCGCGCACGGGCCGGCCCTCCCGCTCGGCCAGGGCCCACACCTCGGGCGGGCCAAGGGCATGGATCGCCACGTCGAACCGCTCGCGGATGGCCCGGAACATCCGCTCGTAGAACGCGAGGTCCAGGCCCGGATGGACCCCGCCCTGCATCAGGACGTGCGTCGCCCCGACGTCGACCGCCTCGCGGACCTTCTCCGCGATGGCCGTTTCGTCCAGGACGTACGCCTCAGGATCGCCGGGCGGACACCAGAACGCGCAGAACAGGCACCGGCACGCGCAGATGTTGGTGAAGTTGATGTTCCGGTCGATCGCGAACGTGCGGTGGGGCTCGGGATGGAGCTGTCGGCACCGGGCATCGGCCCGTCGGGCCAGCTCGTGGAGGTCGGCCTCCTGGAGCAGCCGGAGGGCCTCGCCGGCTGACAGACGCCGAGTCTCGTTCCGGCGGGCCATTCGCCCCTTTCCTCACCCGCGGAGGCGCCTGACGCCCTCGGCGCCCGCCCCCGGCCGGGCCCTACGTCTCTTTCGTCTCGAGGGCCGGGGCGAGCCGCAGCCTCCCTCCCTCCGGAGCCAGGCCCTCCTCGGCCGCCATCTCGTAAAACGCCTTCAGGCCCCGCCGCTCCGCCCCGCCGAACTCGTACCGGACCTGCTCGAGCAGGTGCCGACGGGTCACCTCGAGTGGGATTGACAGGCGGTTGGCCGCCCGCTCGGCCAGCTCCTCCCGGGCCGCCAGACCTCGGTCGCGCGCCGCCGCGAGGACCGCCGCGATCATCTCAATGGGCGCGTCGGCCCGGGCCACCCAGAACGCGTAGACGAACGGTTTGTGAACAAATCGCTCCCATTCCGTCCCCAGGTCGTGCTCCCAGAGGGCCCCGGGCCGCTCCGCCGCCAGCCCCGCGTCGCCGATCACCAGCTCGGCGTCCGGCTCGCGAGCCGGCGACGCCCCCACCTGTGCCGGCAAGACAAAATGTGGCGACCGGCGCCACCGACGCGCAAACAGCACCCGCGTCAGGGCGTTGCACGTACGGCTGGCCGGATCCAGCAGCACGCGGCGGACCCGGTCCAGCTCCGCGAAGCCGAACAATCGGACCGACCCGACGGGCCCCCGCGACGAAATGGCCGCCACCGGCAAGGCGACGAAGCGGGACGGCCCCGCCCGGGTCCGCTCGCCCCGCTCGGCGGACAGGCGGAAGTACTCGATCGCCGGAAGGAGGGCCGCACGGACCTCGCCGCCGCGAAGCAGGCCCGCCAGCCGGCTCGGCACCTCGGCCCGGACGGCAATGCCGGGCTCGGTCTCCAGACCGTGGCTCAGCGGCCAGGCGTTCAGGAACCGGACCGTGCCGATGGAGATCGTCTCGGACATGTGTCCCTCCGGGTGGACGGCCCCCATTATACGGCGTCCCCGGCCGGCTCACAAGCCGGCGGGGGCCCCGCCGCCCGGCCCGGAAAAGGACCCAGGGCCCCTTTCCGGGGTGCGGTTGACAGGTCGCCGAAGGGGCGCTACAGTGACGCGTGCCGCGCGGGGCCTGCGGGCGCCGCGACCCGCCGCCGGAGGCGAAGCCATGAGAACGTCGGCCGTGCCGTTGCTCGCCGCGCTTGCGGCGGGCCTTGCGGGGTTGGGATGCGGCTCGGAGTCGCGGCGGGAAGGCCCGGCGGCCGAGTTCTCGCCGCCCCCCGCGAGCCTGGTCGAGCGGAACCGGCGGCTGGAGGCCGAGGTCCTGGCCGCCCGGCGCCGCATCGCCGAGCTCGAGGCCGGCCGCCCGGCCACCCCCCAAGCGACCCCCCAGGATCTTTACCGGGCCGTCCGGGTCCGCTTCGGCCGCTTCACGGGGGGCCTCGACGTCGACCGCCGGCCCGGGCCCGAACGCCTCAAGGTCGTCATCGAGCCGGTCGACGCCGAGGGCGACGTCGTCAAGCGGGCCGGGACGCTGGAGCTGGCCCTCTACGACGATGGCGGCAAGGAGCCGCATCTCATCCACAAGTGGCGGTTCGGCCGGGACGAGCTGGCCCAGACGTGGCTGAGCGGCTTCGGCATCTACGCCTACGTGCTCAAGCTCGACTGGCCGGGCGGGTCGCCCCCGGAGAGCGGCAAGGTCCTGCTGCGGGCGACGTTCACGACGCTCCGCGGCGAAGAGTTGGGCGCCGAGACACGCCTCTCGCTCGACCTGGGCGAGGAGGACTGAGCCCGGCGTCAAAGACACCGAGCGCGGCCGCCCCCAAGGGGCGCGCCGCGCTCGTTTGGGTCGCTCGAACCGCCGGCTCAGTAGGAACGTCCGCTCTGCTCCTGGGCGCCGAAGCCGGGCAACGGGCCGCCCGGATAGGGCCGCTCTCTCTCTTCGCCGGGCAGCGGCTCGTAGACGGGCCTGGCGACCTCCTGCTTCGCCCGGGCCCGCTCCTCCAGCTCCTCCTTCGTCTCAAAGTGCTTCTCGACGAGGACGTCGTTCTCGTCGAGGACGAAACGGAACCGGGCCGGGTCGATCGGGTCGTCGTAGATGTAGATCATCTCGTTTTCGGTCTCGACGGTCGGCTCGGCGCCGAGGACCTCGATCACGTCGTCGCGGTCCATGTCCACGACGATCATGTCGTACCAGGCCCGGAGGTCGGGCTTCTTGTAGTAGCACCCCGACGCGGCGAAGCCGGCCAGGGCCACCCATCCCGCAATCCACAGGCCGCGACGCATAGGCTGTCCTTTCCGCTTCAACGGGGACCGGCCGCGGCCGGTCCGATCAGCGTATCAGGGCGCGCGGCCCTGTCGGTCGTTCTCGTCGGGCCGGTTCGGGTCGTGCCACGCCTTTCCGACGACCTTCCGTCCACCGTCCTCCGGGACGAAGTGGACCATCACCCGTTTCAGGTCGTCCGGCTGGGCGGGCGTATACACCCACTCATCGGCAAACTGATACGTCGGCGGCCCGAGAATCCGGCGGACCTCCTCGGGCGGCATGCCGAGCGCCACCCGGTTGTAAGCCCCCCTGGTGAGGCCCCCACCGCACCCGGCCGCCAGAACGGCCGCCAGCGCCAGTCCGGCCGCCGCCGCCATCGCTCCTCGTCGCCTTGGCGGCCTCAAGGTCGTCACCCTTTCAGCGTGATCACGCGCTGGGCGATGAGCTTCCGGTCGGGCGTCTCGGCCGGATAGAACGTCGCCTGCACGACCACCTCCGTGCCGCCCGCGATGGGCTGCTCCCACTCCAAGGGGAACTGGTACGACCGCGTCCGCGGGTCGTAATAGCGTCGGTTGCTCTCGGCGTCCAGGACGGGCACCTCCCAGTGTCCCAGCCGCCGTCCCCGCCGCTCCGTCGTGTGAAGCCGATAGGCGAACACCTCGATCCGGAACGTGCCGACCACCTTCGTCGGGTCGCCGAACTGGTCCACCGGCCGGACGTAAACCTCCAGGCCGTCCGGCCCGCCCTTGCCGTCGAAGTCCCGGGCCTGGGTGAAGAACCCCACAACGATGCCGGTCGGATCGAACAGGCCCGGCTCGACGTCGATGGGGGCCGGGGTGGCGTCGGCCTCGGTGGGTCGCTCGTTAGGCGAACCGCACCCCGCCACGGCAGCCCACGCCGCCACAGCCAGACCCGCCGCCAGCCGGAGCCGCCGCCAACCGTTCATGAGCCGTCAGACCCCCGCCGCATTCGGCGTCCTGAAAACGGGATTATGCCCGCCTCGGCGGAGGGTGTCAACCAGAATAGGCCGCCTGGCGGGCCCGCCGGGGCTGCGGCCGCCACGGCGTGCGAACTGAGCGCCGAACGCCCCCGGTCGCACCAGCGTGGCCTTTTGCCTTGAGCCCCGTTTCGGCCGGTCCTAGACTCGCCCCACACACCGGAGGGACGGCCATGTGCGGCATCGCGGGCATCGTCCGGACCGATGGTCGGCCCGTCGACCGGGACGTCCTCGCCCGCATGTCGGAGCGGCTCGTCCACCGGGGGCCCGACCAGGCGGGCCTGTGGACGGACGGCCGCGGAACGGGCCTCGCGGCCCGGCGGCTGGCCGTCGTCGACCCGGAAGGCAGCCCCCAACCCCTGGCGAGCCCGGACGGGTCGCTCCGCCTCGTCTTCAACGGCGAGGTCTACAACTACCGCCGCCTGCGGCGCGACTTGGCGGCCCGAGGCCACACCTTCGCCACCCGAGGCGATGCCGAGGTGGTCCTGTCCCTGTGGGAGGAGCGCGGCGAGGGGCTGCTGGACGCCCTCGATGGGATGTTCGCCCTGGCCCTTTGGGACGGCCGACGGCGTCGTCTGATGCTGGCCCGCGACCGCCTGGGGCAGAAGCCGCTCTACTGGTGGCACGGGCCGACGGGCCTCGCCTTCGCCAGCGAGATCGACGCCCTCCTGGCCTGGGCCGACGCACCGCGCGTGCCCGACCCCTCGGCGCTGGTCGCGTTCCTCCGGTTCGGCTACGTGCCGGCCCCGGGGACGGGCTTTCGCGGCATCCGCAAGCTCCCGCCGGGGCATGTGCTGGCGTTCGACGCGGCCGAGGGACGCCTCGACGGGCCGCGGCGGTGGTGGGACATCCCGCGAGGGCCGACCGAGCCGGGCGTCCCGGACGAGGCGTGGCGCGAGCGCGTCCGCGAGACGCTTTCGGAGGCCGTTCGCCCTCGCCTCGCCGCCGACCGCCCCCTCGGCGTGCTCCTCTCGGGCGGGCTCGACTCGTCGATCGTCGCGGCGCTGGCGGCCGAGCACGGGGAAGGACAGCTTCGCACGTTCACCGTCCGGTTCGGCGAGCGGGGCTGGGACGAGTCGGCCTATGCCCGGGCCGTCGCCGAGCGCTACGCGACCAACCACACGGAGGTCCGCGTCGAGCCGCGGTGCGTCGAGGCCCTGGAGGAGCTGGTCCGCCGCCACGGCGAGCCGTTCGCCGACTCCTCGTCCGTCGCGGTCTACGCCCTCGCGCGGGAGGCCCGGAGATCGATCGTCGTGGGCCTGAGCGGCGACGGCGGCGACGAGTCGTTCGGGGGATACCCCCGGCACGCCGCCCTGGCGGTCAGCGAACGCATCCCGGCGGCCCTACGGGCCGCCCTCGCGCGGCAGGGCCGACGCCTCCCTTCGGCCCCCCGCCGGGGGACGTGGAACGCCGTGCGGCGGTTCCTCTCGCCGCTGGGCCGCGAGCCGCTCGAGCGGTACCTCGCCTGGCGGTCGATCTTCGACGGCGACGATCTCGCAGCACTGCTCGAGCCGCCCCTGGCGGCCGAGGCCCGCGCGGCCGACCCGCTCGCCGCATGGCACGAGGCGATCCGTGGCCTGGAGGGCCGGCCCGTCGTCGACCGGGCCATGGCCATCGACCTCCAGGACTACCTGCCGGACGATTGCCTCTCGAAGGTGGATATCGCCTCGATGGCCCACGGCCTGGAGGTCCGCAGCCCGATGCTGGACCACCGGGTGGTGGAGCTGGCCCGATCGATGCCGGTCGAGCTGAAGTGGCGGCCGCGCCGCGTCCAGCTGCCGCTGGGCAAGGCGATCCTGCGGGAGGCGTTCGCCGACCGCCTGCCGAAGACGGTGCTTCGGCGGGGGAAGATGGGCTTCGGCGTCCCCGTGAGCCGATGGCTGCGGACCGACCACGCCGACTGGATGCGCGACGTGCTGCTCTCGCGGCGGGCGGCGCAGCGGGGACTCGTGCGGCCCGCAACCGTCGAGCGGCTCGTCGCCCAGCACCTGTCGCGGCGCGCCGACCACGGGGCCCGCCTGTGGACTCTCCTCGCCCTGGAGCTCTGGTTCCGGGCGTTCATCGACCGGTGAGCCGCAGGGCCGGGCGATGCGTCGGGTGACGGTCGGGTCCTACGGTCCCGCGGCGCGGAGCGTCGTCGAGAAACCGGCGCCGGAGAAGCGCGGCCCGTGACGACGGTTCGCCTCAGGACCGTTCAGCCCGTGCATCAAGTTCTCTCCTCAGGTGATAGGCGGCGCCCTGGCGGCGGTCAGCGCCGACGTCAAGCATCCATCGGGCCCGACCGTCGGTCACCGGCGGTCGTTGCCTCAATTCGTTCAGAAGAGGCCCAGGCCGGCGGCGGTGCGGCGGCCCTCGCGGCGGGCGGACTGGACCGACTCGATGAAGTCGCACTCGGCCTTGAACAGGCCCGAGCCGGCCCGGGCCGTGTCGCCGAACTCCCGGTGCCGGTCCGTCGCGGCTTCGTAGGCGGGCCATTCCGGCAGGCCCGGCCCGTTCGGGTCGCCCGTCCGGGCGAAGTTCGTCCAGCACGCCATCATCGTCTCGGCGAGCCGCCGGTCGGCCTGGTCGAACAGGGGACCGGTGGCCGCCGACCCGAACACATAGGCCACGTCGAGGCCGTGGAAGGCCCCGAGTTTCCGGGCCCGGTCGATGGGCGGCACACGCGTGAAGTGATAGAGGTACGCCTTCGAGGCCTTCCGCTCCATGGCCCGGACCATCGTCCGGGCGGGGCAGGCGAACGCCGAGACGGTCACGAACCGGTTCGCCGCGTCGCGGACGCCGCCGTCGCCTTCACAGGGGAAGAGCTTGAGCGCCTCATCGGCCCGGTCGCCGAAGAATCGCCGCATGAGGAGGCGGTAGCCGACCTCCCGCCGAAGCGGGAGCTGCGACAGGAACAGCGTCCCCTCGTCGGAGGTCGAGCCGGCCATGAAGGGCACGTCGTGCTGGCGGCCTTCGTCGAAGAGGACCGCCGGGTCGTCCGGCAGGACCCGGCCGTCGACGATCGGCCCGAACTTCGTTCCGGGGCCGAAGAGGCCCTGCTGCGGGCCCGCCGCCTCGAGAAGCTGGGCGGGGGTCTTCGAGCGAAGGGCGGCCAGCGGGTCGCCGGACTCGTGGCACCCGAGCCGCCGGGCAACCTCCAGGCCCACCAGCTCGGCGCTCGGGACGCCGTACCACCGCTCGCGGAGGTGCCGGTTGCGTCCGTGTGCCCCGCCGCTCTGGGCGATGGCCCGGTGAAAGAGGCCCTTCGCCGGGGGCGAAACCATGAGCCGCGCCACCGACGCCCCGCCCGCCGACTCGCCGAAAATCGTCACGCAGCCCCGGTCGCCGCCGAACGTCGCGATGTTGTCGCGGACCCACTCCAGGGCGGCGATCTGGTCGAGCAGGCCGTAGTTGCCCGAGGTGCCGTCCGGGCCCTCGGCGGAGAGGAGCGGATGGGCGAGGAACCCGAGCGGCCCCAGGCGGTAGTTGATCGTCACCACCACGACGCCCCGCTTCGCCAGCGCCGAACCCTCGTAGAACGGCATCGAGCCCGAGCCGGTGGTGAACCCGCCGCCGTGGATCCAGACCATGACGGGGAGGTGCGCGTCGGGCTCCAGGCGCGGCGTCCAGACGTTCAGGTAGAGGCAGTCCTCGCTCTTCGGCCCCGGCGGGGTCAGGTTGAGGATGGAGGGCGGCTGGGGGCACGATGGGCCGAACTCGGTGCATCGGCGGACGCCCGACCAAGCCTGGACGGGCCGGGGCGGTTTCCACCGAAGGTCGCCCACCGGCGGTACGGCGAAGGGAATGCCGCGGAAAATGGCGAGATCGCCCGACGTCTCGCCGACGACTTGCCCGCCGGCGACGGCCACCGGCGGCGTGAGGGCGGCCGGGGCGGCAGACGGCAAACCGGCGCCCGCGACGACGCCCACCAGCACCGCCAGGAGCAAGAAACCTGTCCGCACCGTCGATGCCCGGTCCATGGAGTCCTCCGGATCCGCCCTTGTCCCCGCAGGGACTAACGGTCGGACGGCCCCTCGGTTTCAGGGCGACTGGCTCGCTCCTCCAGCCATTCGCCGAGTTCGCGGGCCTCGTCGAGGCTGAGCTTCTCCAGCTCGTCGCCGAGTTCCTGCACCTGGGAGGGTTCCTCGACGACCCGCCCGTCGCCGTAGAGGACGTGGACGATCCCATCGCCCGGGTGATTGCCGGGCTTGTCGCGGGCGATCACGTCGTCGGGCCCGATCTCGGCCATCCGCTTCCCGGCTGCGAGGTAGACGTAGCTCGTGCCGGCTTCGATCTCTTCCTCGGAGCCGATCGCATCGCCCGTCCCCGGGCAGACGAACACGTCCAGGCCGCCGATGTAATCCGGGTAGAGCTGCGACAGGCGGTCGGGCATCCGCCCGTCGTTCTCGGCCGCATAGCCGGCGCAGGCGAGATGGAGCTGCTGGAGGTTGTTCATGCAGACGGCGGCCTGTGCCCTTCCCTGGGCGGTGTGGACGGCGGGCATCAGGATGGCCAGGAGGATCGAGATCACGAAGACCAGGACCGTGATGCCGACGACGACCCACCCCAGGATGACCCCCGCCAAGGCCAGGCCGCGACCGCCCACCGTGCCGCCCGACCGGCGGATCTGCTGAAGGGCCATGTGGCCGGTGATGACGGCCGGGATGCCGGCCAGCGGGCCGAGGATGCACACGAACGATGCGATGCCGCAGACCAGGCTGGCGACCGCCAGGCGGCTGGTCGTCGCGGGTCCGGCCGGAGGCGGGTCCTCCTTGTACCACGGTCGCGGGGGTTCGGGGGGTTGGTGGGTCATCGAGGCACCTCCTGGGGCCTTGGGCGGGGGCATGCTAGCCCGCTTGCGAGCGGCGGTCAAACCGAAAGCCCCCGTCCGAGGCCGGCGGGGCAGGGCAGCTTGATTTCGTTCAGGCCGGCCGATACGATGACGCGATGGACCCGGCCCGGCATGACGAGGGTGGCGATGCGCCCCGCCCAGACCCCCCCGAGGGGCCCCGTGCGCCCTCCCCGTCCCTGCGGCGCGCCCGCGATCGGGCCGCCCACTGGGGCCACCCGGTCGACGAGGCCAAACGCGAGGCCCGGGCCCGCCGGCATCGGGTCCGCCGCGTGGTGCTGCTGGTGCTGCTGGTGGTGGGGTTGGGCCTGGCGGCGGGCTACTGGTACGTCACGCGTCCGGCCCACGTCCAGGCCGTCGCCGAGCGGTACCTGCACGAGCGGCTGGGCACGGAGGTTGAGATCGGCCAGGCCCGGTTCAGCCTGCTCTCGCGAAGCCTGACCGTGGAAGACCTGCGGATTTACCCCCCGCGGCCGTACACCGACCCCATTCTGGCGGCCGACCGCGTCGAACTGGAGCTCGTTCTCGGGAAGCTGCTGCGACTGGACGTGGCGGCGCGGGAGATCCTGGTCCTGCGGCCACGGATCACCCTGGTGCTCAGGGACGAGAAGCGGTGGAACTTCCAGGCCTTGGCGGAGGCGGTCCGGGAGCTGAAGCCGCCGGCGGTGCGGCCGGTCCTGTCGCTGGAGGAGGGCAAGCTCCTCATCCGCCGCAAGGTCGGCGGCCAGCCGGTCTACGAACAGGAGATGGAGGTCTCGGGGCTCCTTCTGCCGGGCGAGGCCGACCCGAAGACGTTCCGGTTCCAGACGGTCGTCTCGAGCGAGGAGTTGAGCCTGGCGATCACCTCGGGCCTGTTCGACGCCGAGACGGGGGCCCTGAGCTTCGAGGGTCAGGCCTCGAACGTGGCCCTCACGCCGGACCTCTACGCCAGCCTCCCCGGCGAGGTGCAACTCGTCTGGGACCGCTTCGAGCCGGAGGGCTCGATCAACCTGAAGATCAACTTCGACGAGCGGGAAGGCCTCCGGCTCCAGTCCGAGCTGACGGGCGTCCGGTTCGCCTACGAGTACCAGGAGAAGCTCCATCACTTCGAGAACCTGACCGGCCGGGCCATTTTTACGCCGACCAGCCTCCGCCTCGAAGGCGTCCACGGGCTGCTGGACGGGTCGCCCATGCGGCTCGAGGGCTCGGTCTCGGGCTTCGACCGGGAAGTCCTGGCCGTCGACCTGGAGGTGACGGTCGAGAGCATCTCGCTGCGCAAGCACCGCGAGACGCTCTCGGGTCTGTCGGAGCCGTTCGCGTCGATCTATCGCGATTACGATCCCCGGGGGACGGTGGACATGACGATCCGGGCCCGCCGGGGTACCGGCCCTGCCGAGGAGGTGCAGGTCGAAGGCGGCATCGTGTGCCGGGGGGCCGCCATCGCCTACCGCGGGTTCCCTTATGTCGTGGAACGGCTGCGGGGACGGGTCGACTTCGGGCCGGACGGCTTCCGCATCGACCGGATGCAGGGCTACCACGGCACCTCGCCCATCACGATTACCACCGCCGTGACGAACCCGGGGGACGCCTTCGGCCTGGACACGACGATCCGGGGGGAGGGCATCCCCATCGACGACGACCTGCGGGCCGCCCTGCCCGAGGCGAGCCGCCAGGCCTACGACGAGTATCACGCCTCCGGCAAGCTCGACCTGACGGTCCGGGTGACGCGGGAGCCGCGGCTCGACGCCGAGATGGTCACCGTCATCGACGCCCGGCTCGTCGGGTGCACGATCAAACACGAGAACTTCCCCTACGAGCTGCGGGACGCCCACGGGGAGGTGCGGCTCGACGCCGACGGCGCCGACATCCGGCGGGTCGAGGGCCGCCACGGCACCGCCGAGATCACGGTCACGGGCACGATCCGGCCCGAGCCGGCCGACGACCCGCCCGTGCGGCTCCAGATCACGGCCAGCAACGTGTCCATCGACGAGGACCTGGCGGCCGCCCTTCCCCCGCGGGAACGCGAGACGTTCCGCCTGTTCCACCTGTCGGGTCTGGCGGACATCGAGGGCACGGTCCGCAGCGGCCCGGAGATCGACCTGCCGTTCGAGTACGAGTTGACGGTCCGGCCCACGAGCGCCCGGATGATCTACGAGCCCTTTCCCATTCTGGTCGAGAACGCGGCGGGAACGTTCACGCTGACCCCCCGGCAGACGCGGATCGAGTCGCTGGCCGGCTCGAACCGCGAGGCCCGCCTCCAGGCGATCGGGTGGATCGAACACCGCGAGGACGACTTCGCCGTGGACCTGACGATCCAGGGCCAGAACGTCCCCCTGTCGGAAGAGCTCCGCGGGGCGTTCATGCCCGAGGTCCGGTCGGCCTGGAGCCGGGTAGCCCCCCGCGGCCGCGTCGACGTCTCGGCCCGCCTGACGAAGGCGTTCGGCACGAAACCCGACGAGATCGAGCACCACGTCTGGGTCACCCCCCGTGACGCCGCCGTCCGCCTGGAGTTCTTCCCCTACCCGCTGGAGGCCCTCCATGGGCGGATCGAGTTCGTCGGCAACCGGGTCAGACTGCACGAGGTGACGGCCCGGGAGGGGCCCACGGAGTTCTACCTCGACGGGGACCTGGGCTTCGAGGACGACGGGCAGACGATCGACCTGGCCGTCGAGGCCAAGGGCCTGCGGCTGGAGGGGCCCCTGGGGCGGGCCCTGCCCGAGGCCCTGGCGAAGGCGTTCAAGCGGCTGGCGCCGGCGGGCCGGCTCGACGTCCGGCTCTCGGAGCTGGCGGTCCGCATCCCCAAGGAGGGTCCGACCGAGGCCCGGTGGGCCGGGACGGCCCTGCTGGACGAGGTGAGTCTCTCGCGGGGCGTGGAGATAGCCGGGGCGGTCGGGACGGCCCGGGTGGCGGGCTCTCTGGCGGGGGGGCGTTTCGGTCTGGACGGCGAGTTTCGCCTCCAGCAGGGGCGGATCGCCGACCTGGCCGTCTCAGATCTGCGGCTCGTCGTGGCGAAGGACCCGTCCTCGGAGACGCTCCGGTTCTCCACCATCGAGAGCGGTTTCTACGGCGGGAGGCTCGAGGGCACCGGTGCCATGGGGACCGGCCCCGACGGGGGGTTCGAGCTGGACCTGGCCATCCAGGATGCGGCCTTCGGGCCGTTCCTTCGCGACGGCATGGGGATCGAAAACCCGCCGCAGGACGGGAGACTCGACGCCACCTTTGCCGCCCAGGACCCCGGCACGGACGGCTCGGAGCTGCGGGCCTCCGGCCAGGCCCGCGTGACGGACGCCTCGCTCTACGAGCTGCCGCCCATCGTCCGGGTGCTGAACCTGCTGCGGCTGAAGCCGCCCGACCGGGCCGCGTTCCGCCACGCCCGGATCACCTACTTCGTGGTCGGCAAGACGATCTTCCTGGAGGACATCCGCCTGGAAGGGCGGGCCATGAACCTGTACGGCATCGGGACGGTGGGGCGAGAGGGGGCGCTGAACCTGACGTTCCGGATGGGCAAAAAGGACGAGCAGCCGCTCTCGACGCTCCTGACGGAGCTGGTCGAGGGCGTCCGGCGCGAGCTGGTCGTCATCGAGGTCACCGGGACGCTGTCGGACCCGAAGGTGGAGACGCGGCCGCTGTCGCGCCTCAGCGCGCCGCTTCGGGAGCTCCAGCAGTTGATCCGCGAGTCGCGGGGGCGGGGCCGGTCCTGACCGCCCCGACGGGGGGAAACGCCCCACAACCGGTGCCGGTCGCACCACGCGGCGAGAGAACCGGGAGCCGTCACCCGATGCGAAGGCTTTTCCTGTCGGACGTCCACCTGAGGCCGCTGCGGGCCGAGCCGGCCGGCCACCTGCGGACCGTCCTGGAGCGCGAGGCCCCCCGGACCGACGAAATCTACATCCTCGGCGACCTGTTCGACTACTGGTTCGGCCCGAAACACCTGGACCTGCCGGACTACCGGCCGACGCTGGACCTGCTCCGCGAGATCACCGCCTCGGGGGTGCGAGTGGTGTTCCTGAGGGGCAACCGCGACTTCTATATGCGGGGGCTCGAGGAGGCGACCGGCGTCGTCGTGCCGCCCCGGACGCGGGTCCACCGCATCCAGGCTGGATCGCAGCAGGTCGGCCTATGCCACGGAAACTACCTGGACAGCCGACACCCGAGCGCCCACTGGCCGGAGGAAATCATCCGGTCGCGGGTGATGGCCTTCTTCTACACGCGTCTGCCGGTCCGGCTGGCCCGGTGGGGGGCCACGTCCTACCGGGACTTCTCGTGGCGGAACTATGCCCCCCCCGGGGTCCGGCCGCGGCGGCCCTCGCGGCTGTCGCTGTCGGCCCTGCTTTGCCAGTTCCGGGACGGCTGTGACGTGCTCGTGGCAGGACACTTCCATCAGGCGGCCCGGCACACCCTGAGGGCCGACGGCCGGGAGTGGACTTTCTTCGCCTTGGGCGACTGGGGCCGGGGCCCGAGCTACCTGGTCCAGGAGGGTGACTCGTGGCGGCTCATCGGACGGCCGGGGAATGGGTGGGAGTAACGGCCGCCCACAAAAAGGCAGTGGCCGAACGGGGGGACTTTCGGCCACTGTTGCATACATGCGGGACCGTCCCGCATGGCATAGCCAAGTTTTGGCCGGGATGCGTGCCCGGCATAAATAGCTGTAGCAAAGGCCGTGCCAACGTAATTTTCGTGTGAAATCGCCCATTTCGCGCGGTTAGGAGGGGGTTCAGCCGGGCGTACGGGCATCCTGCAGGCGGCGGTGTGGGGAAAAATCCCCACGGATGGGGAATTTCCCCCACCTGTCGGCTTAAAGGCCCTGCCCGTGCACCTGGAACGCTTTCGCCCATGAATCGCTCTGAACGTGGTTTCCGCATCGTCGACGCCCACACCCACGCCTTTCCCGACGCGCTCGCGCCGTCGGCCGTGCCCAAGCTGGAGGCCGGGGGCCGGTGGGAGCCCGTACGGGCCCATTACGACGGCACTGTAGGGGGGCTCCTGGCCAGCATGGACCGGGCCGGCATCGACCGGGCCATCGTCGTGCCGGTCGCCACCAAGCCCGAGCAGACGCCGAAGATCGCCCGGTGGTCGGCGTCGGTGGCCTCGGACCGGCTGGTCCCGTTCGCCTCGGTCCACCCGGACTGCCCGGACGTGGAGGCAGAGGTCGCGCGAGCCGGCGAGGCGGGCCTTCGGGGCCTGAAGTTCCACCCCCACTACATGGACTGCGCGTTGGACGACCCCCGGGTGGTGCGGATCGCCCGGGCCGCCGCCGAGGCGGGCCTGGCCATGCTCACCCATGCGGGCCACGACGTGGCCTTCGAGGCCGACGACCGGGCGTCGCCGGAGCGGGTCCGCCGCCTCCACGAGGCCGTGCCGGAGCTTCGGTTGACGGCGGCCCACCTGGGCGGCTGGCAGCGGTGGGACGAGGTCCTGGAGCACCTGGCGGGGCTTCCCGTCTACCTGGAGACGAGCTACTCGCTGGGCCGGTGCCCGCCCGCCGTCCTCGAGAAGGTCCTCGATGCCCACCCGCGCGAATACCTGATGTTCGGGACGGACGGTCCGTGGACCGACCAGGAGACGGAGCTGGCGAAGTTCCTGGCCCTGCCGCTCGACGAGGAGGCCCGCCGGCTGGCCCTGTGGGAGAACCCGCACCGGTTCGTCGGGCTGTCGCCGTAGACAGAAAGCCCGGGAACCGCGGTCCCCGGGCTTCGGCTGCTTCCTATCGCGAGCGTGGCGAGCCGTCGCGCCGGCTCAGTTGTCCTCCTGGCCGGCGGTCCCTTCGTCGTCTGCCTTCTCCTCACCCCCGGGCCCCTCGGCCTCCTGGGGGGTGATGGCAAGCTTCCGGGGGGCCGAGAGGATCGTCTCGAGGTCGGCCCCTGCGAGGATGCCGATCCGCTCGCCGCCCTCGACCATGGCGTAACGGGCGGGCGTCCGGTCGAACAGCCGCCGGACCGCCGGGTCGACCTCCTTGCCGGAGACCAGCAACGTCGTGTCGCCTTCGTCGGTGCCTACCGTGACTTCCAGGGCGGGTTTGTCGAGGCCGAACTTCCCGGGCTTCTCCGCCTCGTAATCGGCCCAGCGGACGACCTCCAGGCCGGCGCAGGCGGAGGCGAGGTCGCGGGCCGCATCGCCCTCGACCTTCTCGCCGCGGGCCCCCCCGGCGTCCCGCCGGTACCAGTCGCCGTCCTTCTTCACGAAGGCCTGCTGCCGATTCCCGGCCGCCACCAGCATCTCCTCGACGTCCCAGGAGGAAAAGTCGGTGAGCTTCTTCGGCAGCAGCTCGCCGGCGACCTCGTGCAGGACACGCTCGGCGACCTCGAAGACGAGGTCGCTGCCTGAGACGCGGCCGACGATCTCGCCGTCGGGCCGGACGGTCAGGTGAAGCGTGTGGACGGCCGGCTCGGCCCCCTCCTCCTCCGCCTTCTCCGTCACGGTGCAGACCACCTGGCCGGGACCCAGCCCGTACTCGCCGAAGTCGTCCGCCGCCGCCACGAACCGCTCCGGCCTCAGGAACACCAGCTCGTTCAGGAGGTCCTTGACGGCCTGCGCCTCGGCGTCGGCCTCGACCGGCCGCTTCATGGACCACTGGTCCTCGCCGGCCCGCCCCACCTCGACCGTGCGGTCGGGCGTCGTGACGGTGACGGTCTCGACGTCGTCGGGCTCGAGCTCCAGGACGTCCTTGGACGGGTAGGCGAGCCAGCCCTTGGTGTACCAGTCGAGCTCTTCCTCGTTGATACGTCCGACCCAGTCCTCGCGGACGTTCCGGACGCGGGACCCGGCCTTCTCGTCCAAAGCCAGGCGGAACCCCCGAGGGGCCGCCTCCCCCTCGAGCCGCAGCCGCACGCCCGGCGAATCGGCCGGCACGGTCTCGTCCGGGTCGGCGTCCTCGTCGAAGTAGACGACCTCCAGGCCCTTCAGCTCGTCCAGGAGCGAATCGACGGCCCCCTTGTCGGCCTTCATCTCCGCCCGGTCGGGCGGCTCCAGGTGCCACCTGCCGTCCTTCTTCGCCAGCTCGAATGCGCCGCTTGCGTTGCGGACCTCGATCGACTTGACGCGTCCCGTGTCGAGGGCCAGGACGTGCTTGTCGCGGAGGTCCTTGGCCGAACGGTCCAGCTCCTGGAGCTTGTCGGCGTCGACGCTGACGATGGAACGGTCGTCGCCGGTCATGACGTGGACGGTCTCGCGTTTCATGTCGGCGAACGAGCCGAACTTCAGCGTGACGGCAACCTCCGGGGGGGGCGGCGCCGGTGCGGCTTGCTCGGCATCGTCGCCATCTCCCTCGTCGTCGGCGGCCTCGTCGGCCTTCTCCTTTTCAGGCGGCGTGCCCTTCTTCCACAGGGCGATCCTCAGGCGGGGCCCCGCCAAGCCGTAGCGCGACAGGTCCTCCACCCCGTCGGCGATGAACTCCTTGATCCGGAGGTTGAGCGTCTCGCGGACCAGCTCGTCGGTCGCCTCGGGATCGGCCCGGGCCGTCAGAGGCTCGACGAGGAGCCACCGGTCCTTGTCCTCCTCGGACCGCTCCAGTCGGACCTTGCCCTGCGGCCCCTCCAGGTCGATCCGTACGAGATCGTCGCGGACGAGGTCCACGAGTTCGCGGCTTCGGTACTCCGCGACGGGCTTGCTGACGCGCTCCAGCAGGTCGTCGGAGTTGAGGACCTGGGCCTTGTTGCCCTCATCCAGGCGGACGTAAAGGCGGTTCCCGAAAGGCGTGGCCTTGCCCACGTCGATGGTGACCGTCCGGGCCTCCTTCTCGTCGGTCGCCTTGAGGCCGACGGTGACGCGGTAGCGGGGCTCCGAGAGGCCGAGCGATGCGGGGTCGGCGGCGCCGGGCCCCGTCAGGTCTCGGGCCTGGCGGTACCTGGCCTCGACGGCGGCCCGGGCGAGCTGGCGGGCCTGGTACTCGTCGGCCAGGGCCGACACCGGCTCCAGCAGCCGCCACTTCCCGTCCGTCTGCTCCAGGGCGAGCCTCTCGACGAACTCGCCGTCCTCGCCCCGCTCCAGCACGGCGACCGTCAGGACGTCCTCGACCGCGGCGTCCTGGACGAGGGCCTGCTCGCCGCCCTCCTCCTCGGGCTTGTCCGGCTTCTCGCCCGTCAGGCGGTCCCAGAAGACGACGATCACGACGGCCACGCCGATGGCCAGAATGGCCAGGATCAACGTGGTGGTGTAACGCATAGCCTCTCTCCTTGCCCCGGCGTCCGGGCCGGGCACTGAACCGCCCGGAACGACCCCGCGCCCGGACGGCGGGCCGGCCCTATCGACGCCGCACGACCAGTACGACGATACCGATCACCGTCACCAGCACGACGGGCCCGAGGACGATGCCACCGATCTGCACCAGCAACGGCTGGGGCACCTCGCCCGTCCGCCGGGCGTCCATTGCGTCCGTGCTGACCGCCAGAAGCTCGTCCTGTCCGAGGGTCCAGAGGGCGGCGTTGACGAACAGCTCGGCGTTGCCCGGATAGGCGATGATATCGCGGGTGGCCCCGCCGCCCACGGCGTACCGGTAGGAATAGAATGCCACGTCGTCCATGGCGAAGTTGCTGTCGCCGAAGACGACGATCCGCTGTTCGGCATCGCCCACCGACCGTGTGACGGCGACGGCGAGCGGCACGGGGTTGCCCTGGCGCATCTCGCCGGGCAGGAAGAACGGCACCACGATCAGGGCAAGCGCCGCCACGGCACAGACGATCGTCGTCACGCGCCAGCTCCTGCCCGTCCCGCCGGACCAGAGCACGAACCCCCCGACCGCCACGATCCCCAGGATCGCCCCGACCACCCGTGTCAGCACCTGCAAGACGACCGTTCGGGGGGTGAAAGCCATCCCCGGCTCGACCGGAACGATGTCCTCCTCGGGGTCTCGCTGGGCGCTGCGGGTCCGGAGGCTCATGGGGGCCGTCTCGGCCCAGTAGTCGGGCCCCGCCGGCAACAGGACGAGCGGTTCGACGTGCACGCCCTCCGGCAGGTCCTCCTCGGGCATCACGGGGACGGCCTCCAGGAACACCGACGGCAGGGCCCCGAGCGAGCGGGTGACCGGGGCCGAGGTGTAGTCCTTGACCTCGATCTGCGGGGCCGCCGCCTCCGTGCCCGCCGCGTCGACGACCTGCCAGCGGACGGCGACGGCCTCGGTCTTGGCGTCCAGGCCGAGGTCCTCAAACAGGTCGCTGTAAGGCACCTGAGGGGTCATGAAGCCGGCATGTTCGGCCAGGACGACGGCCGGGGTGCCCGCCTCGATGGCATCGAGGGCCGGCTCGTAGGCCTGGGGCTGCGGGGGCGGCGTGGGGCGCTGCGGGTTCTGCGGTGCCGGCGGGACGAGGACGAGGACTGACTCGGACGCCTTCTCGGGGGTGGGCATCTCGGAGGCGCTCAGGACGTCCCAGTCCTCGACGATGAAGTTCTCGTCGCGGAGCCGCTCGGCCATCCGCGAGTACGGCCCGCCCCAGCCGGTGGCGGGGGCCCCGTGCGTCACGAACAGCACCGCCGGCTTGGTCGGCTTGGAAACGGCGAGGACGGCGGCGGTAACGGCCCGCTCGCCGCCGAAGTAGCCGGCGTCGCCCTCGACGGGGTTCGGACGCTGCCGCCACACGTCCTCCGGCCCGAGGACCTGGACCTCTTCCGGGCCTCGGATCAGGAGGAACTTGGCCTGGTGCTCGAACCGCTGCTTGATGTCGTCGAACTTGTCCTCGGTCTGCTCTTCGAGCTCGGCCTTCAGGGCCTTGGCCCGGTCGCGAAGGGGCCCGTACCGCTCGGCGGCCGTGCGGAGGAACGTGTTGACGGGCTCGGGCAACGGTCCGTCCAGTTCGCCCGCTTCGCCCCTCGTGAGGAGCCCCTCATAGAACTCCACGAACTGGTCGAAGAGGCCGATGACGGTGGTGGTCAGCGACCGGGCCCGGTCGAGCGTGGCCTCCTTCTCGGTTACACCCAGCAGTTGCTCCATCACCCGTCGCCGGGCCTCCTCGGCCTCCTGGGAGAGCTGGGACAGCTCGGTCGCCGCCGCCTGGAGATTGACGAACAGGCCCCGAGGAGGCGTCGGCTCGATCTCGGTGAAGCCCTGCATCGACGCGATTTCCTGGTTGATGAACGCATCCAGTTCGTCCCGGAACGTCTGGAACTTCTGCACCAGGTCCTCGGTCCGCCTGAAGTCTTCGCTGAACGCCTGCTGAAGGTCCGACAGGTACGCCTTGGCCTCGTCCGGGTCGAACGGATCCACCACGCGGACCGTCACGCGGTCGCTGGAGGCGGCATAGCGGTCGATCAGCTCCTTCAGGCGGTCGTACTCCAGCTCATCGACGCGGAGGAGCTCCGGCGTGGGATAGACCGATTCGTCCGGGTCGGGGTAGACGAAGTCCAGCGAGACGGCGGTATCGAGGGTCTCCAGGGCCCGCTGCGTCCGTTCGCTGAGGCTGTATCGGCCGGAGGCCGTCCAGTCGCTCTGCCACCTCTCGCCGATGAACGCGACCGACAGCCACACGATGGCCACGGTCAGGACGGCCGCCAGCACGATGGCCACGGCGACGTTCGACCCGTAGCGGACCCACCGCTGCTCGCGGGACAGGGGGACACCCGCCGGGCCGGGACCCGGGGCCGGTCGTTCCTTGTTTACCGCCATCGTCGACTCTCCAGAATCTTGACCGTCACGAACAGAACGAACGCCGTCACCACGACGAAATAGATCACGTGCACCAGGCCCACGAGCCCCTCGCTGAAGCCCTGGTAGTGGGCGGGGATCGAGACTTGCTGGAGGACCCCCCGCCAGGGAGACGGCAACTGCCGGGCGATCGGCCACATCAGGATCAGCGCCAGCAGGATCGAAAACGCCACCACCGCCGCGATCACCTGGTTACGCGTCAGGCTCGAGGCGAAAAGGCCCACCGCGATGTACAGCGCCCCCTGAAACGCCAGGCCCAGGTAGCCGCTCGCGATCGGCCCGTAGATCGGGTCGGCGAACGCCTCCAGGAACCCCACGTAGATCAGCGTCGGAACGAGCATCACCAGGAACACGACCCAGCAGCCGAGGAACTTGCCCAGGACCACCTGGACGTCGGTCACGGGCGCGGTCATCAGCGTCTCGATGGTGCCGCTTCGGTGCTCCTCCGAGAGCGACCGCATCGTCAGCAGGGCCGCCACGACCGGCAGGACGACGATCGTCACGACGCCGAAGGAGAACAGGGCCCGCATGTCGGCCTGGGCCCCCCGGTTGAAAGGCCCCACCAGGACGAGCCAGCCGCCCGAGAGGAGCAGGAAGATCGCCATCGCCACGTACGCGATCGGGCTGGTGAAATAGGACCCGACCTCTCGCCGGACCAGGACCAGGACGTTCCGCATCGTTCGGATTCCTCCCGCTTTCGCCATCGGCGACCCGCCGGGCGCCGGCGGTTTCGGCCTCCGTCAGGCCGGCCGGCTCAGGCGGCGACCGGCTGCTCCAACTCGCCCGACGTGACCGTCAGGTACAGGTCCTCGATGGTGGGCACGACGCGGTGGATTTCGCGGACGGCCCAGCCCCGCTGGTTCGCCAGACCGGCCAGGGCTTGCCGAGGGTCGGCGTCGCCCTCGGGCGAGGCGGTGAACCGGACCCACCCGCCGTCGAGGTCCTCCCGCTCGGCCGACGCCACGCCCCGGGCCGACCCGATCGCCCGGGCCATCTCGGCCGGCCCGTCCGAGTCCGACCGGACCTCCAGGACGATCCGGTGCCGGGCCGCCATGCCCCGACGCAGCTCCTCGATGCTCCCGGCGGCCGCGATCCGGCCCCGGGCGATGATCACCAGGTGCGAGCAGGTTCGCTCGACCTCCGGCAGGATGTGGCTCGACAAGAGCACCGTGTGCTTCTCGCCGAGGGCCCCGATCAGCCGCCGGACCTCCTGCATCTGTGACGGATCGAGCCCGATCGTCGGCTCGTCCAGAATCAGCACCGGCGGATCGCCTATCAGGGCGTCCGCCAGGCCCACCCGCTGCCGGTAGCCCTTGGAAAGCTGCCCGATCAGCCGCCGACGGACGTCCGTCAGCCAGCACCGCTGGACCACCCGGTCGATCTCCTTGCGGCGCTCCTTGCCCCGCACGCCCTTCAGCGCCGCCCGGAACGCGAGGTATTCGTTCACACGCATCTCGGGGTACAACGGCACGCTCTCGGGCATGTAGCCGATCGACCGCCGAAGCGCCAGGCTGTCGGTGAACGCATCGTGGCCGTTGATGGCCGCCCGGCCGCTGGTGGCCGGCATGAAACCGGTCAGGACCCGAAGCGTCGTGCTCTTGCCCGCCCCGTTCGGGCCGAGGAACCCGACGATCTGGCCCTCCCGGACCTCGAACGACACCCGGTCCAGCGCCAGCGTCGAGCCGTACCACTTCGTCAAATTCTCCACTTCGATCATCGCAGCCACGTAGGGTCCTCCTAGCACGGGCAGGGGCACAACCCCGGACCCAAGAAGGTACGAAGTCTCCGCTCTCCTGTCAAGCCCTGGCAGGCACACAACTTGCGGACAGCCAACGGCGCCGGCGGACCCAACGCACGCGCCGATGGCCGGCAAGCGCCCTCATAGCAGGTCACGGACGTCTCCCAGGCGGCTGACGGTGATGCAGTCGTCATGCTGCGACTCGTTCCGCCGATCGACCAGGACCGCCCGCATCCCCAGCCGCCGGGCACCCACGACGTCGGCCCAGTAATCGTCTCCGACGTGGACGGCACGCCCGGGCGAGCAATTCAGGGCCGACAGGGCCCTGAGGAAGACCTCCCGATGGGGCTTGGCGGACCCGACCGCCTCGCTGGCCACGATCACGTCGAAGTACTTCGCCAGGTCCCGCTCCTTCAGGTACTCCGGCAAGTCGCGGGTCCAGTTGCTGATGACACCCAGGCGAAAGCCCCGCGCCCGAAGCACGTCGAGCAGGCCGACCACGTCGGGGTCGACCGTCTCCTCGACCTGGGCTTCGATCTGGCGGGTGGCCTGGAACAGGGCCCCCTCCAGGGCCTCGCCCCGCAGGTCCAGGTCCAGCTCCCCGGCCAGGTGGTCGAGCCACATGCGGCTGGCTTCGAAGGGCTTCAGGCCGGACGCGTAGTGCCGCCGACGCCGCGACACCGCGTGCCGGGCCCGGTCGTTGGCCCGGACGACCTGGTCCCGCGTGAGGTCGTAGCCGATCCACCGGAGGGCCGCGACAAGCGTATCGAGCCGCCCGAGGTCGGCACAGACGAGCGTCCCGCCGACGTCGAAGAAGACGGCGTCGACGTCGCGGAGCTTCTCGCTGCCGCCGGATGACCTAAGGATTGCCATGGACCGCCAGCTCGCGCTTGTATTCCGTGACGAGGCGATGGGCCTCGCGGATGGGCTCGGGCAAACGGTATCGCGGGGCCGCCGCCAGGACCCACCGCTCGCAGCTCTTCAGGTCGATGCCGTGTCCCACCGACACGAACACGGGTTTAACCCCGGCTCGTGTCCTGAGGACCGTGCCGATTCGCTCGCCCTCATCCATGAGGGCGGCCCGGCCGCCGCGGGACTCGGCGGGCCGGCGACGGACTGTGCCGACGAGGCGGCCCTTCGCGCAGCCGATCGTCGGGACCGGCACCGCCAGCCCCACGTGGCTCGCCAGGCCCATCCGGCGCGGGTGGGCCCTGCCCTGGCCGTCACAGATCAGGACGTCCGGCACGATGCGGAGCCGCCCCAGGGCCTTCAGCACCACCGGCGCCTCGCGGAACGACAGGCACCCCGGCACGTAGGGCCACGTCGCCCGCATGGCCGCCCGACTTACCTCCAGCACCTCGAAGTTCGCCAGCCGCATCACCACGAGCACGGCCGCGATCGTCTCGTCGCGCTTCCCGGCCGAGACGTCCGCCGCCGCGACCGTCTCGACCCGCTCCAGAGGCGGTCCGCACGCCACCTTCGACGCCAGACGCCTCTGGAGCTCGACGGCTTCGCGGTACGGCACGTCCCAGTGGTGGAGCCGGCGGACCTTCATTCGGACGGCTCGCGATGGGGCCGGACCCGGTCGCCCGGCGCCGTTGGAGACGCGTCTTCCTTCGGGGCGTCCTTGACCTTCTTCAGGACCACGTCGTCCCAGTAGACCACCCCGGCCGACAGGTAGGCGTACAGGTCCACCTTGAGGAAGGCGGGCAGGTGCTCGGGACGCGTGGCGCCCGGGATGAACGTCGCCTCGACCGTCTGCCACTCGCCCCGCGGGCTCTTCGGGTGGACCTGTCGTCGGTAGGTCTCCCGCCGCTGGGCGGGGTAGCCCTCCATCGGCGGGAACGCGTGGTAGCCCTTCAGGAAGATCTTCAGGGCCGGGCCCATCGACTTGACGCGGCAGGAGAAGCGGTACGTAGCGTGCGGCTCGATGGCGATCCAGTCGCTGTAGTAGTCGAGGCCATAGGTGACGGCGGTCGAGCCCTTCATGCGGAACTTCAGGACCTTGCCCGCCCCGTCGGGGTCCGGGGCCCATTCCATCTGGCCCTCGAGGGGCTGCCAGTGGGCGGGACCGGTGCCGGCCTCATTGGCCGCCTCGAAGCCGGGGTTCCTCACCAGGTTCGGCCCCTCGCGCCATCGCCGCTCGGCCTCCGGGTCGGGCGGGGCCGAGGCCGGCTCGGGCGACAGGCCCAGCACCTCCCGCACCGCCTTGGCCATCTCCTGGGGGATGATCTGGTGGTACCCGCAGACGTAGGTCTTATCGAACCCCGGCGAGCCGGGGCCGCCGGCCCGGTCCGGAAGGGCGTGGACCGCGACGATGCGGATGCGGTAATCGCGATCGACGCCCTCGGCCCGGCCGACGACGACCACGTCGGCCAGGAACAGGTCGCGGGCGAGCCGGCGAAGCTCCTCGGGCGACGTCTCGACCGTCGGATTCCGCCCTTCGAGGGCGTCGGTGACGCTGGTCGGGTCGTAGACGACCGCCCCCAGGCGGCGGGCCTTGTTGCGGAGCATCAGGCCGAGGTGCTCGCCGAGGCCCTCTTCCTCGGCGGCGATCGGGAGGACGACGATCGACGTGCCCCGCGCCGGGCGGGGCAGCTCGGCGCCTGAGGCGACGCCGAGCGCGGCCAAGGCGCACGTCGCCATGACCATCCACCCGTGTCGCATCAGGGTCGTGCCTCTCGCCGGCCGGGCGTGCGCCCTCACTCGCCCCGGGGGACGAACCGGAGGCCCTCGCGGATACCGTCGAGCTCCTTGCGGGCCTCGTCGGCTTCCCGGTCCGAGATGAGGAGCATCGCGAGGACCCGCTCGCCGAGCGTCGTGTAGTAGGCGTCGCACCGGGCGGGCCGATCGTTCAGCAGGTCGCCCTCGTACGACAGGCGGAGGGCCCTCTGCCCGCCGAGGCTTGCCTTTCGCGGCAGCGGACGCGCGGCCGCCAGACTCAAAGCCACCTGCTCGGCCCGGTCGGCCACGAACCCCTCCAGCCCTTGCTCCCGGCCCGGCGTCATCACCCGCACCACGCAGACGGCCGTGCCGTCCTCCCGGACGATCTCCAGGGCCGTCGACGGTCCGTCCAGTCGGGTCGGCACGGTCCACCCGCGGCCCGGACGGTGCAGCTCGAAGCCGTAGTACGGCACGCGGAGCCGGTCGCCCGAGACGAGGACCGGCAGACGCCCCTCCGGCTGCGAGAGCTTCAGACTGGCCGAGATCGGGTCGAGAAGCTCCGGCCGCCTCGACAGCGGACGGTCCGCCAGGCGGGCCGTCACCAGGAAGGCGTACCCGTGCGACAGGAGGAACGTGTGCCGGAAGTGGTGCGTCGTGCATCCGAGCCGGGCCCGGCCGTCGATGATCGCCGCGTCGTGCCCCGCCAGACGAGCGAGGCGCGGCTCGCGGACCTCGACGTCGTCCCAGCGGGACGCCCACTGGCGGTGGGCCAGCTCGGCCAGCTCCTTCAGGAGGGCCTCCTCGACCGTCCCCCCGACGCCCGAGGCGCCGCTTGCGGCCGCACGGACCGTCACGACTGCGCCGTCGGTCAGGTCGGCGATTCGGACCGACTCGCCGCCGGGCGAGGCGTGGGCGACGAACGGATACGGCGGCACCCGGATCGCGTAGCCGAACTGCTCGTTCCGGTACGCGTCGGCGCCGAGCCCCTCGATGGACCTCGGCGACCGACCGATCAGTCCGCGGTTCAGGTCCATCGCCTCCAGGGCGGGCCTCAGCTCGGCCACCCACAGAGACGACCGCCCGACCGTCCGCAGGACCTGCCCCCGGTCGGTCACCAGATGGACCGTCTCGGCCGGCCCGCACCGGCGGACGACGGTCCGGCCCGTCAGGGTTCGGCCATCGGGGGCCCGCCAGCTTCCGCGTCCGACGGCCTGGACGTAACAGACGTCGGGGACCAAGCCGCCGAGGCGCTCGTCGACGACGCGTCGGCGCTCGAGGCGGCTGCCCGCCTCGCCCCCCAGCACGGCCTGGAACACGGCCCAGGAGGACCAGGTGACGTCGTCCTCCAGGGGGATGCGGGCCTCCGTCCTGGTCCCATCGACGGTCCGCTCCAGGGCGAGGTGGTCCCCCTCAGCGCGGCCCGTCACGGTCCAGGTACGCCGCCCGGACGTGGTGCGGCACTCGACGGACCGGGGCCGGCCGGCGGCGTCGACCTCCTCCTCCAGGATCGAGAAGTAGTCGGCCGCGGTCGCCGACGTACGGGTCTTCAGGAACTCGCTCGTCCCCAGCCGATGCCCGCCGCCCGGCAGCCGGTGGATGCTGACCGTCCGGTACCCGACCTTGCGGCCGTCGAAGTAGAGGGCCTGGGAGTAGGCCGAGAGGAGCTTGCCCGCCGGCCGGGGGGGCGGCTCGGGCGCCGGCCCCGCCGCCCCGGGGGCAGGGGCGGCCGCGAGCAGCGCTGCGAGCATGGCAACGGCAGTCAGCTTCATCGCGCAGGCACTCGGAATCGAGCGATCAGGTCTCATACGATCAGAAGTCGGTCTTCTCGGACTGGTCGAGCCGCAGGTCGTAGAACGGCAGGAACCGGTAGTAAACCTCCAGCGTCAGGGCCGCCAGGGCCGTCGAGTAGACCCGGCCGCCGTGACTCCCCCATCGGGTCGTGGGGTCCCAGCTTCCGGCGAAGGGCCCGTCGCGTCGCTGGGCCTCGACGAGGCACTTCTGCATCTGGTCGTTCCACTCGTCCCACTCGGGCCCCCCGAGCTGGTGGAGGGCCAGCGTCGCATAGTACCAGAAATAGAGGTCGTTTCCACTTCGGCCCCACCGGGGAAGGTTCTCCATGATGTAGGCTACCGACTCGCTGGTCCGCGGCGTGGCGGGCTGGTAGTCGATGTATTGCTCGCAAAAAAGGCCCTCGGCGGTCATCGCCGGGCTCGGGTCGCGCCGGGGCTGATAGCTGTAGAGCCCGCCCCGGCGGCCGTGGCGGACCTTGTCCAACCAGTTCGCCGCCGCCCGGTACGTCTTCTCGGGGACCTCGAAGCCGGCAACTTCGGCGCTCTTGAGGGCCATGATCTGCCACCCGACGACGCTCGTGTCGCTGTCGCTTCGGGGCTCGTACCGCCAGCCGGAGGCCGGCTTCTGGGCCTCGATGATGAAGTCGACGGCCTTGCGGACGGGCCCGGCGAGCCGCTCGTCGCCGGTCATCGTGTAGGCCTCGCACAGGACCATGGCGGCCATGGCGTGGCCGTACATCTGGCCCCCCTGGCGGAGGTCGCCGTCGGGCCCTTGGCCCCGGACGATCCAGTCGATGGCCCGGCGGACGGTGTCGGCGTAGGGGCTGGTCTTGCCGGTGTCCCTGGCCGGCAGATGGGTGTGGCCCGCCCCGAGGAACACCAGGGCCGCCAGACCCGTGACGCCGATGTCCTGTCGGCTCCGGTTGCCCCCGCCGTCGCACCGCTGCCCCCTGTGGCTGTAGTTGGCCATGAAGTCGTCGAGGTCCCACCGTCCGTCGCGGCTCTGGTGGCGGCTGAGCCAGAGGAGGCTCCGCTTGACGGCCTCCTCGGTCTCCGGCGAGCCGCCCAGCTCTTCGATCATCTGCTCCCGGTCTGGCCGCGTCCGAAGGTCGAGCATGCGGCTCAAGGGGAGCGGCTCGGGATTGCCGACCACGTCGACGTCGCTGGGGACCGTCGCGGGAATCGTGGCGACCCGCATCGCATCGCTCACGACCGGCGAGGCCACCTCCGGCGCCACCGGGACGGTCGAGATCAGGAGCGTCTCGTCGGCGGGCCGCCCCAGGTGGGCCTCGAAGGCGGGGCCCGTCGGCGTCGCGGCACCCGGGGGCGCTTCCACCGACGGGGCCCCGGGACGGACCGCCGCCAGCGTCTCGCGGGGACCCGCCGTGCGGACCGGCTCGGCCACCGGGCGGACGGGACGCGCGGAAGCGACCTCCGGCCCGGCGGCCAGGTCGAGCGTCACGGGCCTCTCCTCGGGCGGCGGCGGCGTCGGCCGGGCCTGAATGGCCGGCTCCTCGACGAGCGGGGCCGGGCGGGAGATCGGCGAACCCGCGGCCGCCTCGACCAGCGTCGGCCCGACGGCGTCGTCCCTGAGGCGTACCTCGCCGTCGGCCGCCGGACCGCGGACCTCGACCGACCGGGCCAGCGCCATCGGCTCGTCGGTGCGGCGAACAATCGGCAGGGCCCGGCCGGACGGCTCGACCTCGGGCTGTCCGTTCGCCGTGGCGTCTGGTCGGCGGGCGATCTCCGGCCCGACGGCGGGCGGCGCGAGGTCGGGCGTCTCGGCCGTCGGGGCCGCCGCGGCAGTCCCGACGGGTTCCTCGGCCAGAACGGCGGCCGCCCCGGCCGTCGGACGGACCGGCGGGGCCGGCGCCAGGGCGAGCGTCTCCTCCGCCGGGGCGGGGCCCTCCGGGGCCGACGCCTGCGGCGCTTCGACCTCCGCCGCCGGCTCGGCCACCGGCTCGCCCGGCCGGGCCGCCGCCAACGGCCGGACGTTCACGCTGACCGGGGCGGGCTGGACCGCGGTCCGGACCGGCCGCACGAGCAGCTCGACCTCCGTCCGGACCAGCTCGACGGTCTCGGGTGCCCGGACGGCCAGGGGCGTCCGCTCGGGCAGCGGCCCCTGGGGCTCGGCCTCGGGCGGGGCCGCAATCGGCACCGGCTCGGGCATCGCGAGCGCCTCGGGCTCGAGTTCGGTCGGTCGTTCCTCGGGACGGGCCACGGGCGTCGGGGCCCCGCGAACCTCGACGGCCTCGCGCCTCGGCACCAGGGCCAGGGGCCGCGGCGGCAGGCGGTCCGCCCGCTCCACGCGGCGGACCTCCTTCGGCCGGACGATCTCGACCTCCTCCGGCAGGGGCATCTCCTCCGGCGGCGGGGGCCTCTCCAGATCGCGGAGCGCCTCCTCGACCTCCATCGCGGGCTGCCGCGACTCGGGCGGGACGACCTCGATCTCCTGCGGCGGCGGGACCGCCATTGCCAGGGCCACCTCCGGGTCGCGCAGCTCCGGCTCGGGCGGGGCCGAGAGCGTCTCGGCCTTTTCCCGGGCGAACTGGGCCCGGTCGGTCCGGCTCATCTCCGTCAGGGCCGTCCGCAGCTCGACCGACAGTCGGCTCTCGGCCATGCTCGGCACCGTCAGGACGACCTCGAACCGTTCCTCGGCCTGCGCGAGCTCGGCGATCCGGACCGTCAGCTCCCAGAGGTTGAACAGGCACAGGGCCACCAGGTGGAGGACCAGCGAGAACATCAGGGCGCTGGCGAGGAGGCCGGGACGCTTCCTCAGCTTCGTCATCGCCAGGATCGCCAGCGCCAGGGCCGCCAGCGCCAGGACCAGCCCCACCAGCGGCCAGCTCAGCCGCCCGATGACGTGGCCGATCCGCGGCCGCCACTGCCGCTCCACCGGAAAGACCTCGTGGCTGCGGGCCAGGTAGATGGCGTAGACGTCGGGCTCCTGGCGGTCGCTGGAGAAGTACAGGCCGAAGCCCTCGAGGCTGAGGGCGGGGTCGAGCTCGTTGGCCGCCGTGTTGACGGGCCGCTTGAGGTTCTCCGGGTCCCCGAGGCCCGTGAGGGGCAGCGTGCCGATGCGGGCGCGGTACAGGTCGTATCCCCCGAGCCCGCCGGGCCGGTCGGAGGCGAAGTAGAGCCACCGCCCATCGGGCGAGAAGGCCGGCTGGCCGTCGTTGTGGGGCGAACGGACCTCTTTCAGCAGCCGGGGCGCGGCAGTCTCGTCGTCGCGTTCGACGGCGTAGATGTCGTAGTCGAACAGGCGGGTCTGCTCGCGCAAGGTGGCCGGCCACGCGCCGGGGGCGAGCGGCTCGTCGTCCGGCGTCGGCCGGTTCGAGGCGAAAAGCAGCAGCGACCCGTCGGGCGTCACGGCCGGATCGTACTCGTTGTAGGGGGAGTTCAGGCCCGGGCCGAGGTTGACCGGCCGGGTCCAGTGGTCCTCGTCGTGGCGGGTGACGTAGAGGTCGTATCCGCCCTCGCCGCCGGGGCGGTCCGAGTAGAAGTAGAGGGTGGACCCGCCGTCGGCCAGGGCCGGGCCGATCTCGTCGTGCTCGGGCGTGTTCAGCTCGGCGATGGGTTCGGGCTGGGACCAGCCGTCGAGAGAGCGATAGGCGACGTAAAGGTCGGCCGCTCCGCCGGCCCGGCCGCGGGTGAAGTAGAGCGCCTGCCCGTCGGGCGAGAGGCAGGCGTCGTAGTCTTCGCCGAGGTTGCCGCGGATCTGGAGCGGGTCGCCGCCGTCCCAGAGGATGCTCCGGAGGCCGAGGTCGTCGCGGGCGGGCCAGGTCCGGCGCCCGTCGGTCCAGATGACCTCGGTCCGGGGCCAGACCAGGTAGGCGACCGCCCCGGCCAGGGCCAGGACGAACAGGGCCGCGCCGAGGACCCAGAGGACCCGGCCGAGCTTCCCGCGTTTTGGTGTCTCAGGCGCCATGCCTCTAGCGTTCCGCTACGTGCCGGGCTGGGCGGTGGTCAGGAACTTCCGCTTGACCTCGTATTTCTCGCACAGGCTGAGGACGTTGACCGGCATCTGGAGGATGGCCTGCCGGTCGCCGCGGACGACGACGGCCTGGTTGGGGTTCTCCTTGACGGCCTGGGCGATGAGCCGCTCCAGGTCCTCGATGGGATACTCGTAGCCGTTGACCGTGTAGCGGCCGTCCTTCAGGACGTTGACGACCAGCTCGCGCGGGGCGGCCGTCACGGGCTGGGCGTGCTTGGCGGTGGGCGGATTGACGGCCGTGTCCCGCTCGATCTCGGCGAACTTCGTGGCCACCATGAAGAAGATGATCAGGAGGAAAACGACGTCGATCATGGGGGTCAGGTTCAGCTCGAGGCGTTCCTGGCGGTCGGCCTCGACCTCGGCGTCGATACGCATTGGTGCATCTCCTTCCGGCGCCTGGGGAACGCCTGGTCCCGGCCAGACGCCCCCGCGAGCTTCCGCCTCCGCCCTTCGGGCTACGGCGGACGAGCCCGCTCCGGGCTCGAACGGCGTCGCTGCGCCTACGCCGCTTCGCGGTGTTCGCGTTCGGCGACCGCCTCGACGAACTCCATCGTGATGTCGTCCATTTCGCCGACCAGCTTCTCGATCCGCGCCAAGAGCAGCAGGTAGATGACCAGGCTGGGGATGGCGACCGAGAGGCCGGCGGCGGTGGTGACGAGGGCCTCGTGGATGTTCTCGGCCAGGGCCCCGCCGGCCCCGGCTCCGAGCCCCTGGCCTGTGCCCAGCTCCTGGAACGCCCCGATCATCCCCAGGACGGTGCCGAGGAGCCCCAGCAGCGGCGAGACGCTGGCCACGCCGGCCAGGACGCGGGTATTGCGCCTCAGGCCGCGGACTTCCTTGGCCCCGGCGTCCTCGATGGTCTTCTCGATCTCCGGCAGCGGCCGATGGAGCCGCTTGACGGCCACCTCGAAGATGCGGGCGATGGGGCTGGGATGGGCCTGGCAGTAGTCGAGGATCTTGCCCCGGTCCAGGGGCCGGGCGGCCACCATGGCCCGCATGTTGAGGACGAACTCCGGCGGGAGGACCCGCCGGCGGCGGAGGCTGACGGCCCGCTCGATGGTGAACGCCACCATCAGGATCGAGCACAGCCCGATGGGGACCATCAGGGGCCCGCCGTCGATGAGCAGGTCCAGGACGGTGGCCTCCTCGCCATCCTGGCCGGGCGGGGCTTCCCCTTCGGCGGGGGGCGCCTCGGCGGCCGGCTCGCCCGGCCCCGCGGGGGCCGGCGCCGCAGCGGGTGCGGCGGCCAGGACCGCCGGCAGCCCCGCCAGGACCCCCAGCGCGGTCAACCACAAAGCGTGTCGAATGTTCATTCGTATTCCCTCGTATGCAAGCGCGATAGCTGCCGTTTCACAACGTCGCTCTCCCCCCGCCGGCCTCGCCCCGTTGGGAGAGAGGGGCGGGGTGAGGGGGCATCCACCCCACCGGCGCGGCGGCTTCGCCACCGCCTTATCAGCCCGAGAGCTTCTCGAGCTGTTCCTTCGCCGGCAGGGCCCACTTCGTGTCGGCGTACTTCGTGACGACCGCCTGGTACGCCTCCCGGGCGTCGGCGGGTTTCTCGAGCATCTCGTAGGCCTTGCCGATCTCGAACTGGGCCCCAGCGGCCCATTCCGTGTATCCGCCCCACAGGGCGACCACCCGCAGGTACGCCCGCAGGGCCTCCCGGGGCTGGGCCTCGGCCAGGTACGTCTCGCCCACGTAGAACTGGGCTTTGGCGGCCGTCTCGGTGTCGGTCATCCCGGTGACCCGCTCGAAGCGGGCCCGGGCCTGCTCGTGCTGCTTCAGGTTATAGAGGCCCCGCCCGATGCCGAACTGGACCTCGGCCATCGCGGGGTAGTCCTCGTGGGCCTGCTCCAGGGCCGTGAGGGTCTCGACGGCCTCCTTGTCGCGACCGAGGACGAGCTGGGCCTCGCCCATACGGAAGCGGGCGTCCGCCCGGTGCTCGTCGCCCTTGAACTTCTCGTCGAGGAGCTTCTCGAACCGCTCGACCGCCTGGGCGGGCTTCTTGAGCTTGACGTAGGCCTCGCCGCTGGTGAACAGGGCCTCCGGCACGAGGTCGCTCTTCGCGCACTCGGCCGCCAGCCGGTCGAACAGCGACGCCGACTCCTCGTACGCCTCGGCGGCCCACTTGCACCACCCCAGCCGATAGAGGATGCGGTCCTTGAGGCGGTCGTCCTTGGCGGCCCCGAGGGCCTTCTCGTACCAGTCGGTGGCTTTGGCGTAGTCCTTGTCCTGGTAGGCGGCCTCGGCGAGGGCGAAGTAGGCGTCGGTCGCCAGGGCGCCGTCGGGGAACTCCTTGACCTGCTCCTGGTAGGCCTCGAGGGCTTCCTTCGCCTTGCCGGCCTCGGCCAGCGACCAGGCCAGCTCGTACCGGGCCCGCTCGCGAAGGGTCTTGTCCCTGGTGGTCTTGACGAGGCTGCGGAAGGCAGCGGCGGCCTCGTCGAACTTCTTCTCCTTCTGGAGGCAGACGCCCAGCCCCAGGTACGCCGACGGGGCCAGCTCGTGCTTCTCGTACTTCGAGGTCATGGCCTGGAAGGCTGTGCGGGCCTCATCGTGCTTGCCGGCCTTCTGCCGGGCGAGGCCCTGTTGGTAGAGCGCCTGCGGCACGAGCGACGAGTCCCCGTAGTCCTTGGCGATCCGGGCGAACGCCTCGGCGGCCTCGTCCCACTTCTTCTGTTCGAACCGACAGGCCCCGAGGCCGTAGAGGGCGTAGGGGGCCAGCTCGTCCCTGGCGTGCTTCTCGAGGATGCGTTCGTAGTGCCTGGCGGCGTCGTCGAGCTTGCCGCCCTTACGGAGCATCTCGGCCAGCTCGTACTCGGCCCGGGGACGGAGGTAGGCCTTCTCGTGGTCCTTCAGGAACTGCTGGAGGCGTGCGACGGCGTCGTCGGTCTTGTCCAAGCGCGCCAGCGCCAGGGCCGACTTGAACTCGGCGTCCTCGCGGTAGCGCCGTTCGCCGTCGCCTTTCAGGTACTCGCCGAGCGTTTCCACGGCCTTCTTGTAGTCGCCCTTCTCGAAATGGCAATTGCCGAGGAGATAGCGGGCCTCGGCCCGGAAGGGGGCGTCCTGTGCCTTCAGCGCCTCGCCGATCCGCTTGATCGCCGCGTCGTACTCCTTCCCGAAGTACGAGATCCACGCCAGGCGGAACCAGGCCGACGGGGCGGCGTCGGCGTCCTTGTGCTTGCTGACCAAGGCGCCGTAGCGTTTGGCCGCCTCGTCGTACTTCTTCTGAAGGAACCGGTTCTCGCCCGAGATGAAAAGGACCTGCGGCGCGTACTCGCTCTCGGCCGCCTTGCTGTCCTCCAGGAACGTCCCGGCCGTCTTGTCGGACTCGTCATACTTCTCCGCCCGGTGGAAGCCGGCGGCTGCGGCATAAAGGGCCCGGGGCACCTCCGCGTGCCGGGGATACTTCTCGGCGAAGGACCGGTAGGTCTCGGCGGCCTTCTCGTGCTCGCCTTCGGCGAACAGGGCGTCGGCCAGGGCGACGTGGGCGTCGGCCGCCAGGGCCGCCCCCTTGGCCCGCTGGACGGCCTGTTCGAGCTGCTGCCGGGCCTCCTTGGGCTTGCCGGCCTGGAGGTAGGCCATGCCGAGCCAGTAATCGGCCTCGCCGCCCGAGGCGTCGCGCTTCAGGGCCTGCTGGAGGTGTCGGGCGGCGCCCGAGTAGTCCTCGGCCAGATAGGCCGCCATCCCGGCGTAGAGCCAGGCCTTGCCGACCCGCTCGGCCTGGGGGAACCGCTTGGCCGCCTCGGCGAACGCCGAGGCCGCTTCCTTGTGCTTCTTCGCCTTGTAGAGGGCGAGGGCCTCCTCGAAGGCGGCGTCGGCGGCATAGGGGCCCCTGCCCTTGGCCACCTGGGCGTAGACCTCGGCCGCCCGGCCATAGTCGTCGCGCCGGTAGTGCGTCTGGGCCAGGTTGAACCGTGCCGTCTCCGCCAGGTCGCTCTGGGGCGAGAGGGCCAGGAACTCCTCCAGCGTCTCGCGGGCCGGTTCGAGCTTCCCCGCCGAGAGGCGGGCCAGACCCAGGTTCAGATGGGCCCCCTCCAGCAGCGACCCGAAGGCCGCTGCGACGGCGGGCGAGATTTTCGCCAGCCGCTCCCGCTCCCCCTTCAGGTTCTTCTCGGCGTTGCGGCCGGTCAAAAACCGCTCGACGAGCGGCTGGAGGGCCTTTTCCGCCTCGTCATACTGCTTCAGGTTCACGAGGAGGCTTCCCCGCTGGGCCCGGGCCCACTGGGCCAGGTAGTGGCTCCCGTGTTCGTCGACGACCTTGCCGAAGAGGTCGGCGGCCTCGGCGCTTCGGCCGCGGGCGGCCTCGGCCCGGCCCAGCTCGAACAACACCTCGGCCATCCGGTCGTACTTCGGGACGTCCTGGCGGAGTTTCTGGAACTCGGCGGCGGCCTCGTCGTAGCGCTTCAGATGCATCAGGGCCCGGCCGAGACTCAGACGGGCCTCCGGCGCCTTCTCGTGCGTGGGGTGCTTCTTGATGAATCTGCGGAACTCCTCCACGGCCATCTCGTACTTCTTCGACGCGTAAAGCCAGGCGGCCATGTTGAAGTCGTCGGCGGCCTTGTCGATCCGCCGGGCGGGGGCGGCGCCGAGCGCCGCCGGACCGCAGGCCGCCAGCCAGACCGCAGCCATCACGGCCGCCAGCCCGGTCGCGGCGGCGGGCCGCATCGGTCGAAGGAGGGCTCCCATCCTCATCCCGTGTCTCCCTCAGGGGTGTCCGACGAGTGTACCACCGTTTGGGCGCAGCGCCGGCCGACAGGGGAGTCCCCGCTCGCCGCGCCCCGCCGGGCACGCCGCAGACCGTTGCGCAAGCTCGATAGGGGGTTGCCGCCCCGAGGCGCGCCGCCAGTCACTGTCCCAATCGGTCTAACCGCCCGCGGGGGCGTCCGTTACTCGCAAAAACGGGGTCCCACGCCCTCTCGGGCGGCGCCGCGGAACGTCCGGCCTCACGGCCAGAGCCACCGAAGGAGGAAGTGGTAGACGAGCACCCCCGCCACCACGGCGGCCGCGACGGGAAGCAGGCCCCGGATGCTGTGGGCCAGCCGCGTCCGGAAGTGCTCGTTCGTCACGATCAGGCAGACGTGGATCGGCGACAGCATCATCCCCATGTACCCGGTCCCGTACGCGAGGACCGTCGCCGCGAGAAGCTCGCCCTTGCCCGCCCCGGCGCCGACGAGGTGCACGACGATGGGGAAGCTCGCCCCGACCATCCCGACGCACACGCCGGTCGTCAGGCCCGTGACGAACGGGATGAGCATGATGATGGCCAGGATGGGGATGCCCCACCGCTCGACCTCCTGGTGCATCTGGCCGGCGAGGGTCGTTCCGCCGGAAAGCTTCAGCTCGATCAGCGCCCCGAAGATGCGGATGATCGCCACCAGAACGACCAACAGGAGCACCCGCTTCGAGAGGACGATCCCTTTCCACCGCCGCCAAGAGAGCGGCCGCTCGATCTGGACCGTCGCCATGGCCACCACCAGGCCGATCGCCATGGGCAGAAACTTCAGGCCCAGGTCCCGAAGCGGCGGCACCTCGGGCACCCCCCGCCGCAGGCCGTACCACCCCACGCGCGCCACCGCGTAGCACCCGATGACCACCACGATCGGCGCGACGAGCTTCGCGATGCCGGGCCGGTCCGGCCGCTCCCGGCCCTCGGGCATGGACGTCGCATGGACCCGCCGAAGCAGGAACAGGTACCCGGCGCCGAGCATGATGAGCGTCAGCGGCACCTGGAGGACCATGAACTCCCACAGGTCGAGGCCCGTGATCGCCGCCGCCAGGAGGACCCCGGCGTACAGCGGCCACCAGAATTCCCACACGTGCCGGAACCAGTAGTTGACGTAGGTCTTGACGATCGGCTCGACTCGCCCGTCGGCATCGACCCGGTCGAGCATGGGGGCCGAGAACAGGGCCCCGCCCGGCATCGGCAAGAGGCCGATCACCGCCGGCAGGAGGGCCATCGACGTCCGCTTGCCGGCCCGGGCACGGACCGACGCCACCAGGTCCTCCATCATCCCGGTCTCGGCCATCTGGCTCGACAGCCAGATGACCAGTGTGATGACGGCCAGCAGGAGCAGGTTGTCGACCGAGGCGAACCGGGCCCAGGCGATCCCGGCGAGCACGCCCGCCGGCTCGCCCGTCCAGACGGCCAGCAGCACCGTCCCCGCCGTCACGCCCGCCACGAGGCTCCGGCTCAGCCGGTACACCGCCAGGATGAGCATCAGCGACCCGAGCACCTTCACGAGCACCGGGACCGCCACGAACGCCTGCCACACGAGAGCACTCCTTGCCCGCCGAGCCGGGCCAGACTACGCCGAGCCCGCCCGAAAGGCAAGCGCCGAGGCAGGCCGCGGGACGGCCCGCCGTGGCTGGAGGGGGGGGGCACGGGACTTGCAGCCGGGATTGGAGTGTCAGGCCGGAAAGCTGCGGCCGACGGCGGTGGACGGTCGCCCCGAGTCGCGGAGCGGCCGGCCAAACGAGCGGAAACATACTGGGCGATACAGGACTCGAACCCCCCCCGGAAACGGCCCGAGAACGGCAGCAAACGGCGATTCGCGGCGGGCGCGGCACGGAATCCGGCACAGTCGGCGCGCGGCCGGACCTGGCGAAGTTGGCCGAGGCCCTGGCGAAGCTGCCCGAGGCGGACCGGCAAACTCTGGCAAGGGCCTTGGCCGAGCGGTAAAATCATCGGACCGGGTGGGCCGTCGGCTGGCCGGTCGGCGGTCGAAGCGGCCCAGGCAGTGGCCGGGCTCACCTGCCCCTGGCCCTGCCTGGCCGGCCCGGTGACACGAAAGGCAGGTGACCGATGGCACGTCAGACGAGCAAGACCCCCGAACGCAAGACCCCGCGAATCGACGACGCACCCGACCCGCTGGCGGGCAAGACTGCCGCGGACCTGGCGGACATGTTGCGGGAGGTCGGCCGGGCGCGCGGGAAGGCCGCGGGCCGCATCCCGTACAAGATCAACCCCCTGCGGCCCGCCGTGCTCCACGCCTGGCAACTGGCCCTGCGCCTCGACCCGTGCCTCAAGAGTGAGACGACCTGCGAGGCCCCCGATACATACGAGGGGCGGGCCGGGCGAATCGCGGCACCCGACCCGGAGACGGGCCTGCTATCGGCCAGGCTCCAACGCGCGGCGAACCTGTTGCTGGCGGTCCTGGAGCGCATGAAACGGGGCGACCCCGACGGCGGCGAAAACGCAGAGCTTTTGGCCCTGGCCGGCCTCCTGGACGGCGGAAGCGCGGCGGGGACTGCCCCGCCCCGCCCTGCGGCCGAACGCTTGGGGGCGACCCGCAACGGGCAGGTGGCCCAGACCATCCGCAGCCTGCTTGCGGAGACGCTGAAGCGAGACGACGGCCTTCCGGGCTGCCGGGCCGTCGCCGCCGCCCTGGACCTTGGCGAGGCTTCGGTCCGCAAGACCCGGGCCTGGCAGCGGTACATGGCGCTGCGACGCGAGGTGTCGCCTGGTGGACGGCCGGACGTAGTACGCCTAAGCGCGCGGCTTCGCGACACCCTCGGCAAGTCCGACCCGCAGCTTGAAGAACTCCTGGCCGATCAGCGGGCCGACGACCCCGGTCGCGGCGACCCCGCCGCCGCCGGTCCCGACGGCCAATCCCTGCCCGACCGCCTTCCGCCACGCCGCGCGTAGTTGCGCACAACGTGCGCACGCGTGCGCAAAGCAGGAAAAAAACCCGCCTTTTTGACCCCTTCCGGCCCGATTTGGCTGCGCACACGGTGCGCGCGTGGCCTTAGGTAGAGGGGGCGTTGATAAGGAGGCCACGATGGGCGACGTGCCGCAATTGCTGACTGCAAGGTTGATTGGCGAGCGTCTCGGCGTGCCCGCGCCGCGAGTTCTTTATGTCCTGCGGGCGCGGCCGGGCATCCGGCCCGCGGCCAGGGCCGGGGCGGTCCGCGTCTTCCGCGACGCCGCGGTGGAGGCGGTGGCGGCCGAGCTCCGCGAGATCGAGGCCCGGCGGCAGATGCGGGAAGGCGGTCGGCCATGATCGCCACCCGGCCAGACAGCGACGCACCGCGGCTCTACAGCATCCGGGAAACATGCGAGCGGCTGCATGTGTGCCCAAAAACGCTATGGGGCCTCCGAAGGGCCGGCCGCTTGCGGGCCGTCAAGATCGGCACGTCCATTCGTTTTGACGCGACCGACATACGCAGATTCATCGAGGCGTCGAAGGAGCCCTCCCGATGAGCGCCGCCGCCGTGGCCACGACGCGCACACGCATCCTGCAACGGCTGAAGGCCGTCGTCGGCGACGTGGCCCTGACGCGGACAGAGGGGGTTGTTTTGACGGCGATCATTTCGCACGCGGACCGCGACGGCCGGGCGTGGCCGGGTGTGCGCCGTTTGTGCGGGCTGTGTCGCTGCTCGGCGTCAACCGTTGCGTCGGCCACGGCGAAGGGCCTGGCCAGCGGGCACCTGGCCTTGGCCGGGAAAGGCCCCGGCGGGGCGGCCGAGTTCGTCGTCCTGGCGGTGCCGCCCGACGAGCCCGACGTGCCCGACGAGGCAACGGCAAGCGCTACGGTAGCTGTAGCGCCCGCGGGGGACGAAAGCGCTACGGTAGCTGTAGCGCTACCGGACGGCAAAGCGCTACGCTCGGCGGACGAAAGCGCTACGCTCGCCGCCGAAAGCGCTACGCTCGGCGGCAAAAGCGCTACGGTACGGAGTAGCGCAAGGAACATAGAAGAAAAAACAGAGAAGAGAGAGAGAGAAGGGCGCGCGGGGGACGGCGACGGCGCGCGCGACGCCGACGGCGAACGGGAGCCGCCACCCGGCGACCCCAAACAACGGATTCTCTCTCTCTCTTTTCCAAATGGAAGCTCTGGAAAACAGCAACAGCAACTGCTCAACGCGGTGGACCGGGCCGCGCTCAAAGGCGTTCCGTACCCGCTCATGGCCCACGCCGTGCGAAGCCGTGCCTTGGAGGGGCCGCCGTGGAAACAGGTTGACGCGACGGTAGAGACCGCGCGGGAATGCGTCGAGTGGGTCAACGAGGCGATGAAACGGCGTCGGTTTACGGGCCTGGACCAGGTCCTGGACTTCGTGGACGCTGGCGGGGAGGTTTTGTGTGCCACCGTCCACGTCGCCCGGTTTCGGGGCGTCCTGAAACTGGCGAGAACGTGGCCGAACGGGCCGAACGGGCCGGACGCGCGTTGCACGGGGAGTCACGGGGCCGAGACGGAGACGAAGGCACCTAAACCTAGGCTGCGAAAGGAGTTACACCGATGATGCAAAAAAACAACGCTCTGGAGAACGGCGAAGATCGGCGGGGATCGGCGCGCCGCGGCGCGAATTCTGACGGCAGAGGGGCCTCTGGGGGGCGGCTTCCGGGCCGTTCCCGTCGCTTTCGACGCGACACGGGGCAATCTGAGGGCTCTGAGGCGTCCTGTGGCGGCTCTGAGGGGCCTGTGGGCGGCTCCGGCGGTCCTGGGGTGCCTCTGGCGGACGCTGAGGGCGAGCGGAGAGGCCGCATCCGGGAGGCTGTGAGTGACTTCCTGGCCGGGCGACGGGGGCGAAACCTGACGCCGTACCAGCGGGCAGAACTGGCGCTGAAGCTCAAGCCGCTCATTGCGGCGAAGGCAAAAGAAAACATAAAGCGCGGAGGGGGTTCGGGGCCGTCGGGTCGTCAGAAATCTGACAACCCGACAGACACCAAAAAGGAACTTGCCAAGGGGGGCCGAGCGGCGGTGAGTGTGCCGCATTCCGTGCCGCATTCAGCGGGGGCCGGTGCTGCGGGCCGTCCTGGGGCCGCTAGGGGGCAGGGTTCGAGTCTTGCCATGACTCCACGGGCTCTGGCAAGCGCGGGCGACGGCGGCTTCGACGACGACGGCCAGGGCAGCGGGGGCGACGACGGCCACCTCGACGACGACGGCCAGGGCCACGACCTCGACCAGGGCCAAGACCTCGACGGCCAGGGCGACGACGGCCAGGGCGAGCACGGCCACCTCGACGATAGCGACAGCCACCTCCAGGCCCCTCCCCACCACGTCGAGGGCAGCACGAGTAGCGGCACGGAGCGGACGGCGAACCGCCAGGCTGGGCCGGGATTGCGAGGGGCGGCGGCCGAGCGCGGCGCAGGGGAATCGAAGGCCCCCCCCATGTCCCCCCCAAGGGGCGGGGTGCGAACGTAAACTGCTTTCGTTTCCCAGTAACCGGAATTGGAACGCATTCACGAGAACCGATACGAAAGGGTGAGACGATGGCGACCGACGAAGTGGCGGGCGACGTGGAGGGCACGGGGCTGAGCCTGAAGGAAGAAGCCTTCGCCCGGGCCTACGGCGATCCCGATTCGGAAACCTTCGGGAACAAAACTGCGTCCGCGGCGGCGGCCGGTTACGGGTCGCCGCGAGACTCGGGTTGGCGGGCGGCAAAGCGGCCGCGGGTCCAGCAGCGGATTGCCGAGCTTCAAGCGGAAGCGCGGGCCGCGGAGCCGCAAGTCCTGGCGAACTTGGAGCATGTTCGGCGGCTGGCGATTGAAAAAGGCGACCTGGCGACGGCCCTTCGGGCGACGGAGCTGGCGGGGAAACGGCTGGGCCTTTTCTACGAGGCGCATAGCGTCACGATGGCCGGCGAGCTGGAGAGGCGAGAATGGGATGAGACGGTGGCGGTCCAGGCGGTGGAGATCGGCAAGATATTGCTGGAGCGCCAGGCCGCGAGGGAGCTGCCAGCGGCCAGCGAGACGGATTCGGAGAACGCCGAAACAGACGAGGAGACGAAGCCATGATCAGGCACATGCTGCCACCACCGCCGCGGAACTTGACCAAGGCGGTGATCGAGAAGGTCCTGCGCGGCATCAGGGGCGACGCCAAGGCCGACCCGACGCATCCGCTTCTGAACGTCCACCACGAGCAGCACCGGGAGTTTGTGAAGCGAATCCTGGCCCTCGAAGATGCGGGCCGCGCGGCGGATTCGTTGACTGCAGGCGAGCGCGACACGATTTTGGAGCGGCTCTCGCGGATCGTGCAGACGCCTGGCTTTTTGAGCGGCGAGCTTGCGGACACGAACGCCGCGGAGCATATCGCGCTTGAGGACGAACGGCAACGCTTGGTCGAACGGTTGCACGGGTTCGCCCCGGCCGAGGTGCTCGACCCCGAGCCGCGCCCGTTGACCGGCGGGGAACGGATGGACGCTCAAGAGGCCGTCGAGGCTTTGCTGCGGACGCCGGGATATATCGACGGCTCGTTGAAGCGCCGCGACCCGCGCGAGCACGAGGGGATCACGGCCCGTTTGTCCGAATTGTATGCCGGGCTGCACGCCGTCGGGCCGACCGAAGGGCCTGCCGTGCGGCCGGACGAGGGCGACGTGGACGTCGACGTCGACGTCGAATGAGCCGCGGCCCCAGGCCGCCCAGGAAGGAGACCCGACCGATGGACTACACGAAACGCTTTGACGACGTTGCCGAGGAACTCCGGCCCCTGGCCGAGGCCGTGGCCGCGGCGGAGACGCAACACGCCGCGATTAGGGACCGGCTGCAGAACGCCGAACGAGAGGTGGCCCGGCTCGACAAAGCCCTGGAGGCACACCGGCGGCGGGCCGTCTCGCAGCTCGGCGGCTCCAGCGACGCCTTTGCGAAGTTTCAGTCCCGGCTTCGCAGGCTGAGCCGCGAGCACGCGGTGGCCGCCGAGACTGTGGCGGCGCTGACGACGGACGTGGCGCCCCGGGCTGAGGGTGAGCTTGCGGCCGCCAGGGGCGAACTGGCGGCGGAGTTGAAGACGGTCGCGGGGGCCGCACACCGCGACGCCGAAACGGCCATCCACGAGCTGCTCTCCGAGGTCTTGGATATGCGCGACGACTACCTGGCCGCGGCCGAGGCCCTCTTCGCCTCGCATCCTTCAGCCTGGGGCTCCGGGGGCCGTCCGCGCGTGAAACCGGCCCGGCTCCCGCCGCTCGCGGTCCTGGAGCGGGCACGCCGGGGTGCTCAAGCCGGGCCAGACCCCGATAATCGGGGCCGACAGACCGCAGAATCTACGGACGGCGGCCCGGGCGACTCCCAGGCCGTCCCCGCCGAAAAGTCGGCTGATTGACGCCTGAAACGCCGAAAAAGTGGGACCGGTGGCGCGCCTTGGCGCTTGCCCGCCGGTTGTGGATACTGGTGACCAACTTTGTGGAGGCAGAACAATGACGCATCACGATGACCGCGTTATGTTGAAGCCCGCCGCGGCGGCGAAGTTTTTGGGCGTCGGGCCGGAGGGCCTGGCCGAGGCCGAGCGGGACGGCCTGCCGCGTATCACGGTAGGGCGTGCTGTCCGCTACCGGCGAAGCGACCTGGTGCGCTGGCTCGCCGCCAAGGCGGCCCGCGACTGAGCGGGGCGGCCCGAGGTGCATCTTGTGCGGGCCGGTCGAATTGGGCTTGACAAGCCCCAAGCCAGGGGGTAGGATGCCACTATGAGCATATCGGACCAGTTGCGGCGGGCGATCCGGGCGACGGGCAAGAGCCGGTATTGGCTCTCGGGGGAGAGCGGCGTTGACCAAGCGACGCTCTCGCGGTTCGTGCGGGGCAAGGTGGGGCTGACGCTGGTCACCATAGACCGGCTGTGCCGCACCCTGGGCCTTGAGCTGCGGAAGAAACCGAAAGGCAGGTGACACGTGGCGAGCATCGGAAACGACTCCGGCGGGCGGAAACGAATCCTTTTCGTGGCGGGCGACGGCAAGCGCCGGACGGTTCGGCTGGGCCGGGCCAGTCGGCGGCAGGCCGAGACGGTGCGGGGACACGTGGAGAACCTTGTAGCGGCCGTCCTGTCGCGGCAAGCGCCGCCCGATGAAACGAGCCGCTGGGGGGCGGCCCTGCCCGACCTCTTGCGGAAGCGGGTTGAGGCCGTCGGGCTGCTGGAACCTCCTGAACCCGAGCCGGACGCCGGGCCGACCCTGGGGGCCTTCCTGGGCGAGTACCTGGCGGGGCGGACGGACATCAAGCGGAGCACGCGGCTCGTCCTGGGCCATACGGCGCGGTGCCTCCAGGGGTTCTTCGGGCCGGACAAGGGCCTCGCGGACATCACGGAGGCGGACGCGGACGCCTGGGCGGCCTGGCTGAAAGGCACTGAGGGCCTGGCCCCGAACACCGTCCGGCGGCGGTCGGGCATCGCCAAGCAATTCTTCCGGGCGGCGGTGAGGGCGCGAGTCCTGGACCGGAACCCCTTCACGGACCTCAAGTCGAGTGTCCGCGAGAGCCGGGGGCGGGACCGCTTCATCGGCCGCGACGTGACGCAAAAGGTGATCGACGCCTGCCCCGACGCCGAGTGGCGGCTGATCGTCGCCTTGTGCCGATACGGGGGGCTGCGGTGTCCGTCGGAAGTGTTGCGGCTGACCTGGGCCGACGTGCATTGGGCACAGAACCGTTTCACGGTCCATAGCTCCAAGACCGAACACCACGAGGGCAAGGGGACGCGGGACGTTCCCCTGTTTCCCGAGCTCGTGCCGTACCTGCGCGACGTGTTCGAGGGGGCCGAGCCGGGGACGGAGCACGTCGTCACCCGGTATGACGCGGCCACGTGTGAGAACCTGCGGACACAGTTTCACCGGATCATCTGCAAGGCGGCGGTTGAGCCCTGGCCGAAGCTGTTCCAGAACCTTCGCTCGACCCGCGAGACGGAACTCGCCGAGACGTTCCCCTTGCACGTCGTCTGCAAGTGGATCGGGAACTCTCGCCTTGTCGCCAAGAAGCACTACCTCCAGGTGACGGACGAGCACTTCCAAAAAGCGGCACGAAATCCGGCACAGTACCTGTTGGTACAGGGCTTTCCGGGCCGGGAAGGCGGCCGGGCCGAAAGGGGGGAAACGCCGGTTTTACCGCCGCATACCGCCGTATACCGCGAGGAACATATCAACATACTGGGCGATACAGGACTCGAACCTGTGACCTCGCGGGTGTGATCCGCGCGCTCTAGCCAACTGAGCTAATCGCCCACAACCGACCTCGGGACGCCCAATGTGGCCGGTGCCACACCCACGCCCCACGCTCGTGAGCACGAACCTCCGTGCCGCCAGAACCGCACGCCCGACCCGATCAGACGAACGTGCCGCCCGGCCGCGCCCCGCGAACGACTATATACCCGCGCGGGGGGCCCGTTTCAACCCGAAACGCCTCGCCCGGCTGCCGTCGTGCCGCCCCGACGGGCCCCGCCGGTCCGTCCGGCGCCGCTTCCATCCGCCGGGCGGCACCGCCCCGCGCATCACTCGGCCGCGGCCAGCTCCGCCTCCGCCTTCCGCCGGAACGCCTCCACCCGCCGGCCGACCTTCTCGGCGCCGCTCGCGCTGACGTGGTCGATGTTCTCGAAGTCGGCGTCCACCAGGCCGTTGTCGCCCATGTTGTTGAGGTCGTAGAAGAAAAAATGTTTCGGGTATCGCCGCTCGAGCGCCCGCATCCGGGCGACCTGGTCGCGGTAGGCGGCCGCGTCGACGCCCGTCTTGTCCTTCACCCTCTGCCGGGCCGACTCCGGGTGGACCGGCGTCGTGTAGACGAGGAGCTTGACGTTGCGGGCGGCGAGCGTCTCGACGATCGACTCGAAGATCGCCCACCGCTCGGGTACAAAGGCGTACGCCCCGAGGTGCTTCTGGGCCTTCAGGACCTCGCCCCGGGGATTGAACCGGTGCCGGTCGGGGGCCAGGTAGATCCATCCCCAGGGCCGCCACTCCCAGACCCGCATGAACCGGGGAGAGCGGGCGACCTCCTCCACCGTCACCGGCCCGCCCTCGCGGGGCTTCCAGACCTCGTCCGCGTGCTCGCGGTCGTACTTGAAGCCCGCGCTCCCGGCGAACTGTCCGGCCTTGACGCCGTGCTCGGTCCAGGCACCGCTGACGAACCGCGGGTTCCACGTCAGGACCACCCACTCCAGCCGCGGCAGGCGCACCAGGTAACGATCGACCAGCAGCTTCTGAAACGGCAGGCCCGACCGCTGCTGGCACATCGAGATAGCCACGGGCGTACGGCCGTTCTCCGGCTGCATGAAAAGCGGCGTCTTGTTCGCGAACCACGCCTGACAGTCGCCCAGCGCCACCAGCCGCACCTGGTCCTTCAGGTGGAAAAAGAGCGGCATCATCTCCGAGAGGTCCACGCCGTAACCCCACCGGGCCCGCTCCTCGGGAGGCAGGTCGAGCTTCTGCCCCAGGTCGTGGAACCGCGGCAGGTCGCCCCGCGCCCCCTCCAGGGCGCCCGCCGGCCGACGGACGTAGACCGTCTGGAGCGCGTCCTCGACCTCCTCGAACGGGCAGAGCTTGAGGCGCATCCGCTTGCCGGGGCGGTGCCGGGCGACCCGCTGCTCGATGTTCCGCCACAAGCCCCAATGAGTTACGTAGATCTCTTTCCCTTCCAGGCCGGCCCGCTTCGTCTTGAGGACGCGGTAGCGGTAGACCACCAGGGCCTCGGTGTAGGGGCTGACCTCGGCGGGCGTCGGCGTGGGGACCGTCTCGACCAGCTCGGCCTGCACGTGCACCGCCGCCCGTCGCCCCGGGCGGCCGAGGGGACCGGCGTCGGGCCCCGCGTCCCCCGCCGCGGCGGTCCCACTCGCCAGGCCCGCCGCAACGACGCCGGCCGCCGCGAGCGCCCGCGCAATCGTAACCGGCTTGAAACGTGCGATCATCGCATGACCTCTATTCGTCCCATGGCTGCTCGAGCGGCTCGGGGCAATGTGCCCGCCGGCCGCAGTCGGGACACGTCGCCCCCGACCAGACCGCCTCAAACAGGTCCGCCACCCGGTCGACCAGCTCCGCATCGTCGGAAAGAAGCCCGACCTCGAAGTTGCGTCGGCGGTCACTCTTGGCCCCCAGGCCCGCCCCGGTCAGGTTCGCACTGCCGAGGTACAACCGCTGGCCGTCGATGACGGCGGCCTTGAAGTGCGTCCGGGGACAGCGCCGCATCTCGAACGCGTGCGGGCGGACCCCTTTGAGCTCCTCCAGGAACGGCCCCGAGGGGACGCCGCTGTGAAGCACCCGGACCTCGACGCCCCGCTCGCCCAACCGCGCGAGCAACCGGACGATGCTCTCGGCGGAACCGTCCGGCCGGACGATGCGGGCCGCCTTCAGGTTGGCCGTGGCAATGAGCAAACTGTCCCGCGCCGCCGGGACCTCCTCCAGGAGCACCCGCCGATAGGCCTCGCGGCCGATGAGGTAGTCGGCCATTCGTCCCTCCCCGCCCTCGAGACCGGCAACTGCCTTCCACAGACCACGCAGAACACGACTGCAACAGAGCAAACAGCCTTCCGCAGATTACGCAGATTACGCAGATTACGCAGCTAAAAACGACAAAAAGGAACGGAAGAACGGAAGAAACCGGGCACAACCGAAGGGCTACGACCCGGGAAACCTCCTTATGCTCTTTCCCTTCTGCCTCCTTTCGCTGTCATCTACGCAATCCGCGTAATCTGCGGAAATCCGCCGCCGTTCACCCGAGGTGCCGCCTGAACCAGTCGCGGGCCAGGCGGGCCACCTCCTCCAGCGTCCCCGGCTCCTCAAACAGGTGCGACGCCCCCTCGACCACCTCGATCTCGTGCTCGCACCGCAGGTGCCCGGCCGCATCCCGGTTCATCCCCAGCACCGTCGGGTCGTTCCCCCCCACGATCAGGAGCGTGGGGGCTTTGACGTCCGGCAGCGAATCCGCCGCCAGGTCCGGCCGGCCCCCGCGAGAGACCACCGCCCGGACCGCCTCCGGCCGGCGGGCCGCCGCAATCAGGGCGGCCGCACTCCCGGTGCTCGCCCCGAAAAGGCCCAGCGGCAGGCCCTGCCCCGGGCCCGTCGAAGGACCACCTCCCTCGTCCTGCTCGCCCAGCCAGTCGGCCGCCCCGACGAGGCGGTCGGCCAGCAGGGCGATGTTGAACCGCAGCTCGCGGGTCCGCCGGTCGATCTCGTCCTCCTCGGCCGTCAGCAGGTCGAAAAGGAGCGTCGCCAAGCCGCCCTTCTGTAACTCCGCCGCCACGAACCGGTTCCGCGGACTATGCCGGCTGCTCCCGCTGCCGTGGGCGAACGCCACCACGCCCGTCGCCCCTGGCGGCACGGCCAGGTCCCCCTCGAGGTCCACGTCCCCGGCCCGGACCGTGACGGTCCGCCCGGCGTCCTCGCCTCTCGCCGCTCGACCCATGGTTCCCTCCGCCGGCCTCGCCGGCTCACTCCGCGCGGCCCGCTCCCCATCAACCAGTGTGTAAGCAGGGCGACCGGCAATCAACGGGGAACCGAATCGGCGGCCGCCCAAGGAAACCGCGAACCGAAGAACCACAGAGCAAGGAGCGGAGAAGGAAGAAGGGAACGGCAAGCGGCGAACGTTCATCGTCCAACAGCCAACGCCACCGCCCAACGCCGCAGGGCCGGCTCGGCCCAATCGGCCTACAGGACGAGCTGGAGGACGTTCAGGAGGACCGAGATAGCCAGCAGAACCATCAGGACGATCGTCAGCAGATTGACCGCGAAGGGCCCAGGCGGCGCGGTCTCCGGGCCGGACGGCTCCAGCTCCTGGCCCTCGGCCAGGCCTTCCATGAGCTGGTCTTGCATGCCGACCTTCTCCCGGGCGATCCGGGGCGGCTCGCCCTGCTGGACGGCCCGCAGGTCCACGAGCAGGTCCTCGGTGGCGCGGTACCGGTCGGCGGGCCGCTTGCTCATCATGACCTCGACCACCTCGCTCACCCCCGCCGACAGGGCCGGGTTGACGTGGTCGGGCGGCGTCAGGGTGCCCGTGACGTGCTTCCGCATGACGTCCTGCGGGGTGGGGGCGGTGTAGGGCGGCCGGCCGGTGAGCATCTCGTAGAAGGTCGCCCCGAGCGAGTAGATGTCGGCCCGGAAATCGATCCGCGGGTCGCCCCGGACCTGCTCCGGCGAGATGTAGTACGGCGTGCCGTAGGCCTTGCCGGCCTCCTCCAGGGCGGCCGTGACGTCGGCGGCCTGGCGCGCCAGGCCCATGTCGGCCAGCTTCGCCACGCCGTCGGCGGTCAGCATGATGTTCTTCGGCTTGACGTCGCGGTGGATGAACCCGCGCGAGTGGGCGTGGGCCAGGGCCTCGGCGATCTGGACGACGATGCCCAGGGCCTCCTGCTCGCCCAGGGGTCCGCCGCGGTCCTTCAGGACGTCGGCCACGGTCGGCCCGTCGACATACTCCTGGATGAAGTAGCAATAGCCCTCGGCCTCGCCGGCGTCGATGGCCTGGACGATGTTGTTGTGCGAAAGCTGGGCGGCGCTCTTGGCCTCCTGGATGAACCGTTTGCGGTTCTCCGGGTCGCGGGCGACGGCCGAGAGGAGGACCTTGACGGCCACGATGCGGTCGACGCTCTTCTGGCGGCCCTTGTAGACGACGGCCTGGCTGCCGCGGCCGATCCGCTCGAGGATCTCGACGCCCGGCACCTGGATCGACGGGGCGACGGTCTCTTCCTTGAGGGACGCGAGGACCCGCTTGGCCTGGTTGACGGTGATGGCGCCGGTTTTTACGAGGGCCTGCGGCAGGACCATCTCGCGGCCCTCGGCCCGGGCCTTTTGGAGGGCCTCGCGTGCGGCCTGGGTCTCGGCCTCGGTGGCGAGGCCGCGGTCGAGGACATATCGCTCGAACCGGGTTTCGGAGGATGAGGGCATCGTGCCTGCGAGACTGAAGGCAGTGCATAACTCCCTCTCCCTCGACGGGAGAGGGGCGGGGCGAGGGTGCGTCGTCCTGCCATCCCCCTCACCCTTACCCTCTCCCACCAGGGGGAGAGGGCACCGCAGAGGCCTTCCGGCCACCGGCGGAACGATTTCGGAACTATCGGCCGGGCAGGGGGAGAAGTCAAAGAAAATCGGGGGGATGGGGGCTGCATCCGGCTGGGATGGACCTGTCCGAGCGCCGGTTGGCCGGACACGCCCCACGCGGTTAAGGATCACTGCTGCCCGAACTCTGTCGCGGCTGGTATTCGGAAGGCTTAACCGCCTCGAAGGCGGGGGAATCGTGGGCCCACTCCAGCCTTCGGGTGGTGCGTGCGAGAGCAGGCGCGGAAAAGACGAAGCGGAGGTCATACGTCCGGTAGATTCGCTCAAAGAAACCCTCATGGAGCAGTGGACTCTCCGCTGGAGGGTAAGCGGGTACCCAACGCCCGGCGTTCTTCTTTCCGGGGTCGGCAAGAGCAAGCGCCACGGCCTCGTACTTTGATACCTCGTTGCGAAGGTCTTCACGATCTGTCAGGCGTGACAGCACATCATGGTAGCGGCAAATAGAATCTACGACCTGCCCGTCCCCCCGGACGGCCACATCGTTCCTCTCAACGCCGGGGCCTTCGCGGTTGGCCTTGAGGACATGCAGGAAACCATAGACGAGAGCAGGATAGGCGATGTGAAGATTGGCACAGTCGCCGGCGGCCTCCTCCATGCGGTTGGTGAGGTTGCGGAACGCGTTGAGCGTGCCCTTCACGGAAACGGCCACAACCGGTCCGATGCCTCGCTTGGTGACCACAACGTCGACGTTCTTGGTCTTAAGGCCGCCGAAAACCGTGCGCTCGCCGGAGCCGGCCTCGTCCGCATCGTATTCCAGCACATGCCTCTTCTTGCGCGAGGTCAGACGGAAAGGGGGCCGGGGCTTGATCTCGGACGGCCGGAAACCTCCTTCAAGAACCAAGCGACAGGCTACATACCAATGCAGGGGCTTGATGTGCGCGGCGCTCTGTGCCCCCGTGCTGTGATGGACGAATGTCGTCAAGGCGTCTCGGAGCGTCATCCATTGGCAAGGCGCAGCCGGGCTCTTACCCATAGTGCCTCCACTTCCAAAGGCGGTCGATCCCGTCCCTGATGCGTCGGCGTTCCATTTGCCCGACCTGAAAGCTCGGCGCCATGAGCACGCGCGCTGCCTCGCGTGGCTCAAGCTTGAGCAGGCCCCCACCCAAGGGGTGCCCCTCCAGCTCACAGCTGAGTTGGGTGATCGGATGCCGCCACATGCCCAGAAGGCGCCGGGCGGACATGCCATTGACCAGGTGGACGACGTGCACGGAGTTCGTCGCGACACACTTCGCGTAGTTGGCCACCAAGGCTGGTCCGCCGTTCGTCATGTAAGACAGGAAAGCATCTGGCGCGCTCACATTGGGCACAGTATACCAGGGCGAGCGGGTGCGGCACTTATAGCGAGTGCGGGCCACCTGCCCCTCGTCCGAATCGAGATAGCGTTTGACCTCCGCCGGCAAGGTGGTCTTCGGAGGCAATGCCAGGAGCAGCACGGGCTCGTCGCGCTGAAGCCACTGACCGACAACCTTTCGCGTGATGGCCGAACCCCTAAGGTACCTGCCATTTCGCACCGCGGTCTTCAGGAAACGGTCCTGCAGCCCTAGCGCCCGAGCCTGCGAGAGGCGCAAGTGAAAGAACTCGTTCGCCCCGGTGACGTACCCGATCCCCACCTTAGCCACCTGCCCGAGGCGGAAAGCCTCATTGCTCCGGGCCATCGCGCCGTAGAGATCGCGAACACCGTTGGGCAGCAGGAAGGGGCGCAACCGGTGGTTCCAGAGCTCCAACGCCGACAGCAACACCTTCCTGGTCGTCCGGGGAGGAGCAGGGGTGAAATCGAACCGCTCAAGAACAGAGAACCGGATATGGTCGCTCCCGCCACCATAGCCATCACAGAAGAGGAGCCAGCAGTCCTCCGAAAGCTCGGGGAACAGCTTGTCGCGTACGGCAACAACCTGAACGCGATCAAAGCTCCCCATCAGGTATCTGAGCAGGGGGCGAGCGTACGGGGCATGGCCGATCTCGGCTGGCACCACAAATGCCATGCGCCCGCCGGGCTTGAGTAGCGCCGCCGCACCGACGATGAAAGGCGCCCAAGACGAGGTAAGGCCGCTGAATCTGGCCCCGTGCCCGGCACATAGTTCGAGGGCCCGCCGCCGGACATCCCCCGAGAACCGCTGATACCGGATGAAGGGCGGGTTACCCACCGCGCACTCGAAGCGTTCGCCAGTCTGGCCAGCCCAAGCAAAGAAGTCGTCGCACCTAAGGGTGGCAAACGGGGCACGAGAGGCGGCCAAGTTCATCGCGTGGGGGTCAGAATCAACACCCAGGCTGTTGCTATGCGTGGCTAGAAAGCGACCGTCGCCGCAGGACGGGTCGAGCATGCGGTCTCGGCCGTTCCGCGCGGCCCATGCCACGAGCGAGCGGACCACGTGGTCGGGCGTGTAGTAGGCGCCGATTTCCTTACGCCTGCCCTCGTCCATCGCGTAGCACCGATTATCACGACAGCGAACAACTGTATGGTAGCAGTGGAGGACACTGACTGCAAGTCGCTCTCGTCGCCCAACGCACGCCTGACGGCCAAAGTGCTTTGGTCCGGGGCCGGCATGCGAAGGGCAGTTGCACAACCGAGAATTGACTCAATGCGCGGTCCGCGTAGGTCAACGGAAATTGACATCCGTGCGGCGCCAGGGCTATAATGCCCAATCTTCCGGCGGGCGAGTCGGGCTATCGTGCGACGCGCGACGGCGAGAGGTGTGAGCCGCGTGCGGGAGCACGCGGCGACGAAGTGACGCGAGGCCCGTACGCGCGGGGGGCGGCCGGTGGCCTGGAGCTGGACCTATCACATTACGTGGACGTGTTACGGCCAGTGGCTCCGCGGCGACGTGCGCGGCTACGTGGACGACGGCGTGAACGAACCGGGCACGCCGTACGCCTGGGGCGACGCCCAGGGCTACGCCGCCGACGCGGGCCGAATGGCCGAAAGCCCCTGCTGGTTGACCGACCCCCAGCGGGCTACGGCCGAGGACGCCATCCGGGAAGCGTGCGAGTTCCGCTCGTGGCGGGCCGTGGAGGTGAACGTGCAGCCGGACCACGCTCACGTGGTCCTCGAGGCCCCGGAGGTGGACGGGGTGCGGGTCAGGCAGGTCCTGAAGGACCGGGCGACGCGTGCCCTCAAGCGCGAGCATCCCGGCCGCCGCCGGTGGTGGACGCGGGAGGGCAAGGTCGGCGTGATTCGCACGGAAGCCGAGTTGCGCGCGATCGCCGACTACGTGAGGAACCGGCAGACGTACCCGCCGCCAAAGGGGCGCCGCGAGGCGACACCATGAGGCAGGCGAACGTCGCCGACCGGTTAGCGGCTTCGCACGGCGCTGCGAGGTTCGGCGAGCGAAAGCGGCGCGCAGGCGAACGTCGCCGACCGCTTCCGCGGCCGGCTCACGTGAACCGCCTGGCGAGGTTCGGCGAGCGAAAGCGGCGCGCAGGCGAACGTCGCCGACCGGTTGCGGCTTCGCACGGCGCTGCGAGGTTCGGCGAGCGAAAGCGGCGCGCAGGCGGGCGTCGCCGACCGCTTCCGGCTTCGCACGGCGCTGCGAGGTTCGGCGAGCGAAAGCGGCGCGTAGGCGAACGTCGCCGACCGCTTCCGCGGTCGGCTCACGTGGAAAGAGGCGGCCAGAAGGACGCGGCGACGCACGATAACCAGAGTGCGGGGAGATCGCTTTGTATCTTGGAATCGACATCGGCTCGGTCAGCCTGAACCTCGTCCTCCTCGGCGAGGACGGCTCGGTCGAGAAGGAACGCTACGTCCGGACCCGCGGCAAGCCCCTCGAGACGGCCCTTGAGGCCCTCGAGGCGCTCTTCGCCGAGGTCCCGCCCACCGACATCGACGGGGCGGCCCTGACGGGCGCCGGGACGAGCGTCCTCGGCGAACTCTACACCATCAAGCCCGTCAACGAAGTCGTGGCCCAGGCCCAGGCCACGGCGACGCTCCACCCGGAGGTCCGTACGATTGTCGAGATCGGCGGCGAGGACTCCAAGCTCATCCTCCTGGAGGAGGACCCGCGAAGCGGCCGGCTCCGCGTCCGCGACTTCGCCATGAACGCCCTCTGTGCGGCTGGCACGGGCAGCTTCCTCGACCAGCAGGCGTCGCGCCTCGGCGTCTCGATCGAGACCGAGTGGGGCGAGATGGCGATGAAGTCCGAGCACGTGCCGCGCATCGCCGGCCGGTGCTCCGTCTTCGCCAAGAGCGACATGATCCACCTCCAGCAGGAGGGGACGCCCGACTACGACATCGTGGCGGGCCTGTGTTTCGCGATGGCCCGCAACTTCAAGGCCGTCATCGGCAAGGGCAAGGAGTTCGTGGCGCGCGTGGCGTTCCAGGGCGGCGTGGCGGCCAACGCCGGAATGGTCCGGGCGTTCACCGAGACGCTGGGCCTGGAGAAGGGCGAGCTGCTGATTCCCGAGCATTTCGCCTCGATGGGGGCGATCGGGGCGGTCCTGGTGGCCCGCGAGACCGGCCGGCTCGGAAAGATCGATTCCGCCGAGCCGCTTCGCGAGTACCTTGCGACGCGGCGCTACGGCGGCGGCGAGCTGCACCTGCCCCTGGAGGACGACGGCTATCGGCTCGTCATCGAGCCGGACCCGTTCCCCCCGGGGGACGAGCCGGTCGACGTTTTCCTGGGCGTCGACGTGGGGAGCATCTCGACAAACGTCGTGGCGATCGACGCCGAGGGCCACGTGCTCGCGCGGGAGTACCTGATGACCGCCGGCCGGCCGCTGGCGGCCGTCACGGACGGCCTCTTCAAGGTGGGCCGGGCGCTGGCCGAGCGCGGCGGCGAGGGGTGCGTCCGCATCCGCGGCTGCGGCACCACCGGCTCGGGCCGGTACCTGACGGGCGATTTTCTGGGGGCCGACGTGGTCAAGAACGAGATCACCGCCCACGCCACCGGGGCCGCCTTCATTCGCCCGGACGTGGATACGATCTTCGAGATCGGCGGCCAGGACTCGAAGTACGTCAGCCTCGATTCGGGCGCCGTGGTCGACTTCACGATGAACAAGGTGTGCGCGGCCGGGACGGGCTCGTTTATCGAGGAGCAGTCCGAGCGTCTCGGGGTGGGCCTGAAGGACGGCGAGTTCAACCGGCTGGCCCTCTCGGCCGACGAGCCCCCCGCCATGGGCGAGCGGTGCACCGTCTTCATCGAGACCGACATCAACCGGAACCAGCAGCGGGGCGTGGCCGTCGACGACATCTGCGCGGGCCTCTGCTACTCGATCGTCCAGAACTACCTCAACCGCGTCGTCGAGGACCGCCGCGTCGGCGACGTGGTCCTCTTCCAGGGCGGCACGGCGTACAACCGCGGCGTCAAGAACGCCTTCGAGAAGGTGCTCGGCAAACCCGTCACCGTCCCGCCGCACCATGACGTGATCGGGGCGATCGGGATGGGCCTCCTGGCCCGCGACTGGTACGCCGAGACCGGCGAGGAGACCGGGTGCAAGGGCTTCGACCTGCGGGACGTCCATTACACCTTCGACACGTTCGAATGCGAGGACTGCGCGAACCGCTGCGAGATCCACGTCGTCGAGATCGAGGGCGACCGGACGCTGTACTACGGCAGCCGGTGCGGCAAGTTCGACGAGTCGGAGCGGGACTCGCTCGGCAAGGGCCTGCCACGCCTCTTCGCCGAGCGGCAGCGGCTGCTCGAGACGGCCTACGCCAAGAAGGGGCCCGACGAGCCGAACGGGCGGACGATCGGCCTGCCGCGGATGACCCACTTCTGGGAACTCCTGCCGATGTGGAAGGCGCTCTTTACGGAGCTGGGGTTCAAGGTGGTCACCAGCTCGCGGACGAACCGGACGCACATCCAGATGGGCGTGGAGGAGGTGGCCGCCGAGACGTGCTTCCCCATCAAGGTCTCGCACGGGCACATCCGCGACCTCGTGGAGAAGGGCGTGGACCACGTTTTCTTGCCGACGATCGTGGATATGCCGAAGTGGGCCGACGAGATCGTCAACTCCTACGTCTGCCCCTACGTGCAGGCGGTCCCGTTCATGGCCCGAAGCGCGATGCCCGACGTCGACTGGGACGCGAAGCTGGTGGCCCCGATCGTGCACTTCTCCCGCGGCGAAAAGGCGGTCCGCAAGGAGCTCGAGGCGATGGCCGTCGGCCTCGGGGCGTCGCGGGGCCGGGCCCGCCGGGCCGTGACCGAGGCGCTGGCCGCCCAGAAGGCGTTCGAGCGGGCCCTCGAGGCGCGGGGACGCGAGGTGCTCGAGGACCTCGGGCCCGACCAGGTCGCCCTGGTCGTCGTCTCGCGGCCCTACAACGGGTGCGACCCCGGCCTCAACATGAACATCCCGGAGAAGCTGCGGGACCTCGGGTGCCTGGCCATCCCGATGGACCTGCTGCCGCTGGCGGACGAGGACATCTCGGCAGATTATCCACATATGTATTGGAAGTACGGGCAGAAGATCCTCGCGGGGGTCCGGATCATCGCCCGCGACCGGCGGCTCTACCCGGTCTATATCACGAACTTCGGGTGCGGGCCCGACTCGTTCATCATGAAGTTCGTAGGCCGCGAGCTGCGGGGCAAGCCGTGCCTGATGCTCGAGGTCGACGAGCATTCCGCCGACGTCGGGGCCATCACCCGGTGCGAGGCGTTCCTCGACAGCCTGAAAGGGGTCCGCGAGCGGGCGGAGGGGGCCCATCGCAAGGTCCGGGCCGCCAAGCTCGACTACTCCCGCAAGGCCTACGGCAAGCGAACCATCTACATCCCCTACATGGACGACCACGGCTACGCCATGGCCGCCGCCATGAGGGCCAACGGCGTCGACGGACGCCAGATGCCTATCAGCGACGAGGACACCGTCACCTGGGGCCGGAAGTTCACCTCCGGCAAGGAATGCTACCCCTGCCTGATCACCACCGGCGACATGCTCCGCCAGATCCACGCGCCGGACTTCGAGCCCGACCGGTCGGCCTTCTTCATGCCCACGGCGTTCGGTCCGTGCCGCTTCGGCCAGTACAACAAGTTCCAGCGGATGGTCCTCGACGACCTGGGGCTGGAGGACGTGCCGCTCGTGCTCCTGGACCAGGACAAGGACTTCCAGGGGGACCTGGCGAACCTCGGGACCGACTTCCGCAAGCTCGCCTGGTCGGGCATCGTCTTCGTCGACACGATCCAGAAGCTCCTGCGGGAGACCCGGCCCTACGAGAAGAACTCGGGCGAGACCGACCGCGTCTACGAGCGGTACCTGGCGCGGTGCCAGGAGGTGATCGAGGCCAAGGGCGACCTGGTGGCCCTGGCACGTGAGGCCCGGAAGGCCTTCGAGGCGGTCCCGGTAGACCGGTCGCATCCCCGGCCGCGGATCGGCATCGTCGGCGAGGTCTTCGTCCGGTGCAACCAGTTCACCAACAACTTCATGGTCCGCAAGATCGAGGCCCTCGGCGGCGAGGCCGTCCTCCCCCCCTTCGAGGAATGGGTCAACTACATCGGCTGGAGCCGAAAGACCGACGCGAAGGTCGAGGGCGACTGGCGGCGCCTCCTCGTCGAGAAGATCACCGACCTCGTCCAGGGCCGCGAGAAGCGCCGCATCCTCGGGGCGTTCCGCGGCTCCGTCCGACACTTCTTCGACGAGCCCCCGTCCGACCACGTCATCGACCTGGCCCGGCCCTACCTCGACCCGGCCATCCGCGGCGAACCCGTCCTCTCGATGGGCCGGTGCATGGAGTACGTCATGGACGGGTGCGACGGCGTGGTGAACCTGCACCCGTTCAACTGCATGCCGGGCACAATCGTCAACGCCCTCCTGACGAAGTACCAGAAGGACCACGACATGCCGGTCCTGAAAGTCGCCTACGACGGGCTGGAGCAGTCGACCGAGATGGTCCGCGTCGAGGCGTTCATGCACCAGTGCCGGGAGCGGCTCCAGACCCGCCTCGACCGGACCTCGGCCGACACCTCGACCGGCCCCGGCGGCGCCCTGGCCGCCGCAAGGTCGCGGGGATGAGCCGGACGCCGTGAGCCGCGTGCGGAAGCACGCGGCGACGGGCGAGAGCGCGACCCCATGAGCCCCGGTCGGCGCGCGTCGCCGACCGCTTCCGCGGTCGGCTCACGATGAGACGCGCGCTCGGCGCCGTGAGCCGCGTGCGGAAGCACGCGGCGACGGGCGAGAGCGCGACCCCATGAGCCCCGGTCGGCGCGCGTCGCCGACCGCTTCCGCGGTCGGCTCACGATGAGACGCGCGCTCGGCACCGTGAGCCGCGTGCGGAAGCACGCGGCGACAGGCGAGAGCGCGACCCCATGAGCCCCGGTCGGCGCGCGTCGGGCGGTCGGCGCCAAAACGTTTGACCGGCCCCGAAGCCGGGGCTACGATGACTGGTACTGAGCCCTCGCGGAGACGCCCCATGCCGGCCGAATTCGCCTACGCCCTCATCACCCCGTACAGCCTGCACAAGAGCCGCACGGGCGGCATCATCGGGCGGCTCATCAGCCTGGCCCAGCTCGACCTGGTCGGCGTGCACATGTACGCCCCGAGCGACGCCTGGGTCGACGGGTACCTCGATATCCTGCGGCGGAGCGACTCGGCCAACCCCGCCCGGGAAGCGTTCATCGACTACGTCGACACCCACCTGCGGCGCGACAACCCCCTGGGCCTGTCGAACCGGTGCATGGTCCTGCTGTTCCGGGGCGAGAACGCCCTCAACCACCTCCTCGACGACGTGGTCGGCCACGCCACCCCCGAGGTGACCGGCCACACGGTCCGGGGTACGTATGGCGACTTCCAGAACCATCCCGACGGGACGATCCACTACTTCGAGCCGGCGGTCATCTGCGGCCCCGACCCCGAGACCCAGCGGGAGGAGCTCCGGTTCCTGGCCCGGACGGCCCCGACCGACGGGGGAATCATCGAGGAGTCGGTCGACTTCCTGCCCGAGGCCGAGCGGTTCGAGACGGGCCTGGTGATCCTGAAGCCGGAGAACTTCGAGCGGCGGAGCCGGCGCCCCGGCTACATCATCGACGTCTTCAGCCGGACGGGCCTCTACATCGTGGGGGCGAAGCTGCTGTCGATGTCGGCCGCCCAGGGGGAGGACTTCTACGGGCCCCTGCTGGAGGTCTTCCGCGACCGGCTCCAGTTCCTCGTCGAGAACACGCTCCGCCAGCGGCTCCAAGGGGCGTTCGACTTCCAGGTCCCCGACGCCTTCTACGAAAAGGCCAACGAGATGCTGGCCGACCTGAACGCCCGGACCGAGTTCGCCAAGATCGTCCAGTACATGACGGGCGTCGACCCGCGGAAGGTCGAGAGCGAGGAGGAGCGGAACCGGCCCGGCCCGGTCCGGAGCCTGGCCCTGCTGTACCGGGGCGAGAACGCCATCCAGAAGATCCGCCGACGCCTCGGGGCCACGAACCCCGAGCACGCCGAGTCCGGCACGGTCCGGAGCGACTTCGGCCGCGACCTGATGCAGAACGCCGCCCACGCCTCCGATTCGCCCGCCAACGCCGAGCGGGAGCGCAAGATCGTCGGCATGTGGAAGACCAACCCCGAACCGGAGTTCAAGCGGGTCATCGAGGCCCACCTGGCCGCCGGAAGGTGAGCGGGCGTCCGCGCGGCCTCTCCCCCGGCGGGAGAGGCGGACGCCGCCGGGCCGGGTTCCCCGTCACCCTCACCCCCTTCCCTCTCCCGTCAAGGGAGAGGGGGCGATGGGCCGGCCGGGCCGCCTGTGGACTTCGCAGGGCCGAACCGGGAGTCGCCGCCATGACCCAGCCCCATCGCATGACCGTCCGCGTCCGGTACCCCGAGGCCGACCCCATGGGCCGCCTCCACCACGCCACCTGTGCGGTCTACTTCGAGATGGGCCGGACCGAGCTGCTCCGGGAGCGTGGCCTGGCGTACCGCGATATGGAAGCGGCCGGCCGGTACATCGCCGTCGCCCACGTCGACTGCCGCTATCGGGCCCCCGCCTGGTACGACGAGGAGCTGGTCGTCGAGACGTGGACCGAGCGGGTCCGCGGCGCCCGGGTCGTCTTCGCCAACCGGCTCCTGCGGGCCGACCCGGGGGGCGAGACGGTCCTCGCCGAGGCGATGACCGCGGGGGCCCTGGTGGACGCCTCGGGCCGGCCCCGGCGGTTCAGCGATCGCGAAGCGGCCGTCCTGACGGGCACCGACTGATAGGGGCCGGGGGCGCCGCGGGTGGGCGTCGACTGGCCGTGGAGGTCTGGGCGGCGGGTCCGGGCACCCGCGGTGCCCCGCAATCGTTGGGCGGCGGTTGCGGAGAACCACCGCGCAAAGGTGGTGGGGCCGTCTCGCCCCGCCTGCTCGGCGCTAGGCGCGGGCGGCCCCCCCGGCTACAATCCCCCCGTCCACCGCGCCCCAGGTGATCCAGGAGACCCACGGAGTATCCGATGCCCGACCTTCCCGCGGAACCCGACTACGCGGTCCCCGTCTCGACGCGGCTGCTGCGGCTGCCGCCCTACCTGTTCGGCCGGATCAACGCCACCAAGCTCCGCAAGCGCCAGGAAGGCGTGGACATCATCGACCTCGGGATGGGCAACCCCTCCGACCCGACCCCCAAGCCGATCGTCGACAAGCTCTGCGAGGCGGCCCGCGACGCCCGCAACCAACGCTACAGCGTCTCGATCGGCATCCACAACCTCCGCCGCGAGATCGCCCGCCGATGGGCCAGCCACCGCGGCGTCGAGCTCGACCCGGAAACCGAGGTCATCGTCACGGTCGGCTCGAAGGAGGGGTTCAGTCACACGTGCCTGGCGCTCTTGAACGCCGGCGACACGGCCGTCGTGCCGGACCCGGCGTTCCCCATCCACGTCTACGCCGTCGTGCTGGCCGAGGCGAACGTCATCAGCGTCCGCCTCGGGAATGACGAGGAGTTCCTCCGGCGGATCGCCTACGTTGTCGAGCACCTGTATCCGCGGCCGAAGCTCCTGGTCCTGAACTACCCGAATAACCCGACGACGATGTGCGTCGAGGACGTGGGGTTCTTCGAGGAGGTGGTGGCCCTGGCGAAGCGGTTCGGCGTCATGGTGATCCACGACTTCGCCTATGGGGATACCTGCTTCGACGCCTACCGGGCCCCGAGCTTCCTGGAGGCCCCCGGGGCCCGCGACGTCGGCGTCGAGTTCGGCACCCTGTCGAAGGCCTACAACATGGCGGGCTGGCGGATCGGCTACGCCGTCGGCAACGCCGATATCATCCGGGCCCTGGCCAAGGTGAAGGGCTACTACGATTACGGCGTGTTCCAGGCGATCCAGATCGCCTCGATCGTGGCCCTGAGGCACTGCGACGCCGACGCCCTCCACCAGGCCCGGGTCTACCAGCGGCGGCGCGACGCCCTCGTGAAGGGCCTCCATCGGATCGGCTGGACCGGGACGGAGAGCCCGAAGGCGGGAATGTTCGTCTGGGCGAAGGTGCCGGAGAAGCTCCTGGCCGGGCGGGGGACGATCGAGTTCTCACTGGACCTGATGGAGAAGGCGAACGTGGCCGTCGCCCCGGGGCGGGCGTTCGGCCCCGGCGGCGAAGGGTACCTGCGACTGGCCCTCGTGGAGAACGAGCAGCGTCTGAACCAGGCGGTCCGCCAGATCGGCCGGGCGCTGCGGTAGCATTCTCCATTTGCGATTTTTGACTTGAACAACGTTTCGTTCTCCGGCGCGGCCGTTCAATCGAAAATCCAAAATCGGAAATTCAGCGGAGGTCTCCCAATGACCATGCGCCTGAAGCCCGGCCTTGTCGGCATCCTCGGTCTCGCCCTCGCCCTGGCCTCCTGCCAGGGGGCCTACTACCGCACGATGGAGGCGTTCGGGAAGCACAAGCGGGACATCCTCGTGGACCGGGTCGAGAAGGCCCGCGACGGCCAGGAGGAGGCCAAGGAGCAGTTCCGAACCGCCCTCGAGGCCTTCACCGACGTCGTCCGGTTCGAGGGCGGCGAGCTCGAGGCCAAGTACAATCAACTCCAGCGCGAGCTCGACACCTCCGAGAAGCGGGCCGAGGCCGTCCGCGACCGCATCGACGACGTCGAGGACGTCGCCGAGGCCCTCTTCCGCGAATGGGAGGCCGAGCTGGACGACTACTCCGACCCGGACCTCCGCCGGGCCTCCGAGGACCAGCTCCGCCAGGCCCGGGGGCGATACGAGCAGCTCATGGCCGCCATGCGCCGGGCCGAGGAGAAGATGGAGCCGGTCCTGGTGGCGTTCCGCGACCAGGTGCTCTTTCTGAAGCACAACCTGAACGCGCGGGCCGTCGCGAGCCTCGAAGGCGAGGTCGTGACGCTCGAGCGCGACATCGCTGCCCTCGTCGCCGACATGGAGGCGTCCATCCAGGAGGCGAACGCGTTCATCGAGGCGATGTCGAGCGAGTAGCGGGATTCCGGATTGCGGGGCTGACGGCCGCCGAGCGGGGGGGTGACGGGTTTTTCCGGCATGCGTGCCAGCCGCGGTTTGCCGTCAGTGCCGGAGGCACGTCGGGACTGTGGCCAGGGGCGCGAGCCCGTGGAACGCCTCCCATGAAGAGAGGGAATCGCCGGCCTGCTCGCTGACCGCGGGCCTGCGACCATGGCTGCACGTCAGCCGCCCTCCCGACGGGGCCCCGCCGGGGTTGACGGAAACAACCCGCTCGCCAGGGCCCGCCGTCACACCCCGCCGCAAGCGGTAAGCCGTTGCTCGGAAAATGGTTGACGCCGCGCGCACGCCGGGTGTACCGTTTGGCGCGAACGCCGAAGGCGCGCGCCGAGGCCGGCCACCGGCTCGGCGGCGGGGGTCCGAGGGGTGTCCGGAGGCGGAGCGATGGTCAACCAGGGCCAGGCCGGGCCGACCGAGGAGGTCCGCGAGCAGGCCCGGCGATTCGTCGAGGGCCTCTCGGAGGAGGAGATCATGCTCCTCCGGCTTCGCGACGAGCTTTACGAGGGGCGATGGGACTCCATGCTGGCCGACCTCAACGACCGGCTCCAGGGCAAACCCTACGTCTTCAAACTGGCCAACCGCATCCAGGACGACATCCAGCGGATCGAGCGAATGAGCCGCTTCGAGCGGCAGCACGACGTGGACCTGGCCCAGTACCTCTGAGGCCGACGGCAACGACGAACTGAGAACCGAAGAGCAAGGAACCGCGAAGGGCAACTGCAACGGCGGCGAACGCCGAACGTCCGACCCGGAACAAGAAACGGCAAAGGCAAACAGCAACGGCCGGTGGCGGCGGGGAAGGTGTTGCTCGAGCCCGCCGCGGGCACGGCGGGAGACGCGCGGCCGCGAGCGAACAACCGCAGCCGATGACGTTCCACGGCGCCGATTTTCCGGGCGACCGACCGTATAACTGGGGCGGAGAGGGAGACCCGATGAGCCTGACGATGCACACCGGCAACCGGCCCGGGGCGGCGGCCCTGGCGGCGGTGATGACGGCGGCGGCCCTCCTGGCCGGCTGCACGGAGGCGGGCAAGGGCCGGACGGGCCGGCGGGCCGAGACGCCCGCCCGGCCCATGCCGGCCGCCGAGGCCGCCCTGGGCGACGCCCGCATGGAGGTCCTCTGGACCACCCCCATCGAGGTCTATCCCGAGACGCAGCTCAACAAGCTGTGGCTCATCGGCCCCTACCTGGTGGCCCGCGGCTCCGACAACCGGCTGTACCTGTCGGACGCGTCGACGGGCGTGCGGCGGTGGCAGCAGGTGTTCGCCAAGCCGTTCCAGTCGGTGCACCGGCCGGCCTATTTCGGGCCGCGGGACGAGATGTGGGTCCCCACGACGACCCGCCTGGTGGGCCTGGAGGCGGCGACGGGCCTGGTCCGGGAGCGCGAGCCGCTCCGGTTCATGCCCGCCGGCGGGGCCTCGACCAATGGGTCCCATGTTTACATACCCGAGGTACGAGGATACCTGAAGGCCGTCGCCATCGGCCCGGACGTCTACGACTGGGACCGCTGGACGCGGGGGGTGGTCACGACGCGGCCGGTGCTCTACGAGTCGCTCGTCTTCTGGGCCAGCCACAGCGGCGAGATCTTCGCCTCGGCCCAGAACATGCGGCGGATCGTGTGGCAGTACACGGCCGAGGACGCCTGCGAGGCCGACGTCAAGCTCTCCGGGGCAGGCAACCTGCTCGTTCCGAGCGTCGATTACATGGTTTACGCGTTCCGCGCGACCAGCGGGGCCCCCCAGTGGCAGTTCCCCGCCGGCGAGCCCGTCCGCAAGCCCGCCTATCCCCACGACGGCCAGGTCTTCGTCTTCACCGAGAGCGCCGGGTGCACCTGCCTGGACGAGACGACCGGCCAGCCCGTCTGGGACCTGAAAGAGGGCGACGACTTCGTGGCCGGCGAGGACGAGGTCGTCTACCTGCGGGGCCGCGCGGGCGACCTCCTGGTCGTCAACCGCGACGACGGGGCCGTGGCGGGCCGCGTCCCCCTCGTGGCCGGCACCCTCGTGGCCCTCAACGAGACCGGCGACGGACGCCTCTACCTGACCACGCCGGCCGGTGAGATGATGGCCGCCGCCCGGATGAAGGAACCCGACGTGCCGGGCCAGTGGTAAGCGTTCGCCGCAGAAGGACGCCTGGTTGACGTCCGGCCGTACCCGCAAACCGACGTTCGCGGGGCGGAACCCGCGAAGGGCACCGACTCGTTCCCCGCCTGAATGTGAGGGGCCCACCTTGCGGCTCGGAGTCTCGACGTCCTCGGTTCCCGACGCCTCGCTGCCGGCGGTCCTCGACTGGGCCGGCGGGGCGGGCTTTCAGTCGGTCGAGATCGTCTGCCGATTCTCCCGCGGGTCCGGCACGTGGCATGAAGGGCCGTACCTGCGCCCGGCCGCTCTTGACGGGCCGGCCCGCGACGCCTTCGTGACGGCCCTGGACGAGGCGGGCCTGTCGGCGGCGGCGCTGGCGTTCGAGGGGGACCTGGTCGTCGGCGACGAGGCCCACATCGAGGCCGCCGCCGATCGCGCCGCACGCACCGTCGAGACGGCCGCCACGCTCGGCATCCCGGTGGTGTGCCTGGAGGCGGGCCGCGATCCGGCGATGCCCCTGGGCGACGCCATCGCCGAGTTCGCCCGCCGGGTCGAACCCGTCCTGGAGCGGGCCGAGTCGTCCGGGGTCCGTCTGGCGGTCGCGACCGACCCGGCGTGCGGGCGGCACGCCGAGGACGTGCCGGCGACGGCGGCGTTCTGCCCCCAGCTCTGGGAGAAGCTTTTCACGCACGTCCGCAGCGACGCGATCGGCCTGGCGCTCGACCCGTCGAACCTCGTCTGGATGGGCATCGACCCCGTCGCCGCCGTCACCGATTACGTCGAGAAGGTCTTTCACGTCCGGGCCCGCGACGTCGAGGTGTTCGCCCTTCGGCGGCAGGACTGCTCGGTGCTCCGACCGGGCGGGGGGTGGTGGCGGCACCGCCTGCCGGGCCTCGGGGAGGTCGACTGGCGGCGGCTGCTGGATCGCCTGACGGAGCTCGACTACGACGGGTCGGTCGTCGTGTGCGGCGACGATCCGGTCTGGTCGGGCCCGGCCGAAAAGGTCAAGAGGGGCCTGGCCTGGTCGGGCCGGCACCTGGCCCGGTTCCTGCCGTGAGGTCTCGCCGGCTTCTCATCTGCGAGGTGCGCGCCTTCGAGCCGCGGTCGTAAAAACGCGGGTATGTGCGAGGGAGGACAAACCGCGCCCCGCATGGGGTCATGACCGCAAGCCGAAGGTACCCGCGAACTTACGTTCGCGGCCCAGAATGGCTTTGACGTTCCACGTTGGCGCGGCGTCCCGGCGAGATCAAGCAGGATCGAATGTACGTCCTGGCAACCCAGCACGTGCCGGCGGTCGCCGAGGTGCTGGAGCGGCCGATTCGGCCGCGGCCTCCCGACGTGGAAGAGGAACCATCGGCGCTTCTTGCCGTCCGAGCCGCGCGCCCCAAAGCGGCGCGAATTCCCTTGCCCGTTCGGGCGTATACAAATCGGGTGGCAAGAGGGGTTGCCGACTCTAAGACCGTTCGCGCGACGCCGTGACGGAGGAAGGAGGGCCTATGGGGTGGGGACGGATGCTGCTTCTCGGGGACATCGGCCAGCAGATGGACCTCCACGATCAGAAGGCCGAGCTGGACGCGATGCGGGCGGAGCTGCGGCACAGCCGCCGGAGTCCCGCCGAAACCGCCGCCCGCCTGGAGGACCTCGAACGGGAGAACGACGAGCTGCGGCTCTACCTGGCGGCCACGGTCCGCCTGCTCGTTTCGAAGGGCCACGTGACCCGCGACGAGGTGGTTCAGCTCGTCGAGGCCATCGACGCCGAGGACGGCGCCGCCGACGGGAAGTTCGCCGGCCCGGTCGCCTGACCGCCTCCCGCGCCGCCCGAGCCCGAGCACCCCCGAATAGGGCGGGCAGCGGCGCCGAGGCCCGCGAAGGCCCCCCACTGAATTCCCGCCGAAGAATTCTCGCATTCCCCCCCGCGCGATGCTATGCTGGCCCTGTCCAACGTTCCGGCGGGGCGGGGCGCCCGCGCTCGAAGAGGCGCCCGGCAACGCCCCGGCGGGACCGTGTGCTGACCCAGCACGTCGCTCCTCGGAAAGGAGAAGCCGATGCGACACGTTGCAGGGATCGTGGTGCCGGCGCTGGCAGTGGGGCTGGCGGTCGTGGCTGCCGGATGCGGCGGTGGAGGCGGGGTCGACCCGGCCGAGTACGACCGGCTCCAGATCGTCAAGGAGGAGCAGGCCCGCCTGATCAAGCAACAGAAGGACCAGATCGCCCGGCTCCAGCGGCAGGTGGCCGACCTCCAGGGCCTCCAGGGCGACCAGGGCCACGCCCGCCTTCTGGCGGCCAAGAACGAGCAAATCAAGGACCTGGAGCGGAAGCTTGCCGCCTACGAGCGGGCCCGGGAGCAGAACGCGGCCAAGCTCCGCCGCCACGGCGAGGAGCCCGCCCCGCTCGGGCTCGGCGCGGGCCTCCCGTCGCTGGTCCTGACGGAGATCGAGGGCGTGGCCGCCCGGAACGAGGACCTGATGGAGTTCGACGCGGCGGCGACCCGCATCCGTCTGGCCTCCGACCCGACCTTCGGCGACACGATGGACACGCTGACGCCCGAGGCGAAGCAGGCGCTCGCGCGGCTGGGGCAGGTCCTGGCCGGCTCGGCCGCCGCTCGCATCCAGGTTGCCGTCGTCGGCCACACCGACTCGGTGCCCATCAGGAAGGAATCGACGATCGAGGTGCTGAAGGCCGCGGGCAAGGAACCCGACAACCAGGGCCTGTCGGAACTTCGGGCCGAGATGGTCGCCCGCGAGCTGATCGCCGGGGGGTTGCCCCGGGCCCGCGTCACGGTGGAGGGCCGCGGCAAGGACCAGCCGATCGCCAGCAACGCCACGGCGGGCGGCCGGATGAAGAACCGCCGCGTCGAGATTGTCCTGAAGTAACCGGCCCTGCGGCTGACAGCGCAGGGCCGTGGTTGAATGGGCAGCGCATCGGGCCTGCGCGCGGATCTAAGCGATTGTGCTTCAAACTCACATCTCGCCCGGCTGCCCCAGTCAAGAACGGACGCAAGAATCTGCTGTGTCCTGAGGACCGCCCCGCCCACGATTGGTACAGGTTTGTCCTGTCCTTCCCTCCGCATTTGGTGCGCGATTATCTCGACCGGTTCAAACTGACGCCCGAGCATACAGTCTTGGATCCGTTCTGCGGAACCGGCACCACACTCGTGGAGTGCAAGAAACTCGGCATCGCCAGCGTCGGGGTTGAGGCCCACCCGATGGCACACTTTGCCAGCCAAGTGAAGACCGACTGGACACCTGATCCTGACGGCCTGGTCGACCATGCGAACCACGTTGCGGCAAGGGCTCGTGGCCGAATCCGGAAGTCTCTCGGAGAGCCGACGTCACCCGAGAACCTGCGCAGACTTCCGCCAGAAGCATCAAGGCTTCTGCTAAAGAACTCTATTGGCCCTATCCCGCTTCACAAGTCGCTTGTGTTGCTGGGCGCCCTTGCGGAAGAGGGCAACGGAGAATTTCGCCGGCACGAACTGCTTGCCCTGGCGAAAGCCCTTGTAGGGGATATCAGCAATCTGCATTTCGGCCCTGAGGTAGGGGTCAGAGGGCGCAAAGAAGACGCGCCTGTAATCAGGAGTTGGCTGAAACAGGTGCGCGTGATTGCGAGAGACCTGGAACTCCTGCGGCCGAATCGTGTTGTCACCACGAAGACAGCAGGCAGGCGGCAAAGGCGCTTGAGCCAGCATCGGTGGACGCGGTTATCACGTCTCCGCCCTACCCAAACGAAAAGGACTACACAAGAACGACCCGGCTGGAATCCGTGTTGTTGGGCTTTGTGCAAGACCGGCAGTCTCTACGGGACCTGAAGGAGAAACTGCTGCGCTCCAACACGAGGAACGTCTACAAGAACGACCAGGACGACCGCTGGGTTGAGGATTACCCGGCGGTCCAGGAGATTGCCCGAGATATAGAGGCCAGAAGGATAGAACTGGGGAAGACGAGCGGGTTCGAGAGGTTGTATCACCGCGTGACGAAGCTCTATTTTGGAGGGATGGCGAAGCACTTCGCAGACCTCAAGGAGATATTGCGGCCTGGGGCCATGTTGGCCTACGTAGTCGGCGATCAGGCGAGTTACTTGCGCGTCATGATTCGCACTGGGCAGTTGCTCGCCGAGATAGCCGAGTCGTTGGGCTATGAGGTTGTCGGCCGAGATCTGTTTCGCACCCGTCTGGCGACGGCGACACGCGAGCGTCTGCGAGAGGAAGTGGTGGTGCTTCGCTGGCCCGGAGACACCCGTTAGCTATGGCTGCTGAGAGTGCCTACGACCGGGTAATCCGCAAAGTGTTTGAGGAGCACTACAGGCCCGGTTCGGAGCGAGTGCCTTTCGAGCGCGAGGAGTTGGCGCGCGCGGCACAAGAACTGGGCCTTGCGCGTCCCAAGAACCTTGGCGATATCGTGTACTCCTATCGCTACCGCAAGGCCCTTCCGAAGGCAATTCGCGAGTGCGCACCGGAGGGCAAGAAGTGGATCATCCGCTCTTCCGGGACGTCGCAATACTATTTCGCGGCGGTGGTTGAGCCGCGGACCATTCCGAGCCAATCACTGGCAGAAACGAAAGTTCCCGACGCGACCCCCGGCTTGATCAGCATGTACGCGCTTGGCGACGAGCAGGCCCTCCTCGCAAACCTACGCTATAACAGACTGCTTGACATCTTCGCCGGCGTGGCCTGCTACTCGCTCCAGAATCATCTCCGCTCGTCTGTCCCGGATATGGGGCAAGTGGAAACCGACGAGCTTTATGTGGGCCTCAGCCAGGCGGGGGCGCACTACGTCTTCCCCGTGCAGGCAAAGGGCAGGCGAGACCAGATCAGCGTTGTGCAGGTAGAGCAAGACATTGGTCTTTGCCGCAGCAAGTTCCCGGACTTGATATGCTACCCGATTGCCGCCCAGTTCATGGGGGACGATCTGATCGCCTTGTTCGCGCTGCAAGATACCTCGGATGGCATCCGGGTCGGGCTAGAGAGGCACTACCGGCTCGTGCCCGCCGACGAACTGTCGCGAGAGGAGTTGCAGGCCTATCGGCTGCGAGAACCCGAGAATAGGCTCGGCCTTTGAAGCGAGGGTTTCCGGGAAAGCAATGGCGGCGCGGGCGGATGACCGACGAGGAGCGGGCATGACCACCGTCGGGGACCTGGTGGCGGCCGTGGACCGGCTCGCCCCGTTCGCCCTCGCCGAGAGCTGGGACAACGTCGGTTTGCTCCTCGGGGATCAGACCGCGCCCGTCGAGCGAGTGCTGGTGGCCCTGGACGCGAGCGACGCCGTCCTCGCCGAGGCCGAGCGGCTGGGCGCCGGGGCGCTGCTCACGCACCATCCGCTGCTCTTCAAGGGCGCCGAGCGTCTGACGGCCCGGACGCGGCACGGGCAGCTCGTGCTGCGCCTCGCGGCGGGAAGGCGGGCCCTCGTCGCCGCCCACACGAACCTCGATTCGGCCGAGGGCGGCCTGTGCGACCGGCTCGCCCGGATGGTCGGCCTCTCGCACCTCGAACCGCTCCGGGCCGGGACCGGCGAGCCCGTCTGCAAGATCGTCGTCTTCGTGCCGGAGGCCGACCTGGCGGCGGTCCAGTCGGCCGCCTTCGACGCCGGGGCGGGGCGGATCGGCGAGTACACCGAGTGCTCCTACCGGACGGCGGGGACGGGCACGTTCCGGCCGGGCGACGCGGCCAATCCGACCGTCGGCGAACGCGGCGAGCCGAGCGAGGTGCCCGAGCTGCGACTGGAGATGCTCGTCCCGAAGGCGGCCCTCGGGGCGGTGGTGGCGGCGGCCGTCCGGGCCCATTCCTACGAGGAGCCCGCCATCGACGTCTATCCGCTCGAGCCGTCGGCGTCGCCGGCGGGCCTCGGGCGGATCGGGCGGCTGGAAAAGCCGATCCCTGCCGCCGCCCTCGCCGATGAAGTCAAGCGGGCAGTCCGGGCGACGGCGGTCGGCCTGGCGGGCGAGGCCGACGCACCCGTCAAGACGGCGGCGGTCGTCACCGGGAGCGGCAGCGGCATGGTCGGGGCGGTCCTCAAGGCGGGCGTCGACGCCTTCATCACCGGCGAGCTCAAGATGCACGAGGTCCAGGACCTGTCGGCGGCGGGCATCGCCGTCGTCCTGGGCGGCCACTACGAGACCGAGCGGGTACCGATGGAGGCCTGGGCGCCCGACCTGGCCGCCGCGCTTGACGTGCCGGTTACAATGAGCGAGAGCGAGACGGGGTTCGTCCGGACGGTGTGACGGCGGGGCGCAGGTGGGGCCGAATGGCCGCTGAAGTCTATCCTCTGGCGAGCGGCAGCCTGGGCAACGCCCTCCTCGTGCGCGACGACCGCCACGCCGTCCTTATCGACATGGGTCTGACGCAGCGGCGGCTGCGGGGGGCCCTGTCGGCGGCGGGCGTCGAGCCGCAGGACGTCGCCGCCCTCCTCGTCACCCACACCCACCGCGACCATTTCTCCGCTTCGGCGATCGGGTGGTGTCTCCGGGAGGGCGTGCCGGTCTACTCGAGCCGGGAGAACCTGGAGGACCTCGCCCGTCGCGAGCGGCGGTTCGCCGGGCTCGTCCGGGCGGGCCTCGCCCGGCCGCTCGACGGACGGGCCGTCACGGTCGGGTCGATCCGGGTGCGGGCGTTCGACGTGCCGCACGATTCGCCCGGCCGATGCGTGGGGTATCGCCTTCAGGTCGGTCGGGGCCGGCGGCGGCGGACCGCGACGGTCGCCACGGACCTCGGGCACCTGCCCACGGCGAGCCTGGAGCACTTCGTCGATTCGGACGTCCTGGTGATCGAGTCGAACCACGACCCGGTGATGCTGTTTGAGAGCGGGCGGCCGTGGGACCTGATCGACCGGATCGCCGGTCCGAACGGGCACCTCTCGAACGAGGACTCGGCCGAGGCGGTGGCCGAGGTCGTCGGCCGGAGCCGCCGGGGGCGCGTCAAGCACGTCCTGCTCGCCCACCTGTCGCGGGACTGCAACACCCCTGAGATCGCCTTGGCGGCCCAGGCCCACCTGGCGTCGCATCACGCCCCGGCGATCCACTTCGCCGCCGCCGGCCAGTTCGAGCCGGGCCCGTTCGTGGCGCTGTGAGGGGGCCCGAGGACCTGCATCCGGGCGGCAGCGATCGCGTACTGCCTACTGGAGGCTGACGTGGAGTCGGCAAGTGTGGAGGTAGAGCCATGGCCCGGGAATGCTTCGTGACGTGTGAGGTCGGGGCCGGCTTGTTCAGCGACGAAGCTCTCGTGCGCATCCGCGCCTACGATGCTTCCGGGAAGATCGTGTCGGTCACGAGCATCGTTCCGAAGCAGGTCATCAAGAGAGCGATGCCCGCCGCGGCCTGTTGAAGGCCTGTTGCATGACCGAGGAAGACGACCGGACCTCGCTGGTTCTCCCGCAGGACACCTTTGAGAACGGCGCGACGGTCGTGGTGCCGAGTGAAGAGATGGTCGCGGCCGAGAGCGCCGCATGGTCCTGTCCGACGTCGACATCCGGCCTGCTCTGAGGGCCGACGCGATCGCCATCGATCCGGTCCCCCCTCGGGAGAACGTCTCCACCTCCGCCGTCGACCTGCGAGTGGGGACGGAGTTCCGAAGGCGGCAGGAAGTCCCTCGCGGCATCGACATCAACACTGACCTCTCTGACGTCTCCTTGCCGGACTGCGGAGATTACGTCGACGACCTGGCTCCGGACCAGGACGGCTGATCGCCGTTCCAAGGGACGGCTTCCTGCTGGCGAGGACGCTCAAGAAGGTCAAGCCGCCCATCGCGTCGCGCCTGGCGGCGAGGGTGGAAGGAAGGGGCCGCTTTGCCCGACTCGGCCTTGGGGTCCACATCACGGCGCCGACGGTTCACGCCGGATTCGAGGGGCCGGTTGTCCTCAAGATCAAGGGCCTCGGTCCGTTCACCTTGGAGTTGGAGCCGGGCGTGACGCCCATGTGCCAGATCGTCTTCGAGCAAGTCAGCTCCGAGCCAAAGGGACCGCTCAGGACCGGTTTTTTTCGGCAGACCGACGTCCTCGGCAGCGGCGGCGCGGCTCCCGACGCGTCCTGAAGTTCCCTGCCCGAGGTCTGCCGCTTCTCCGGGCCCCGCAGCCCTTGCCGGCGGCCACATCCTCCCGAACGAACGCTTGTGTCCCGGCCCGCCCGACGCTAGTGTAGTGTATCAAGCAGATTGCACATTATTCAGTACGGCCCGTGCCCGT
>CAZGKW010000005.1:0-11044 GCA_964526295.1 uncultured Anaerolineales bacterium
AGAACCCCATCGAGCAGGAGGGCACCTACCCCCTGCCCGAGGCCCAGCTCGACCGCTTCATGTTCAACATCATCGTCGACTACCCCAAGGCGGACGAGGAGCTGGCCATCATCAAGCAGGTCACGGGCACGTACGAGGCCGACCTCGACGTCGCCCTGACGGGCGAGGACATCCTCCGGCTCCAGGAGATCGTCCGCCGCGTCCCGGTGGCCGACCACGTGTTCCAATACGCCCGCGACATCGCCCGGGCGTCGCGGCCCGGGACGCCCGAAGCGCCGGCGTTCGTCGACGAGCTGGTCCAGTGGGGGGCCGGGCCGCGGGCCGGCATCTACATGACCCTGGCCGCCAAGGCCCGGGCCATCCTACACGGCCGCTACCACGCCACCACCGAGGACATCCGGGCGATGGCCCTGCCGGTGCTGCGGCACCGGATCATCACGACCTTCAACGCCGAGGCGGCGGGCATCCGGTCCGACGAGGTGGCCGAGCGGCTCCTGACGGACGTCAAGCCGGCCGTCGAAGAGACGATCGCGTAACCGCGGCTCGCTCGGGCAAGGAAGGGTCGCCGCCTGCGATTCCGGCGGCACCCGCGGGGTGAGGAGGCACGATGGGCAAGGCCCAGCAGCCCGGTTACATGCGTCTGCTCCAGCCGGACGCCCTGGCGAAGATCCATCGCCTGGAGCTGATCGCCCGCGGCCTCGTCGAGGGGTTCTTCAGCGGCAGGCACCGGAGCCCCTACAAGGGGTTCTCCGTCGAGTTCGCCGAGCATCGCCAGTACGTGCCCGGCGACGACGTCCGGTACCTCGACTGGCGGGTCTACGGCAAGAGCGACCGGTACTACATCAAGGAGTTCATCGAGGAGACGAACCTGCGGTGCGTCATCCTGCTCGACGCCTCCGGGTCGATGAAGTACCGCGGCGAACGGGCCGCCCGGACGAACGGCCAGCCCCTGTCGAAGTTCGAATACGCCCAGTTCCTGGCGGCGTCGCTTGCGCACCTGATGATGAACCAGCAGGACGCCGTCGGCCTGGTGACGTTCGACACGAAGGTCCGCCGCTACATCCCCTCGCGGGGGCGCGTGAGCCACCTGCGGATCATCCTGGAGGAGATCGCCAACACCGAGCCGGGCAAGGAGACGGCCCTGGCGCCGATCTTCCACGACATCGCCGAGCAGGCCCATCGGCGGGGCCTCATCATCGTCATCTCGGACCTCTTCGACGATCCCGACGAGTTGCTGACGGCCTTGCACCACTTCCGCTACCGCAAGCACGAGGTGCTCCTGCTGCACGTGATGGCCGAGGAGGAGCTGGTCTTTCCGTTCGACCGGTGGAGCCAGTTCCGCGACCTGGAACTGGCGCCGCGGCGGGTGCAGCTCGACCCGCGGACCGTCCGGGCCGAGTACCTCGAACGGGTCGAGGCGTTCGTCCGGCAGATCGAGCGCGGCTGCGGCCAGATGGACATCGATTACGCCCAACTTTCGACGCGGCACCCGTTCGACGCCGCCCTGGCGCACTACCTCGCGCAGCGGAAGCGGCGGGTGGCGGTCAGGAGAGGGAAGTCGTGACAGCGAAGGCGGGCCGTGACAGGTCGCCGAACCCGAATTTCCGGTCCCAGGGGCGCACGCCATGACGTTTCTCAATTGGGCCATGTTGGTCGGGCTGGCGGCGGTCAGCATCCCGATCATCATCCATCTGCTGAATCGCCAGCGGGCCCGCATCGTTGACTGGGGGGCCATGCGGTTCCTCCTGGCGTCGCTGGCGTCGCGCCGCCGGCGCATCCTCATCGAAGAGATCATCCTGATGGCCCTGCGGTGCCTGATTCTCATGCTGCTCGTCCTGGCCCTGGCGCGTCCGTTCCTGCCGACTCAGCCGGCGATTCCCTGGGCCGTCGTCCTGCCCCTCCTGATCATCGCCGCCATCTGCTTCGGCGTCGGGGCGGCCATGGGCTGGCGGCAGCCGAGCGGCAAAGTGCTGATGGTCGGCGCCTCGGCCCTGGTGGCCCTGGCGCTGGTGGCGGCGGTCGTCGAGCAGTTCCTCCAGCGGCGGGCCTGGTCCCTCAGCGGCGGCGAACGCGACGTCGCCCTCATCGTCGACGGCAGCCGGTCGATGACCCTCAACGTGGACGGCAAGCCGAACTTCGACCGGGCGATCGAGACGGCCCACGCCGTCGTCGACTCGCTCCGCCCCGCCGACGCCGTCAGCCTCATCCTGGCCGGCCCCGTGCCGCAGCCCGTCATCGCCACCCCGACCGCCTCCCGGGAAGACGTCAAGGCCGCTCTCGAGCGGCTGGAGCCGACCGCCGGACCGGTGGGCGTCCTCGAGTCGCTGAACGCCGCCGTCGCCGGCCTCGCCGAGGGGAGCAACCCGGCCAAGATGATCGTCCTGGTGACCGACGGCCAGGCCCTGGGGTGGGACCTTCAAGCCGAGGACCGGTGGCAGTTCCTCGTATCGGGCCTGGAGAAGCTTCCTACGTCCCCGCGGCTCCTCGTCCGGACACTCGACCTGCCCGAGCGGTACGAGAACGCGGCGGTCGGCGACATCCGGCTGTCGCGCGGCGTGGTGGGCACGGACCGGCCGGTCAACGTTGACGTGACGGTCCTCGCGACGGGGACCGAATCGGTCGAGCCGTCGGCCGTCGAGCTGTTCGTCGGGGGCCAACCGGTCGCTCGGCTGGCCGTGGGTCGCGTCGAGGCGGGGGCCGCCGAGACGGTCCGGTTCTCGCATCGGTTCGAGGCGCCCGGCCCGCACGTCGTCCGGGCCGAGGTGGTCATCGACGATGACCTGCCCGCCGATAACGCCGACGTCCGGGTCGTGGACGTGGTTGGCGAGCTGCCGGTGCTGATCGTCGACGGGTCGCCGTCGGTCCGGCCGCTGGAGAGCGCGTCGGCGTTCGTGGAGATCGCCATGACGCCGGGCGACGCCGGGGCCCGCCACGAGGAGAGCGACAGGCGGTTTCTCGTCTCGCCGACGGTCGTCGCCGCGCCGGACGTCGGAAGCGTCCTCGACCTCGGGGCCTACGCCGTCCTGGTCCTCGCGGACGTGCCGACACTGCCCGAGTCGTTCGCCGCCAAGGTCGAGGCATTCGTGGCCGAGGGCGGGGGCCTGCTGGTCCTGCCAGGCCACCGGGCGGAGCCGGACTTCTACAACGGGTGGCGTCGCCGCGGGGGCGGGCCGTTCGTGCCGGCCCGTTTCGAGAAACGCCTCGCCCTGCCCGACCAGCCCGCGCGGGTGGCGGTCCGGACCTTCGCCCACCCCGCCCTGGCGCTGATGGCGGCCGAGGAGGGGTCCGACGCCGATTCCGCCATGGTCGCCGCCTTCTGGCAGCTCGATCCCCCGCAGCGCAATCCTGACGTCCGCGTCGCCGGGCGGCTCGACAGCGGCGACCCCCTGCTTGTCGAGCGCCGCGTCGGGGACGGGTACGTCCTGGTGTCCGCTTTCTCGCTCGATCGGCGGGACTCGAACCTGCCGAGCCTGAAGTGCTTCGTGCCGCTCGTGCACGAGCTGGCCTACTACCTGGCGTCGCCGATGCTGGCCCGGTCGAACATCGAGCCGGGCAGCGAGATGGTCGTCGAGCTTTTCCCGAGCGATGGCCGGCCCCCGGCGTCTTCACCGGGGGCGGATTCGCCCGGGGGCAATCCACGCCGGGCTGACCTCCGCCTGCCCGAGACGGTCCCTGTGACCACGCCCGACGGCGCCGAGCGAAGCGGCCGCATCGCCGCCACCGATGCCGGCGTCCGCCTCACCTTCGAGGACACGTGGCAGCCCGGCCTGTACCGTTTCCGGCCCGAGGCGTCGCTGACGAGCGGGTACGAGGTGACGGAGGCGTCCGACGGCGGCATGCCGTTCGCCGTCCTCGGCGAGCCCGAGGAGGGCCGCCTCGCGGCCCTGACCGACGGCGACTACGCGGCCGCGGGGCGCTACGTCGACTTCTTCCGGGCCGAGACGACCGACGATTTGACGGCGGCGGTCGTCGGCAGCGTGCCGGGGCAGGAGCTGTGGAAGGTGCTGGCGCTGGCGCTGCTGTTCGCCTTGCTGGCCGAGGTGGCCCTGACCCGGTGGATCGCCGTGCGGCGCCGCACCGGCGAAGCGGGGCCGGTCGACTTCGGCGAGGAGATCGTCGACGCGGCGACGCTTCGCCGCCGGACGCGAAGCATCCTCAGAGCTTCGACGGAATAGGTTCGGAGGCGTCTGATACCGCTATGTTCATCGTCGACGAACATTACCGGCTGCCCGAATCCGTCCCGACGGCCCTGGTGTTTCTGATGGCGGCCGCCCCGGTGGCCGCGTGGATCCTGTGGCACGTCATCCGGCGGCGCGGGACGCTTCGCCTGCCTCGCATCGCGTGGATGGCGGGCGGAACCGGCATCGGGTTCCTGGCGATGCTGGCCTGCGGGCAGCTCCTCATGCGGTGGCTCATCCTGGCCACGAACTGGGCCATCTGGCCCATCGCCCTGGCCGGCGCCGTCTCGGTCGAGGTCGTCCTGTTCCTGTACGGCCTGGAGCGGCGGACGGTGTCCCGCGGGACGAGCCTCGCCCTCGGGGCCATGCGGGTGGCCCTGGTCGTCCTCGTCATCCTCATCCTGGCCCAGCCCGTCCGCCCGTGGGAATCCGACCGCAGCCAGGAACGGTTCGTCGCCGTCCTGGTCGACGAGTCGGCATCGATGCGGATCCACGACTCGGAGATGTCGCCCGCGGGCCGCGTCCGTCTGGCCGAGATGCTGGGCGTCCGGGGCGTGGCCCGGCCGCACGAGCTGGAGGCGGCCGCCGGCACAATCGCCGAGGCCCACGCCCGGCTCCAGCCCGTGGCCGAGTGGCTCGAAGGCCTCCGGGCCGCCGAGGCGTCCATGGCCCGACCGCGCGCCGGCCCTCGCGCGTCAGGAGAAGCGGACCTCGACCGGGGAAGACCCGCCGCGGCCCGTTCAAGGGTCGACCGCGTCGCCGAACGCCGGGAGACCGTCTCGGAAATCTTCGAGGAGATCCAGAAGAGCTTTGCGCCGGTGCCGGTCCGCCTGGAAGCGCCGCTTAAAGGGCCGGTGAAGCTGGAGAAGGAGACGGTGTCGGACCTGGCCCTGGCGTCGCGGCGGTTCCAGAAGCAGGTCGAGGAGCCGCTGGCAATCCTCGCCCGGACCTTCGAGAAAAAGAGCGACGCCGAGCTGGCCAAGGGCCACGTCGGGCTCCAGAAGGACCTCGAGAAGGCCCTGTCGGCGATGGCCGACCTCCTGCCGCAGATACAGGACCTCGCCGACGCCGTCGATACAGCCTATCACGACACGCTCCCGAAGGGCGTCCAGACCCGCCTCAGCGAGGCGGCCCGGCGGACGCGGCTCGCTTTGGCCCGCGACGTGCTGTTGGGGGTTGAAACGGAGTCGGACGATGCCCGACCGGACAGGGCGCCGAAGCCGCTCCTCAAGCGCCTCGAAGACCGCTACACGGCCGTGGTCTACACGTTCGCCCGCACGCCCGCCGAGCTGGACATCGAGGCGTGGCGGGAGACCGGCCGCGTGGTCAAGGAGACGGCCGCGCCGGCGCCGGAAGGTGCGTCGCCCCCGGCGAATACACCAAAGGTTTCGTCGCCCGATGCCGATGACGCCGCCCCAGGCGGCGAACCTGAGGAGCCGCTGGCCGCCGACAAGGGCCTGACGGACCTCGCCGCCGCCCTCGAGAAGGTCATGAAGGACATGGCGGGGCGCGACCTGGCCGGGGTGGTGCTGCTCACGGACGGACGGCACAACGCCGCCGCCGAGGTTGAGCCGCTCGTGCGGCAGCTCGGACTCCAGGGGGCCCGCGTCTCGAGCGTGGCGTTCGGCAGCACCAAGCCGCCCCGCGATGCCAGCATCGTCTCAGTCGACGCCCCGGAGACGGTCTTCGCCGAGGACCGGATGTACGTCCGGGCCAACGTCAAGCTCGATGCCCTCGCCGGCCAGGAGGTGACCGTCACGCTCTACGACGGGAGCGAAGCCGTCGACCAGCGAACGGTCCGCGTGCCGACCGACTCGTATCGCACCGAGGTCCAGCTCTCGGACCAGCCGGACGCGACCGGCCTGCATAAGTACCGGGTCGAGCTCCAGCAGTTCGACGGCGAGGCCTTCGCGGCCAACAACCGGCATCCCCTGACCGTGAACGTGACGGACGACCGGGTCAAGCTGCTCATCGTCGAGGCCCGGCCGCGGTGGGAGTTCCGGTACCTGAAGAACCTGTTCGCCGACCGCGACGAGTCGGTCCAGCTTCAGTACGTCCTGCTCCGGCCGGACCGGATCGCGGGGGTGCCCGGCCGCCGGGAGGTCCATGCGTCGGTCGTTCGCGAGCGGCGCGACGTCGAGGCGACCGCCCTGCCGGAGAGCGAGGAAGAGTGGCTGAAGTTCGACGTCATCGTGCTGGGCGACCTGCCGCCGTCGGCCCTGACGGACACGGACTTCGAGGCCCTGGATACGTTCGTGAAGGAGCGAGGCGGGACGCTGATCGTCATCGCCGGGCCGATGTACATGCCCCACGCCCACGAGCGGCAAGGCTTCGCCGAGATCCTGCCGGTCCTCTACGAGCCCTCCGGGAAGGCCCTGATGACGGGGCCGGAGAAGGCTTTCCGCCTCGCCCTGACCGCTGAAGGGCGCGAGAGCGTCATCATGCGGCAGAAGACCGACCCCCAGGAGAACCGCGAGGTCTGGGACTCGGTGCCTGAGATCTACTGGCGGCACCCCGTCCGAGGGGCCAAGGAGGGGGCGACGGTCCTGGCGTACGCCCTGCCCGACGCCCCCCCCGAATTCCTTCGCCGCGACCCCGAGGGGCCCGCCCCGGACGCCGGCGCCGGCCAGGAGCGCCACGACCGGGTCCGCCGGTTTGAGCGGGAAAACGCCCTCCTCCTGACGCATCGCGTCGGCGCCGGCCAGGTCATGTTCCTCGCTTTCGACCGGACGTGGCGGCTCCGGTACCGCCGCGGCGACACCTACCATCACCGCTTCTGGGGCCAGGTCCTCCGGTGGGCGAGCGGCGACAAGCTGCCCGTCGGGACCGACTACGTCCGCATCGGCACCGACCGCCTCCGCTACAGCCCGGAGGACACCGTCCGGGCCAGGGCCAAGCTCCTCGACGAGGACTTCGCCCCCATCGTCAGCGACCGGGTGGCCGTCAAGGTCATGGGCGGCAGGGACGGCGACCGACTGGTCCTCCGCCGTAGCCTGCAATACGTCGAGGGGTCGGGCGGCCGGTACGAGGCCGACCTCGGCACGCTGCCGAGCGGCGCCTATCAGCTCGTCCTGGACGCCCCGCCGGCCGAGGCCGTCCTGGCCAAGGACAACGTCGACATGCTCGTGGCGGAGTTCTCAGTCGACCCGGTATCGGGGGTCGAGCTGGCCGAGCTGACCCCGAACCTGGGGCTCCTCGGGCGCCTGGCGACGCTGACCGGCGGCACGGTCGTGGGGCCCCAGCAGGCCGGGCAGGTCCTGGCGACGCTCGGCCGTGGGACGATCGTCGAGATCGAGCGGCACGAGTTCGTCATCTGGGATTCCTGGCCTATTCTCGTGCTCATGGTCCTGGTGGCCACGGCCGAGTGGGTCCTCCGAAAGAAAGTGGGGTTGGCATGAGTCCCACGCAAGAGACGGGGCATCCGGCGTCGGGCACCGGGCCGCCCGGCGTGAATGCACGCCGGGCCGTCCCGCAGCCAATCGTCGAGGCCCTCCGCAGGCTCATCCACCGGGTCCGGTCTCTGATCCTTCTGCGAGGCATCCTGGCCGTGGCCGCGACGGCCGTCGGGGCCCTCCTGGTGGTCATGCTGATCGACGGCACGCTCGTCATCTTCTCGCAGGGCGTTCGGTGGGCGTTGACGCTGGCGGCGTTCGGCCTCACGGCCGCCGCGCTCGTCTGGTTCCTGGTCGTGCCGCTGGCCCGGAGCTTTACGCTGGCCGGTGTCGCGCGGATCATCGAGCAGCGCCATCCCGAGCTCCAGGAACGCCTCAGCTCGGCCGTCGAACTGCTGACGAGCCGCGACATCCCCCAGATCCGCGGGTCGGAGGTCCTCATTCAGGCCCTCGCCGAACAGGCTACCGAGGACGCCCGGAAGGTCCGGCCCAGGCAGGAGGTGCCGCTGGCGGCCATCAAGCCGTTCATCGCCGCCGCCGCCGTGACCGTGGTCCTGCTCGTGGGCAGCTTCCTGGTGTGGCGCGGCAAGGCCGTCTGGCTCCTGAAGCGGGCCGTCGCACCGTACCTGAACCTGGCGAACGTGGACGGCCGGGACCTCGTCGTCCGGCCGGGCGACGTCAAGCTGCTCGAGGGCTCGCCGCTGGAGGTCGAGGTCCTCGTGCCCTTCGAGGCGGTCCGCGAGGCCGACTTCCGCAAGAAGGACGCACACGGCTCCGTGCGGGTCGAGGCCATGACCGCCCTCCGCCGAACCGACGAGGGTTACCCGCGGTTCGTCTACTCCATCCCTGCGGTCCAGGAGGGCTTCCGCTACTCCATCCACGCCGGCGACGCCCTGACCGGCGACTTCACCGTCACGGTCGTCTCGCCGCCAACCGTCCGCGAGGTCGACGTGCGCTATGAATACCCGGCCTATACCGGCCTGCCGCCGGAGACGTCCCATGGCCGCGATGGGAGACCGTCCGGACCTGGGCTGAAGACACCCGGGCGAGAAGCGGCCTTGCCGCCCGGACCATGGGTGGGGCCTTCGGGGGACCTCGAGGGGGTCTCCGGCACCCGCGCGACCGTCACGACGACCCTCGACAAGCCCCTCCGCGGGGTGACGCTGCTCGTGGCCGGCCAGCCGGCCGACGACCCCGGCCCCGGCGCGGCCGAGCTGGTGAAGGGCCCGGACGGCACCAGCCGCTACACCTTTACGGTGACCCTGGGCCGCAAGGTCCGCGGATCGTGGTCGCTCCGCGTCGTCGATGCGGACGAGTTCGTCAGCCAGACGCCGGAATACAGGATCAGCGTCCTTTCCGACGGGGCCCCCAAGGTCTCCATCGTCGAGCCGGAGGAGAAGAAGCTCAAGCTCAGCCCCCGCGACACGCTGCCCGTGGCCTATGCCATCCAGGACGACTTCGGTGTGGCGAAGGCGGACCTCCTCGTCGAGGTCGATGGCCGCAAGCGGACCGAGCTGAGCGTGCCGCTGGCCGGCGACCGGAGCAAGCCGCGGCTGGCCGCCGTGGGTGAGACGCGGCTCCACCTCTCGGACCTGCCGCTTCGGGGGGCGAAGCGGGTCACGTTCCGCCTCCGGGCCGCCGACAACCTCCCGGCCGACCTCAAAGGCCCCCAGGAAGGCCTCTCGGAGAAGTACACCGTCGAGCTGGACATCGAGGCCGACTCCTACGCCCGCCAGGTCACCGAGGCGGAGGAAGGCCTGATTCGGGCCCGCCTGCTGAAGATCCTCGAAGAGTTGAAGACTGCCCGGCGGGAGGCCCAGGGCCTCCAGAAGCAGCTTCGCCACGCCAGGGACCTCGAGCCCGCGGCCGTCGAGGTCGTCGACCGGCTCCGGGCCCGTCTCGCCGGCGCCGAAGGCATGACCCGCAAACTGGCCGGCGAGATAGCCGATGGTGTGTTCGCCGTCATCGTGCCGAAGCTCGCGCCCATCGCCGACCACATCGCCTCAGCCGGCGAGCGGAGCGGCCGTGTGAAGCTCGTCGATGCCCAGCCCGAGCGGGTCCGCCTGACCGGCGAGGCCGAGACGCACATCGAGAAGGCCATCGCCCTCGTCGAGAAACTCCTTGAGGAGTTCTCGGAGATGGCCGACGTCGTCGCCCTCGCTCAGGAGCTGGAGCAGTTGGCCGGCGACGAGGCCGAGCTGGCCGCGGTCAAGGCCGCCATGGAGTGGACCGCGGGCGAGCTGGACCCCAGTGCCCTGCCACCGGCGACGGACCGCGACGCCCACCCCTTGATGTCGGCCGAGGAGTGGGCCCTTGCGCAGCAGGAGGTGGCAGCGTCGCTGGCCGAGATGGTCCGCGACATGCCGCAGGCCCTCCAGGCCCAGTTGGCCGAGGGGGCCCAGCTTGCCCAGCAGCTTGCCGAGCAGATTTCGGCCCTCCAGCAGGAACAGCTAGGATTGGCCGAAGAGATGGCTGCGATGGAGGGCTTACAGGCGATCCAGGCGGCCCTGGAGGGCCTGGCGGCCGAACAGGCCGCCCTGGCCGCCGACGCCGCCGCACTGCCCCCGGCCGCCGGCCAGGCCCCCACGATGTCGCAGGCCGCCTCCGACATTCGAGCGGGCCAGCTTGCCGACGCCATCGGGCAGCAGACAGCGGCCGAAGCCGGCCTCCAACAGGCCGCCGAAGCCCTTGCGGCGGACCAGCCTGCCGCCGGCCAACCGGCTGCCGGTCAACCTGCTGCTGGTCAGCCTGCCGCTGGGCAGGCCGCCGCCGGCCAACCGGCTGCCGGTCAACCGGCTTCCGGACAGCCCGCTACGGGCCAGCCAGCCGGGGGCCAGCCCGCCTCTGGGCAACCGGCTGCCGGTCAACCTGCCTCCGGACAGCCCGCTGCGGGCCAGCCAGCTTCGGGCCAGCCAGCCGGGGGTCAGCCGGCAGGCACTTTGCCGGCCCAGGCGGTGGGGCAGATGGCCGCCGCCCAAGCCGACCTGCGGGCCCGCACCGAGGCCCTCCTCGGCGAACAGCAACAACTCATGGCCCAGCTCGCTGAGAGCCAGATGGGCCGTTTGATGGCCGAGCAGGCGGCGATCGCCGCCGAGGCGGGCCAGTTGGCCGGCCAGTTGCCGGGCGCGGCCCCCGCCGCCCAGCCGCTCGGACAACAGGCGGCCGGTTCGGCCCAGGCGGCCGTCGGTCAGCTTGGAGCGGGTGACGTTCCGGCCGCTGCTCAGAGCGCCGGCGCCGCCGCTGGGCAACTGGGCCAGCTTGCCTCCGACCTCGGCCAGGCCGCCGCCCAAGGACAAGGTCAAGGACAGGGACAAGGTCAAGGACAGGGTCAGGGGCAAGGACAGGGTCAGGGGCAAGGCCAGGGACAAGGTCAAGGTCAAGGACAAGGTCAAGGACAAGGTCAAGGTCAAGGACAGGGGCAAGGCCAGGGTCAGGGACAGGGACAAGGTCAGGGCATGGGGCAAGGGGCCGGAG
>CAZGKW010000005.1:11144-159612 GCA_964526295.1 uncultured Anaerolineales bacterium
CAAGGCCAGGGTCAGGGACAGGGACAAGGTCAGGGCATGGGGCAAGGGGCCGGAGCACCCGCAGCGGGGGCGTCTCCCGCCGCCGGCCTGCCCCAGATGGCCGCCCAGGCCCAGGGCCTTGCCGGTCGCCAGCAGGCCGTGGCCCAAGCCCTCCAGTCCATGGCCGCCGGGGCCCCCATGGCCCCGGGTTACGCCCCGGCGTCGCAGCAGCAGATCGCCCAAAGTGCGGCGGGTCTTGCCCAGAACGTGGCGGGCCTCGCCCAACAGGCCCAGGGCCTGATGCCCGGGTCGCCGGCCGCGGCCGCCGCCGGCCAGGCCGCCGGTGCGATGGGTCAGGCCGCTCAGTCTGCCTCCCAGGCCGCCATGGCCGCCGGCCAGGGGCAGGGCCAAGGTCAGGGGCAAGGCCAGGGGCAAGGGCAAGGCCAAGGCCAGGGGCAAGGCCAAGGTCAGGGCCAGGGCATGGGTCAAGGGCAGGCGTTAATGGCGGCCCAGGCCATGGGCCAGGCGGCCGAGGCCCTCGGCCAGATGGCCCAGAGCCTGGCGGACATCCCGGAGGCGGCCCCCGGCCCGCCCATCCAGGAAGGGGCCGTGGCTCCGGCGGTGGCCGGCGCGTGGAACGCTGCCAGCACGGCCGCCCAGACCCAGACGTCGCCGTCGGCCCAGGCGGCAGCCCAGGCCGTGGCGGGCGCCGCCGCCGCGGCCGCCTCCCAGGCCCAGAGCATGGGCCTCGGGACCGGCGCCGGCGCGCCGGGCGCCCCGGGGGCGTCTTCCAATCCCCAGACGGGCACGGGCCTCCAGGTGGTCGATACGAGCCCCTCCGAGCTCAAGGCCCTGGGCATCTCGTTGGCCGACTGGGCCCGCCTGCCCGGCAAGCTCCGCGACGAGATCCTCCAGGCCGCCGCGGCCGAGGGCCCCGAGGAGTATCGCACGCTCATCCGGCAGTACTTCCAGGAGCTGGCCAAGCGGGGCGCGCCGGCGGAGGAAGAGCCCAGCGATTGACGCCGATCTTACAGGAGTGACCGAACCATGGCAGGACTTGGGAACCAGAGCCGTCGGCGGCCGGTGGTCGCAGGGCTCGCCGCTGCCCTGGCGGTGACGATCTGTGCACCCCCGCCGGCCCGGGCCGACGAGGCCGGCGAGATGTTCGCCCGGTACGCCGGCCCCGTCGACCGGGCCATCAGCCGGGGGCTCGAGTTCCTCGCCCGACGACAGGACGAGCAAGGCGCCTGGCACGCCGGCGAGCCCGTCCGACGCAAGGGCCGCCGCCGCGACGAAAGGGACGAGAAGCGCCGAGACGCCACCGCCATCACCTCCCTCTGCATCATGGCGTTTCTGTCGAAGGGGTACACGCCCGGCGTGGGGCCTTACGGGAAGGTCCTGAACGACGGCATCGACTTCGTCACGGGCTCGCAGCAATCCAACGGTTTGCTCGTCCAGGGCAGCACGAGCAACGGGCCGATGTACAACCACTGCATCTCGACGCTGATGCTGTCGGAGGTCTCGGGCATGGTCGATCCCGAGCGGCAGGAGAAGATCGACCGGGCCCTGCCGAAGGCCCTGAAGGTGGTCCTCTCGGCCCAGAACGTCCATAAGGACCGGCGGCACCAGGGCGGGTGGCGGTACCAGCATACCAGCCGCGACAGCGACATGTCGGTGACCGGCTGGGCCCTGATGGCCCTGCGGTCGGCCCGCAACAACGGGGCGGGGGTGCCCACCGAATCGATCGACGAGGCGATCCGGTTCATCATGAACTGCCGGCACGGAAGCGGCGGCTTCACCTACCAGCCGGGGCGCGACCCCGGCCTGGGCCGGACCGGGACGGCCCTGCTGTGCATGGAGCTGACGGGCCATCACCGCAGCCGGGCCTCCCTGTTCGCGGGGGACTGGGTCCTGAAGAACCTGCCCACCAAGTGGGGCCACGGGAACCACTTCTGCTATGCCATGTACTACGCCTCGCAGGGGACGTTCCAGCTCGGCGGGCGATACTGGGAACGGTTCGGGGCCCGGATGTACGACATCCTGCTTCGGGCCCAGGAGCAGGACGGGAGCTGGCCCAAGGACAACCGCGGCGGACAGGATTACTCGACGGCCATGTCCATCCTGGCGATGAGCGTCTCGTACCGGCAGCTCCCGATCTATCAGCGGTAGCCCGAGAGGGGCGTCCGGTAGGCCCTCCGCCCGGGTCTTCCGTCGGCCTTTCCGCGAAGCCCGGCGTGTCTTCAGGCCGGGCGAGACCGTCGGCGGCCCGGAGGCCGCGAGTGGCGATTTCGGCTTGACAACCGGCGTCCGGTGATTATGATTTCGCGGTCGGTCGGCACCGGCCTGTGTCGCTCGTGACGGGAAGTGGGGGGACGCAGGACGGAGACGACCGCCGCTTGCGCTCGGAGACGGGCGCGGGCCGCAGGAGAATCCCTGCGGGGGCGTAGCTCAATTGGCTAGAGTACCGGACTGTCGATCCGGTGGTTGCGGGTTCGAGTCCCGTCGCCCTCGCCATCGTAAACAGAAGGGCTGCAAGGGTTTATGCCCTCGCGGCCCTTTCGCTGTCCGGCTCGTCTATCGTTCATTGTCCCCCGCCGCCCATTTGATCGGCCCCAGCCGGTGCGGCTATCGGTCCCGCTCCGGCCGGAACGGCTTCACGTCGGGCCGCAAATGGTGCTCCTTGGGCAGGTCGAGGCTCTGGTTCCAGAGCTGCTCGATGCGAAAGTCGGCCCCGCCGGCGTGCTGGACGATCGCCCCGCCGGGTGCGAGGCTCCGCCACCGGCCGTCGGTTATCTGCTGGACGACGTTCTTCTCGCCGCCGATGAGGCGGACCGTCGCCTGGGCGTGGGTGTCGCTCTCGGTCTCGCCCCACTCGGAGCCGCCATGGATTTGCTCGAAGCGGCAGCCGCTACAGTTGCGGGCCAGGATCGCTGCCTCGTGCAGCACCCCGTTCTCGCCGCTCTCGCAGCGGACCTGCGCGAGCACCGAGCAGGAGGACCCCTCGATCAGGATGCTCGGGCGGTTGGGAAAGTGGGTGCCTTCGAGCTGGAAACCCTCCCATCGCGCGGCCGCGCCCGAGAGGACGACCGCCGCCCGGTCGTCGGCCGACTGGGGCCCGCCCGTCAGAAGGCGGACGTTGCGGACCCGGCCGATCGAGTGCTGCGTCATGACGAGATGCTCGCCCCTGTTGCCGTAGAACGCGAGGTCCTCGACGTTCGCCCCCCAGCAGTCGGCAAGCCGGACCACGGGCCCCGTGCAGCGGAAGAAGAAGCACCGGGCCAGCGTGGCCCCCTCGCGGAAGCCGCCCGGCGAATCGATGGCCCGGGCCCTGCCCCGCCCGTCGAAGAACAGATCGCTTATCGCCAAGAACGTCTCGACCGGGTTGCGAGGGGGGTGTCCGTACGCGTCCGCCTGGTTGGTCAGCCAGTGGCACCGCATGATGAGGCCGTCGTCGCCGCCGGTCCACACCAAGCGGACCGCCGCCTGGTCCCTCCCGGGCCTCAGGCCCACGCCGGGGTTGATCAGCGTCTCGGAGACGTTGATTGTGGCGATGCCGGGCGGCAGCTCGACGAGATATCGTCGCTCCTGCCAGGCCCGGTCGATCAGGGCCTGGAGCTCCGACCCGTGCATGACGTCGCGCGTGCTATCTCGGGCGGCGACGGCCGGCCAGATCGCCTGGCGGCCGACCGCAACCACCACCGCGCCGACTACGAGCGACATCGCGAACTGCCACTTCCGTGATCGCATGATGTGTCTCCTCCGCCTTCGGCCCTGTGCGTAGCGTCGACCGTTGCGATTGTGCCTGCCAGTCTAGCCTACGCGGGCCGGTCTCCGCTCGGTAACCGAAAAAACACGTTACCGGGGCCCGCCTTGCGGCTATAAACGGTGTCTCGGCGGCGGGTCGCGTTCGGCCCCCCGGCCGCATCAGGCGGCCTTGCCGCCGGGCGGGTCCCCCCCTGTGCTCATCCCACGACGCCGACGGAAAGACCTCTCGATGGACCGCAGACGGTTTCTGAGAACCTGCGCGACCGATGTGGGCACGGCCGCCCTGGCGCCCTGAAGGCAGGCGCTTGCTGCTCCCGCAACCGAGGCCGAGAGGGCCGCCGCCGAGCGCCCCGTCATCGGCATCACCCGGTTCGGCCACCGGGGCAGTGCTGCCGACGCCGTCGGCAAGGTGCCCGAGACGATCGGCGGCGTCGAGCGCTTTTTCCGTACTGTCCCGTGCGAAAACGCGGGAACTTCTTCGTTTTTCGTGCGTCTAAACAGGGCCATGCGCGTCCGCGCGTGACCGACCTGCGCACCCGCTCCCGCGGGGCCGTTGACTGCTTGGCGATCGCTCGAAGGAGAAGCCGATGCCCGCCCGTCTCTCGCCTTGGGTTCTGTCTGCCGCCCTGCTCCTCGGACTCGCGCCGGCCGTCGTCGCCGCCCCAGCGGGTGAGTCTGGGCCCGCCGAGGAAGCGAAACCCGAGGACCCCGCCGAGCGAATGGCCCCGTCGGCCGTCCGGATCGCATTCCAGGACCGCGACTACAAGGCCGCTGTCGACGAGCTGGACCGCTTGATCGCCGCCGGCGAGGGAGGGGCCGATTACTGGCTCTACCTGAAGGGCCTCGCCCACCTCTACGCGAAGGAATACGACGCGGCCATCGCGGCCTTTCGCGAGGTCGAGGCGACCCACCCGGAGGGACCGTGGCGGGCGAAGGCCCGCTACGGCCGGGCCGATGCCCACCTGCTGGCCCGCCAGTATGCCGAGGCCGAAGCCATCTACGAGGCCGAGGCCGTCCGCCTGATGGACCCGAAGCGCAAAGACGACCTCGCCCGCCGGCTGCTCGTCTTCGCCGACAAGTACGCCACCCCGAAGGACCCGGCGAAACCCGACAGCCCCGAGCCGGACTACGGCCGGGCGTACAAACTCTACCGGGCGGCCCTGGAGGTCGAGATCGGCCGGGCCCTGAAGGACGAGGTCATGTTCAAGCTCGGCCACACGATGCAGGCGGCCGAGAACTGGAACCAGGCGGTCCAAGACTACCGGGCCTACCTGGCCGAGTTCGGCCCGGAATGGGAGAAGGACCGGCCGCCCGCCGAGGGGGCCGGCACGCGGTTCCTCGAGGCCCGCTTCGCCCTGGGGGAATGTCTTTTGAAGCAGGGCAATCGCGTCGAGGCGCGTCGGACGTGGCAGGACCTGGTGCGGAGGCTCTCGCGGATGCCGCCCGGTACGGGCGAGTCGCCGCCCATCCGGGCCGATGCCATGTCCCGTCTCGCCAAGACCTACCACGTCGGCAACCGCGACGAGACGCTTCTGGCGATCAAGGCCCTCCGCGATTTCCTCGACCTCTACCAGGCCCGAAGCGACTCGGTCCAAGCGGCGTTCGATGTCGGCCAGTTCTACCAGGCGATCGGCCACCATGAGGAGGCGGCGAAGGCCTACCGGGCGTTCCTCGCCGGCGAAGGGTATCGCGCGGCCGGCGACGAGGCCCAGGCCCTCGCCGAGAAGCTCGTCAAGGAGGCGAAGTTCCTCCTGGCCGGCGTCTACAAGGCCCAGAAGAAGTACGACGAGGCCAAGGCCGTCTATGGCGACTACATCGCCAGCCACCCCGCCGGACCGCACTGGGCCGCCTGCCAGCAGGGCATCGTCGAGGTCGAGTACCGCGTAGGGGCCGACCTGAAGGCCATGAAGAAGTACGACGAGGCCCGCGACGCCTGGGAACGGTTCCTGGCGAAGTACCCGCTGGATTCCCGCGGCCGGACGATCATGTACGACTTCGGCGACATGGCCTGCCAGCAGGCCCAGGCCATCGACGACGACGAGCCGGACGCCGCCGAGCGTAAAGAGAAGCTGTATCGCCAGGCCATCGCCGCCTGGCAGCGCCTCGTCTCGAAGTATCCCAAGACCGACGAGGCGAGCAAGGCCCAGTACCGCCTGGCGAACGTCTACGAGACGGAGCTGAAGGACCTGGGGAAGGCCATCGAGGAGTACCGGGAGCTCGACTGGGGCCCCCACGCCGCCTCCGCCAAGGAGCGGACCAAGGAGATGACCCAGAAGCAGCTCACGGTCCTGACGGAGCGGACGTGGCGATCCGACGAGCCGGCCCGCGTCAAGGTCCAGGTCCGGAACATCGAGACGCTCACCGTCGAGCTCTATCGCCTCGACCTGGAGGACTACTTCCGCAAGACCCACGCCATCACGGGCGTCGAGCTGCTGGACATCCAGCTCATCGACCCGGACAAGACGTGGGACACGCCCGTCGAGGGCTACGCGAAGTACAAGCCCGTCGAGCAGCGGATCGAGATTCCGACCGGGAAGAACGACCCGGGCGTCTTCGCCGTTCGCATCCGCTCCGAGAAGCTCCAGGCCACGACGCTCGTCTTGCGGAGCGACCTCGACATCATCGTCAAGTCGTCGCGGAAGGGCCTGCTGGTCTTCGCCGAGAACATGCGGACCGAAAAGCCCTGGCCGGGCGCAACCGTGCTCGTCTCCGACGGCACGAAGGTATTCTTCGAGGGCAAGACGGGCCCGGACGGCGTCCTGACGAAGGACTTGGAGGACCTCAAGACCGCCGCCCGCGTCAGCGTCTTCGCCATCGACGGCGGGCACGCGGCCTCGAATGAGCTGGGCATCGGCGGTTTGGGGTTCTCCGAGGGCCTCTCGCCGAAGGGCTACGTCTACACGGACCGGCCGGCGTACCGGCCCGGCCAGACAGTCCATCTGCGGGCCATCCTCCGCGAGATCGACGAGGGCAGCTACGCCTTCGAGGCCGGCCGCCAGTACGTCGTCGAGGTGGTGGATTCCCAGGGCCGCGTCCTGGACCGCGAGGACCTTGCCCTGGGCGAGTTCGGCACGCTGCACCACACGTTCGCGCTGGATGCCTTCGCCCCGACCGGCACGTACACGATCCGCTGCCGCCGGCCGAACGGGCCGACCTTCCAGGGGACGTTCGAGGTCCAGCGGTACAAGCTGGAGCGGATGGAGCTTCGGATCGAGCCGGAGCGGAAGGTCGTCTTCCGCGGCGAGACGCTCGAAGGCAAGATCGTCGCCCGCTACTACTACGGCGAGCCGGTGGCGGACCGCGAGATCGCGTACGTCCTGCCGGACGGCCGCCGCCACACCGCCCGCACCGACGACGAGGGCGAGGTTGCGTTCTCTTTCGACACCCGCGACATGCGCGACGAGCAGCCGCTCCACATCCGGGCCTCGATCGTCGGCGAGAACGTGCAGGCACGCGCCGCCGCCTACCTCGCCGTCCGGGCCTACCGGGCCGGCGTGCGGCTCGTCCGCGACGTCTATCTCTCGGGCGAGCCGTTCGACGTGACCGTCCGCACCATCGACGTGGAGGCCGAGCCTGTCGGACGGGAGATGGCCGTCAAGGTCCTCCGCCGCGAGTCGCATCCCGACGGCACGTGGGCCGAGGTCCTCGTCGAGGAGAAGACCGTTCGCACGGACGAGGAGTCCGGCAAGGCGGTTGCCACGTTCGCGGTCGAGAAAGGGGGCAACCACGTCGTCCGGGCCGAGGGCGCCGACCGTTTCGGCAATCCCATCACCGCCCAGGGAAGCGTCTTCATCTCGGACGCCGAGGACGGTGCCAAGCTCCGCATCCTCTCGGACCGCCAGCGGCTGAAGGTGGGCGAGAAGCCGATCGTCGTCCTGCACAGCCGCCTGAAGCCGGCCCTGGCGCTGCTGGTGTTCGAAGGCGAGGAGGTCCTCTCCTACCGGGTCGCTCGGCTCGAAGAGGGCGCCAACGAGCTCGCGGTCGACGTCGGGCCCGAGCATTTCCCCAACTTCGCCCTGAGCGTCGCCGCCATGGTCGGCAACGGCTTCTACATGGCGAGCCGCGAGTTCATCGTCGAGCGCGAGATGAAGGTCACCATCGAGCCCGACAAGGAGGCCTACGAGCCGGGCGAGGAGGCGACCGTCGCCATCACCGCCCTCGACCACAACGGCCGGCCCGTCCGGGCCGAGCTGTCGCTGGCCATCGTGGACGAAGCGCTTTTGACGCTGCACGGCTCGCCCCTCGGGCCGGTTCGGCCGTTCTTCCAGAGCGGGGCCCACCGGCACGCCCATATGGCGACGACGACGAGCTGCACGTTCCGCTACGAGGGGCGGACGCGGGAGGTGGCCGAGGCCCTGCTGGCGGAACTGGCGCGGCTGGGGCTTCATGAGCGCGAATTGCGGGAGCGGGCCGAGATGCTCCGGCGAGCCGGCCGCCTGGCCGAGTCTCAGCGCCTGACCGCGGAGATTGCCGGGAACGTCCGGTACCTGAGCTACTCCGACGGGGACACGCGGGAGGCCCTCGAGGGCCGCCAGGGAGGGCTCGGTGCGCCGATGCCGGCCGAAGAGGCCCGGATCGTGGCCGACGCGATGTCGAACGCGCTCCTCATTACCACGGACGGGCCGCGCTTCTACGGCCAGGGAGCTGGTTCGGTCAGTGGACGGGCAGCGGGTTACTTCGCCGCCGACGCCGAAGGCGTACAGATGGCTCCGACGCCCCACGGGCCGCCCGAGCCGCGGGCCGTCTTCCCCGAGGCCGCCTATTGGAACCCGTCGGTCGTCACGGGTGCCGATGGCAAGGCCTCGGTCACGCTCACGATGCCCGACCAGGCCACGCGGTGGCGGGTGATGGCCATTGGCGTGACGCCCGAGACGCTCGTCGGCGAGGCGTCCGAGACGGTCGCGACGCGCCGCGAGTTCTTCGTCGAGCTGAAGCTCCCGGCCACGGTCACCGAAGGCGACACGGTCCGCCTGGTCGCCCGCGTCCACAACCTGACGGACTACGAGGGGCCTGTGGAGCTGAAGCTTCGCCTGGAGGCGGGACGCGAGAAGAAGACGCTGCCCGCCCGCGTTCAGCTCACAAGTCGCGGCGTGGTCGAGCATACGTTCGACCCCTGGAAGGTGCCGGAGGCCGAGACGCTGAAGGTCGAGCTCGAGGCCCGGGCCGGCGACCGGTCCGACGCGCTCTCACGCGACGTGCCGATCCGGCCCTGGGGCATCGAGTTCGCCGATTCGCACAGCGGCCGCGTGGGCGACGCCGAGACGTTCTGGCTCGAGCTGCCCGGAGGCCGTAAGTACTCGCGGCTCGGCCTTCGCGTGCGTGTCGATGCCGGGCTGGAGGCGTCTCTGGTGGACTTGGCGCTCCGGCGGCGGGCGCAGTGGCTGAGAAGCCGCTGCTTCCCGACGGTGCCGACGCAGGCCGACACGGCGAGCGACCTTCTGGGCGTCGTGAGCGTCATGACCTATCTCCAGGGCGTCGGCCGCGAGGAGGCGCCCGATTGGCGCCGTCTGGCGGAGCGGGCCGAGTCGCTCGTCGCGTCGCTCGCCGTCACGCAGCGCGACGACGGCGGCTGGGCCTGGGCCGGGCCGAAGGACCGCGGCGCCGACCCGTTCACGAGCAGCCGCAGCGTCTGGGCACTCGGCGAGGCGAAGCGGCTCGGCCTGAAGTTGCCCGACGGGGTGCTCGAGAAGGGCGTCACGTACCTCAAGAACGCGTTCAGCAAGGCGGCCCTGGAGGACCGCGAACGCAAGGCCGTCCTCCTCCACGCCCTGGCGGTCGTCGGCGAGGCCGACTTCGGCTACGCGAACCGGCTGTATCGGCTGCGGAACGAGCTGTCCCCCTCGGGCCTCGTCCACACGGCCCTCGTGCTGGCGTTGGTGGACCGACGGCCGATGGCGGACGAGGTGCTGGAGGTGCTGGCGGCGAAGCGCCAGGACCTGAAGGGCGAGTTCGCCGGCCAGGTCCGCTGGCCCGCGGCGTCGAACCAGGCGTGGATGCGGGCCGACGACGAGATGGCGGCCCTGGCCCTGCTGGCGCACCTGGCCGTCCGGCCCGAGTCGGCGACCGTCCAGGCGACGGTGGACTACCTGCTCGCCCACCGGCCCTGGGCCACCCCGCGGACTCGGGGCCCCGCTCTTGCCGCCCTCGCGCGCTGGTTCGGCGAGCAGAAACCGGCCCGGGCGGACTATCGTCTGACGGTCCGCATCAACGAGGGGAAGCACGAGACGACGCTTCGCAGCGACGGCGACGCGACGGGCTGGACACTCGAGGTGCCCGCCGAAGCCGTGCTGGAGGGCCGGAACCGCGTGGACCTGAGGCTGGAGGGCCGGGGGCGGCCCACCTTCGTGGCCGTCCTGACGGGCTTCGCCCGCGACCTGAAGCCCGCCGGCGAGCCGACCGACCGGTTCCGCGTCACGCACCGGCACTACGAGGCCCCGCCGCCCGAGTACGACGGCAAGCCGGTCCGGACGGGGTTCGGCGTCTTGACGGGCTCGTACTCGACGTTCATCAACGAGGTCTCGCAGCTTCCCGTCGGGCGGGTCACGCACGTCGAGCTGGACGTCGACCGGCTGGCGACGAGCCACACGCCCGAGGGCGACCACGACTTCCTGATCGTCCGCGAGCCGATCCCCGCCGGCGCGACCGTCCTGGAGAACTCCGTGAGCGGCTCGTACGAGTACTACCGGATCGGCGACGCCGAGATCACGTTCTACGTCGGTCGAACGCGGTACGTCGGGGACCTGCGTTACACGCTGATCGGCTACGCGCCCGGCACGCATCGCGTGCTGCCGACCGTCGTCGAGAGCGTTTACGCGCCGGGCGTGATGGCCGTCGGGTCGCCGGCCGAGATCACGGTGCTGGCGCGCGGCGAGACGCCGAAGGACCCCTATCGGCCGACGCCGGACGAGCTGTATCACTTGGGCAAGGCCCACTTCGACGACGGGCACTTCGCCGAGGCCCAGGCACTCCTGGAGAAGCTCTGGAACGAGTGGGAAGGAAAGCTCGAGGACGCCGTCCGCCGCGAGGCGGCCCGGATGCTCCTTCTGGCGGCCGTCGATCGCGGCGACACGAAGCGCATCGTCCGCTACTTCGAGGTCATCAAGGAAAAGTATCCCGACCTCGTCATCCCGTTCGACAAGGTGCTGGCGGTCGGGCGGGCGTACCGCGAGATGGAAGAATTCGAGCGGGCGATGCTCGTCTTCAAGGCCACCGTCGCCGCCAGCTTCGTCAAGGACGCCCACATCGGCGGACGCCTGGAGGAGGAAGGCCACGTCCTGGGGAGCGTCGCGTTCATGAAGGACCTGTGGCGGACGTATCCCGACACACCGCAGGTGACGCAAAGCTACCTGGCGCTGGCCGACACGCTGTACCAGTCGGCGCCGAAGGTGGCGGAGATCGAGGAGCTCAGGGAGAAGAAGGTCACCCACGACCAACTCATGCTGGGGGCCATCCGCCTGCTCGTCCGGTACCTGACGCACTATCCCGACAGCCCGACGGCCGACGATGCCGCGTTGAACCTCGTCAACGCCTACCTGAAGCTCCAGGACTACAAGTCGACGGTCGATCTGTGCGAGGACCTGAGGCGGCGCTACCCGACGAGCCGCTTCTTCGACAGCTTCGAGTACGTCGAGGCCCTCGCCCGGTGGCACCTCGGCCAGTACGACCCGGCGATCACCCTCGCCACGAAGGTCGCCGAGAAGGAGTACACGCTGCCGGACGGCACCCGCAGGCCCAGTGACAACAAGGACCTGGCGACGTACATCGTGGGGCAGATCTGGCACGCCCGCGGCCGGCCCGCCGAGGCCATCGACTACTATGAGAAGGTCGAGAAGACGTTCGCCGACGCCGCCGAGGCCATCGACTTCTTCACCCGAATGGACCTCTCGCTGGAGGAGGTCTCGACCTTCGAGCCCGGCAAGCGGCCCACCGTGACCGTCAAGTACCGCAACGTGTCTGATGTCCACCTACTGATCTACCGGGTCGACCTGATGACGCTCTACCTGGCCGAGAAGAACCTGTCGCGGATCACGAAGGTCCGCCTGGCCGGCATCCACCCGGTCCTCGACCCGATCTCGGTGGACCTCGGCGACGGCAAGGACTACGCCGACAGGGAGCGGGAGGTCCCCCTGGCCATCGACAAGGGCGGCGCGTACCTGGTCATCGGTCGCGGCGAGGACCTGCACGCCTCGGGCCTGGTCCTCGTGACGCCGATGAAGCTGGAGGTCCAGGAGGACGTCGAGAGCGGCCGCGTCCGCGTCAACGTCCTCGACCGCAAGACGGGCCAGTACCTGAAGGACGTGCACGTCAAGGTCATCGGCTCCGACAGCGGCGAGTTCGTGGCGGGCGAGACGGACCTCCGGGGCATCTTCGTGGCGGACGGCATCCGGGGGACGGCGACCGTCATCGCCCGCGACGCCGAGGGCCGGTTCGCCTTCCACCGAGGCGAGCAGATGCTCGGCCAGGTCCAGCAGCGCGGCGGGACGCCGGCGGCGGAGGACGCCGTCGTCAACTACCTCATGAACGTCGAGGCGGCCAACACCGCTCGCCAGTTCGAGCGGCTCTCGGGCCAGAAGCATATGTACCAGCAGCGGGCCAAAGGCGTCCAGGTCGACGCGATGATGCAGTGAGCGGCCGGGAAGCGACCGCCCGCGGCACCGCCGTGCCTGGGAGGGGCGTGCTTCGCTGCGCCCACGGCGAAGCTCGTTGCCCTCCTCGTCCCGGCCCCATAGAATGGCCGTCGCGGCACGCAGCTCGAACCCGCTCACCCGCAGGAACCATAGGAGGCTGATGCATGGAAGCGTACGACGTGGTGGTGGTCGGCGGCGGGACGGCGGGCGTGGTGGCGGCGGTCCAGGCCGGCCGCGCGGGGGCCCCGGGCGACTCCCCCGCTGGGACGGGGTCGCTCAGGGCAGGCCGGACGCTCCTCGTCGAGAAAGAAGGCGTCCTCGGCGGGACGATGATCGCGGCCGCCGTGAACGCCCCGGCAAGCTTCTTCGCCGGCTCGCGGCAGATCATCGCCGGCATCGGCTGGGAGCTGGTCCGCCGGACGCTCGAAGAGGCCGGCGAGGACGTCCCGTCCGGCGCGGTCGGCCGCGAGGCGAACATCCGTCACATCACGATCGACCGGGCCCTGTTCGCGGCCCTGGCCGACGAGGCGGTCGAGGAAGCCGGCGTCGAGATGCTCTTCCATGCCATGCCCGCCTCGGCCGAGCATGACGGCGAGGCGTGGCGGCTGGAGCTCTGCACGAAGACGGGCCTGCGGCCGGTGCGGGCGACGGTCCTGGTCGATTGCACCGGCGACGCCAACCTCGTCAGCCTCGCCGGCTTCGAGGTCGACCGGCCGGACGAGCTTCAACCGGGTACGCTCGTCCTCACGTTCAGCGGCTACGACGCCGAAGCGATCGACTATGCCGCCATCCAGGCGGCCTTCGACACCGGGGTGGCGGCGGGGCGGCTTAAGCGGAGCGACGCCGGCTGGAAGGGCGGCAGCGTCGAGTTCCTCCTCCGCCACTATGGCGGCAACCGCCTCCATGTCGTCGGCGTCGACGGCCGGACCAGCGAAGGCAAGACTCGGGCCGAGGTCCAGGCCCGGGCCGCCATGCTCCGGCTGTACCGGTTCCTCCGGACACAGCCCGGCCTCCAGGGCTTTCGCATCGAGTTCTTCGCCACGGAGTGCGGCATCCGAGAGACGGTGACGGTCCGCGGGAAGGCGCGGATCACGATCGAGGACTACGAGGCCGGCCGTGTCTACGACGACGCCGTCTGCTACAGCTACTACCCCGTTGACATCCATTGTCCCGAGTCGATCTCGGGGCGGGCGCTGCCGCCGGACGTCCTGCCGACGATCCCCCTCGGGGCGATGGTCCCGGAAGGCAGCCGGCAGCTCATCGTGGCCGGCCGGTGCGTCTCGGGCGACCGCGAGGCGAACAGTTCGTACCGCGTGGCGGCCCCGTGCATGGCGACCGGCCAGGCGGCCGGCGCGGCAGCGGCCCTGGCGGCGGAACGAGGCTGCGACGTGGCCGACGTCCCCCTCGATGCCCTGAAAGACCTGCTGGCCAAGCATGGCGCGATCGTGCCCGGCGTGCACGAACTTGTCTCACATCAGGCCCGCTCCGCTACCGGCTGAATTCCGAAGCACGCCCGCAGGCCGTCCGCTGTTCAACGGGGTGGCGATTGCGCACCGGACGTGGACGTTCAATGGCAGGACGACAGGAGGACACGCCGATGAGTCGACAGGTCGAGCTGGCAACGGCGAAACGAGCGGCCGCCGCGATGCCTCTCGCGCTGATCTGCATGCTCTTCGCGGCGGGGGCGCTCCATGGCTCGCAGACGGACGGTGGGGCGGCCACGGGAGTGACGCCCGCCGACGCCGTCTGGGTCGTGGCGCTCGAGAACGCCCTCCCCGAGGGGAAGCCGCTCGAGCTGCACCTGGCCGTTCACGACGGCAAGCTGGCGGACGCCCTCGGCCGGGCCCCGACGTTCAACAAGGCCGTGCACGACGTGGACGTCTCGGGCCTGGTCGTGTCGGGCGAGACGCTCCGCGGCCCCGTCGAGGTCACGATCCAGCCGGACCTCTACATGCCACAGGACGGTAAGCCCGTCGCCTGCCAGTTCGAGGTGGAATGCTCGGTCGCGGAGGGGGCCGTCGCGGGCCGCTACACCGGCCGATACGGCTCCGAGGAGCGGTCGGGGGCCGTCGGCGGCCGGCTGGCGCCGCACTTCGACCCGGCTTCGGACTACGGCCGGTTCCGCCTCCGCTTCTTCGGGGCGCTGGTGCGCCTGTTCCGTCTCCGCGGGCCCAACTACAAGTACGCTCTCGATATGCGCCTGACGTTCCCTTGGCAACATGGGGCGGCCGGCCCCATGCGGTTCGAGACGGTCGTGCCCGACTACCGCCGCTACTCGGCCATCGTTGAGAAGGAGGACCTGCGCATCGATGGGCACTCGCTCTCGGGCTCGGTCACGGTCCTCGTGGATTACGGCCGGCAAGGGACGCGAAAGATCTCCTTCCACGAGGAACGATACGTCTATGAGATCGACGGCAAGGTGATCGGCGACGTCGCCGGCGGCACGTGGGACGCCCGGTGGGCGGACCAGTCGGCCCAGGGCGGGCGGTTCAGCGGGACGCTCGGCCGGACGCCGCCGCCCTCCCCCACCGACAGCATCGCGTTCCTGCGGCTCCACAAGGCCATGCAGAACGACTGGCCGGTGCTGCTCGTCCTGGCCCTGGCCGACGACGGCCTCATCAACGGCCACGCCTGGGCGCCGGGCTACAACCATCAGCCGCACACGGTCGATGCGTCCGGGCTGCGGCTCGACGGAAACGAGCTTCGGGGCGAGGTGGCCGTGACCATCGTCCCGGACTGCTACAAGCCGCCCGAGACGTTCACCATGCACCATTCGCTGCGAGCGACCGTCACGGGGGCCGAAGTCGCCGGCACCTTCACGGGCCGCGACCGCGGGGAGCAGGTCGCAGGCGCCGTCACGGGCGAGCTGCGGGCCAAAGACCCCCCGCCGGTCCCCGTCCGGCTCGGGACGATATCGCGGTGCGTGCTCGACTTGGGCTACTCGCTGGTCAGCGGCCCCATGCCGAAGAAGGACTGGGAGAAACACCGGCCGAACTATGCCCGCGTCATCTTCGACCTGAGCGGAGGCACGCCCACCGACGTGAAGGTGGTCAACCCGTCGGGCGCGGACGTCTTCGCGGCCGAGGTCGTCGAGCGAAAGCTCGCGATCGACGGCGACCGCTTGACCGGCGCTGTGAGCTTCGACCTGGAGTCGCCCGTCCTGAAGAACGGGCACTATCGCTACACGTTCGAGGCCATCGTGGACGGGCTGTCCTGCGTCGGCTACTGGCGGGGCACGCTGGACGGCGAGCCCATCCTGACGAAGAGCGCGAAGCTCTCGGGCGAACTGGCGTTGGCGGGTGATACCCAACGCGCCCACGACCCGTCCGGCGTCCGCGTCGAGCGGCCCGGTGCGTACGAGCGGCTCGAGCTGGCCTTCCCGGACGTGATCGACGGACGCGACGTGACGTTCCATCTCGGCTGGCACGGCGACCGGTTCGGCCAGGCCTGGGCCGAGGTCGAGGGTTCGACCCAGATCGTCGACGTCGTCGACGCGCGCGGCTTGACGTACGCCGGCGGCGTGCTGAAAGGAACGCTCCGCTTCTGGGCGACGATCAGCGGCGGGCCGGAGACGCACCTCTGCCTCGTCGACTTGGACAGCACCGTCCGGGACGGGAAGGTCACCGGCCGATACGCGGCCCACCACTCGGTGCTGACAGCCTCCCGCGTCTACGACACCGACGACCTGGTCGTGCGGGCGGACGAGGTCTCGCTGTTCCACTATGGCCAGACGCTGAAGGGCCAGGTGCGCGGCCGGTGGACCGCCCCGGCTCGCCCCGACGGCGCCACGGGCGAGGGGCTCTGGCGAGTCGAGGACTTGGGCTCGATGATCCGGCCGCCTTTGCCTTGGCGACACGGTGGCAAGACGTACGTCATCGCGCCCGGTTACGCCCACGACGAGTCGGCCGGGACGGTCGGCTGCGTCGAGCTGCGAACGGGCGAGGAGGTGTGGCGGATCACCGGTGTCGGCGAGAACCAGGAATCGCTCTACGTGGCGGCCGACCACCTGTTCCTGGACACCACGCCCGAAGCGCCACGCGGCCAGCCCGACCGCACGCCGCGCTTGGGCTGCTACCGCATGACGCCCGAGAAGGCCACGAAGGTGTGGGAACTCGGCGAGGACCTGCCCTACAACGCCCAGAACCGCCCGGTGATGGCGTACCAGGGCCTCGTCTGGCACCGGGCCCACGCCAAGGGCAACACCGACTCCGTTCTGGCGGAGATTACCACCGGTGCGGTCGCAAAGCGGTTCCAGGTGTCGTCGGCACGGGGATTCATCTACCGCGTCGGGCCGCGGGTCATCCTCCAGCGGGACGTCTCGCACGGAAGCAACGAACTGTTTCTGTTCGAGCTGGGCCGGAAGGACCCGCGCCACCTGGGTGACGAGCTGTGGCCGACCTGGCACACGACGACCGCCGGCTACTGGCCTGTCACGCTGGGCCACGCTGTGGCCGACGGCCGTCTGGTCATGCGCGGCGGACGCGGCATCGTCTGCTACGACCTGCGGAAGGACTAGCGCGACCGGGCGCTGCACGGGATGCGCTGGACACGCCGACGGGCCGGGCCTATACTCGCCCCTCCTTTGCCCGACGTTCGGCGGGCCCGCCCCGGCCCTGAGCAAGGCCGATGGGCGCCCGCCCTGCCTCCGGCCCTGTCCTCGGCCCGGAGGCCCGGACCCGAAGGAAGGCCCAGGCTCGAAGAGGAAGGAACCGTCCCGTGGCCAAAGTTGCCGACCGGTACCTGGAGGTGGACCCCTGGGCCGTCGTCGAGCGGGGCTTCGACCCGAAGCGCGGCCGCATCAGCGAGTCGATCTTCTCCCTGGCCAACGAGTTTCTGGGCGTCCGCGGCTACTTCGAGGAGGCCTACTCCGGCGACCGTCTCATCGGGTGCTACGTCAACGGCCTGTACGAGGAGATGCCCATCCAGCACCCGCAGGTCTTCAAGGGGTTCGTCACGCGGCGGGCGTTCGGCGTCAACACGGTCGACTGGCTGCACACCCGGCTCGTGGTCGACGGCGAGACGCTCGACTTGGCCGTCTCGGACGTGACGGACTTCGAGCGGCGGCTCGACCTGAAGGCGGGGACGCTCTCCCGGACGTTCGTCTGGCGGACGCGGAGCGGCAAGCGGCTGCGGGTCACGTTTCTTCGGTTCGTGAGCATGGTCGATGCGAACCTGGCCTGCCAGCGGATGACGCTGGAGCCGCTCGGTTTCTCCGGTTCCGTCGACGTGACGTTCGCCCTCGACTTCTCGCCCCCTCACGAGATCGCCTCGGGCTGGTCGCAGCTCCAGGAGTCGGGATCGGCCGAGGCGGCACATGGGAAGAACTTCTGGACCTGCCCCCGCAAGGGCATCGAGGGCGGCGTCGCGGCCCTCCTGGGGCAGAGCGAGTCCGTCGGCCAGTGGCTCTTCGCGGCGATGCGGGTCGAGGCGGACGCCCCGCTCGACGGGCAGCCGGTCGAGGACGAGAAGCTGATCGGCAAGTCGTTCACGCTCGACCTGGCCGACGGCCGCGCGACGACCGTCAACCGCCTGGCGGTGATCGTCTGGGAACGCGATGTCTCGAAGTCCGCCGACGAGGTCTGGGCCGGAGGGCTCGACCTGGCGAAGCGCCTGACGGGCGACGACCGGACCTTCGACGCCGCCCTCGCCGAGCACACCGCCTTCTGGGCGGAGGCGTGGGACCGGCTCGACATCGAGCTCGACGGCGCCCCGGCCGTCCAGCAGGGCCTCCGCTTCTCGCTGTTCAACCTGTACCAGACCTACCAGGGCCGCGACGAGCGGCTCAACGTCCCCTGCAAGGGCATGACCGCCGAGGTCTATTACGGCTGGATCTTCTGGGACACCGAGACGTACTGCGTGCCGTTCTACCTGTTCACGTTCCCCGAGGCGGCCCGGGCACTGCTGCGCTATCGCTACCTGAACCTCGAGCCGGCCCTCGCGCGGGCCCGGCAGCTGGGCTGCCGGGGGGCCCGTTTCCCCTTCGCCACCATCGACGGGACGGAGTGCTGCGGCACGTGGCAGCACTGCGACCTGGAGGACCACGTGAACGTCGCGGTGGCGTACGGCGTCTGGCTGTACGTCCGGCACACGGGCGACCGGGAGCTGGAGGAGCGCGAAGGCATCGAGATGCTGCTCCAGATCTCCCGGTACTTCGCGGACCGCGGCGGGTGGAGCCCGAGGACCGGCGAGTTCGGCCTCTACGGCGTCATGGGGCCCGACGAATACCACACCATGGTCAACAACAACTGCTACACGAACTTCATGGTGAAGAAGACGCTCGAATATACGTTGGAGGTGGCCGAGCGGATGCAGGGCGAGTCGCCCCAGGCGTGGCGGCGGGTGAGTGAGAGAGTCGGCCTCGACCCGGCCGAGCCGGCCGAGTGGCGGCGGATGGCCGAGGCCATGCGAATCCCCGGCGACCTGGAAACCGGCGTCTTCGAGCAGCACGACGGCTACTTCGACCTGCCTCACGTCGACGTGCCGAGCATCCCGCCCGCCGAGGTCCCCATCTACCAGCACTGGCCTTACATCAAGATCTTCCGGCACGACATGATCAAGCAGCCGGACGTGCTGCTGTTCCTGATGTTCTACGCCCAGGAGTTCACGCCGGAGGTGCTTCGGGCGAACTACGAGTTCTACGAGTCGCGGTGCATCCACGAATCGTCGCTCTCGCCGGGCGTCCACTCGGTCTTCGCCGTCGAGTTCGGCGACGAGCGGGCGGCCGAGTTCCTCCGCTACATGGCGCGGCTGGACCTCGACAACTACAACCGCAACTCGGGCCAGGGCCTACACGTAACGGCCATGTCCGGCGCGTGGCTGGCGATGGTCTACGGCTACGCCGGGGTGCGGACCGACGGCGAGGTGCTGGCGCTGGCGCCCGCGATGGCCGAGGGGTGGCAGGGCTACCGGTTTCGCCTGGTCTGGCGGGAGTCGATGCTGGAGGTCCGCGTCGGCCGGGGCGAGGCCCGGCTCCGCGTCGTCAGCGGCCCGCCGGTGCCGCTCCGCCTGTACGGGCGGGACGTGACGGCCGACTCAGACGGGACGGCTGTCGAGCTGGAGACGAGGGGGACATGACCGGGGGCGAGCCGCCCTCCAGGGAGGTGGACGTGGCCGAGCCGGAAAAGGACATCGACATCATCGCCGCGGGGCACCTGTGCCTCGACCTGATCCCGGCGTTCACGCTCGAGGGCGAGGCCGACAGCCTGACCAGCGTCCTCGTGCCGGGCAAAATGATCAACATGGGCGATTGCGTCGTGGCGGGCGGCGGGCCCGTCACGAACGCCGGCGTCTCCATCAAACGTCTCGGGCCCCGGACCGAGCTGATCGGCAAGTGCGGCGACGACGACTTCGGCAAGATGATCTTCCGCTGGTACGAGGAGCACGAGGGCCACTTCGAGGGCCTTCGTATGGTGCCCGGCGAGTCGACGTCCTACACGATCGCCATCTGCATCCCGGGCATCGATCGCTTTTATCTGCATCACTGCGGAGCGAACGACACCTTCGGCGCCGAGGACGTCGACGCCGACCTGGTGAAACGGGCCCGGCTGTTCCTGTTCGGCTATCCGCCGTGGATGCGGCGGATCTACGAGGACACGGGCGAGGAGCTCGTCAAGGTCCTCGGCATGGCCCGAGAGGCCAAGGCGACGACCGCCCTCGACCTCTCGATCCCCGACCTCGAGAGCCACGCCGGCCGGGCCGACTGGCGGGCCATCCTCAGGCGGTGGATCCCCCTGACGGACATCATGGTCCCGAGCGTCGAGGAGATCTTCTACTTCCTCCGCAAGGACCGCTTCCTGGAGCTCCACCGCGGCCTCGGGGCACGCGACAGCGTCCAGGACCACCTGGAGCCCGAGGAGGTCCTGGACGTGGCAGCCGAGATGATCGACCTCGGTGCCGGCGTCGCCATGATCAAGTGCGGGTACCGCGGCCTGTGCGTCAAGACGGCCGGCCGCGATCGGCTCGAGCGGTTCGGGACCGCCCGGCCGGTCGACCTCGACAACTGGGCCGACCGGGAGATGTGGTGCCCGGTTTACCAGGAGGAGAAGTTCGTCGGGGCCCTCGGCTCGGGCGACTCGGCCATCGCGGGGTTCCTGACGGCGTTCCTCTGGGGCCACACGGTCGAGTCGTCGCTCCGCTACGGCAACGCCGCCGGGAGCATGAACGTGACGGTGCCGGACGGCCTGAGCTGGAACCGGGGGTTCGACGACCTGACGCAGCGGATCGACGCCGGGTGGGAGTACAAGGTGTTCGACGTCGACCGCGATGCGTGGCCATGCGAGATGTGCCCGCCCCAGCCGAGCCCCGCCCAGGGGTGAGCGGTTCGTCCGGGAGGGGAGGCGGCCCCATGATTACGTTCCACGTTTCCTTGGACGGCTCGGACGCCGCTCCGGGCACGGCCGAAGGGCCGTTCGCGACGCTTGCCCGTGCCCAGAGGGCCGTCCGCGAGCGGATCGCGGCGGGTCTTGCCGACAACGTTACGGTCCTCATCGGAGGCGGGCGGTACGAGCTGATCGAGCCGCTCGTCTTCGCCCCGGAGGATTCGTCCGGCGACGAACACACCGTCACCTGGGCGGCCGCCGAGGGCGAGCGACCGTTCCTGAGCGGCGGCCGACGGATCACCGGCTGGGGGCCCGCCGAGGGCGAGCTGTGGCAGGCCGAGGTGCCAGGCGTCGCGACCGGAGAGTGGCACTTCCGCCAGCTCTTCGTGGACGGCCGCCGGGCCGTCCGGGCCCGCTCGCCGAACGTCGGCGAGTACTGGCAGCTCCGGGACGGCCACTTCGCCGAGGACTACTCCGAGTGCACCCTCACGCTGGGGCCCGAGAAGGTCGACGCTTGGGGCAACCTCGGCGACGTCGAGGTGGTCATGTTTGGCCACTGGGCGGCGTCGCGGAAGCGGGTCGGCCGCGTCGACCCGGCGACGGGCGTCATCACCTACGCCCATCCGCACGTCACCGTCCAGGCCGTGCCACGGGCGGGCAACTGGGTCTATCTGGAGAACGCCCGCGAATTCCTCGACGAGCCCGGCGAATGGTACCTCGACCGCACAAGCGGCGTCCTCAGCTACTGGCCGCGGCCCGGGGAGGACATGGCCGGGGCCGAGGTCATCGCGCCCCGGTTGGAGGACCTCTTGGTCCTGGCGGGCGAGGACGGCCGGCCCGTGCGGCACCTCCACTTCCGGGGCCTCGCGATCGAGCACGCCGCCTGGTCGCTGCCCGAGGCGGGCTACGTCCCCCTCCAGGCCTGCTTCACGTATCCCCCGCCGCCGCCGGACACCGTCCATGTGACGCGGCTCTACTTCGACGACTTCGCGCCCGTGCCGGTCGAGGGGGCCGTGCGGATGGAGTTTGCCGAGGATTGCAGCCTGACCGCGTGCGAGATCGGCCGCGTGGGAGCGACCGCCGTCCTCGTGCGTCGCGGATGTCACCGCAACGTCGTCGAGGGCAACGAGATCGGCGACGTCGGCGGCAACGGCGTCTGGATCGGCGAATACTGGCGGAACGTCTACGACCATTGCCGCGAGCGCGACCTGAAGGCTTCGTGGGCCCCGGCGGGCAACCGCGTCGCGAACAACCACCTCCACGACTGCGGCGTCCAGCTCCACGGGGCGGTCGGCATCGGCTACGCCTTCACCGACGGGACGGTCATCGCCCACAACCTGATCCACGACCTGCCCTACACGGGCATCTCGGCGGGGTTCATCTGGACGGCCCGCGAGACGTTTTGTCGGAACAATCGCGTCGAGGCGAATCATATCCATGACGTGATGCTGCGGATGGCCGATGGCGGCGGCGTCTATACGCTCGGCTATCAGCCCGGCACGGTCTTCCGGGGGAACCTCATTCACGACGTGCCGCGGAACGAGTACGCCCAGGGCGCCCCGAACAACGGCTTCTTCCTCGACGAGGGGAGCAAAGGCTTCCGGTTCGAGGCCAACACGGTTTACGCGACCGCCGGGACGCCCGTGCGCCTGAATGATTGCAAGCGCCAGTGGCACGAGTGGAAGGACAACCGCTTCGGCTTCGAGCCGCCGCCGGGCGACCCGGCCGCCCGCGCCGCCGGTCTCGAACCGAAGTACCGCAAGCGGCTCGCCGGTCACAGACGCTCGTAAAGGGGAAGACCCGATGCCGCACAAGGCCAAACGGCCCAACGTCCTGATCATCACCTGCCACGACATCGGCCGCCACCTCGGCTGCTACGGCGTTAGGACGGTCCAGACGCCGAATCTCGACCGCCTGGCGGCCGAGGGGGTACGCTTCGAGCGGTGCTTCGCGAGCGCCCCCACGTGCAGCCCCAGCCGCGCCTCCATCTTTACCGGCCGCTACGCCCACTCGACCGGCGTCCTGGGCCTTTGCCACGGGGACTTCGCCTGGGACATGGACCGGGGCGAGACCCATCTGGCTGCCCACCTCGCCGCCGCCGGTTATCGCACCGAACTCGTGGGCGTCATGCACGAGACGCACGAGCCCGAGGGATGGGGCTACGAGCGGGTGCTGGCCTTTGACGACGTGTACCGGCCGGACTGCGACGAGATCGCCCGGGAGGCCGCCGAGCGGCTGGGCGCCGCCGCGCGCGCCGACGCCCCTTGGTTCCTCCACGTGGGGTTCTTCGAACCGCACAGCCCGTTCGATTTCGGCGGGGCCGGGCCGGACGACTCGCGCGGCGTCTCCGTGCCGCCCTGGCTGGTGGATGAGCCCTCCGCCCGGCGCGAGTTCGCCTGCTACCAGGGCGCGATCCGCAAGGTCGATGCCGCCATCGGACGCCTGCTCGAAGCCCTCCGCGCAAGCGGGACGGACGGGGACACCATCGTCCTGTTCACGGCCGACCACGGCATCCCGTTCCCGCGGGCCAAGGCCTCGCTCTACGACCCGGGCCTCGCGGTGGCACTGCTGGTGCGCTGGCCGCGGGCCGGATGGACGGGCGGAAAGCCGGTCGACGCCCTGGTCGGCAACATCGACATCACCCCGACGCTGCTCGAGGCGGCGGGCCTGACAGTGCCCGGGCGGGTCCACGGCCGAAGCCTCCTGCCGCTGCTCGACGGCCGGCCCTGGACGCCCCGAGAGGCCGTCTTCGCCGAGCAGAACTACCATGGCGGCGGATGGTTCCTCGACCCCCGCCGGGCCGTCCGCACCGAGCGGCACAAGCTCATCGCGAACTTCACGACCGACATCCCGTTTGAGAACCGGCCCGCCGTCCGCGTGGTCGAGCCGGTGTCGAGCCGCTACATGGCCATGCTGCCCCACGGCACCATGCCCCCGTTCGAGCTGTACGATCTGGAGGCGGACCCGCTCGAGTTCGAAAACCTCGCTGCGTCGCCCGACCAGGCCCAGCCACTTCAGGATCTCAAGTCGCGGCTTTACCGGTGGATGGTCGCGACGGGCGACCCGCTGCTCGAGGGCTTTCCGGTGCCGCCAGCCTATCAGCGCACGCTTCAGGCCCTGAAGAACACGGGTGCGGAATAAGGGGGGCACAGCCCGGGTCGCCGCGGATTCACTCGGCCTTGGCTTGGCCCGTTTCGGCCACGACCTCGACGCCGGAAAGGAGCGTCTCGCCGCGCTTCGGCGTCAGGGAGATGGTCAGTTCACCGCTCGCCTCGACGCCGGGGAACTCTCGGACCACGGATCGATAGGGCCCGCCGGCCTCTCGCGCTACGTCGAACTCGGACAGGACGTCCTTGCCCTCGATGCGGACGCCGAACACGCGCCGGCCCGGTCCCTCGGGTGAGGTGAAGTGCAGGCGGACCGTCCAGCGGCCGCGCGCCGGGCCGACCCGACCGAGCTGGATCCGCACCTCCCGGACGCCTTCGACGCGCGACGCGGCGATCCATCCCGGCGAGCCGGGATCGCCGCCCTCGATCCGCGAGGAGTGGTGAAGGACGTATCGCGTGCCCTCCGGCCGAACGGTGACCGGAAGGTCCGGCGAGGGGCCCCCGACCGCGGGGACGTCCCACCAGAGCGTCCCGGCCTCGGCCCGCCGGTCGCCCGGCGCCCCGAAGTTGAAGCCGGCCCGGCCCGGCGTCGGCGGGGCCCCGAAGCCCCAGACTTCAACGTCCGGCATGTGTACCAGGGCCAGCGACGAGCGGTTCTGGTAGGCGCAGCTGCAGGTTCGCGTGTAGTCCGGAGCGTTGAGGACGCCGTCGGCGACGATCAGGTTCGACGTGCAGCCCGAGCGGAACCCGCCCAGGTTGACCGTGCCCCCGTCCCCGGCGAGGTCGTAGTAGGCCGCGCATCCCGATCGGAACGTCAACAGGTGATACGCCCCTGCGGTCGGCCCGCATCCGTGGAAGCGTCGGAACCGCCACTCGTGCAGTGCGCCCCCGGCGTCGGACCACGTCCGCTGGCGGCCCGTCAGCAGGTCGAACGACCGGGCCCCCTGGGTGAAGATGGTCCTGTCGCGGACCATCAGGCCCCACTTCCCCCACCACAGGGGGTTGCTGCTGGAATCGAGGCCGGGGTTCGCATGCTGCCGATAGTCGGCGGTGAGGGGCCGCTCCCACAGGACGCTCCCGTCGGCCCCTCGAAGTGCCCCGGCCGCCACCACGACGTCGTGCTCCTCGGAATAGCTGAGCCGGTCGCCGACGAACCGGTCGGTCTGCCAGAGGACCTCGCCTGTCCGGGCGTCGAGGGCCAGGATGCTTGGGTTCGCCGACGGCTCGACGCCCCGCCGCTTGAGGCGTTCCATCGCCTCGGGCCCCAGCCGGTCGAAGCAGAATACCTTGCCCTGCCCCGCAGCGACGGCATAGTGGCCGAAGCTGCGGTCCGCTTGGCGTGTCCAGAGGACCTTGCCGCTGCGGCGGTCCATGACGACCAGGCGCTTGCTGGAGGCCGGCGTGTTGTATCGCGGGTTCCGGCCGTCGGCATTGTCGGCCCGCACCTCCGGCTCGGCCCCGGCGATGAGCAGGTCCTCGTAGACGAGCAGGAACAGCCACTCCGATCCGCCCGGCAGGCTGAACTCCGCCCGCGTCCGGCCGGAGGCCGGGTCGAGGACGTGACAGCTCGTTCCGGCGGCCACGTAGACGGCGTCCGGGACGGTGAAGTAGTTGCTGCCGATGGCGTGGGCCCCGCGCTGGTGCTTCGTTGTATCGTAATACTTTCCCAGACCGGGGAAGTCCCGCGTCCAAAGGAGCCGCCCGGTGTAGACGTCCGATGCGCTCAAGGACTCCGGCCCCTCGATCACCAACCGTCCGCCGGCCACCTGCTCGACGGGTCCTTCCCCGTGCCGCGGCAGGACCAGGCTGTTCGACAGGGCGTTCCCGAACCACAGCACCCCCAGCGGCGCCTTGACCCGGCGGTCACGGCTGCACCGCGTGTTGCCGGCATCGGCGTTCTGGCCGAGCCAGTCCGCCGCACCGGGCAGCGGCCCCTCGCGCCGCACGACCGTCCACCGGCCGGCCCGCTTGACGGCCGCATTCTCCAGATCGGCCTCGGCCACGGTCCTCGCAAACGCGTCGTGCTTGCCGGCGGGGAGCGACAGACACGCCACGCCGCCGTATGGGCGCACGGAATGGAAGAGCTTCGCGGCCAGACCGGCGTCCGAGGACGCCCCGAGGCGGTCGGCGTCCTCGGTGGTCACGAGCACCGCCGCATAAGGGGCGAACTCAACCGCTGACGGGTCGGCGGCGATGACGGCGGCCCGCCTGCCGTAGAACCCCGCGTCGTCGAAGCGCCGCCGAAGGCGCCCCGCAAGCTCGACGTCGGCGTCCACGGCGACGACGTGGAGCTTCGTCTGCCGCAGCAGCTCGTCGACGAGTCCCCCGTCCTTCAGGCCAAGCACCAGGGCGTACCCGTCGGTTTCGTCCGCCGCCTTGACGATCACAGCCGCCTCGTCCTCCCAGGCCTTCGATCTGACCGCGCCGTGCGGCTGCGTGTCGTCGAACGTCCGCGGTGTGGTCTCGTTCGGTCCGAAGCAGTGGATCGCCCCCTCCCGGGTGACGACGAGTAGCCGGTCGCCGGCGGCCAGAACGTCCGAGACGTCTCCCTCGACGGCCGCTTCCCAGGTCGGCTCCGGCCGGCGGTCGTCGCTGTCGGCGGGGATGAACCCGACCCCCTCTCGCGTCTCGACCACCAGCTTCGGGCCTGCCCGCAGCCACAGCCCCTTCCGCCCGGGCCCGGCGGCCGAGACCGTCCCGGTCATGATCGTCATCTGCTCGTCGGTGTGCGGCCGCGGCACCTCCTTCTCGTGGATCTCGACGCTGGCCGGATCGAGGACGCCCGCGCCGGTGTACCAGGCATCGTCGGCCAGGATCGGACGCCCGAGACGGCCCATGCCCTCGATAACGACCGGACACCCCGTGCGGCAGTCGAAGACCCGCCCGCCGGCGAAGCCGAACCGGCCGTGAGCGTAGACGTAGGGGCCGGTGACCTGGTCGGCGTAGAAAAGGAACCGTCCGCTGGTGCGGTCGAAGATCGCAGGGCTGAGGCGGCTTCCGGGCACGATCAGCCGGTCACCCGCCACCACCAGATGCCCCTGGGCCGAAAGGCCTGAGGATCCCGCCGCACCGTAGTGCGGGAGCCGCCGCCACGTGAAGCTCGTCGCGTCGTTCGTCCAGAGGAGGCGGCCGGTCTTCGCATCCAGGGCATGGACGAAGGTGCCCATGAACGGCCAGACCCCGGCCGCGAAGTACACTGTGCCGTCGGCGACGACCGGGCCGCCTCGGGCCGGCCAGGTCGAGATGATCCGCTCGTTGCCGATGATCCGCCGATCGGACGGACCGCCGCGGAACCGCCAGTCGAGCTTCCCGTCGGCCGCCCGCAGGCAGTAGAGGGACCCGTCATCAGATGCCACGTAAACGCGGCCGTCGTCGGCAGCCGGGGCCATGCGGACCGGGCCGCCCGTGTAGAACCGCCACCGCTCCTCCCCCGTCTCCAGGTCGTAAGCCGTCAGCCGATCGCTCACCGTCGAGCCGACGAAGACGAGCCCTCCGGAGACCACCGGAAGGTAGCTCCGGTCGAACTGCATTAGCCCAGAGTCCTTCCATGCGGGCTCCTGAGGCGGGAGTCTGCGGACCCACTGGAGGCGGAGCGCGTCGGGCAGATCCGCTTCGCGGTACGCGGTTCGGCCGGCGTCGCCACGCCACATCGGCCAGTCGTCCGGACCGGTGGCGGCGGCCGGGCCAGCCGCAACCAGAAGCCACAGGCCGCCGGCGAGGAGCACACGCGCTGCACCAAGTCCTATCGCCGGCAACCTGTGGATGGGCATCGCTCTCATGACGCAAGAAAACCTCCACTCGGATGACGCGGACGGACGGGTGCGCGCGTCCGGACCATCATTCGGCCGCCGGCGGCGCATCGTCAAGGCCCAATGCCCGCGTGACGTCTTCCGTGACCTCGTACAGCCGCGCCACATAGTACGACACGTCGCCGCCGCCCTGGGGACTGAAGCGGTGGCCGGTCTCGAGGAGCGCGAGAAGTTCGTCCATCGCCGTCCTGGCCCGTTGGGTCAGAGATGACCCGAGCCGGCTTTGCAGCGTCTCGTCCCGGAGCGCAGCCCGGACCCGGAGCATCGCCTCGACGTCCTGCACTCCGGCCCGGAGCATCTCGTACTGGGTGGTCGGCACGGCCCCGTCGGGGCCCGGCAGGGCGAGAGTCCGCGGCGTGCTGCCCACGATGTTGCCGAAGTGGACGTAGGTGTTCAGGGCGCTGCGCTCGGTCCCCTCGGCCGTCGTGTACGTCCAGTAGTCGATGCCCTTCCAGCAGAAGCCGTCGTAGTTTGCAGTGATCACGGTGGGGCCGGGCAGCGATCGGTAGTGGAACGGGTCGCGCCCGCAGCAGTCGCGGGAGTTGCACGCCACAGGGACCCCCGGGGCGCCGGTGCGGCGGTTCGTGATGCGGCGAACGAACTCGCAGTACCCCACGACCATGCCGTTCGGCTGTGTCCGGTCGGCCTCGGTCGGCCCCCAGTTCGGGACGCCGCTTCCGTGCGTGATGGCCCGCCATCGGGCGTACGGAGCGACCTCCTTGAACATGGCCACCGTCTCGGGGCTGGGCCAGCCGTCGCCCGAAGTGCCGAGCAAGAGGCACGGCTCGCCCCAGCCGAGGCCGACGACGATCTCGCGCAGGCCCTCCATCACCTGGCGCCAGACCGCCTCCGTTCCCGGCTTCCCGTAGATGGGCATCTCGACGGGCACCAGCTCGTCGCCGCGGCGCTCGACGACGGGGATCGTCTCGGCGCGTTTCTCGACGTCGCCGCCGTCGCGGCCCCTGCCCCGCTGATACATGCCGTAGCTCCACACGTGGAGCACGAGGAACTTCGGTCGACCCGCCAAGCGGTCGTACTGCTTCAGGTACCGGCGGGCGATCGTCAGGTCGGGCACCCACGTGTCGCCCTCGCGGCGGAATACGATCATCGGGTCGTCGCCGAAGACCGTCTGCCCGACCGCCTGGATGCCGAGGACGTCGTTGCCCGCCCGGCCCATCAGGCGCATCGAGCCCTCCATCAGGCGGAAGTGGCGGTCGGACCACCGCGGCACGCCGTAGTGGCCGGCGACCGACTCGGGGGACTGGAGCAGATTGATCGACGTTCGCCACTCGTGCGGGTCTCCGAGCCGCCAGTCGTAGACGCGAAGCTCGACCGGCACGCGGGCCTCTTCGGGCAGGCCGCGAACGGTCACGTAGCCGCGATAGAGGCCCGGCTCGGCGTGCGGGGGGACGCTCACAGTGATCCACATGGGCAGGTACGTCGCCTCCTTCGGAGGCCCCGCGTGCAGCGGGACAAACCCATCCGAGACGTGAACATAGCGGACCTCGACGATCGAGGCCGGGAGAGTCGTTCCGTCTGCCGTCCGCAGGTCGCTGACCCCGACGCCGAGTGCACCTGCCGGTTCCGGCGACGTCACCACGACCTGCCCCATCGCGAAGCCGTTCCTCGGGGCGTGAAGCATCAAGGGGCGCAGCGGCTCGAACGGGTCGCCGTAGTCGATCCCCGTGCCGACGGGCAGAAGCGGATCGGCCGTCCATACGTGCGCCTTCGTCGGCGACGCGACGTTCGGCTGAACGCCGGTCCCCGGCGGGGCCGTCAGCTTCGCCTCCACCAGGCCCGCCGTGTGCCAGTCGACGCGCTCCCATCCGCCGGGCAGGCCCTCGGGAATGGCCGTGCGATGCACCTCGACGGCCAGGACGTTCGCCCCCCGGCGGAGGTGGCGCTTCGGCAGATCGACCTCCAGCGACCGGAACCGGGCGTCGTAACGCGCCTTGTGGTCTCTGGGCTCGTCCCGGACGCTTCGCAGCACGCTCCGGCCGTCCGGCCTGAGGAAGACGTCCCTCGCGTAGTCCTCGGCCAGGTCGAAGGGTTGCACCGGCCCCGGCCGCACGTGCTGCCGCGCGACTTCCTCACCGTTCAGGTAGACGATGACCCCGCCGCGATAGGTGAGGCTGAGGCGCAAGTCCCCGGCGGCCGCCGGGTCGGTGACGCCGAACCGGCCGCGGACGCACACGAGGGCCGCCCCCGCCCGGCGCTGGTAGCCGTAGCCTCCCAATATGGGCCCGGGCCGCCTGGGCCAGCCGGAGTCGTCGAAGGACGGGGCCTGCCAGTCGCCTGGCGGGACCGGCGCGGTCAGATGCTCCCCCCAGCGGACCCAGCGCACGCTTCCCTCCTGCCAAGGCCGCAAGGGGGGCCGTGGGGGCGGATTGGCCGTCTCGGCCGTGCCGACCAGCGGCTCGCTGTACGTGATGTGGAACCGCCAGATGGTCCCGTCGCCCAGGACCTCGATCCGCTCGGCCTGGCCGTCCTGCCCGGCGGCAACGGACACCACACCCATTGTGACCGCCAGGGCCAACGCCCAGCGGCCGCGCACCATCCTGGTCAAGGCTGCACCCTCTCTCTACCCGAAATCCCCCCTTGTAACCCCCCGAGGCGGGGCCAGTGTCGAACTTCCGCGCGATTCGACTGTGCCGCCCCTTCCGGCCGGGGGGTGGGGCCACTACCGAACGCGCTTGACAGGCGCACGGGGCGGGGTTGTACTGGACGGAGACACCGGGACGCAGGCCCAAGGGGACACAGGATGGCTGGAACCGCCTTGATCACCGGCGGGGCGAAGCGGATCGGCCGCGCCGTCGCCCTGGCCCTGGCCGACCGCGGATTCGACATCGCCCTGCACTACGGCCGCTCCGAGGATGCCGCCCGTGAGGCCGCCGGCGAGATCGAGGCCCGGGGCCGGCGCTGCCGCCTCTTCCAGTGCAACCTGGCGGACTTCGGCGAGGTCCGCGGCCTGGTCCCCGCCGTGACGAAGACGTGCCCGGACCTGTCGCTCCTGGTGAACAACGCGTCGCTGTTTGAGCGGGCCCGCCTCGCGGAGACCGACGAGGACCTCTACGACCGCCAGTTTGCGGTCAACCTGAAGGCGCCGTTCTTCCTGTCGCGGGACTTCGCCCGGCACGCGGGGGCGGGACAGATCATCAACCTCGTGGACCAGCGGATCACGCGAAGCGCCCCGGCACACATGGCCTACACGCTCACCAAGAAGGCGCTGGCGGCGTTCACCGAGATGGCCGCGAGGGACCTCGCGCCCGAGATCCGTGTCAACGGCGTCTGCCCCGGCCTGATTCTGCCTCCGCCCGGTAAGACGGCCTCGCATCTCAGTCCGCTCGTCGAGCGCGTCCCCCTGAGGCGGCGCGGCAGCGTCGATGATATTGTCGCGACAGTGCTGTACCTCGTGGAGAGCGAGTATGTGACGGGGCAGCTTCTGTTTGTCGACGGCGGAGAGCACATTCCGTAGGAGACGGGCATGCGAATTCACCTCAAGAACCTTCGCCTGCGGACTATCGTGGGGGTCAACGACTGGGAGCAGCGCGAGCCGCAGGGCGTCCGCATCAACGTCCGGTTCGAGTTCGACGGGCGACGGGCTGCCGAGACCGATGCCCTCGAAGACACGGTGGACTATAGCGCGATGAAACGACGCATCGCCGAGATGGTCGAGGGCGGCCGGTTCCAGCTCATCGAGCGGCTGGCCTCCGAGGTGCTCGAACTCGTGATGGCCGACCCCCGCATCACCCGGGCCACGGTGGAGGTCGACAAGCCGACGGCCCTGCGGTTCGCCGATGGCGTCTCGGTGACCGTCTCGGCCGAGAAGGACCGATGAACCGGGCAGTGATCGGTCTCGGCTCGAACATCGAGCCGGAGAAGCACGTCGAGCTGGCCGTCGAGCGGATCGAAGCTCGCCACCGGCTCCTCGCCCGCTCGAGGTTCCGCTGGACGAAGCCCATCGGCATCGCCGACCAGGCCAACTTCCTCAACGGCGCCGTCCTCATCGAGACCGACCTCGCACGCGACAAGCTCGAGGCCTGGCTCAAAGGCGTCGAAGCCGACCTCGGCCGGGTCCGCACCGGAGACAAGTACGGGCCGCGGACCCTTGACCTGGACCTTGTGGTCTGGAACGGCCAGGTCGTCGACGAGGACGTGCGGCAGCGGGACTTTCTTCGCAGCTCGGTCCGCGAGGTGCTGCCGGAACTGGGCCCCGGAAGCCGGGCCGCCCCGTGCATCTGACGCCGATGATGGCAGACTAGCTCAGGCGGGCCGTTTGAGGGCCACGTCTGCGGCATAGTGGTCCGGCCAGTCCGCCAGGCTCGGGGGCTCCAGGACCCCGCCGCCGTCGCGGACCCTCTGCTGGAGGGCCGGGACGTCTATGGCCCGCACGTCCCCTTCGGGCAATGCCATGGCCGCCGCGTAGCCCGCCGCCTCGCCCAAGTTCATCACCACCGGCATGATGCGGTAGCTGGAGTGGGCCAGCGGGTCGGACGAGATGCTCCGCGACGCCACCAGCAGGTTCGCCTTCCCCTTCGGCGTCAGGCAGCGGTACGGAACCTGGTAGTACTCGCCCGCGGGGACCTGCTCGTGGAGCGTCTGGTTGGGCTGCTGGCCGTGCTTGTCGACGCCGTAGCTCGTGCAGGCGACGGCGTCGTCGAACCGGGCGCAGCCGCGGAAGTCGTCGATCGTCAGGACATAGTCCCCGACGACGCGCCGCGACTCGCGGATGCCGATGTGGGCCCCGGTCTTGGCCAGGTAGCAGTCGGCGAAGCCTGGGATACGGGCCCGGAGCCAGGCGACGAAGTTGTCCACGCGCCGGCGGCCCTCCATCTCGGCCCGGCTCAGGTCGAACGGGTCGAGCGTGTCGCCGGGGATGCGGATGGCGTTGAAGTGGACGTGCCCGTTCGGGAGGACCGTAAAGCAGCTCAGGTTCGTGTTGACAAGGGGTGGGTCGTCGTCGGCGCCGGCAGCGCAGAGGCGTTTCAGCTCGGCCGTGGGAGGGACCCGGTCGACGTCGGCCCCCGCGACGGCGAAGTTGAGCGTCATCGGCATGACGAGGCCGTCGTCGTCGCCGAGCATGACCTCGCACCCGGCCGTTGCGGCCAGGAGCGCGTCGCCCGTGCCGTCGATGAACACCTTCCCCGGAACGGTGAGCGGGCCGTCGTTGTGGGCGACGCGGACGGCCGTGACGCGGTCGTCCTCGGTCTCGGCGTCGAAGAGCGCGGCGTGGAAGACGACATCGGCCCCCGCCTCGGTGACGATCTCGTCCAGGACGAGCTTCATCGTCTCGTCGTCGAAGCCCGGGGCCCCGGAGGGACGCAGCCTGGCGGCGCCGCGGGCGATCAGCCGGTCGACGACCTCCTTGTAGACGCCGGCCGATGTGACCTTGCGAGGTTCGCCCCCCGGGCCGGGCTTCGTCAACTCGGGCATAAACGGGTTGACGAACATGGTGGTAGCGCCGCCGCCGAGGCAACCTTCCCGCTCCAGGAGGAGCGTCCGGGCACCGCCCCGGGCCGCCGTGACGGCCGCCCCGAATCCGCCGGGGCCCCCCCCGACGACGACCACCTCGTAATCATTGATCCGCGTCATCGTGTCTCGGTCTCCCGTTCGCGAGGCGCACACCCCACCTCCGCGGGCACAGTATGCCCTTGAAGGTGGTTGGGTGCAAGCATTCGCTGAGCGCGGCGCGCCGTGCAGGTGCTGCGGCGCGCCAAGACCGTTCACCCGCCGTCGTTCCGGCGGGCCCCCGGCTCACAAACGAGGCGAAGCCCGACCCTCAGGTGACTTTGATGTCCTTGGTGGCTTCCCACGTGCCGTGGATGTTGCACACCTCGAACGCCCGCAAGGGGCCGACGCCCTGCTCGAGCTGGACGCAGGCCTTCAGGACCGGGCAAGTCGTCACGGCCGTCAGGTCGAGCCGCGCCAGGTACAGCTCGCCGGCGTAGAGGTCGATGAGCTGGATGAAGTGGTCGCGGTCGTTGGGGTGGGCCTTGAGCTGGCCGACCTCGACGGTGACCTCGAAGCACTCGCCGGCCTTGACCTCGTCGGGCGCGGAGATGACGGGATAGTGCTTCTTCTCCAGGTCGGTCATGTCATCCATGTCCTTGGGTCGATTGACGCCTTCGAACAACGTCGCTTCTTCCGCCATGGTTCGACTCCTTCCCGTAACGGTGGGGTGTCGCCGGCGAGACGCCGCCGGCCGGTGCAGCGCGGTCGGCCGTTACGCGAGCAGCTCGGGCCGCACGTACCATGCGACCCGCCAGCCTTCCTCCGGGGCCTTCTCCAGGCACATGACGCCTCCGTAACGGAACGCCACCACGCTGTGCTCCTGGTCGCCCGTCACCAGGAGCGACGCCAGGTTACTCATGAACGGCAGATGGCCGACGAGACAGACATTCTCGGCAGCGCTCTCGACGTGGGCGGCGACGGGAGCCACGGGGTCGGTCGGGCCGAGGTCGCCGCGCTGCTCGATGCCGTCGGCGACCCGGAACGCGTCGGCGAGGACCTCGGCGGTCTCGGCGGCCCGAGTCTTGCCGCTGTGGACCACGGCGCGGACCTCCAGGCCCAAGGGCCGGAGAAAGGCGGCCACCTTGCCGACCTCGCCGCGGCCCCTCTCGGTGAGGGGTCGGTCGGGGTCCTCGCTCTTGGCTTTCGCTCTGCCGTGCTGAACAAGGTAAAGACGCATGGCTCTTTCCTCGCGGAGGGCTGAGGGCTGGGCATGCATGGCGTCGCGCCACGTCCATCTTCGACGGCCGACGGCGGCGATGCAAGCGGCCATGAAAATTCCTCCGGGTTGGCCTTCGCGGGACGTGCCTTGCATCCGGCCGGATTTCCGCTAAGCTCGCCGACCGACCGGGGGCAACACGCATTCAGCGAAGGAGTGCTTCCCGCCATGTGGACCAAGCCGTACGGCAAGACCGGGACGGACGTCTCGGTGGTGGGCTTCGGAGGGATGCGGTTCGCCAACCCGACCGACATCGACGCAAACGCCGCTATTGTGATGCACGCCTACGAGCGCGGCGTGAACTACTTCGACACCGCCCCGTTCTACTCGAAGGACAAAAGCGAGGAGATCATGGGGGCGGCAGTCGGTCAGATGAAGCAGGGTACGTTCTTCGTCTCGACCAAGTGCATGGAAGCGGACGGCGACAAGCTGCGAGCCAGCCTGGAGAAGTCGCTTCGCCGCCTGAAGGTCGACCGCATCCACTTCTTCCACATCTGGTCGGTCATCACGCTGGACCAGTGGCGGGAGCGCCTTGCCGGCGGCGCCGTCGACGCCGCCCTGAGGGCTCGCGACGAGGGGCTCATCGAGCACGTCGTCATCTCGTCGCACCTGGACGGCGACGACCTGAAGACCGTGCTGGCGGAGGGGCCTTTCGAGGGCGTCACGCTGGGCTACTCGGCGATCAACTTCCCCTACCGCGAGAAGGCGGTCGAGGCGGCCGGCGAGATGGGCCTCGGCGTCGTCACGATGAACCCGCTGGCCGGCGGGCTCATCCCCCAGAACGCCGAGCGGTTCGGTTTCCTCCGCACGCCGGACGATCCGTCCGTCGTGGCCGCGGCGATACGGTTCAACGTCTCCCATCCGGCAATCACGTGTGCCCTGGTCGGCTTCACGACGCGAGAGCACGTCGACGAGGCCTGCGATGCGGTGGAGAGCTTCACCCCGTACGGTGCCGACCGCGCGGCCTCGATCCGCGAGGACGTGCTGGCCTCGTTCGACGACCTGTGCACGGGGTGCGGCTACTGCCTGCCCTGCCCGGAGGGCCTTAATGTCCCCCGCCTGATGGACGCCCACAACCTGCTCATGCTCCACCCCGACGGCCAGAACCAGGCCCGCGGCCGCCTGAAGTGGCACTGGCTGATGAAGCCCGAGGATGCCGCGGCGTGCTCCCTGTGCGGCCAGTGCGAGACGCGGTGCACGCAGCACCTGCCGATCCGGGAGCGGATGCAGGCGATCGCCGCCTTGGCCGAGGACGGGAGCGAGGGCGCCTGACCCGCCGGACCGGAAGGAGGCACCGACGTGAAGATCGCGTCCATCGAGACGTTCAGCCGGGAGGTCGTGGGCCTGGTGCGTGTCCGCACGGACGACGGGGCCGAGGGATGGGGCCAGGTCTCCCCGTTCAACGCCGACATCACGGCGACAGTGCTCCACCGCCAGATCGCCCCGGTGGCGCTCGGCGCCGACGCGACGGACGTCGACGGCTTGGCCGACCGGTGCGTCGAGGCGACCTACAAGTTCCCCGGGAGTTACGTCCGTCGGGCCCTCGCGGGGGTGGACACGGCCCTGTGGGACCTCCGCGGCAAGATCGAAGACAAGAGCGTGTGCGAGCTGCTGGGCGGGACGCCGCGCCCGGTCGCCGTCTACGGCTCCAGCATGCGGCGCGACATCCGGCCCGCGGAGGAGGCCGAGCGGCTGGTCCGCCTCCGCGAGGCCGACGGCTACCGGGCGTTCAAGGTCCGCGTCGGCAAGGTGTGCGGACACGATGAGGACCAGTGGCCCGGCCGGACGGAGGAGCTGGTGCGCACGGTTCGCAACGCGGTCGGCGACGAGGTCGTCCTCCTGGCCGACGGGAACAGCTGCTACACGCCGTCGAAGGCCATCGAGGTCGGCCGCCTGCTCGAGGACCAGGACTTCCGGCACTTCGAGGAGCCCTGCCCTTACTGGGAGGTCGAGTGGACCGCCGAGGTGACGCGGGCCCTCGACGTGCCCGTAGCCGGCGGTGAGCAGGACTGCTTCCTGTGGCAGTGGCGGCGGATCATCGACCTCGGGGCCGTCGACATCGTCCAGCCGGACGTCTGCTACGTCGGCGGCGTCGCGCGGATGCTGCGCGTCGCCCGGATGGCCGAGGAGGCGGGCCTTCCGTGCACGCCGCACTCGGCGAACCGGTCCATGCTGGCCGTCTTCACGCTGCACGTGCTGGCGGCGATCCCGAACGCCGGCCCGTTCATGGAGCTGTCGATCGAGCCGAACGCCTGGACCGAGGGCCTCTACGAGCCGGCCCTGGAAGTGCGGGGCGGGGCGGCGGCGGTCCCGGAAGGGCCCGGCTGGGGCGTGACGCCCTGCAAGGACTGGCTGTCATCGGCGACGCGCCAGGAAAGCACGCTCTGACGGCTCGGCCTGCAACCTGCCTCTCCCCTGGCGGAAGAGGGGCGGGGTGAGGGGGAGCCTGCCCCCCACAGCTACGGCAGCCCCGCCACCTTCAGCCGCACGGCGTAGACGTTCGGCCGGGCCGTGATGTAGAGCGTCTTGCGTTCCTTCTCGCCGAACGCGCAGTTCGTCGGCCGCTCGGGCAGGCGGACCTTGCCGATCAGCTTGCCTTCGGTGTCGAAGACCTGCACGCCGTCGCCGGCGGTCACGTAGAGCCGCCCGTCGCGGTCGATGCGGATGCCGTCGGGGGCCGGCGGATCGACCTTGACGAACACCTTTCCGTCGGCGAGCGCCAAGTCCTCCGTCACGCGGAAGCGGCGGACGTGGCTCTTCGAGTGGTCGCTGTCGGCGACGTAGAGGTGCGTCTCGTCCGGCGAGAAACAGAGGCCGTTGGGCCGCTCGAAGTCGCTCACTACGGCGACGGGTTCCCCGGCCCCCGGGTCCAGGCGGAAGACGTAGTTGGCGTCCTGCTCGCGCTTGCGCTTCCCCAGGCCGTAGGGCGGGTCGGTGAACCAGATCGTCCCGTCCGACCGGACAACGACGTCGTTGGGTGAGTTGAGCTTCCCGCCCTTGTACGCCGAGACGAGCGTCGTGACCTCGCCGCCGGGCGTCGTCCGCGTGACGCTGCGGCTGCCGTGCTCGGCCGTGACGAGCCGCCCCTGCGGGTCCGTGGTGTTGCCGTTGGCGTTGTGCGACGGCTTGCGGAAGACCTGGAGGCCCTTCTCCGGGTCCCACCGGTAGAGCGTGTCGGCCGGGATGTCGCTGAAGACGAGGAAGCCGCCCTCCCATTCCAGCCACACCGGCCCTTCGGTGAACTTGAGGCCGGAGGCAATGAGCCGCACGGGGGCGTCCGGTTCGATGACCTGGCGGAACGCGTCGTCGATAACTTCGACCCGGCCGTGCGACTTCGCGGGTTCTGCCATGGCTTCCTCCCTGGTATCCTGAGACTCCGTGCCGCAGCGTACCGACGTGGCCGCTGCGAGCACGACTGCCGCACCCATCACCACTGCCTTCACAAGCGTGCCCATGGGACGGCCTCCTCACCGGACCGGGGCGCATTCTACGACCGGCCCCCGGTCGGCACAAGCATCGGCCGATCTCAGTCCAGCCCCTCGCCGTCCAGGTGGGCGGCGAGGTAGCGGCCCGTGTAGCTTTCCTCCGTGGCCGCGACCTTCTCCGGCGTGCCGGAAGCCACGACGCGGCCGCCTTCGTCCCCGCCCTCAGGCCCGAGGTCGATCACCCAGTCGGCGCACTTGATGACCTCGTAGTTGTGCTCGATGACGACCACCGTGTTGCCCATGTCGACGAGGCGGTTGAGAACGTCCAGCAGCCGCTGGATGTCGGCGAAATGGAGGCCGGTGGTCGGCTCGTCGAGGACGTAGAGCGTGTTCCCGGTGGACCGCTTCCCGAGCTCGGCGGCCAGCTTCACCCGCTGGGCCTCGCCGCCGGAGAGGGTCGTCGAGTTCTGTCCCAGGGCGATATACCCCAGGCCGACGGCGTCGAGCGTCCCCAGCAGGGCCACGATCCGCGGGAAGCTGTCGAAGAACTCCAGGGCCTCGGCCACCCGCATGTCGAGCACGTCGGCGATCGTCCGGCCGCGGTAGGTGATCTCGAGCGTCTCGCGGTTGTACCGCGTGCCGCCGCACTCCCGGCAGGTGACGTAGACGTCGGGCAGGAAGTTCATCTCGAGCTTCAGCACGCCCTGCCCCTGGCAGGCCTCGCACCGGCCGCCCTTGACATTAAAGCTGAATCGGCTGGGCCCGTAGCCGCGGACCTTCGCTTCGCGAGTTCGGGCGAAGACCCGGCGGATACGGTCGAAGACCTTCGTATAAGTGGCCGCGTTGGACCGGGGCGTCCGGCCGATGGGGCCCTGGTCGATCTCGGTGACCCGGTCGATGCGGTCGTGTCCCTCGAGTCGACGGTGGCCGCCCGGTTTGTCGCGGCTGCCGCTCAGTTTCCGTCGGAGGGCCGGGGCCAGCGTCTGCGTCACGAGGGTGCTCTTACCCGAGCCGCTGACACCGGTCACGCACACGAGGCACCCGACCGGGAACGAGACGTTGAGGTTGTGGAGGTTGTTCTCGCGGGCCCCGACGACGCGGACGGACCGGCGGCGGCTGGCCTTCCGGCGATTCGTCGGCACCGGGATGCGGAGGTCATGAGCCAGGTACCGGCCCGTCAGAGAGTCTTCGCACTGAGCGATGGCCCTGGGGCAACCCTCAGCGACGACCTCGCCCCCGTGCTCGCCCGCGCCCGGCCCCATGTCCACGACGTGGTCGGCCCGGCGGATCGTGTCCTCGTCGTGCTCGACGACCAGGACGGTGTTGCCCAGGTCGCGAAGCCGGACCAGCGTCGCCAGGAGCCGCCGGTTGTCGCGGGCATGAAGGCCGATGGTCGGCTCGTCGAGGACGTAGCACACGCCCACCAGGCCGCTGCCGACCTGCGTGGCGAGGCGGATCCGCTGGGCCTCGCCGCCCGAGAGGCTGTCGGCCGTCCGGTCGAGCGTCAGGTACCCGATCCCCACGTCCTGCATAAACCGGAGGCGGTTCCGGAGCTCTCCGAGGACCTGCCGGGCGATCTCGGCCCGCTGGCCCGCGAGGTCCAGGTCGTCGAAGAACGCGGCGGCCCGGTCGACGCTCATCGCGCAGACCTCCTGGATGGCCTTCCCGCCGACCTCGACGCCGCGCGCCTCAGGCCGCAGCCGGGCCCCCTTGCACTCGGGGCACGGCTGGCGGCTCATGAACTGGCGGAGCCATCGTTTGACGCGAGGCGAGGCGTCCGGCGAATCGAGACCCTTCAGGCTCGGGACCACGCCCTCCCACGCCTCCGCCCACTCGCCCTTGGGCCGCCCCTTTGAGGGCGGCTTGCCGCCGCGCAGGAGGGCCTTGCGCTTCCGCTTGGGCAGCTTCGCCACCGGCGTGTCCGGATCCACGTCGAAGTCGCGGAGAAAGCGGTCCAGGGCGTCCTCGAAGAACCGGCGATAGCGTCGCGGTCCGCTCCGCCACACCGCCAGTGCCCCTTCCGCCAGCGACTTCTCCGCGTCGGGCAGTATCAGCTCTTCATCGAACTCCGCCACGGTCCCGATGCCGTGGCACGTGGGACACGCGCCGTGCGGGCTGTTGAAGCTGAAGAGGCGGGGCGTCAGCTCCTCGAAGCTGATGTCGCACTTCGTGCAGGCATACCGCTCGCTGTAGAGCGTGTGACGCCACGCGCCGCTTTGGGTCTCGTGGGCGACGATGACCAGCCCGTCGGTCATGCGGAGGGCCGTCTCGATCGAATCGGAAAGCCGGTCGCGGACGGCGGGCTTGGCGACCAGCCGGTCGACGACGGCCTCGATGGTGTGCCGGCGGCCCCGGGCCAGCTCCGGCGCGTCGCGGACCTCGTACATCCGCCCGTCGACGCGGACGCGGACGAACCCGTCGGCCACGACGCCTCGCATGACGTCCTTGTGCTCGCCCCGCTGACCCCGGACAAGCGGCGCGAGGACGATCAGCCGCGTGCCTTCCGCCAGGCGGAGGACACGGTCGACTATCTCCTCGGAGCTCTGCTGCCGGACCTCGCGTCCGCACTGGGGACAGTAGGCCGTGCCGACCCGGGCGTAGAGGAGCCGGAGAAAGTCGTGGATCTGGGTGGCGGTGGCGACCGTCGAGCGCGGACTGAAGCCGCTGCGGCGCTGCTGGATGGCGATCGTGGGCGGCAGGCCCTCGATGGCGTCGACGTCGGGCTTCTCCATCTGGTGAAGGAACTGCCGGGCGTATGCCGAGAGTGACTCGACGTACCGCCGCTGACCCTCGGCGTAGATCGTGTCGAAGGCGAGGCTGGACTTGCCGCTTCCCGAAAGGCCGGTGACGACGACGAGCTGATCGCGCGGGATGCGGACCGTCAGGCCCTTCAGATTGTGGGTCCGTGCCCCCCGGACGAGGATGAACTCGTCACCGTTTCCTTCGCGGGGCTCGCCGTGAGGTCCACGCTGCGACAAGACGGTCTCCCGACCGGACAGGCCACGGTCCTCAAACCCCGTATGTTATCGCCGCCCGGAGGGGGAGACAAGGCCTCGGGACGGAATGCGTTGGGGAGCAAGCCGCATGAGTTCGGCCCGGATGGCGGGCCCGTGTTCGCGTCAGTCGGAAGCCGAGGACCGCCCATCGACCGTCCCGTCCTGGGCTTCCTGCTGCTTTCGCATCTCGGCCAAGCGGGTGTCGATGAAACGGATGGCCTGGTCGGCCTTGTAGGCCATGGCGTGGCGGGGAAACCGCTTCCGAAGATCGTCGAAGACCTGCCGGGCCTCCGCCAGGCGACCGTTCTCGAACAGGACGGTGCCCTTCAGATGCAGGGCCACGGGCACCTCCGGCACGTCCGGAAAACGCTCCAGAAAGAGGTTGACGTTCCGTAGCGTCTCCCGTGCGTCCCCTTCCGAGGCGGGGACCATCGCCAGCATGAGGGCGGCTTGGCTGAGCCGGCCGTGCTTGTTCTCCGGGTCGAGGGCCGCCGCCTTCTCCAGATAGGGCTCGGCCCGGCTGAACTGCTCCAGCATGGCCAAGGCGTTGCCCAGGGCGAAGTTGGCCTCCAGGTCCTCCGGCTTCACCTTCTGGGCCGCGAACAGGTCCGGCAGACGGCGGACCTGCTCCAGGACGGCGTGCAGCTCCGGCGCCGCGCGCGGCCCGATGACGTGATGCAGCGCCACGCCCTGGCCGTCGAACACGAGCACGCTCGGATAGATCCGGACGCCGTACTTCCTGGTCGCCGGGCTTGCGCCGGCCGTATCGTCGATCCGTACCGGGACGAAGTGCTGCTCCAGGTAGATGCTCATCTTGCGGGCGGCGAAAGGGCCCTTCTCCATCCAGATGCACGGCTGGCACTCGTCGAAGCGGAAATAGGCCATGACGAGACGGCCGGTTTCCTTGGCCTCCTCCACGGCGGCCTCGAGATCGCTCCGCCAATTCAGGCGGGTAAACCGCTCGGCTTCCTCCGGCTCGGCATCGTCGGCCTCAGCACGGCCTTCCGGCGACGCGGCGGCCGCAACATCGATCGCGCAAGTGAAGCCCGACAAACAACAGGGCACGCCGAGCAGGAGCAGGGCCCGCCAGAGCCTGGCGGAGCGGGCGCGGCCTCGTCTGTCGATGGTCCTGGACTGCTTCACGGTCTCGGCGCGCTCCCTCGCTCTGTCCAGGGCGTTGCGGTTCCCGTCCGGCTCATTCGCTGGTGGTGGCCTCGACGACGGCCCCGACGCGGCGGATTTTGTCGTAGCGCATCTGAAGAAGTTGATCGATTCCCACGGCCTTGAGCTCGCGGAAATGACGACCGATGCGGCGCTCCAGGCTGACGGCCATCTCCCGCGGGTTGCGGTGAGCGCCGCCGAGGGGCTCGGGCACGACTTCGTCGATGATCCCGAATTCCCGGAGGTCGCGGGCCGACAAACGAAGGGCCTTGGCGGCCTCTTCGGCCTTTTCGGCCGTCCGCCACAGAATGGCGGCACACCCTTCCGGGGTGATCACCGAGCAGTAGGCGTATTCAAGCATCATGAGGCGGTCGGCCACGCCGATGCCCAAGTATCCGCCGGACGCCCCTTCTCCGATGACGACGCCCACGATGGGCACCCGGAGGCGGGACATCTCGCGGAGGTTGACGGCGATGGCCTCGGCCACGCCGCGCTCCTCCGCCCCGATGCCCGGGTACGCTCCCTGCGTGTCGATGAACTCGACAATCGGCAGGCCGAACTTCTCGGCCAGCCGCATGCACCGGAGCGCCTTCCAGTAGCCTTCCGGGTGGGCGCAGCCGAAGTAGCAGGCGACCTTTTCGCGGGTGTCGCGCCCCTTGCGGTGACCGAGGAGCATGACGCGCTCCCCGCCGACCCGCCCCAGACCGCACACGACCGCCTTGTCGTCGCGGAAGTGCCGGTCGCCGTGGAGCTCCTTGAAGTCGTGGACGAACGCCTCGATGTAATCGGCCGTCTGAGGCCGTTCCGGGTGGCGGGCGACCTGGACGATTTCCCACGGGGTGAGCGCGGCGAACTTCTTGCGGATCATGGCGACGAGTCCGCGGCGGATCTCGCTGATCTCGGCGCTCAGGTCGACGCCGCGGTCGCGCTGCTCCTGCTCCAGCTCGCGGACCTGGTCCTCGAGCTTGGCGAACGGCTTTTCCAGCTCCAGACAGACTCGTGCCATGGCGTCGATCAGCCGCGCTGGGCGGCTCCCTGGGCCGGTCCCTCGAGACGCTGCGCGATCGACCGCAGCTTGGCACTGACATACCCCATCCCCGTGGGCCGGTCAAGGGGGTCTTTGGCCATCATGCCGGCGACCAGATCGGCCAGCTCGGGCAGCGCGTCCGGCCGGGCCAGCAGGACCGACGGCGGCGTCGCCGACAGGTGCTGCTCCATCAGGCCCTGGGGCGTCTCCGACGCGAACGGGACGCGGCCCACAAGCGCTTCGTAGAGGGTGACACCGAGGCTGTAGATATCGGTCCGGGCCGTGAGGCGACCGTTCCGGATCTGCTCGGGGGCCATGTAGGACCACGTCCCCGGCCGCCGCCGCTCGAACAGGCGTCGCTTCAGGTGCTGGCCCAGCGACGTCTCGGTGCTCCGGGCCAGCGCGAAATCGATCACCCGCACCACCCCGTCGCGGCCGACCACTATGTTCTGCGGCTTGACGTCGCGGTGGATATAAGCGTGATCGTGGAAGTAGGCCAGGCCGTCGGAGACCTGGCTGATCCAGTCCAGGGCCTGGGCAACGAGCAGTTCTCCCCGGTTCAGGTGGTCGCGGAGGCTCATGCCGGGGATATACTCCATCACCAGCAGCGGCCGGCGATTGTCCAAGTCCACCTCGACGACCCGCTCCAGGTTCGGATGCTCCAGACCCTGGCAGACCCGATACTCGTTCTCCAGGCAGCCCCGCTGTTCGGCATCGTCGGCGAAGTCGGGGAGCAGGACCTTGATGGCGAACTCGCCTCCCCGTCCCCGCCCCACCAGACGGAGGGCGTGGAAGATCTCGGCCGTCCGAGTCTGCGCCAGCTTCGCCAGAATCTGGAACCCGTCGATCGTCTGCGGCATGGTCTGCGGTGCGGATGGTAGGGATGCACAACCCTCTCGGTGGACCGGACGACCCCGCCCTTGGCGCGTCCGGCCGCGCCTCGTTCCTCCATTAAACCGGCTCGAGGTCCTGGCGGCAACCAAAAATGTGTTGACCCTCTCGGCCCGACCGCCTAGATTGCCTTGGACGAGCCGCCCATCGGCGGCCGGCCCTGCCTCCCCTTGCTGCCTATGATGCCCTGGAACCAAGTTACCATCGTCGGCGTCGGCCTCATCGGCGGCAGTCTGGGCCTGGCCCTTAAGTCGCGCGGGCTGGCTTCGCGAGTCGTCGGCGTCGGTCACCGAAGGACGAGCCTGGAGGCGGCCGAGGCCTGCGGCGCCGCCGACGAGACGTTCCTGGAGCCGGCCGAGGGCGTCCGGGGCAGCGACCTGGTCGTCCTGGCGACGCCGATCTCGCTGTTTCGGACGCTTCTCGAAGCCGCCGCCCCGGCCCTTGCCGAAGGGGTTACGGTCATCGACGTCGGCAGCGTCAAGGGTGCGGTCGTGGCCCAACTGGAGCCGCTGATGCCCCCGGGCGCCGCCTTGGTTCCGTGCCACCCTATTGCGGGCAGCGAGCGGCGGGGCATCCACGCCGCCCGTGAGGACCTCTTCGACGGCCACGTCTGTGTCGTCACACCCTCCGAGCGGACGCCTCCGCCGGCCCTGGAGCGGGCTGTCGGCACGTGGCAGGCGCTCGGCATGCACGTGCGGACGCTGTCGGCGGAGGACCACGATCGGCTTCTGGCCCAGGTGAGCCACCTGCCGCACCTGGCCGCCGCCGCCCTGGTCGAGGCGATCTCGGAGGAGGCCGAAGGACTCACGGGGCCGGGATGGGCCGATACGACACGCGTCGCGAGCGGCGATCCGGCCCTGTGGCGGGACATCCTGTCGAGCAACGCTCTCGCCGTCGCCGATGCCCTTCGCCGGGCTGAGGCCCTCCTGAGACGCTATCGCGAGGACCTGGCCGCGGGCCGCTCGAATGACCTGGAGGGCCGGCTCGCAGCGGCCAAGGCACGGCGAGATCGGCTCGTTGCCGGTTGCGACGAAGCAGCCCATCGAGACGAGAAGGCCGCGAGGTGACGATGGTCTCCCGAATCGAAGTCCGCTACGGGCCGCGGGGCCGCGACGTGCACGGCGAGGAGGTCCTCGACCGCATCCGCGACCTCGGCATCACCTCGGTCCACCGGGTCGAGTCGTCGCGGCTGTTCTATCTGGACATGGACGCTCCGCCCGAATCGCTCGACCGGATCGCCCGTGAACTCCTTGCCGATCCCGTCGTGGAGACCTACCAGATTGCCTGTGGCCGGCCGCCGGAGCCCGACCCGCGGCCCGTGGCGGTCGTCCGGCGGAAGCCCGGCGTCATGGATCCCGTGGCCATCAGCACGCTCCAGGCCATCGCCGACATGGGCCTGGAGGCCCACCGCTGCCGCACGGCCCGGAAGTACGCCTTCTCGGGGTCGCCGACGAGGGCAGACCTCCACACGATCGCGACCGCGGTGCTGGCCAACGACTGCATCGAGGACGTCGCCTTCGACGAGAGGGTCGAGGACGTCTTTCGCGACGCCCCGCCCTACGAGTTCGAACTCGTGACGGTCCCGCTTCGCCAGGCCGACGACGAGTGCCTGGCCGATATCAGCCGGCAAGGCGGCCTGTTCCTGAACGTCCGCGAGATGCGTGCCATCCAGGAGCAATTCTGCGGGCTCGATCGCGACCCCACCGACGTCGAGCTCGAGACGCTCGCCCAGACGTGGAGCGAGCACTGCGTGCACAAGACCCTCCGGGGCCTCATCCGCTTCATCCGCCGCGAAGACGGTCAACAGGTCCATGAGGAGACGATCGACAACCTCCTGAAGAGCACAATCTTCCGTGTCACGCAGGAGCTGGACCGGCCCTGGTGTGTGTCGGTGTTCGTCGACGGGTCCGGGGTCATCGAGTTCGACGACCGATGGTGTGTCTGCTTCAAGGTCGAGACGCACAATCATCCCAGCGCCCTGGAGCCCTACGGAGGCGCGGCGACGGGCATCGGCGGCGTCATCCGCGATCCCCTCGGCACCGGCCTCGGGGCCAAGCCGATCCTGAACACGGACGTCTTCTGCTTCGCCCCGCCGGACTTCCCCGCCGAGGAGTTGCCGCCCGGCGTGCTTCACCCCCGCCGCATCATGACAGGCGTCGTCTCCGGCGTCCGGGACTACGGCAACCGCATGGGCATCCCGACGGCCAACGGGGCCCTCTACTTCGACGAGCGATACCTCGGGAACCCGCTCGTCTACTGCGGCAACGTGGGCCTAATCCCCCGGGACAAGTGCTTCAAGGACCCCAAAGCGGGCGACCAGATCGTCCTCGTGGGCGGCCGGACCGGGCGGGACGGCATCCACGGGGCCACGTTCTCCAGCGGCGAGCTGACCCACACGACCGGCGAGCAGTTCAGCCACGCCGTCCAGATTGGCAATCCGATCGTCGAGAAGAAAATGGTCGACACCCTCATGCAGGCCCGCGACCGGGGGCTGTACACAGCCATCCAGGACTGCGGCGCGGGGGGCCTGTCGAGCGCGGTCGGCGAGCTGGGGGCCGAGCTGGGGGCGGAGGTGTTCCTGGAGCGGGTGCCGCTCAAGTACCAGGGCCTTTCCTACACCGAGATCTGGATTTCCGAGGCCCAGGAGCGGATGGTCCTCGCCGTCGAGCCGGAGAAGGTCGACGAGGTCCTCGACCTGTTTGCCTCCGAGGACGTCGAGGCGACGGTCATCGGAGATTTCAACGGTTCGGGTCGTCTTCGCCTCCGCTACGAAGGTCACCTGGTCGGCGACCTGGAGATGGACTTCCTCCACAACGGCCTGCCCCGGCACGAGCGCCGGGCCGAGTGGTCACCGCCGCAGCATCGCGAGCCGGCCGTCCGCCGCAAGAAGAGCTACACGAAGGACCTCCTGGCGGTCCTCGGAAGCTGGAACGTCTGCTCCAAGGAATGGGTGGTCCGCCAGTACGATCACGAGGTCCAGGGCCAGACGGTCGTCAAACCGCTGGTGGGCGTCCGCGAGGACGGGCCCGGTGACGCCTGCGTCATCACCCCCGTGCTGGGCTCGATGAAGGGCGTCGCCGTCGGCTGCGGCATGAACCCGAAGTACGGCGACGTCGACCCCTACTGGATGGCGGCGGCGGGAATCGACGAGGCCGTGCGGAACGTCGTCGCCGTCGGCGCCCGGCCCGATCGCATCGCCCTCTTGGACAACTTCTGCTGGGGCAACTGCGACAAGCCCGACCGGCTCGGATCGCTCGTCCTGGCGGCCCAGGCGTGCTACGACGTGGCAGCCGCCTACGGCACCCCGTTCATCAGCGGCAAGGACAGCCTGAACAACGAGTTCGCCTACGGCGAGAAGACGATCGCCATCCCGCCGACGCTCCTCATCAGCGCCATCGCCATCGTCGACGACGTGCGGCAGTGCGTGACGATGGACCTGAAGGCCCCGGGCAATCCCGTGTACCTGGTGGGGTTGACGAAGGACGAGCTGGGCGGATCGCATTGGTACGCCCTTCGCGGCGCCGTCGGCCGGAACGTGCCGAAGGTGGACACCGAACTGGCGCCCCGGGTGTTCGAGGCGATGCACCGGGCTAGCACTGCCGGCCTTGTGCGGGCGTGCCACGATCTTTCCGAGGGCGGTCTTGCAGTGGCCGCGGCCGAGATGGCCTTCGCGGCCGACTTGGGGCTGGCGATCTCGCTCGCCGACGTGCCGCGCGAGGACGGATTGGACGACCCCGGCAGGGCCCTCTTCAGCGAGTCGCCGACACGGTTCCTCGTGGAGGTCGACGCCGATCGGGCTGACGAGTTCGAGGAGGCGATGGCCGGCATACCGTGCGCCCGGATCGGCGAGGTCACCGACACGGGCCGTCTGGAGGTGGCGGCGCCGGACGAGGCACAAGTGGTCGCCGCGGACTGCGCGGAGCTGCGGCAGGCCTGGCAGAAGTCGCTGGATTGGCGGAAGGAGTAGCTATGCCCGCTCGTGCGCTCGTCCTCCGCACCGCCGGGACGAACTGCGACCAGGAGACCGCCTTCGCCTGGGAGCAGGCCGGCGCCGTTGCGGAACGGGTCCATGTCAACGCTCTCATCGACCAGCCCACTCGGCTCAACGACTTCCACGTCTTGACCGTGCCGGGAGGCTTCAGCTACGGCGACGACATCGCGGCCGGCAAGATCTTCGCCAACCAGATCGTCCACCATTTGGCGGCCGTCCTTCGCGAGTTCCTCCAGCAGGACCGCCTCGTCCTCGGCATCTGCAACGGGTTCCAGGTCCTCGTCAAGTGCGGCCTCCTGCCCGGGACGGCCCAGGGACAGCCCAGCCTGGACCAGAAGGCTACTGTGACGAACAACGACTCGGGCCTGTTCGAGGACCGCTGGGTCCATTTGAAGGCCGAGACGGACCGGTGCGTCTTCCTGGAACGAGGCGAATCGCTCTATCTGCCGGTGGCACACGCCGAAGGGAAGTTCGTGCCGGCCGAAGGTGCGCCGGTTGAGGCGTTGGCGGACGCCGGCCAGGTGGCGGTGCGGTACGTCGGACCCGACGGCGAGCCGGGGGCAGGCTTCCCGTGGAACCCGAACGGCTCCGTGGGCGACGTGGCGGGCCTTTGCGACCCGACAGGGAGAGTGTTCGGCCTGATGCCGCACCCGGAGAGGCACATCCACCTCTGGCACCACCCCGAATGGACCCGCCTGCCCCCGCGCGAGGAGGGCGACGGCTTGCGGATCTTCAAGCGCGGCGTGGCGTATTTTGCATAGCCCGAGAGGCCGCCCAGAACACCAGGCATGCCTTACGCCCTGACCAGGTGCTCGACCTTTCCAAGGAGTGAGGCAAGCTGGCGGAGCAAGCGATCGCGGTCGGCAGGCCCTTCGGCGAGCGTGCCGTAACGAATCTGCACGGCAAAGGGAGTGAGGCGCACGAGTCGCCACAAGCCCTCTGTCGCGCCCTGGCGGGATTCGTCCAGCCGATCCAGCAGAACGCGCATCTGATGAGCGAGGAGATACTGGAGGCCAAGTACCGCCATCCATGCCTTCAAGGCCTTCTCCGCCGCCTGCCGGGCATGGAACCCGAAGATACGGTCCGCCATGTCCGGCGACTTGCCAAACGCTTCGATGTGGGCGAAATCGCCGCGGGCTAGCGAGCCGAACAGCCAGATCTCCTCCGGGTCCACCTCGCGAACGATGGCCTCAACGGTCTGGTTGAGGACCTGCTCTTCGATTTCGACCGTCCGAAGCCCCCTGCCGTGTGTCTCTCTGGCGTACCACTCTACCTCGGCCCCCCCCTGACGTGTCCAGTTCCGGCATCGAGCCGGGGACGGCGCTGCGCCCCTTCCCGTGGGCGTCGGTTTCTGCTACACTCCGCTGTCGGCATGTGGTTCAGGAGGCCCTATGGCAGTTGTCTCCATCGTCGGCGTGGCACAGGGCATCGGCAAGACGTGCGTGGCCCAGATGCTGCTGGAGCGGCTCGAGGGCTGGCATGCCGCCCGCGTCCGCGTGGCCGACGAGGTTGCTGAGGAACGCCTCGGACTCGTGGGCGACCAAGGCTACGCTCTACTGACGCAGGCCGACGATGACGTCATTGAGAGCGCCGAGGTCCGGCGCCTGATCGAGGCCGGGGCGGAGTCCGCCGCCGAGCTCCTGGCCGAACCGCTCGGCCTCCAGGACGGTCTCAAGGCCCTGAGGAGGAGCTTTCCGCCCGAGGCGAACCTGCTCGTCGAAGGAAACGCTTTCCTATGGGGCGCCGAGGCGGACCTGGCGATCATGGTCCTCGGTCCGGGCCGCGCCGGGCGGGGACTGGCACCGGTGCGGCCGTCGGTCCGCGAACTGCTGCCCCGCGTCGGCCTTTGGGCCTGGAACACGCGAGGCCGTCCCGGCGACGAGGGGTTTTTCGAGTTCCCTCAGGCCCTCGCGCAGATGGGCTTCCGTGAGGCCATCAGCAACGCGGCCGACTTCCATCACGTCAACCCCGCCAGCGACGAGCACGACGGCAACGCCGCCTTTCTGGAGGCGGTCGAGGAGCGGCTCGAACGCCTGTGGGCGGATCGCGGGTCGCAGGAGTTCCTGCGCCGAGTTGACGAGCAAGGCCCGGGGCGGAGCTGATGGCGAGGACGTGGACGATCCGGTCTCCGTCGGCCGAGGCCGGCCCGCTGGGCCGGACGCTAGGGGTGCCGCCGCTGGTGGCCCAGGTGCTGGCCGGCAGGGGCCTCACCGAGCCCGACGAGGCCCGAGCATTCCTTTATCCCGACCTGTCCGGCCTTCATTCCCCCTCGGCCGACCCGGCCTTCGGCGTCGCAGCCGGCCGGCTTCTCGAGGCCGCCCGCGCCCGAGAGCCGATCGTCATCTACGGTGACTACGACGTGGACGGCATCACGGGCTCGGCCATCCTGTGGCACGCCCTGCGCCTCGCGGATGCCAACGTCCGCGTCTACATCCCCCACCGCCTGGAGGAAGGCTACGGCCTGAACCTCGATGCCATCGAGCAGCTCGCCGCCGAAGGGGCCCGCGTGCTGGTGACGGTCGACTGCGGCATCACGAGCCGGGCGGAGGTCGAGCGGGCCAACGAACTGGGCGTCGACGTCCTCGTCACCGACCACCACGAGGCCGACCCGGGCCGCCTCCCGCCGGCCTTGGCCCTGGTCGACCCGAAGCTGCCGGAGTCGCCGTACCCGTTCCGGGAGCTGTCCGGGGCGGGCGTCGCGCTGAAGCTGGCGTGGGCCATCGGTCAAGGGCTCAGCCCGACCGATCGGGTCAGCGATCCGTTCCGTCACTTCCTCGTCTCGGCGACCGGCTTGGCGGCCGTGGGGACGGTCGCCGACGTCGTGCCGCTCGTGGGCGAGAACCACGTCCTGGCGGCATTCGGCCTCGACGCCCTGGCCGGCAGTCGGAACCCGGGTGTCCGGGCCCTGCTCGACGTGACCGGCCTCGCCGGGCGGCGCCTCAACGCCGGCCACGTCGCCTTCATGATCGGCCCGCGCCTGAACGCGGCGGGCCGCGTCGGAGAGGCCGACGGGGACGCCTGCAACGCCCGAAGCGCCGTCGAGCTTCTGACCACGGCCGGTCCGGAAGCCGCCCGCACGATCGCCGAACAGCTCGACCGCCAGAACCGCGAGAGGCAGGCCATCGAGCGGAAGATCTTCGAGGACGTCGAGCGACGCGTCGCCGACGAGGTCGACCTCGACCGCGAGGCGGCGATTGTTCTGGCCTCCGAGGCTTGGCATCGCGGCGTCATCGGCATCGTCGCGTCCAAGCTGGTCGAGAAGTACTGGCGGCCGACGATCCTCATCGCGACGGGCGACGGCGAGGGGCGCGGGTCCGGCCGGAGCATCCCCGGGCTGCACCTCTTCGAGGCCTTGTCGGGCTGCTCGACCCACCTGACGCGGTTCGGCGGCCATGCCATGGCGGCCGGGATTCGCCTGGCCGAGGCGGACGTGGACGCGTTCCGGGAAGCGTTCCTGGCGTGCGCGGCGGAACGTCTGACGGCCGACGACCTGGTGCCCCGCGTCACGGTCGACGCTGAGGCGACGCCGGCCGACCTGTCGCTCGAGGCGGCGGAGATGCTGGAACGGATGGGGCCGTTCGGAGCGGGCAACCGCCGGCCGGTCTTCGCCGCGAGGCAGGTGCGGCTCGTGGGCCCGGCCAGAAGGATGGGCCAGCGGGGCGACCACCTCCAAGTGCACGTGACCGAGGGGGGACGGTCGCTGCGGGCGGTCGGCTGGGGCATGGGCGAGATGGCCGAGGCCCTGTCGCGGGCGGGCGCCTGCGGCATCGCGTTTACGTGCGGCATCTCGGAGTTCCGCGGGCCGCGCGAGATCGAGTTGAACCTGAAGGACGTGTGGGTGAGGGCGTACGGAGACGAGTCGGCGGCGAAGGAGTTTGCGTAGCCGCGGCGCCGGCGTGGTCGTGAGAAATGTGCGCGGCGGCTACGGAGACCGGCCGCGCAGAGTTTTTCGGGCTTCACAGGTGTCCGTTGGGCTCGGGGCGAGTGCTCCGGGCCCTTTTTGTGGCCTCCGGCAGGCGGGCGCCCCACATAGGGGACCGACGGAAGAAACCTGGATTTTTTCGCCCGAGAAGCCGATTTTTCCTCTGGACGTTCGGTATCTGTTAGGGTATGATGCGGGGGTGACGGAGTCGCCTTCCGGCGTCGCCGAAGGGCTCGCTCGAGAGGAAGCCGTATCATGCGGCCGGCCGAAAACCATCGGGCCATCCTGCTGGTCGACATCGACGCCTTCTTCGCGCAGGCCGAGCAGGTCCTCGATCCGGCCCTTCGCGGCAAGCCGGTCATCGTAGGGGGCCTGGCCACCGACCGGAGCGTCGTGGCCTCGGCCAGCTACGAAGCCCGGGCCCACGGCGTCAAGACCGCCATGCCGATCCGCCAGGCCCGAGACCTCTGTCCCCACGCCGTGTTTCTCCGGGGCAGCTTCTACGCGTACCAGGACTTTTCGCAGCGGCTGATGAACGTCTGCCGCCGGTACACGCCGCTGGTGGAACCCGTCTCGCTGGACGAGGCGTATCTGGACGTGGTGTCCTGCCGGCGGTTTTTCGAGACGGCCGGCATCACCGACGGACGGCCCGGGTGGCCGCTCCAGGCGGCCGAGCATCTGAAACGGGCCATCCGCGACGAGACCGAGCTGGTGGTCTCGATCGGCGTGGGGTCAAACCGGCTGGTGGCCAAAATCGCCAGCGATTACGCCAAGCCGAACGGCATCGCGTACGTCCGGCCGGGCTGCGAGGGACGGTTCCTCGCCCCCCTGCCCTTGCGGGAGTTGCCGGGCGTCGGCCGCCGGACGGCCCGACAGCTCGAACAGTACAACCTCCGCCGAATCGGCGACCTGCAAGGGATTCCCGAGTCGATGCTCGTCGAGCAGTTCGGCCCGCACGGCGAGACGCTGGCCGCCCGGGCCCGCGGCCGCGATCCGACACCCGTCCACGCCGGCGCCGGCGACGCCAAGAGCATCAGCCGCGAGACCACCTTCGAGCAGGACTGGATCGACCGCGACGCCCTGAAAGCCATGCTGTATTACCTCCTGGAACGGTGCTGCCGCCAGTTGCGTCATACCCGCCACCTCGCCCGGACGGTGACGGCGAAACTGCGGTACGCCGATTTCCGGACGGTCGGCCGGAGCCGGAGCATCGCGACGCGCTCGGACCACGACGACGCCTTCTGGCCCGTGGTGAAGGACCTTTTCGAGAAGGCCCACACGCGGCGGGTGGGCGTCCGGCTGGTGGGCGTGGCCCTGTCGAACCTGGCGCCCGACGGGCGGCAGATGGACCTGTTGACGGAGGGGCCATACCGGCACCGGTCGGGCTATTACCGGTCGGTCGACCGGATTCGCGACCGGTTCGGTTTCTCGTCGGTCGTCACGGGCCGGGCGATCGAGCTGCTGCCGACCCACGACCGGGACGAGCACGGCTTTCGCCTCCGGACGTCGTGCCTGTCGCGATAGGATGGCCTTGAACCGGCCTTCGTGCTAGAATGAGCATGAATCGAAGGAGCCCGATATGGGACGAATCGTGACGCTCGTGACAATCCGAAACCCCGCCGATCCTCAACACACCATCGAGTGCGACACGTTGGTCGATACGGGCGCGTCTCACCTTGTGCTTCCGAAGGCCTGGCGTCAGCGGCTGGGCGATCTGGAGGAGATCGGCACGGTCGATATGGAAACCGCGACCCAGACGACGGTCCAGGCGACCGTTTGCGGGCCCGTCCGCATCCAGATTGAAGGCTTCCGCCCGATCTTCAGCGAGGTGCTCTTCGTCGACATGCAGCCCGAGGACGGCCAATACGAACCCCTCCTCGGCTACATCGTCCTGGAACAGTCCCAGGCGGCCGTGGACATGCTGGGTCGGCGCCTCGTTCACGTCAAACGGCTGGACTTGAAGTAGCCCGCCGGGCCGCGGTCGCTCAAATCGGAAATCTTGCCCGCCGCGGTGGGCACCAACCCAAACCGAAAAGGACCTGTGCCGGCACGGGGATCGGACATGAGAGATGTCAACGGGACGTACCAAGTCGTCCGGCTTCGTGCATCTGCACGTGCGGAGCGAACACTCGCACCTCTATGGCGCGAGCCGCCTGGATGAACTCATCCAAGCCGCCCGAAGTCTGGGTTACCACGACCTCGCTCTGACGGACCGCGACGGCCTTTACGGGTCCGTCGCGTTCTATCAGAAGGCCCGGGAAGCGGGTCTGAAGCCGATCCTGGGCGTCGAGCTGTCGCAGCCAGCCCCGCCGACGAACGGCGAACGCCGCGCACGCGCGGCGGCTAACACGCCGCCTCAAATCCACGACCTAACCCCGGCAGGCGCGCGGGCCGTCTGTCTGGCCCGCGACCTCGCCGGCTACCGAACGCTGTGTCGCCTCGTGACCGCGCGGCACCTGAATCCCGAGTTCGACCTGGCCGAGGCGGTGGCGACCGACCACGAGGGTATCTACGTCCTCGTCCCGGACGCCTCCCTGCTGGTGCGGCTGGCCGGTCGGCTGCCGGCGGACCGGTGCTTCGCCCTCCTGGAAGCGTTCGGCGACCGTTCGACCCACCTTCACAACGCGGGCCTGGCGCGGGCGGCCGAGAAACGGAAGCTTCCCCTGGCCGCGGGCGGCGCGGTGGCTTTCCACACGCCCGGCCGATGGCTGGTCCACCGGACGCTCCGGGCCATCGGCACGCTTGCGACGGTCTCGGACGTCCCGCGGCGGGAGCTCGCCCATCCGAAGGCGTGTCTCAAGGGTCCCGAGGAGATGGCGTCGCTGTTCGGCCGCCGGCCGGAGGCAGCCCTCAACACGGTCCGCATCGCGGCCGACTGTAACCTGGAGCTGCCCCTGGGCCGGCCGATCTTCCCCAGGGCGGACCTGCCGAAGGGCGAGACGGCGTACTCGCACCTGGCGAAGCTGGCCTTCGCGGGCCTCAGGCGGCGCCTGTCGCCGCTCCGCCCCGAGGCCATCCGGCGGCTCGAGAAGGAGCTGGCCGTCATCGACCGGCTCGGCTTCGCCGACTACTTCCTCATCATGCACGAGATCGTCTCGTGGGCTCGGGAGCGAGGGATTCCGTGCGTCGGCCGCGGCTCGGCCGCCGGCAGCCTCGTCGCCTATTGCCTCGGCATCTCGGGCGTCGATCCGCTGGCCTACGGCCTCCTGTTCGAACGGTTCCTGAACCTGGAGCGGGCCGACTGCCCCGATATCGACCTGGACTTCTGCTGGCGGGCCCGCGACGACGTCATCGAGCACGTCTACGAGACCTACGGCAACGACCGGGTGGCGATGATCTCGACCCATCAGACGTTCAAGGCCAAGAGCGCGTTCCGTGAGACGGCCAAGGCCCACGGCCTGTCGCCGCAGGAGGTGGACCACCTGTCTCGGAGGCTGCCCTACTTCTCGGCCGCCGGCATCCGCGACGCCATCCTGTCGTTCCCCGAGTGCCGCGACTTTCCCGTCGGCCGGGACGACGTCGCCCGGATCGTGGAGATCGCGGCCCTCCTGGACGGGTTCCCCCGGCACCTGAGCGTCCACGTGGGCGGCCTGGTGATCGCCGACCGGCGGCTCACGGACTACGCGCCGCTCCAGGTGGCCGCGAAAGGCGTCGTCATCACCCAGTACGAGGCCGATGCGGTCGAGGCCCTCGGCCTCGTGAAGATGGACCTCCTGGCCCAGCGGTCGCTCTCGATCATCCAGACGGCCGTCCGCGAGATCCAGAAGAACCACGGCGTGCGGATCGACCCGATGGCGATCGAGGACGGCGACCCGGCGACCGCCGAGACCCTCCGCCGGGGCGACACGTTCGGGTGCTTTCAGATCGAGTCGCCCGGCATGCGGAACCTGCTGAAGATGATGGAGGCCCGTCGGCGGATGGACGTCATCCTGGGCCTGTCGCTGATCCGCCCGGGGCCCGCCTCCAGCGGGATGAAGGAGCACTTCGTCCGCCGCCGGCGCGGCCTGGAACCGCCCGAGTATCTCCATCCCGCGCTGGAGAAGGTCCTCGGGAACACCTACGGCGTCATGCTGTACCAGGAGGACGTGATCCGGGTGGCTCATGCGGCGGCGGGGTTCACGCTGGCCCAGGGCGACCGGCTCCGCAAGGAGATCGGAAAGGCGCCCCCGCCGTCGAAGCTGGCCGAATGGCAGACCCGGTTCATCCGCGGCGCCATCGTCCGCGGGGCCCGCCGCACCGATGCCGAGACCCTCTGGGAACGGATCAACCAGTTCGCCGCCTACTCCTACTGCAAGGCCCACGCCTGCACCTACGGCGAGATCGCCTACCGGGCGACGTACCTGAGGACCCACTGGCCGGCGGAGTTCCTGGCGGCGGTCCTGGCGAACCAGTCGGGCTACTACGAGCGGCGGACGTACGTCGAGGACGCCCGGCGGCACGGCGTGCCGATCCTCGGGCCGGACGTCAACGCGTCCGATATCGAGCCGACCACCGAGTGGTGTACCCTGGAGCCCGGAGTGATCGAGTCTTCGTCTATCGAGCCCGGAGCGGAAGCTCCGGGACACGCGCGATGTACGCCGTCCGCCCCCTCAGCCACCGAGGCTCGCCAAGTCGGCCTCCGCCTCGGCCTGATGGACGTGCGGGGCCTGTCGGAGCGGGCGATGGCCCGAATCGTCGAGAATCGCGAGGACCGCGGCCCGTACGCAAGCGTGGCGGACGTCCTGGCCCGGGTGCCCCTGTCGCGGGAGGAGGCCCAGAACCTGGCCCTGGCCGGAGGGCTCGATTCGATCGCGGCAAATCGGCCGCAGGCCCTGTGGCAGGTCAACGCCCGGCCGGCGCACCGGTCGAGGACCGAGGACGCCCCCTTGTTCGACGGGCCGCCGCCGGAGGCCGCCGCCACGGTCTCCGCCCCGGACCTCCAGGATTACTCGCTCCTCCAGAAGATCGAGATCGAGGCCGAGATGCTCGGCGGGATGACGCCCTCGGCCAGTCCGATGGCCGTCTACCTGCCGCTTCTGTCCGGCCGTAACGGCGCCGTCCGCACGGTCGATCTGCTGGACCATGCCGACGAGGAGGTGGCCGTCCTGGGACTGCTTTTCGCCGAGCGGCGGACCCGAACGCGGACGGGCGAGTTCATGAAGTTCATCAGCCTGGAGGACCCCTGGGGGGTGGTCGAGGCGGTCCTGCTGCCCGAGGCATACCAGCGGCTCGGCGCCCGCCTCCGGACCCGCGGCCCGTACCGCGTGACCGGTACGGTCGAGGCCCACTACGGGGCGGTCTCGCTGATGGTGAAGGACCTGCGGCTGGTGTCGTTCGAGCGCCAGGCCGCCCCGGTGTCTTAGCGGCTTCACCTGCAGATTCTGCGCGGTCGGTCTCTGCACCGACCGCGCCGGGACCATCGAAGACGCGGCGGGTACAGAGACCCGCCGCGCCGAATCCCAAGAGAATACACCCAGGCGTCAGAACAGGGCGCCCTGCTCCCCCGGGGGCGGCCCCTCCGACGCCACCGACTCCAGGAACGGGTACGTCTCCACGAGCGGCGGCGGGACGGGCACCGGCCGGCCCTGGAGCTTGGAGATGATCTGGAGGGCGTTGGCCGGGGCCTGGCCGCGGTAATGGTTGTTCGTGAACACATAGGTCTTCTCGCTGGCGCGGGCGATCTCGCGAATCCGCGCCACCCACTCGTCCAGCTCCCGGTCCTCGTACAAGTAGTCGTACTTCGCATCTCGCCCGGCCGTCGGATCGAACCACGCCTCCCGGTTTCGCCCGTGCAGCCGGACGTAGCCCACGGGGGACGTGACGAGCGACATCGGCGGCACCCCGCCTCGGCTCGACGGCTGGTCGATGTTCGCGAAGCCGAAGCCGCCCTCGCGGATGAACCGCAGGGCCTCCTCGTCGGTCCACGAAACGTGCCGCACCTCGACCACCAGCGGCAGATCGCCGAAGTCGCGACGCACGGCGTCGAGCCATCGGTACGCGTCGTCTCCGGCCCGGAACGACCAGGGGAACTGGACCAGGACGGCCCCGAGCCGGCCGGCCTCCCGGACGGGCCCTACCCCGCGGCGGTATTCGTCCGCCTCCTCCGTGCTCCAGCCCCCCTCCCGCTGGTGGGTGAACCGCTGGTGGAGCTTGAACGCAAACTCGAACTCGGGGGGCGTCCGGCGGAGCCAGGATGAGGTGTAGCGGGCCACGGGCGGCCGGTAGAACGAGGCATTCACCTCCACGCAGCCGAAATACCGGGCCAGGTAGGCCAGCTCGTCGAAACCGCGCTTCTTCGGCGCGGGGTAGAACACGCCCGCCCAGTCCTCGTAGGACCAGCCGCTCGTCCCGACGCGTATGGCCTCTGGGGCATCTGTCACAAGCCGACTCCGGGCCAGATCGGGTTCGTGTGACGGCGTGTCGCCAGGCCAGGATGGCACGAGCCCGCGGGGTTGTCAATACGAGGGGGGAAAGGGCGAGGCGTTTCGACGGCCACTCAGCGGGGCGGGTCGGGGAGGCGAAGCCGCTGGCCGACGTATAGCGTGGCATTCGGCGAGGCCAGGCGGTCGCGGTTCACCTCGTAGATATTCAGGTACATCGAGCTGTCGCCGTAGATGCGGCTGGCGATGCGGATCAGCGTATCGTTGGGACGGACGACGTAGACCTTCGGCTCGGCGGGGGCCTCGGGCTTCGGGGTCGCCGGCCTGTTCCGGTCGGGCAGACTGATTCGTTCACCGATCCGGAGGGCCTGGGGATCCACGCCGGGGTTCGCCGCCAGAATGTGCTCCACGTAGCCCGGGTCGCCGTAGTACTGGATGGCGATGTCGTAGACCGTATCTCCGTCGGTCACCTCGTGGGCCCGGCCGAGCGGCTGCTGCTCTTCCCTCTCGGGCACCAGCCGCCGGGTCACGACGCGTCCGCGGAGGCCTGCCGGTCTCAGAACGGGCCCCGGCGGGTCGGCGCCGAGCACCTCGCCGCGCGGCCTCAGGACCGCAACGCCTTCGTCGACGGCCGTCGACTCGAGGTCGTGCAGGTCCTGGCGCGGCCGAGGCCGAGGGGGCCCCTCTGGTTCGGCTTGTGGCTGCACCCCTTCTGCGGCCGGTTCGTCGGGGCCTGGATTGCCGCCGCGGGCGAAGCGGGTGAACTGCTCCCGCCACCTCTCCAGGCCGGCGAGGGGGTCGTCGAACTTGGTTCGGCCCGTCTCGTTCCGCGCACTGGTGGGGCCGAACGGATCGCCGGCGGGTCCGTCGCGCCGGCCGGCGTACCACAGGACCGCCAGACAGAGGACCACCAGCGACAGGATGAGCAGGGCTTTCGTGACCAGACGCATAGCACGACCTCGCGGGCGCGAAGGCTCGTGGCAGACACTTCTCCCGAACGGCTTATCGGGCCCTCCGCCGCCCGCGGATTAGCCTTTCTCGAAGAACGACCCGTAGACCTTGCGATAGAGGGCGAACATCGCCGGCAGCGAGAACAGGGCCCCGACGGCCATCGGTCCGGCCCAGGTGGCCCAGCCCGATTCCTCCGGAGCAAACTGGACCACCAGGAGCATCGCCACGAAGGCCAGCGGCGCGACGAGGCCCGCCCCGGCCACGCCCTTCGCGAGCCACGGGGCGCGGTCCTGGAGCGTCCAGGCCTGGTCGGTCGCATAGGCCCGCGTGCCCCACGTCGCCAGCCCCAGCCAGACCAGCCACACCGCCACGATGGCCCCTCCCGCGGGCGAGACGGCGAAACCGACGCTCAACAGGTAGTAGGCCGTGACGACAATGCCCAGCACCGGCAGCGCCACCGCGTAGACCCGCATCAGGTAGCCGCGGAGCACCAGGATCGGAGACGCGATGGCCATCGAGGAGTACGTTCCGACGATGACCCCCAGCGTCAGCACGTACGCGAACCCGTGCAGCGTCGAGGCCGTCCCGCCCAGCACGTACAGCACCGCCACGACCATGAACGTCGTGAGGCTCGTCCAGATGGTCCGGGTCAGCGTCTGGTTGATGCTCCGGTTGGTCACCTCGACGGAGAGATCGCCGAACTTGCCCCGGTTCTCGCGGATCCGGTCGAACACTACGATCGTGTCGTTCAGGCTGTAGCCGATCAGCGTCAGGAACGCCCCGACCATCGGCAGGTTGATCTTCATGTCCGTCAGGAGGAGCCAGTTGCCCGACCAGATCCGGTCGAAGACCGCCGTCAAGGCGACCGCACCCAGGACGATGAACACGTCGTGGGCCAGGGCGGCCACGGCGGCGATGCCGTAGATGGGCTTGGCAAACCGGATCCAGATATACAGCACGATGAACGCCAGCGACCCCACGATGGCCAGGATGGCCTTCTGCCAGCTCTCGGCGGCCATGGTCGCCTCGAAGCTGGTGGCCGAGAGAAACTCGCGCTGCCCCAGGGCCCCCTCCAGGACGCCGGTCCAGAACTCGGCGTTTGACACCCCCGCGTAGCGGCCCTCATGCGGGACCGCCACCCACAGGTCGAAGGCCTTGAACCGGCCGGGCCGGTCCCCGCCCGTCGTGCCCCGGACGCGGACCTCGGTCTCCTGGATCTCCGGATGCCGCTCTCGGAGGAACCGCAGAAGCTCGGCCTGAACGTCCTGCTCGGCCATCGGCACGCTGACCGTGAACTGAAGGCGGAGCTTGCCCAGGAACGTGCGGAGCTCCGGCGGGATGAAGTAGTAGCCCTGCTCAGGCCCCGGCGTCCCGGCCTCCGCCTCGGGCACGGCCTCTGCCTCCGTAGCGTCCCCTTCCGGGGCGGGCCCACGGGCCTCGGCCGGCTCGGTTCGCATCTGCTCGCGGATGAGGTCGTCGGTGATCCGAGACGCCTGGATTGCGATACGAACGCCCGCCTGCGCCTCCGGCCACATGTCGGCAAAGGCCTCGGGCAGCCTCTTGCGGACGGTGGTCTCGTCGATGGGCCCTTCGCCGGCCTGGCCCGTGGAAGCGACCCGGATGCGGAAATAGCTCAGGCCCTGCTCCGCGCCGGGACGTGCTTCCACGTCGAGCCGCTGGACGACGGCCCCGGGGGCGAACGTCTCGGCAACACGGTCGCGGACCGTCTCGAGCCTCTCGGTCTCGCTCTCGCCGGGCACGGCCAGGGCCACGTCGACCTGGGTCCCGCCCGTGAACTCGATGTCGTACTTGTCTCGGCCGCGGGTGTAAAAGTACATCCCCCCCGCCAGGACCAGGACGCCCGACACGACGATGGCCCGCCGGGCCAGGCGCATCCAGTCGACGTTCGGCGCCTCAATCCACTGCTGCATCCTGAGGTCCTTGACCCACCCGGCCTGCACGCCGGCCTCAAAGACCATGCGGGTGAAAACGAGGGCCGTGAACATGCTCATCGCAATGCCGACGATGATGACGATGGCGAAGCCCTGGACCTCCTCCGTGGCGAAGACCATGAGGGCCAAGGCCGGGATGAGCGTGGTGACGTTGGCATCGAGAATGGTGCGGAACGCCCGGCTGTAGGCCCGCCGGACGGCGAAGGCGAGACTGCCCTCCTTGCCCCTCTCCTCGCGGATCCGCTCGAAGATCAGGACGTTGGCGTCGACGCTCATGCCCACCGTCAGGATCAGACCCGCGATGCCCGGCAGCGTCCACGCCTGGTTGGCGATGAACAGGATCGCCACGACCAGGGCAAGGTTCAGCAGCAGGGCAACATCGGCCACGAGCCCCGCGAAGCGATAGTAGACAGCCATGAAAGCGAGCACGAGGACGAGGCCGATGGCGATGGCCCGGACGCCCTTTCGAATGTTGTCCTCGCCGAGCTCCGGCCCGACGGTCCGTTCGAACACCGGGTCGCCCAGGTTGGCCCCGAGGTTGCCCGACTGGAGGATCTGAAGGACCCGGTCGCGTTCGGCCGTGTTGGCGTAGCCCTCGATGATGCCGCCGGTTGCGAGCGGCTGGTACTCGTCCCTCGATCGCCTGCCGCCCAGGGTCGGCGCGGACCGGATTTCGCCGTCCAGGAGGATGGCCATCGAGCGGCCGTAGTTCTCCTTCTTGGTCAGCCGGGCCATCCGCTGCTGGGAACGGGGCTTGATGGAGAAGCTGACGATCGGCTCGCCCGTAGGCTTCGAGTCGGGTGAGACCGAGGCGAGGTCCTCGCCCGTGATGTCCTGCCCGTCGCCGACGTCGACGAGCAGCTCGGTCCGCTTCGCCTCCTTGTCGTGGACGGCGATGTATTCGTCGGGGATCCCACGTTTCGTCAGGTCCTCGTAATAGCTCTCGCTGACCGGATACCACTTGAAGCGGTCGTTGGGCGAGGGCCGGCCCGCCCGCTTCAGGTTGACGATCGTCTCGAAGTCGCCCCCGGCCACCTTGTCGCGGTCCTGGAACCGGTCGGCAACGATGCGGAACTGGAGGAACCCCGCCTGGCCGACGAGCCGCTTGACGTCCTCGACGTCGGGATTGGTGGCCAGCCCGGCCTCGATGGCCTCCCGCCAGGCCTCGATGGTCTCTTTCTCGGTCGGCGGGAAGGGCAGCCACACGGCCACCATGTCGTACTTCTCGTGTCCGCGTTCGCCGCCGGCCTCGAGGGGGACCACCTCGAACCGCTGGTCCTCGAACTGCCGCCACAGGACGGCCTGGGCGATACGGTCGGTGATGTCGCGGATGTAGAGGGGCGGCCTCATCCGAACGACCAGCCGGGTGCCGCCTTCGTAGGCGGCCAGCGCGTCGGGCGGGGGCTTCTCCTCCTTACGCCGCTCGGCGATGCGCTCGGCCGTGAGCGGCTCGGCCGCCTTGAACTTCACGGCCGCCCGCCGGCCGGGGATCACGATCTCGATCCGGCTCTTGCCCAACTGGTTGACCGTGTAGCCTTGGACGCCCTGGGGGTCGATTCGCCTGAGGATCGTCCGCCGGACCACCTCCGCGTCGGGCCGGACGCCTTCCTCCGGGGTCCGGAGCTGGTAGACCAGGCTTGTCCCGCCCTCCAAGTCGATACCCAGCTTGAACAGCGACCGGTAGTCGGCCAGCGGGTCGACCACCATCTGCAGGAGGGGGTAGCCCAAGATGACGATGATCGCCGTCAGGCTGACCCAGTAAACCCATCGGCTCATAGGGATCTCGTGCCTCTCCAGTCGGACGGGGGTGTCCGGCGGCGCGCCGGCCCGGCCGTCAGGCCTTCTCGCCCTCTTCCTCGGCTTCCTCGTCCCCGATGACCTTGCTGATGGCGTCCCGGGAGACCCGCACCTTCACGTCGCTCTTCTCGTCGACCCGTATGGCGACCTCGTCCTCGGCGACCGAGACGACGACGCCGTGCATGCCGCCGATCGTCATGACGTGGTCGTTACGTTTCAGGGCGTTGAGCATCTCCTCGCGTTTCTGCTGGCGCTGCTTCTCCTTCTTCCGCTGGGGGTAGATGACCAGAAAGTACATCACGGCGAAGGATGCGACCATGACGGCGATGCATGGCAGGTTGATTTCGCCGCCCCCGCCGCCGCCGTTTCCTCCGCCGGGTGCTTCGGCAAGCAGTGCGTAGAAGTTCACCGGTCACGTCCTTTCGTGAAAAGGCCCGGGCGAACCCTCTCCGGGACCGCCCAGGGCCGGCCTGGACGCACCTTTTTAGTGGCTCCCGTAGTATCTGTCAAGTAATGCCTGGGCCTCGGCGTCGAAGCGGCCGGCCCGGATGGCGCCCCTCAGACGGCCCATCAGCCGGGTATAGAAGCGGAGGTTGTGGACGCTCAGGAGGATCGGGCCAAGCATCTCCCCCGCCATCAGCAGGTGACGAAGCGTTCCACGGCTGTAGGCGAAGCACGCGGGGCAGTCGCAGCCGGCCTCCAGGGGTCCCGTGTCCACCTTGAACCGCTCGTTCCGGAGACGGATCGGCCCGTCGAACGTGAACGCGTTGCCGTTGCGTCCGTTTCGCGTCGGCAGGACGCAGTCGAACAGGTCGACGCCGAAGCCGACCGCCGCCACGACGTCGCGAACCTCGCCGACGCCCATGACGTACCGCGGCCGGTCGGCGGGCAGTTCCGGCGCCGTCCAGCGGAGCACCTCGCAGAGCCGCTCGTGACCCTCGCCGACGCTGACCCCGCCGATGGCGTAGCCCGGAAGATCCATGGCCACGAGCCTGCGGGCACACTCACGGCGGAGGTCCTCCTCGACGCCTCCCTGCACGATGGCCCAGAGGGCCTGGTCGGCGCGGGCATGCGCGGCCTGGCACCGCTCGGCCCAACAGACCGTCCGCTCCGCCGCCGCCTCGGCATCGGTGCGGCGGCACGGGTACGGCGGGCACTCGTCGAGGGCCATGATGATGTCGGCCCCGAGCCGGTTCTGGATGGCCGTGGCCGATTCCGGCGTCAGCGTGATCTCGTCGCCGTCGATGTGGCTTCGGAACGTGACGCCGTCGTCCGTGATCCGGCACAGGTCAGCCAGACTGAAGACCTGGTAGCCGCCGCTGTCCGTGAGGATCGGGCCGGCCCAGCCCATCATGGCGTGCAGGCCGCCCAGGTCGGCCACGACGTCCGGTCCCGGCCGCAGGGCCAGGTGATAGGTGTTCGCCAGGACGATCTGGACGCCGACGTTGCGCAAGACGTCCGGCAGGACGCCCTTTACGGTCGCTTTCGTGCCGACGGGGATGAAGGCGGGTGTCTCGACCGTACCGTGGGGCGTCGTGAGCCGGCCGGCGCGCGGGCCGTCGCCAGGCGAGGAACCGGCGGGACCCTCCCAGACGATAGCCTCGGGGGCGGTCATGACTGGGCACCTCCCTCCGAGACCCTGGCGCGTCAGTAGGCCCGGGCGAGGATGATGCCCGGGTAGTAGTAGCGGAGGACCTGCTCGCCCGTGAGACCGCTCTCGGCGAGGAATTCTCCCCCCCACTGGCACATGCCGACGCCGTGGCCCCAGCCCCCCCCGTCCAGAACAATGGTGCTGCCCTCATCTCGGATGGTGAAACGGGTGCTCCGGATGCGCGACGGCCCGACCCACAGCCGCCACGTGTTCGCATCGACCTGGACGCTGCGTCCGGCCGCATCGATGATGCGGATGGTAACGGCCCGGCCGTGAGGGCCCTTCTCGGCGATCTCGACCCGCCGGACCTGGCCCAGGCCGGCCAGCGAGGGCTCGCCGCTGCGGCGAAGGGCCTCGGTTATCTCGGCCTTCGCTATCCTGACCCCGTCCCATACGTAGTACTTCGACTTGCGGCAGTACGTGCAGTCGACGCCCGAAAGCATCTTCGGGCCCGGCGTACCATAGACGACCTGGGTGGAGCTGGTCGCCCCGCCGCACGTCGAGTGGTAGTACATTTTGAGCAGTTGCTGTCCGCCGCGGCCGCCATACGTGCCGACGATGCCGCGCGTCGCCGCGACCGCATTCCAGGCCTTGTCGGTCTCGTCACCAACGCCGCGGTACATCTGGCTCCGGGTGTCATCGTGGACGTCGAAGGGGTGCGCCTGTCTCTGGCGGCGCTCGTACAGGGCGTACGTCCGGGCGGCGACCGCCTGGGCCCTGAACATCTCGGGGTGGAAGTTGCCGGGCAGCTCTCCCGGCAGGACGCCGGCGACATACGCCTCGGCCGGGACGTAGTTGACGGCCGCCAAGCTCCCCTGCCCGGTCCGGATCAGCTTCAACCAGCCGCGGTACGTGCGGCGCCGATCGGCGCCGCCGACGGTATGGCGGAGGTGGAACGTCCCTTCGGGGTCCGGGTGAAGCTCGACCTCCGGGACGTCGAATTCCCGGCCGTCGACGGATATCCCGCCGCCCGAGGCCCGCACCCTCGTCCAGTCGAGCTTCTCGTCGTCGGCAAGGACATGCGTGCCGGCCGTCAGGCGGCACGGCCCGTCGCACGCGACCCACACGACGGGCGCGTCGTCTCCGAGCTTGACGCGGATGACCGGCATCCCGGCGGCCGTCGCCAGCTCGCGGGTGCCAGGGCCTCGGCACGAACAGCCCCCCAGCGTCATGACCGCCCCGCCGACGGCCAGGGCGACGACCGCCACCAGCGCGCGCCGGTCCTCGAGGCACTCTCTCATGCATCACCTCCCTCGCGTTGCCGATCCCCGGGGCCTCGATACAAATGTAGGCGAGTCGATTCGAAGCGTTCCTCTTCGCTGAACAGGCAGCCGCAGTACTGCTGGCGATAGAGGTGGCGCCGGGCGGCCTCCTCGTGGCCCCGTCGGGCGAGAGGACGCCAATCCTCGTAACCGAACGCCACGCCGTGCTCGGCGGCGGCCTCCTCGCCGATCCGCCGGACGGCCTCGTGGTCCTGGTGGGTCGACGCGAGGAGCGTCGTCGTGATCGCGTCGAAGCCGCGGTCGGCGGCCACACGGGCTGTTTCCGCCAGCCGCTTCCGGCAGCACTCCAGGCACCGCTCGGGCCGGTCCCACGGCACCGACGCGAGGAACTGCTTCGCATCGTAGCGGTCGTCGGCTACCAGGTCGAGCTTCTCCTGGTCGCAAAGCACGTGGACGCTCTTCAGGCGGCGGCGGAACTCGATCAGCGGCTGGACGTTCGGATTGTAGAAAAAGACCGTGAAAGGCGCGCCCTCGCGCAGCGGTCGCAGGATCGCCAGAAGGCATTCGGCACAGCAGGCGTGGACGAGCGTCGCGTGCAACAAGGCCCAGAGTCCCGGTCGGACGTCCCGTTTCCAAGGTATCCCGAGCGGCGCACGGCGCGGACCGGCGTCTCTCTCGCCGAGGCGAGGTCAACGAATGCGGGGAGATGCCACGCAGGACGCCGGTCTAGCCGGCCAGGCTGAGCCCGTGACGCCGCAGGGCCTGCTTGACCTCGTTCAGCGAGGTCTCACCGAAGTTCTTGGAGCCGAGGAGCTTCTCTTCGGTCAGGTTCGCCAGGTCGCCGAGCGTTTCGCACCCGAGCCGCTCGATGGCCTTTCGGCTGCGTGCGCTCATCTCGACGTCCTCGATCTTGACGGCCGCCCCGGCCGGGCGGACGACCGGCGGTCGGGCCGGGATCGGCCCCGGAGCGGGCGGCAGGCCCCTGGCCTCCTCCGCTTCCTCGACGGCCATCCCCAGGTACAGCCCCTTCGAGGCCAGCATGTCCTTGATCTCCTGGAGGCTGGTTTCGCCGAAGTTCTTGTAGGACAGCAGGTCCTGCTCGGTATGGCGGATCAGGTCGCCGAGGGTGCGGATATTCATCTTCTTGAGGCAGTTGCGGCTGCGGACGCTCAGCTCGAAGTCCGTGACGGGGATCTCCAAGACCTGGTTCCGCTTGTCGCGACGCCGTTCGCTCTCCTCGTCGTAGTACATGACCTGAGAGGCCTCGGCGTCGCGGAGGAAAAGCCGGGCGCGGGCCTGGTTCGGGTTGACCGCCAGGATCCGCTCGAAGCACTCGATGGCCTCGTCGTAGCGGCCCGCATCGTCGTAGAGGACCCCCAGGTTCATCAGCGCCCCTTCATGGATGGGCGGCTGCTGGACGCACTGCTTGTAGTAGTCGACCGCCAACTGTTCCTCGCCTCGCATGTCGTAGAGGAACGCCAGGCGGAACAATGTGCTCCGGTGCGTCGCATCGAGCTGGAGGGACCGCTCGTAGGCTTCGATGGCCTCCTCGTAGCGTCCCTGGATCTCGCGGACGTAGCCGAGGCGATACTGGTAGTCGGCCGTCTCGGTCCCGCCGTCCTTCTCGAGCTCTGAGAGCAGCTTCTCGGCCTCCTCGGCGTTGCCCTGCAAACACGCCTTCTCGATTTCCTTCATCACGTCAGCCACGATGGGGCCTCCTTGCGACCAAACGGGGTGGTCTAACGGGCAATCAACAAGCCCTGAACGGCCGCCTATTGTACCGACGTGGGCCCGTTTTGCAAGCCCCCCGGCGGTCGGGCGGTGCGTGAGGGCTGGCCCCGCCCGGTTTCGGGGGTATAATCGGCAGGATGGGCCCTCCAGGCAAGACACGAGACGGGCTCCGGAGGACCGCCGCCTTGACGCGTCGCGCGCTGCTGGCAGGGGGCGTCGGGCTGGCAGGACTCGGCGCCTACGCCCACTGGATCGAGCCGACCTGGATCGACGTCCGCCGCCTGGACCTGCCGGTGCCGGGCCTGCCGCGGGCCTGGGAGGGCGCTCGCGTGGGGCTCATGTCGGACCTGCACCGAGGGCCCCGGGTGCCCCAGGACTATCTCGCGCGGGTCGTCGACAGGCTTGCAGGCCTGAACTGCGACCTGGTGGCGCTTGCCGGCGACTTCGTCACCGGACGCGAGGGCAGCCACGCACAGGACGTCGCTTCGCTGATGACACGCCTCAGTCCGGCCCTGGGGGTATTCGCCTGCCTGGGTAACCACGACTACGGTGTCGTTCGCCCGACGCCGGACGCCGAGCCGCTATCGGTGGCCGAGGAGCTGGCATCTCGCGGCGTACGGCTGCTCCGGAACGGGGCCGTCCGGCTCGTCCGCGGCGGCAAGCCGTTATGGGTCGTGGGCGTAGAGGACCGGTGGTCGGGTCGCCTCGACGCGAAGGCGGCGATGCAGGCCGTGCCCGCGAAGGAGGCGTCCCTGGGGCTCTGCCACAACCCGGACTCCGCCGACGACGTCGCCGAGGCCGGCTGCGGCGCTATCCTGGCCGGTCACACGCACGGCGGCCAAGTGCGGATTCCGTTCGTCGGGCCGCTCATCGTGCCGATCAAGAACAAGCGGCGGGCCGAAGGGCTGCACCGCGTGCGGGAGGCGTGGCTGTACGTGACGCGTGGCGTGGGGTGGCTGCACCGGGTGCGGTTCAACTGCCGGCCGGAGATCGCCGTGCTCACGCTGAGGCGGTCGGCCGATCGGAGCGAACGGCCGCCCGGAAGAACATCGTAAAGCAGGTGGTCCTTCGTCCTACCGGTGACGCGGCCTATCCCTGGCTGGGGGGCTGGTTCCCTTCGTCGTCCTCGCTGCTGGCCTTCTCGATCTCGTCCTCGACGTTTCGGAGGCCCTTCTTGAACTCGACGATCCCGCGCCCGAGGCTCCGGCCGACCTCCGGCAGGCGCCGGCCAAAGAGCAGCAGCGCCACCACCAGGATGGCGATGATCTCCCACATACCCGGCGTATAGAAAGCAAGGCAATCCATAGCTTCTCCTCCCGAGACGGGGCCGCCCCGATTATCCTGCCACGCCGCCCGCCCTAAGGCAAGCCCTTTCGCGCCGACCGGGCCCCAACGGCCTCCCGCTGGCGGCGGAGCCAGTCGACCCAGGCGTCGAGTCCTTCGCCGGTGCGGCACGAGACCTCCAGGATCGGCACGTCCGGCCGGAGGCGTTCGACGTGGCGACGGAAGACGTCCGGTGCGAAGCCCGTCGCCTCAAGCAGGTCCACCTTGTTCAGCACCACGCAGTCGGCCGTGTGGAAAGCCACCGGGTACTTGGCCGGCTTGTCCTCGCCCTCGGGGGTGCTGCCGACGACGACGCGGCGATGCTCCCCGAGGTCGAACCCCGCGGGGCAGACCAGGTTCCCTACGTTCTCGATGAAAAGGACGTCCAGGCCGGCCAAGTCGAGCTGCTCGACGGCGTCGGTGACCTGCTTGGCGTTCAGGTGGCACCCTCTTCCGGTGTTGATTGTGAGGGTAGGCATGCCGGCGGCGCGGAGCCGCTCGGCGTCGTTGTCTGTGGCGAGGTCGCCGTTGACGACCGCCATGCGAAGCTCCCCTCCCAGGGCGTGGGACGTCCGCTCCAGGAGGCTCGTCTTGCCGGCCCCCGGCGAGCTCATCAGGTTGGCGACGAGGACTTCCGCCTCGGCGAAGCGGTCCCGCAGGCGGTGGGCGAGCCGGTCGTTCTCCGACAGGACGCGCTTCTCAAGTGACACTTTCTCGGTCATCAGCGGGAACCACCTCCAGGGACTCCAGCCGCAGATCCCGGCCGCCAGTCACCTCGACGTCGAGCGAGCCGCAGTCCGGACAGGCGAGGTCAAACTCCTCCGTCTCGAAGAGCCGGCCGCACTGCCGGCAGACGAGAGCGAGTGGCTCGGAGCGGATGGTGATGCGGACGCCGGGCCAGTCGGACCCCGACGCCACGAGGTCGAGGGCAAACTCGAGCGACTCCGGGTCGGCGCCGCTCATGCGTCCGACGACGACGTTGACGGCGGCCAGGCGACTGGCCGGCCGCTCGCGCATCGCCTCCCGCACCTGCCGCCAGATCGCCTGGGCCAGTGAAAGCTCGTGCAATCGGCCTCCGGCCCTACTCGAAAACCATCCGGGTGCCCGTGTTCGGGTTGAGCGGGCAGAACTCGTACTCCTGGACGCGGCGCCCGCCAACCTGGACGATCACCAGCACCTGGCGGGCCCCGTCGCTGGGCGGGTTGGGCGAGAGGTACCCTTCCGGCTCGAAGTAGACGTAGAACTCGTCCTGGCCGGCCTTGACGTCGCCCCCGATGATCCCGTTTGACACGTTGTTGAAACCGTGCCGGGCCAGCTCGCCCATCAGGTCCTCGTAGTACTGGTTCCACTCGTCGATCTCGCTCTGGGTGGGCGCGCGAGTCGCCGGGGGCGGCGACGGCGCTCGCCGGAGGCCGGGCGGAAGGTTCCGCAAGACGATCAGGTTCCGTCCGACGGGGACCTTGTCGATGGGGGCGGTTTTCCAGGTGCTGCCGTCCTTGTATTCGATGCTCATCCACGTGCCGCTGTTGAGGTCCTCCATGCTCGATTCCAGACGGAGGCGGGCCTCGACGCTGTGGGCGGCGGCGTAGGCCTTGGTGGCGTTGAGCATCGACTGGAGCGTGGCAACGCCGGTGCCGGGGCCGATGTGCCCGGCCAGGGCGTAAAGCGACCCGATGGTCCCGGCGATGAGGATCAGGCCGATGCCCATCACGGCCAGCATCTCGGTCAGCGTGAAACCCGCGCGTCTGGGTCGCATGACGTCACTCCGTTCACCCCGCATGGGTCACTCCTAGCGACTGCGGATGTTGTCCTTCTTGGCGTCGGCGTCGCCGCCCTCGTCCGCCCGGGGACCCTCCGACTCCAGCAGCGGTGTCGCCTCGCGGTCTTCGTCCTCGATGGCGTAGTAGTGGATGGGCCGGCCCCACGGGTCGGCGAAGATGCCATAGTCGTCGGCCCGCATGACCTGCCAGTTCTGGCCGCCGGTGTAATACGGGCCCTTCCGGACGTTGGAGGTCAGGGCCAGGTACAGGACGGTCTCGCCCTTGAGGCCGTCGTCGTCGTCGGGCATGTCGCCGGAGGGTGCGGGCCGGAGGTCGCTACGGACCTCGCGCATCCGGTCGCCCTTGTTCGTGTACCACGGATAGACGCCGTTGTAATCGGTGGCATAGGCGTTCAGGGACTGGCCGAGGGTCGCCAGCAGGGCCTCGGTCTGGCGAATGCGCCACCGTCGCATCAGCGACGGGACGGCCACGGCGATCAGGGTCATCAGGAGGCCCATGATCGCGACGACCGTGATCAGCTCCATCAGGGTGAACCCCCTGGGATGGCTGCCTCGTGCGCGTCTCAGCGTGTCCATGGCACTCAGCCTCCCGGGCTAGCCCCCGTACCTGAAGTTGCAGATGTCGTCGCAGAAGGCGTCGCCGTCGACGCTGGTGGCGGCCTGCCACGTGTCGGTGGCGGTGCTCTGCTTGACGTATCCGTAGAGCCGGTCGGCGCCGGGTGCGATCAGCATGTAGCCGGTCGGTCGCCGCCACTGCTGGCTGGCCGGCAGGCTGTTGTTGTCGATCTTGACGAGCAGCTCGAAATGGGCTTGGCTCTTGAACCCCTGGTCGGGCGGATCGGACGAATCGAGCTCGCCCTGGTCGGTCACGTCGTAGACGCGCTGGCGGCCCGGCTCGGCGCGGAAATACAGGATCGGCTTCGACGGCCGGAAGGCATCGTGGATCGCCCCGGCGGCCTCCTCTTCGCTCTCGAAAAGCATGCCCCAGCTCTCCCCCTCGGCCTCCCCGTAGGGGGACTCGTCGATCCAGCCGAGGCCCTCCGGACCGGTGAGACAGTAGCCCAGAATGGCGCTGCACCGTCCGGACTCCAGGTTGCCGATTTCCTGGTCGGCAAACGTGCTCCCCAGCGTTTTCTGGGCGTGGCTGAGGCTGCTCGGGGGGTATTCCTCGAAGTAGGTGTGATACGACGCCAGGGCCACTTCGAGCCGGCTGATGATCGAGCGGGTCTTGAACTCGTGGTAGGCCACGGTCACCTGGCCGATGGCCGGGAGCATGAGTCCGGCCAGGAGCACGATGATGCCCATCACGACGAGCAGTTCGACCAGGGTGTAGCCCTGAGGGGCCCTCGGGTTCGAAAGTCGGTCGCGTCTCATGGGACGGCCCTCCTTCGGGCGCTGTCAGCGGTTCGTAATGTCGTCGCACTTCTTGTCTTCGTCGTCCTCGGTCGCCGGGACCCATTCCACGTCGCTGCCGGTGTCGTCCTCCCGGATGTAGCCGTAGCGTCGGTCCACGCCGGGCGAGACGAGCAGGTAGGGCTCGCGGATGACCGTTCCCGACGCCTGGTCGATGCCGCAACTGAAGTCCATGTGGGTCTGGCTGGCGTAGCCCTCGATGGCATCGGTGCCGTCGTAGTTGCCGAGGTCGCGGACGTCGAAGACCGGGTTGGTGGCGTTGGCGCGGAAGTAGAGGATCCGCCCCGTGGTCTGGCCCCGAACGATGCCCGCCTCCGGAAAGGCATCCACCATGCCGGCCAGCCTGTTGTTCTCGTAGACCAGCATGGAGGCGTCCGGCTGAATGAGCGGCGGATACGACTTCCTGGGCCGGCCGCCGAACGGCATGGCGCCGCCGTTGGCCATGCCCCATCCGCCGCCGCCGGGGCCCTGGAGGTAGTAGACCAGGTTGGCGGGCCCCGATTCCATGACCCCGCTGCTGGGATCGGACGCCCGGCGCGGGGTGCTGGGGGGATAGTTGCCGAAGGCGTCCCTGAAGGCGCTGAGGGCGGCCTCGATGTCCTGCATCATCCGGCGGGTCCTGGCCTTGTAGGCCAGCTCCATGACCTTCGAGACCGTCGGGATGAGCAGGCCCATCAGCACCACGAGGATGCTCAGCACGATGAGCAGCTCGACCAGCGTGAAACCGGGTTTCCGTGTCGGTCGGTCCATTGCCAGTCCCTTCCGGCGGCCCACCTCGGGCGCGCCGCCGCTCTGCCTCCGGCCTTACGAGCGCCCGCCCATGCCCTGAATCATCTTGACGAGCGGCAGGAACAGGCTGATCACGATGCCGCCGATCGCCAGGCCGAGGAAGATGATCATGAACGGCTCCAGGGCGCTGACGAGGTTGCCGACGCTGTGGTCGACCTCCTCCTCGTAGGTATCGGCGACCTTGACGAGCATGGCGTCGAGTTCGCCGGTTTCCTCGCCGATGTCGACCATGTTGACGACGATGGGGTCGACGACGCCGCTCTGGCGCAAGGGGCCGGCGATGCTCTCGCCCTCCCGGATCGAGTCGTGGACGGTGCCCAGGGCCTTCGAGACCACCTCGTTGCTGACGGTGGCCCGCGTGATGTTCAGGGCCTCCAGGATCGGCACGCCCGAGGAGATCAGCGTGCCGAGGGTCCGGGAAAACCGGGCCACCGCCGTCCGGCTCACAATGCTGCCCATGACAGGCGTGTTCATCTTCAGCCAGTCCAGCACGTACCGTCCGCCTCGGGTCATCTTCGTCAGGCGGATGCCCACGTAGATGCCCAGGGGGATGACCGGGAGCAGCCACCAGTAGACCGTGAAGAAGTCGGAGATCTGGATGAGGACCTCGGTGGGTCCGGGCAGGCCGCCCTCGATCTTGAGCTGGGAGAAGATGTCCTTAAACCGCGGGACGATCCACTTCATGATGCAGAACAGGACGATCACCGACACCGAAATGACGACCGTGGGGTAGATGATGGCGCTGATGATTCTCCGCTTCAGGGCCTGGGCCTTCTCCATGAACTCGGCGAGCTTGCGGAGGATCTGGTCGAGGACGCCGCCCGCCTCGCCGGCCCGGACCGTGTGGACGTAAAGGCTGTCGAACGCTTTGGGGTGCTTCTCCATGGCCTCCGACAGGGTGGAGCCCGCCTCGACGTCCTCGACGATGTCCTGGAGGGCATTGCGAAGGACGCCCGGCTTGGTCTGGCCTTCCAGGATGCGGAGGCTTCGGAGAATGGGCAGGCCGGCGTCCTGGAGGGTGGACATCTGGCGGGTGAACTGGGTGAGCTGCTTGTTGCTGACCCGGCCGAGAGCAAAGGTCTTGCCTTTGCGTTTGGGCCCGGCGGCCACCCGCGTCCGGCGTCCCTTGGTCCGGATCTGGGTGGGGAACTGGCCCATCTGGCGGATCTTCTGGACCGCCTCCTCCTGGCTCCCCGCCTCGACCTCGGCGCTGATCTCCTGGCCTTGGGCGTCCATGGCCTCGTACTGGAAGACCGGCATCTCGCACGCCTCCTTCTATAGCGTCCCGTTCCTTCGTTCCCGTCTACTGCTCGGAGATCGTGGCCTTGACGACCTCTTCGATGGTGGTAATGCCGTCGAAGATGGACATCAGGCCGCTGTCGCGCAGCGTCCGCATGCCGCGCTTCCGGGCCTCTTCACGAATGACGTTGGTGGACGACTCCTGGAGAATGAGGTCCTTCAGGGCGTCGTCGAGCCGCATGATCTCGTAGATGCCCGTCCGGCCCCGATAGCCCGTATTGTTGCACTGGTCGCAGCCCTTGCCGAAGTAGAAGGTCCGGCCGCTGACTTCCTCCGGCTCGAGGTCGAGCTCCCACAGCATCTCCTCGGTGGGCTCGAACTCGGCCCGGCAGTTCGTGCAGACCCGCCGGACGAGTCGCTGGGCCGCGACCGCCTCAAGCGTCGCCGTGACCATGTAGGGCTCCAGGCCCAGGTCCAGGAGCCGCGTGATCGCCGTCGGCGCGTCGTTCGTGTGGAGCGTCGTGAAGACCAGGTGGCCGGTCAGCGACGCGTGGATGGCGATCTCGGCCGTCTCCAGGTCGCGGATCTCGCCCACCAGGATCACGTCCGGGTCCTGCCGCAGAATGTGCCGCAGGCACCGGGCGAACGTCAGCTCGATGTCCGGGTTGATCTGGACCTGGATCAGCCCGTCGATGTCATACTCGACCGGGTCCTCGGTCGTGATGATCTTGGTCTCGACCGAGTTGATGGACGAGAGGGCCGAGTAGAGGGTCGTGGTCTTGCCGCTGCCGGTCGGCCCGGTGACGATGACGATGCCGTTGGGCATGTGGATCAGCTCGTCGATGATCGCCTGCTCGTCGTCGCGGAGTCCGAGCTTGGTGATGTCGAGCTCCACCTGCGAGCGGTCCAGGACCCGCATGACCACGCTCTCGCCGAACATGGTCGGCAGCACCGAGACGCGGAGGTCCACGGGCTTGCCGCCGACGGTCAGCTCGATCCGGCCGTCCTGGGGCAGCCGGCGCTCGGCGATGTCGAGGCTCGCCATGACCTTGATCCGGCTGACCACGGCCAAGGCGATGTGCCGCGGAGGCGGCACCATCTCGTAGAGGACGCCGTCGATGCGGTACCGCATCTTGAACTCGTCCTCGAACGGCTCGAAGTGGATGTCGGAGGCCTTATCGCGGATCGCCTGGAGGAGCACCAGGTTGAGCAGCTTCTTGACCGGCTGGCTCTCGCTCATTGCCCGGATGTCTTCCAGGTCGATCGATTCGGAATCCGCGTCGCGGATCCACTGGGCCGTCTCGTCGAGCTGGTCGATCAGCGATTCGACGGACTGGGTCTCGGCGTAGTACTTGTCGAGTGCCCGGACGACGGCCTGCGGGTCCGCCAGGGCCCCCTCGACCTGGTGGTCCAGGAGCATGTGCAGCTCGTCGAGGGCCCGGAAGTTGTTCGGGTCGGCCATCGCGACCGTCAGCTTGCCGTCGGCGAACTGGACCGGCACGACGCTGTAGCTGCGGGCGGTCACGGCGTCGATTCGCTCGATGATCTCCAGCGGGATCTCGATCTCGTCGAGGTCGATCCGCCGCATGCCGAGCTGAAGGGCCAGGGCCTCGGAAACGTCGCTTTCCTCGCAGTATCCGAGGTCGACGAGGACGGCGCCGGTGGCGCCTCCCCGCTTCTTTTTGATCTCCAGGGCCTCGTCGAGCTGTTTCTGAGTGATACGGCCCAGGTCGACCAGGATCTCGCCCAACCGCTGATGGCGCGCCTCCTTGGCCGAGGCCGTGGCGGCCGGCTGGGCGGCCCCATCCGCCGGGCTCCGGGCGTCAGGTGTCCGAGTCACAGTCTGCCCCTTCTGCTGACGGTTCCCACTAACGGATGGCGGCCCGCTGGCCGGTCTTCAGGTCGGCCTCGTCGACGGGGCCGGCCGCGCGTTTCAACGCCTCGCGTCCCTCGGGCGTCTGGGCCAGCTTCTCGTGCATCTCCTCCGGCCGCTGACACCGCTCGAGCATCTCTTCCGGCGCGATGATGCCCCGCGAGTAAAGGTCCCACAGCGAGTCGTCCAGCAACTGCATCCCCCACTTCCGTCCCGTCTGGATGACCGACTCCAGACGGAACGTCTCGTTCTTCCGGACCAGGTTCTGGGCCGCCGGCGTGATCATCAGGAACTCGTAGGCGGCGATGCGTCCCGGCATGTCGATCCGCGGCACCAGCGTCTGCGAGATGACGGCCATCAGCGACCCCGCGAGCTGAATCCGGATCATCTCCTTCTGGGCCACCGGGAACGCGTCTACGATGCGGTTGACCGTCCCGGCCGCGCCGGTCGTGTGCAGCGTCGCAAAGACGAGGTGCCCCGTCTCGGCGGCCCGGATGGCGGCGGCCATTGTTTGCGTGTCACGCATCTCGCCGACCAGGATGACGTCGGGGTCGGCCCGGAGGGCCCGACGGACGGCCTCCTCGTAGTTCGGCACGTCGCTGTGGAGTTCCCGCTGGTTGACCATCGACTTCTTGTGCTCGTGGTAGTACTCGATCGGTTCCTCGACGGTGATGATGTGCCGGTCGAAGTGCTCGTTGATGTAGTTGATCATCGAGGCCAGGGTCGTCGTCTTGCCCGAGCCGGTGGGGCCGGTCACCAGGAACAGCCCCCGGGTCTTCCCGAGCAGGCTCTCGACGGTGCTCGGAAGGCCGATCTCCTCGATCGACATCAGGCGGGAAGGGATCTGGCGCAGCGACAGGCTCACGTTGCCCCGCTGCTTGAACACGGCCACGCGGAAACGGGCCTGGTCCTGGAACGAGAAACCGAAGTCCGTCGAGCCGACCTCCTCCAGCTCCTGCTGGTGCCGGTCGGGGGTGATGCTTCGCATCAGCCCGGCCGTGTCGTCGGGCTTCAGGACCTCCGTCTCGAGCGTCCGGAGCCGCCCGTGGAGGCGGATGACGGGAGGACGGCCGACGTGCAGATGGAGGTCGCTGGCGTTCTTCGTGATGACGAACTGAAGCAGCTTCTCGATCTGCATCATCGAACTGCCTCGCGTGCTCTCATTCCGACTCTCCCGCACACAATTTTAGGTCAAACGACCGGGCCAGGGCAAATCGGCCTATCCGGCGCCGGCCAGGACGGCCTCGCGCTGGGCCCGGGCCAGGACTTCGTCCAGCGTGGTCACACCGCGAAGCACCTTCGTGAGCCCGTCCTCGAGGAGGGTCCGCATGCCCATGGCCCGTGCGGCGCGGCGGATCTCGTTCAGCGGTCTCCTCTGGAACGCCATTTCCTTGAGCTCGCCGTTCATCGCGAGCAGCTCAAAGATGCCCAAACGGCCCCGATAGCCCATATTATGGCATTTCTGACACCCCACGGGCCGCATCAACGTCGCCTGCTGGAGCTGGTTGTCGGTCACGCCGAGCCGCTGAAGCGTCGGGACGTCGACCTCCGGGTCGGGCTCCTTGCACTCGTTGCACAGGACCCGGATGAGCCGCTGGGCCATGATGGCCTGGACGCTGCTGGCCACGAGGAACGGTTTGACGCCCATATCGATCAGGCGGGTGATCGCAGAGGGCGCGTCGTTAGTATGAAGTGTACTGAATACCAGGTGTCCTGTCAGGGACGCCTGCACAGCCATCTCTGCGGTCTGGATGTCCCGGATTTCGCCCACCAGGATGATGTTCGGCGCCTGACGCATCATCGCACGGATGATCGATTGCCACGTCAGGCCGATGTCCTGCCGCACCTGCACCTGGTTGATCCCGGAGATGTGGTACTCGACCGGGTCCTCCGCCGTGATGAGCTTCCGGTCGGGCGTGTTCAGCTTGTTCAGGGCGGCGTACAGGGTCGTCGTCTTGCCCGACCCGGTGGGCCCGGTCACCAGGAAGATGCCGTTGGGCCGCTCGATGAGCTTCTCGAAGAGCTGGAAGTCGTCCCCCTGGAACCCCAGGGAATCGAGGCCCAGATTGATCGACTCGGCCCTCAGGATTCGCAGCACGACGCTCTCGCCGTAGTACCCGGGCAGGGTCGAGACGCGGAAGTCGAGGTCGTCCCCGTCGAGACGCATGCGGATTCGGCCGTCCTGCGGGAGGCGCTTCTCCTCGATCTGCATCCCCGACATCAGCTTGATGCGGGTCGTGATCGAGCCCTGGAGCCGCTTGGGAGGCGGGTCCCGCTCCACGCACACCCCGTCGACGCGGTACCGGACACGCAGCCGGTTGGCGAACGGCTCGACGTGGATGTCGCTGGCCCGCATCCGGACCGCCTCGGTGATGATCATCTGGACGAGCCGGATAATCGGGGCCGAGTCGGCCCCCGTCGTCGGCCCTCCCTCGCCCCGGTCGTCGAATTCCACGTCCGACGAGGTGAACTCCTGGAGCATCGAGTCCACCGACTCCGATTCCGACTGTTCCGTGTAACCCGAGATGATCTGCTCGACCTGCTGCCGGGCCGCCAGAACGCAGTCGATGTCCATGTTCAGCCGGAACCGCATGGCATCGACCGATTCGAGGTCCAGGGGGTCCGTGATGGCCACCCGGAGCCGCCCGTCCTCGTAGGCGAGCGGCAGGATCTGGTACTCCCGCATCATGGTCTCCGGGATCATCTCCATGACCTGCGGGTTGATGGTCCCGATATCGAGGTCCACGAACTCCATGTCGAACTGCAGCGCCAGGGCCTTGGTGACGTCCACCTCGGTGCACGCCCCCATGCTGATCAGGGCCTCCCCCATCCGCCGGCCGCTGCGGGCCGTCCTCTCCAGCCCCTGCTGGATGTCCTTGTCCGTCACGATCCCCCATTCCTGGAGGATCTCCCCGATGCGTTTGCGCGATCCGATCATCCCTCACCTCGTCCTGTGGCGGCCCGCCCGGCGCAGACATTCACACGATCCGCGCCGGGCAGCCCGACGTCGAGCACACGGAAACCACGTAGTGCTATCCCCCGGCCGGCCCACAGCCGAGGGTCTTCCAACCAGGCAGGCTTCACGCTGGGCACACCCTTTTCCCACTGTTATTTTACGCCCCGTCCACCGAGTTCGCAAGCCCCTTCCCTCCGGCCTTAACCGTCTTGCTCCCGGCTCAGACGTGCAGCTCGATAACGTCCCGGTCGGCCAGAACGTGCTCCTGCTGGACCGGCTGGCCGTCGTACTTCCCCGAGCCCCAGATCCGGGCCCGCTTCAGGTGTTGGGCCATCTCCCGATGGATCGCCGATGCCAGCTCCAGCACGGTGCTTCCCCGGGGCAGCACGAACGGCTGGTCCATGTCGGGGGGCTTCCCGGGCTCTTTCGAGTAGATGCGGACCACGTCGAGCATCTCGAAGCACCGGGCCGCCAGGCGGTCGAGCCCCTCGCCCGTCTCGGCGCTGGTCGGGACCGTCGGCAGGGCGTCGGGGCGAAGTTCCCGCAAGGCCTCAAGGTTCTCCCGGGCCGGCTCGGCGTCCACTTTCGTACCGACCATCAGCATCTTCATGGCCGTCCCGCCCTCGGGAACCTCGGTTCCTTCCGGCACGACGCCCCGCGCGGCCAGCACCTCCAGGCACGTGTCCATCTGCTCCATCAGGTCCGGTGCCGAAAGGTCCACCACGATCAGCACCCCGTCGGCCGCACGCACCGTCCCGAGCATCCCCGGCACCAGGCCGTCCCGGGTCACGGGCGGCAGGTCGACGAGCTGGATCTGGACGTCCTCGAACGGCATCATGCCCGGCACGGGGCCGTGCGTTGAGAACGGATAGGGGGCGACGTTGACGTGGGCCCCGCTGACGGCATGGACGAGGGCGCTCTTGCCGACGTTGGGCGTCCCGACCAGGACGAACTGGCCCGCCCCGTGCCGCTCCACGTGGAACGGGTCCACGCCTGCCCTGCCCTTGGCCTGATGCGCGGCCGCGCGAAGCTTCGCCAGGCGGCGCTTGATGTCCGCCTGCATCTTCTCGGTCCCCTTGTGCTTGGGGATGGTGGCGTACATCTCTTCGAGGGCGGCGATCTTCTCCGGCACCGTGCGGGCCTCGCGCAGGGTCTGCTCCGCCGCCCGGTACTGGGGTGTCACGTTTGCCGGCATGTTGGTCGCCGTCCGCTCGGACCCGAACCGTTCGGCTCATTGTACCGCGGCCCGGCCTCTTTGCAACCGGCCCTGGACGCACAGGAAAGGGCGTCCGGCGTCTCCGGAGGCCGGTCGCCGGCAGCCGACAGACCCCCGAATGCCTTGCATTTCGGGCTTGAGCCGGGCAGAATGCTTTGGCACGTGCCCCACAACCTGACTGGAGACCGAGGTCCATGCTCAAACCGGCAGCAGTCCGTTCCCTCTTCAACTCGCTCCCCCTGTTCGTCGCTGCGCTTGGCTTGACGATCGCAGGAGCGACCGCGGCGTCGGCCACCGAGGTCACAGGCTTCACGCTGATCGACGCCCGCGCGGACCGCGACATCGGCCCGCTCGAAGACGGCGCAACGATCGATCGCGCGAAAGTCGGCGGCGCGATCAACGTCCGGGCCGACGTCGCGGGCAACGTCGGGAGCGTCCGGTTCGAGGTCGACGGCCGGACAGTCCAGACCGAGAACGTCGCCCCCTACGCCCTGGCCGGCGACCGCAACGGCGACTACGGCGCGTGGTCCATCGAGCCCGGCCGGCACACGCTGAAGGCCACGCCGTATCCTCAGGGCGGTGCGAGGGGCGAGGCCGGCAAGGCGCTCGAGGTCTCGTTCACCCTCGAAGGCCCGGCCGGCGCCGCTGCGGCCCAACCGACGGCCGCCCGGCGTCGGCAGGAGCGCGACCCGGCTCGGAGGGGCCGCGGCGCCAAACCGGCCGTCCTCACGACCGTGGCCCCCGAGACGACCTTCGAGATCGGCTCCGTTCAGGCCTCGGGCGAGATGAAGAAGTGGCACAAGGTGACGCTGGCCTTCGGCGGCCCGGCCGCCGGCGAAACGGCCGATCCCAACCCGTTCACCGACTACCGCCTGACCGTGACGTTCCGAAACGGCGACGCGGTACACGCCGTGCCGGGCTACTACGCGGCCGATGGCAAGTCGGCCGACACGGGGGCCGCGGCCGGCAACGTCTGGATGGTCCACTTTGCCCCGGACCGCACCGGGCAGTGGACCTGGCAGGCGTTTTTCCGCACCGGGCCGGGCGTTGCCGCCAGCGACGACCCGAACGCCGGCGAGCCGGTCCCCTCGATCGACGGCAAGACCGGGACGCTGACCGTCGGACCGACGGACAAGACCGGCCGCGACTTCCGGGGCAAAGGTCTGCTCCAGTACGCGGGCACCCGTTACCTTCGGTTCGCGGAGACGGGCGAATGGTTCCTGAAGTGCGGGGCCGACGCCCCGGAGAACTTCCTGGCCTATGAAGACTTCGACAACACCACGGACGTCGGCGGACGCCGAAAGTCCTGGAAGGCCCACGTACGCGACTGGCGGCCCGGCGACCCGACCTGGCGCGGCGGCAAGGGCAAGGCCATCATCGGGGCGATCAACTACCTCGCTTCCGAGGGCATGAACGCCTTCTCCTTCATCCCGCTGACGATCCACGGCGACGACAAGAACGTCTTCCCCTATGTGACGCCGGAAGGACCCTACACCCGCTTCGACTGCTCCAAGCTCGCCCAGTGGGAAATCGTGTTCGAGCACGCCGACCGGCTGGGCCTCTATCTTCACTTCAAGACCCAGGAGACGGAGAACGAGCTGCTCCTCGACGGCGGCGACCTGGGGCTGGACCGGCGGATGTACTATCGCGAGCTGATCGCCCGCTTCGGCCACCACCTGGCCCTGAACTGGAACCTGGGCGAAGAGATCAACAACGCCTCCACCGCCCAGAAGAAGGCCTGGGCCGCTTACTTCTGGGACCACGACCCCTACCACCACCACATCGTGATCCATAATGGGGCCAACCACTACGACCTGCTCGGACCGGGCGCCCGCCTGACGGGCTTCTCGCTCCAGACGAACAAGCCCGACTTCGCCAACGTGCACCGACGGACGCGCGACTACATCGACCGCTCCGAGGCGGCCGGCAAGCCCTGGGTGGTCGCCTGCGATGAGCCGGGAGACGCCCAGCACGCCCTCCGCCCGGACCACGATGCCGGCGACTCGCACGAGGACGGCCGCAGGAACGGCCTGTGGGGAAACCTCATGGCCGGCGGCGCGGGGACCGAGTGGTACTTCGGTTACCGGCACGACCACTCCGACCTCACGTGCCAGGACTGGCGGAGCCGCGACCGGTGGTGGGACTACTGCCGCCACGCCCTGGAGTTCTTCGCCGACAACCGGGTCCCCTTCTGGGAGATGACCGGCGACGACGCCCGGACGGCGGACGGGGACGACTACTGCTTCCTCAAGGAAGGCGAGGTCTACGTCGTCTATCTGAAGCGCGGCGGGAGCACCGCGCTCGACCTGGGCGACGCGGTCGGGCCGTTCGACGTCCGGTGGTACGACCCTCGCGCCGGCGGGCCCTTGCAGACGGGATCGGTGCGGAGTGTCGCCGGGGGGGTCGAGGTGGGCCTGGTCCACGACACGAGCGACAGCTTGCAGACGGGATCGGTGCGGAGTGTCGCCGGGGGCGGCCCGCGCGACCTCGGCCGCCCGCCCTCGGCCCCCGACGAGGACTGGGTCGTCCTGGTCCGCCGGGCTGGCCGCTGACCGGGCCATCGCGCTCCTGGACGGGTCCGGCACGGCTTGCACGGGCCGGGCGCATGCGGCACAATACCCTCGCACGGAGCGCACCTGGAGGGCCTTCCCCATGCTCGACCTGGAGACCATCCGCACCCGCACCGACGAGGTCCGCGAGAACATCCGGAATCGCGGCGTGCGGGCCGACCTCGATCGCGTCCTCGAGCTGGCCGAGAAGCGGTCCGTGCTGATCACCGAAGGGGACGAGCTTCGCCGCCGGCGGAACGAATTGAGCCAGCGCATCGGCAAGGCCTCGAAGGAGGAGCGCCCGCCCCTGGTGGAGGAGGCGGGAGAGTTGAAGGCCCGCATCGCCAAGCTGGACGAGCAGCTCGCGGCCGTGGAGGAGGAGCTGCGCGCCGAACAGGCCCTCATCCCCAACCTGACCCATCCCGACTCGCCCGTCGGGCCGGACGAATCCCACAACCGCGAGGTGCGCTCCTGGGGCGAGCCCCGCCAGTTCGACTTCGAGCCGAGGGACCACGTCGAGATCGGCCAGGCCCTCGATCTCATCGACTTCGACAGCGCCACGAAGGTCACCGGCTCAAACTTCTACTTTCTGAAGAACGAGGCGGTGACGCTGGAACTGGCCCTGTGCCGCTTCGCTTTGGAGAAGCTCGCCGCCGAAGGTTTCACCCTCCACACCACGCCCGACCTGGCCCGGATGCAGGTGCTGGAGGGGACCGGCTTCAACCCCCGGGGCGACGAGACGCAGATCTACCGCATCGAGGGGTTCGACCTGGGGCTGATCGCGACGGCCGAGATCACGCTCGGCGGCCTGCTGATGGACGAGGTCCTGCCGGCCGAGAGGCTGCCGCTGAAGGCGGGCGGCCTGAGCCACTGTTTCCGCGTCGAGGCCGGGGCCTACGGGCGGGCCGGCCGCGGCCTCTATCGCGTGCACCAGTTCACAAAGGTCGAGATGTTCGCTTTCACCGCCCCGGAGGGTTCCGAGGCGATGCACGCCGAGATGCTCCGGGTCGAGGAGGAAATCTACCAGGCCCTGGGCATCCCCTACCGCGTCGTCGACATCTGCACGGGCGACCTCGGCGGACCAGCGTACCGCAAGTTCGACCTGGAGGCCTGGATGCCCGGCCGGGGTGACGGCGGCGAGTGGGGCGAGATCACCTCCACCTCCAACTGCACCGATTACCAGGCCCGCCGCCTCGGCATCCGATTCCGCCGAGAGCAAGGCAAGAAGCCGGAGCTCGTCCACACCCTCAACGGCACGGCCATCGCCACCTCGCGGACGCTCATCGCCGTGATCGAGAACTACCAGCAGGCGGACGGGGCCGTCGCGGTCCCGGAGGCCCTTCGGCCGTACACCGGCTACGACCGGATCGGGCCGCAAGGGTAAGGACGGGAGCCAGCCTGCGCTTGTCGCACGGGCGGGCGAGCAGTAGACTGTATAGCCAAGCTGCGGCGGGGGGCCTGGCCGCCGCCTGGATGAGTCCCGACCGGTCCGCCTCGCCGTGGAGTTGCGGGGCGCCTATGTTTCAGTTCAGCGAAGTCCTGACGCTGGCCATCGGGCTGGTGCTGCTCGCGTACCTGCTCGCCCACCGTCGGCGCATCGCCGACCTGCCGTCGCTGCGGCCCTTCGTTCCGGCCGTCATGCTGCTTCTCCTTTCGTGGATCAGCACCGTCGCCGAAGGCCTCTTCATCGAGGACGTTCCGCCTGAGAACGTGATCCAGTTCTGGCAGAAGAGCGTCGGCCTGGCTGTCAAGGGCGGGGCGTGGAGCCAGGCCCTCAACTGGATCGAGCACCTGTCGGCCCTGGCAGCCAGTGTCTGGCTGTTCGTCGCCGCCCTCCGCATCCGGCGGGCCAATCGGGAGCGCGCCTCGTGATCCTGGCCGCATCGACCGGGCCTTACGTCGAGGCGGCCATCGCCGCCGTCGAGGGTCTCAGCGTGGCGTTCGCGGTGATGGCCGTCGCCGTGGTCCTGATGGATCGCACGGCCCGCAAAGGCCCCACCGGCGGGCTGCTGCTGACCGTGCTCCTGCTGACGGCACTGCTGGGTCTGGCCAACGTCATCGAGTGGCGGGCCGAACTTATCGAGGCCGACTTCATCGAAGACCTGCTCGAACCGCTTCTGCCGGTCTTGTGGCTCTTCCTGCTGATGGTGGCCCTCGAACGCCAGGACCGCGACCGCATCGCCGAGAGCGAGGCGAACCTCCGCGGCCTGATCGAGAACGCCCGGTTCTCGATCACCACGACCAACCCGGACCGACGGATCGTCTTCTGGAACCGGGGCGCCGAGCGCCTGACCGGTTGGCCCGCCGATGAGGCCCTCGGTCGCGACATCCGCTTCATCATCCCCGAGGACCGCCGAAGCGACCTCGATCGCGACGTCCTCCGGCAGCTCCGGAGAGACGGCTCCTGGTTCGGCGAGTGCCCCATCCTGCGCAAAGACGGGACCACCAAGACGGTCTTCCTGACGCTGTCCCAGATTCACGACGACCGCGGGCGGCTGATGGGCACCCTCGGCGTCAGCATCGACGTCAGCGAGCAGGTCCAGCTCCGCGAACAGCTCCTCCAGGCCCAGAAAATGGAGACCCTCGGGGCACTCGCCGGGGGCATCGCTCACGACTTCAACAACCTCCTGACCGGCATCCTCGGCTTCGCCGGCATCCTCGAGGCCCACCTGCCCGACGACACGGACGACCACGAGGCGGCCCGGCAGATCGAGGAAGCCGCCCAGCGAGGCACCGACCTCGTCCGCCAACTCATGACCTTCAGCCGCAAGCACCCCACCCGCAAGGAATCCGTCGACCTGTCGTCCCTCATCGTCGAGACCCGCGGCCTCGTCGAGCGGACGTTGGGTTCGGCCATCGAGGTGCGGACCGACATCCGGCGGCCTCTGCCCCGAGTGCAGGCCGACCCCACCCAGTTGCATCAGGTCCTGATGAACCTCGTCGTCAACGCCCGCGATGCCATGCCCGAGGGGGGCACCCTGACGCTCCGCGCCTCCGGCGCCGAGCTCTCGCCGGCCGAGGCCCAGCCCCTGGGCCTCACGCCCGGGCCTTACGTTCGGATCGAGGTCGAAGACACCGGCCGCGGTATCCCCGAGGAGATTCGGGACCGCATTTTCGAGCCGTTCTTCACCACCAGGTCGGACGACGGCGGAACGGGCCTCGGCCTCTCGACCGCCTTCGCGATCGTCTCGCGCCACGACGGCCGCATGACGTGCGACTCGACGCCCGGCCGAGGGACGCGGTTTACGGTCCTTCTGCCCGCCGCAGTCCCCTCGGAGACCCCCGAGGGGCCCCCCGGGGGCCCCCGCCTGGCGGAGTAGGGGCTGGACATCCGGCTCGGCCTCTCCTACAAACACAACAGCGGTTGCCGCGGAGGGGACCGCCGCCGTGCCTACCGGGAGACCATGGCGAAACGAAAGACCAGCAAGGGAAGTGCCGCCACGGGGGTGGTCCGGCTCAGCGACTTCGTCAAACAGCTCGCCGGGTCCAAGCCCGCCCCGGTGTATGTCCTCGTCGGTGACGACCCGTATCTCCGCGGCCAGGCTCGCGACGCCCTCGTCGAATGCGTGTTCGGCGCGGAGGACCCGGGCCTGGGCATCCAGGAGTTCGACGGGCCCGACGCCGCGCCGGCCGACGTGCTCGACGCCCTTCGGACGCCGCCGCTGCTCGCCGCGCGGTTCCTCGTCTTCGTCCGCCAGGCGGATGCCTCCCGCGGCGGCTCGGCCTTCCTGGGCCGGGCTCGCGACGCCCTCGAGCGATACCTCGAGGCCCCCTCGCCGACGGGCGTCCTGTGCCTCGAAGTCGGCTCCTGGAACCCCACGACTCGCCTGGGCCGCGTGGTGGCCGAGAAGGGGCACGCCGTCCGGTGCGAGACGGACAAGCCGGAGCGTCTTCCCAAGTGGCTGGTCTCGGAAGCCCGCCGCCACTACGGCAAGGAGCTGACCTACGCCGCCGCCGTCGCCCTCGTCGAGTACCTGGGGGCGAACGTCGGGGACCTCGTGGCGGCGCTGGACCGGCTCGACCTCTTCACGGGCGACGCCGGGAGGATCGACGAGCCCCAGGTCGACGCCGTGGTGGCCCGGGGCCGGCACGACCGGATCTGGGACCTGTGCGAAGCCCTCGCGGATCGCAAGGTCGGCCGGGCCATGGCCCTGCTGGACGGGTTCTGGGCCGAAGGGGTCGCCGGGCCGCAGATCGTCGGCCTGCTGAGGTCCGAGCTGCGGGGCCTCGTTCGCGTGAAGGCGCACCTGAGGAGCATGAGCCTCGACCGGGCGCTTCGCGAAGCCGGCGTGCACCGGGGGGCCATGCGGCGACTGCGACGGGCCGCCCAGGCGTTCTCCGAGGACCACCTGGCTGATGCCTACCAGGCGTTGGTCGAGGCCGACCTGGCCGTCAAGACCACCTCCGGCCAGGACCGCTTGGCCATCGAGACGCTCATCCATCGGCTGTGCAACCCGGCGTTGGCCCGGACGGTCCGGGGCCGGCCGTAGGTACGGGGACGCGCGATGCCCGAGGCCCTGCCCATCGCGGTGCAGTTCGGAGCCGGCAACATCGGCCGCGGCTTCATGGGCGAGCTGTTCAGCCGCAGCGGCTACCACACCCGGTTCGTCGAGGTCGACCCCGTTCTCGTCGCGGCCCTCCGGCGGCGCGCCGCCTACGAGGTCCATCACATCACCAACGAAGGCGACGAGCCGGTGCGCGTCGAGAACGTCTCGGCCATCGGCGCCCGCGACAGGGAAGCCGTCGCCGAGGCGGTGGCCGGTGCGGACCTGGCATGCACGGCCGTGGGCGTCCGGGCCCTGGAGGCCGTGGCGCCGGCGCTGGCGGCGGGCGTCGAGCGGAGGCTCGGCCAGCCCGATCCCCGACCCCTCACGGTCATCACCTGCGAGAACCTGGTCGGCGCCGGCCGGCACCTCCGCGACCTGGTCTGGGACGCCCTTCAGACGCACGCGCGCGAAGGAGGACGGCCCGCCCCCGACGAGCGGTCCTTCAAAAGGTGCATCGGCTTCGCCGAGGCCGTGGTCAGCCGCATGGTCCCGATCGTGGAGGAGGCGGTCCGGCGGCGCGATCCCCTATGGATTGCCTGCGAGCCCTACGCCCGGCTGCCGGTCGACGCGAAGGGGTGGCGGGGTCCGACCCCGGACATCGTCGGCCTGGAACCGGTCCGGAACATCCTGGCCCACCAGAGGCGAAAGCTCGCCTGCCACAACATGAGCCATGCCGTCGCCGCCTACCTGGGCCACCTCGCCGGCCATGAGTTCATCTGGCAGGCGATCGGCGACCGGGCCATCTTCGCGACGGTCCGCGGGGCACTCGACGAGACGGGCCGGGCGCTCGTCCGCCGGTTCGGCTTCCCGCCGGAGGAGCAGCGGAACCACGAGGAGGACCTTCTGGAGCGGTACCGGAACCGGGCCCTCGGCGACCAGGTCCGGCGCGTGGCGGCGGATCCGCTGCGTAAGCTCGGGGCGCACGACCGGCTGATCGGCTCGGCCCGGCTCTGCCTGGAGGAGGACGTCGACCCGCCGTGCGTCCTCCGGGGGACCCGGGCGGCGCTGGCCTACGACCGGGCGGACGACCCGAGTGCCGTTCGGCTCCAGCAGATGCTCAAGCGAGAGGGCCTCGAAGCCGTGCTGACGAAGGTGTGCGGCCTGGACCCGGCCGAGCCCCTGTTCGCCCGCCTGGCGTCGACCGGCGGCGAGGAGTAGGGCGTGCGCGTTCTGATCGTCCAGCCGGCCCCCGGGGTCCCCCCCCATCGGACACCGTATCGGCAGGAGGTCGCTCAGCTCGGCGCGGCGCTGCTCGAGAGGGGCTGGCCGACGGCCTTGGCCGTCTTCCGCACGTACGAGGAGGCTTCGCTTCGGCCGACGATCCAGCAGGCCGCCCCGGACGTCATCTGCATCCACGTGGAGGGCCTGACGGCCGACCTGGGTTTCCGCCTGGCCGAGGGTCTGCGGGCGGAGATCACGGCGCCGCTCGTCCTGTTTGGCCGGCACGCGCGTCTCTCGCCGGACGAGGCGCTCAGCCGGCCCGGCGTCGAGGCCGTCAGCGTGGGCCCCGCAGACCTGTGCATCCCCCCCTATCTGGAAGCGCCGGCGGCCGACCTTCAGCGGCTCCATAGCCGCGGCATGTGGATCAACTGTGCCAGCGGTGTGATGCGGAACCCGCCTCCGCCGCCGCCGGGGCCGGATGACCTCGCCGACCAGCCCGACCCGGCCCGGGACCTGTACGGTCTGGAGCCGCGGCTGGACGCGGCCGGCTTCGCCGAGGTCGGTGTCTCCCGCGGGGGCGGCCGTCCGTCGCCCACTACCGCATCCGACCGGCCCGCCCACCCCGGGCAGGCGGCGGCCTGGCCGGTGCGCCATCGGCCGGTGGAGGCCGTCCTCGGCGAGATGGCCCGGCTGGTCCGCGTTCACCTGGACCTGGTCGGCTTTCGCCTGACGAACGCACGGTGGGCGGCGTCTCCGTCATGGCTTGCCGAGTTCCTCCGTCGCTACCCGGCGGAGCTGGCCCTGCCGATTCGGACGACACTGGACCCGGGCGACGTGACGACCGAGGCGGCCGCCGGGCTCAAGCAGCTCGGATGCGAAGAGGCACGAATCGTCGTTGGCAGCGGATCGGCCCTGATCCGCAACGACATCCTCCAGCTCGGTGTCTCGAACATGGAGCTGGAAGCGGCGTTCGCGAACCTCGCCGCCGCCGGCGTGCCGACCGCAGCCCGGGTCGAGATCGGCACTCCATACGAAACGCCGCTGACACTCGACGAGACACTGGCCCTGCTCCGGTCCTTGAACCCGGACCGGACCGAGGCCCGGCTTCACTACCCGGAGCCGGGCACCGCGTCGTACGAGGCAGCCCACGAGAACGGCCTGCTCGTGGGAAACCCCGCGGCCGAGTACCTGGCCGGCCGGCCGGCGCTCCGGTTGCCCAACTTGCCCCAGGAGGAACTGCTGACGGCCCTCGAGGCCCTGCCCTACGCCGTCCACTGGCCGCGCACGGCGGGGTTGATACGCCTCGCCCGGCGGGTACGATGCGGCAACGGGCGGACGCTCCACGAGTTGGTCGTCCAACCGTTCCTCGGTCCCCCCGTGCGAAAGAGGCGCCGCAGGTAGCTCCGGCGAGCCGCCCATGGCCCACCCCGACCAGCCGGCACGTCTGACGGCCAGCCGGCGGAAGGCCCGCCTCGTCCGGGCCTACGCGGCGGGCTATCCCGTCTGGTGCGCGTGGCAGGTCACGTACCGCTGCACGTTCCGTTGCCGCATCTGTTCGTACTGGCGGGAGCGGCACGCCGCCGCCGACGAGCTGGGGCCGGCCGACTTTCACCGCGGGGCCCGCAACCTGGCCCGGATGGGGTCGCTCCTGGTGAACCTGGCCGGAGGCGAGCCGCTCCTTCGCTCCGACCTGCCCGAGATCGTGGCAGCCGTGGCCCGGTGGCACTTCCCGTTCGTGACGACCAACGGCTGGCGCCTCCGGCGCGAGGTGGCCGAGGCCCTGTGGCACGCGGGGGCGTGGGGCGTCAGCGTCTCGATCGACTACCCCGAGGGTGACCGCCACGACGCCCAGCGAGGCCGGCGGGGCGCGTTCGAGGAGGCCGTGCAGGCCCTCGGAACCCTCCGCGACACCCGGACTCGGCCGTACCAGCGCGTCAACCTGATGGCGGTGCTCACCGCCGACAACCAGGGCGACCTGGAGCGATTGGTCGCCTTGGCCGCCGACCTCGGCGTAAACTTCATGGTCCAGCCGTACGGCGTCCTGAAGACGGGCGACGCCTCTCACCGGGCGAATCCGCCGGTGGCCGACCGCCTGCTGGCCTTGCGGCGGCGGTATCCCCAGCACGTCCTGTCGAACCCCTACTTCCTGGCCCGCTTCGACGCGGCCCTGGACGGCGGCGTGCCGGGCTGCCGGGCCGGCCGGGCAACGTTCAACATCGACGAGCGGGGCCAGGTGGCGAAGTGCGTGGAGGACCGCGGCCGGCCCGTCGGGTCGATCCTCCAGACGCCGATGCCCGTCCTCGCCCGGCGCCTGCGGCGGAGGTGGCGGGCCAACCGGTGCCACGCCTGCTGGTACAACTGCCGGGGCGAAGTCGAGGCCCTGTATACCCCGAAGGGCCTGGCGACGGCCCTGCCGATCCTCCTGGCCGATGCGCAATTGCCCCGGAGCGACTGAGCGGATCGGACAGGCGTGAGGCCGCACGCGAGGCATGCGGGGCGTCAGGCGGGGCGTCAGGCGGGGCGTCAAGTGCGCCGGCGCTCACTTTGCCCGCCGTGTTTCAAGCGAATGTCCAGGACGCGGGCGTCCATCTCGCTCGCCTCGTCCTCGCGGCCGGTTTTTCGGAGCAGCGACGCGTAGTTCGTCAGGAGCGTGGCGACGGATGGATGGTCGCGGCCCATGGCCTTCTCGACGATGGGGATGGCCCGAACGAGGAGCGGCTCGGCGTCGTCGAATCGCCCCTGGGCCGCGTAGAGGGCCGCCAGGTTCGCAAGGCCGACCGCCGTGTCGACGTGCTCGGGGCCGCGGCGGGTCTTGGCGATCTTCAGGGCACGTCGGCAGAGGGCCTCGGCCTCGTCGAACCGGCCCTGGGCCTGGTAGAGCCGGGCGAGGCGGCTCAGCGTGACACCCAGGCGCGGGTCCTCCGGCCCCCACTCCTCGGCCACCTTCAGGGCGGCCTTCAGCATCCGCTCGCCCTGGTCGAAGTCCTTGAGGCGGGTGAAGCTCTTACCCGAGCGGATGTAATTCTCCCACAGGGCGCGCGTCATCGTCCAGCCTCGCGGTCCTCAGGTTCGCAGACCGCGCGTCGCGCGGTGCCGCGCAGAAAGTATACGGGCGGCCCGCCATCCGCGGAAGGCTTTCCTCAGCGCCAGGCGACGCCCGATGACTTGCGGCGGCCGGCGCCGAAGGTTTTTCGCCGTTTTTTCACCGAAAATCCAAAATTCGTGACCGGTTTTAAGTCTTTCCTCTGAAAGGAGTTGTGCCCGGAACCAAGACCTGTTGTCGAAACAGCCGCACGATTCTCCAGGGACACCGGACCCGTTTCGCGCGGCACGGACGAAGCCGGGCCGTGCCCGGGACACGCCGGTCCGAAGCCTGCGGGACGCAACCGGCGGGCCTTTTTCGTTGAAGGACCCGACCGGGCGGCCTATAAGGTGAGAAGGGCCCGCCAGCGCGTCGCCAACCGGCATAAAGGGGGCCGGCCATGCCGAAGCTCAGCACCGGCAAGTGGACCCGCCGCAACCTGCTCGGCCTGAAGGACCTGTCGGCCGAGGAGCTGACGACTATCCTCGACACGGCGAACGAGCTCTTCCCGTTCGCCACGGGGGCGAAGGCCGCCCCGCCCATGCTGACCGGCCGGACGGTCCTGAACCTCTTCTGTGAGGACTCGACGCGGACGCGGACGTCGTTCACGCTGGCGGCGGAACGCCTCGGTGCTCGCGTCATTCAGTTCAACTCCCAGACGAGCAGCCTGAACAAGCGCGAGACGCTGGCCGACACGGCCCGGACGGTCGAGGCGATGGGCCTCGACGCGATCGTCATCCGGCACTGCGAGCGCTTCGCGCCGCATCGCCTCGCCGACCTGGTAGCGTGCTGTGTCCTGAACGCCGGCGACGGTGCCCACGAGCACCCCACGCAGGCCCTGCTGGACCTGCTGGCGATCCGCCGCAAGCTGGGCCGGATCACGGGCCTGACGCTCGCCCTGGTGGGCGACGTGAGGCACAGCCGCGTGGCAAGGTCGAACCTGTTCGGCCTCCAGGCGCTGGGAAACCGCGTCGTGTTCGTCGGCCCGGCGCCTTTCCTCGACGGCCTCGACGTCGAGGTCGAATCGACGGACGACTTCGACGCCATCCTCCCCGAGTGCGATGCCATCATGATGCTCCGCGTCCAGTTCGAGCGACACGAGGCCGTGGCGTTCGACATGGACAATTACATCACCGGCTACCAGTTGACCGCCGAGCGGCTCGCCCGGGCCAAACCCGGGGCCCTCGTCCTCCATCCCGGCCCCATGAACCGCGGCATCGAGCTGACGAACGAAGTCGCCGACGGTCCCCAGAGCGTCATCCTGTTCCAGGTCACCTGCGGCGTCGCGGTTCGGATGGCCGTCCTGGCCCTCTGCATCGGCGCGAAGGAACGGGCCGCCGAACCCGAAGACGCGGCCGGGAAGCAGGGCGCACAATGACCCGTCTCCTGCTGGCCGGCGGCCGTCTCATCGACCCCGCCTCGGGCCTCGACCGCCAGGGCGACCTGCTCGTCGAGGATGGCGTCATCCGCGCCGCCGGCGACGCTGCCGCCGCCTCGGACGTCGACCGGCGGGTCGACTGCGCCGGAGGGCTGGTGGTGCCCGGACTGATCGACGTCCACGTTCACCTCCGTCAGCCCCCGCCGGCCGGGCCGCCGCCGGACGACCTGCCGGAGACGATCGAGTCGGGCGCTGCGTCGGCCGCCGCGGGCGGTTTCACGACGCTCTGCGCGATGCCGAACACGTCGCCGCCCATCAGCTCGGCCGAGGGGGTCGCCCGATACGTGGAGCGCGGCCGGGAGGCGCGCGGCGCCCGGGTCCTGCCGGTCGGCGCCCTGACGCGAGGCCGCGCCGGACGCGAACCCGCCGACCTGGCCGCCATGCGGGCCGCCGGGGCCGTCGCGTTCTCCGACGATGGGTCCGACGTGGCGGATGACGGGGTGTTCGACGACGTCTGCGCGGAGGCCGCCCGCATCGGCGCGGTCGTCATCTGCCACTGCGAGGACCCGCGGCTGGCGGCGGGCGGCGTCATCAACGACGGGCCTTGGGCCACGGCCCTCGGCCTGCCGGGCCAACCGGCCGAGGCCGAGATCGCCGCCGTCGAGCGGGCCTGCGAGATGGCGCGGCGGCACGGCTGCCGCATACACGTCGCCCACGTCTCGACGGCCACGGGCGTGCAGGTCGTCCGCCGGGCGAAGGCCGACGGGGCCCCGGTGACGGCCGAGGCGACGCCCCATCACCTTACACTCACCGAGGAGGCCTTGCGAAGCCGCGACGCCGTCTTCAAGGTCAATCCGCCCCTGCGGTCGCCGGCCGACGTGGCGGCGGTGGTCGACGGCGTCTGCGACGGGACGATCGACTGCCTGGCGTGCGACCACGCTCCCCACAACGCGGAAGCGAAAGCGCGGGGGCTGGCCGAGGCGCCGTTCGGCATGATCGGCCTGGAGTCGGCGCTGCCGGTCTACGTGCGGGCGCTCATCGAGGCCGGACGCCTGAGCTGGCCGGAGCTGGTGGCGCGGATGACGGTGAACCCCGCCGGCGCGCTTGGCCTGGTGGCGGGCACCCTCGAAGTCGGCTCGCCGGCGGACGTGACGGTCATCGACCCCGGTGCCGCCTGGACCATCGATCCGGCGGCTTTCGTGTCACGGGCGCGAAACTGCCCATTCGCGGGATGGGAAGTCCGCGGCCGGGCGGTCCTCGTGGCGGTCGGCGGGCGCATCGTCTACGATCGCATCACCGAGACCTAGGGCAGGTCCAGCCTGACGGGCTTCTCGAACCGCACGGCGACCCCCGCTTCGCCGCTCTCGTCGTCCTTCGAGTCGCGACGAACCACGCGGGCCGGTACGGCGAACTGCTCCAGAAAGAACGTGTTGGCCGTTTCCCGCGGCACCGACAGGAGGACCTGAAGCGAATCGCCCACGCGGGCGGCCACGTCGGCGAAGAAGAACGCGCCGCCGTCACTGACGTTGATCGTCCTGGCGCGGACCGGGGTCCCTTCGGACCACTCGATGCGCAGACGGCACGGAACGGCGAAGCGCGGGTGCTGACGGCGCTCGGCAGCGGTGGCCATGGGAAACGTCGGACGAGGGCCCACCATCCATGGGCCGCCATACGGACCGGGTGGCTCGCCCGCCTCGTCACCCCTCTGTTGGAGTGTACCGCCGTTTGCGCGGCCAAGCAAACAGAAATCTCCGCAGCAAGGGCGGGTCAGCCGGCGATGCGGCTCAGCCGCGGACTGCTACGGGCCGCATGCTTCCCGAACGTGATCGCTTCCCGCTTGGCGCAGCTCGAGCAAAGGGTCCGCGGCGACGGCCCCTCCTCCACTCGAACCACGCTCTCCAGGCCGAACGGGCCGTGCTCCAGGCCGAAGGCGGCGTAGTCGTTGAACCATTCGCCGTCGGCGTGATAGCGGAACCGGTACGAGCCGGGCGGAAGGAAGACGGCTGCCGCCCAGTACCCGCCCCCGATGGGCTGCATCTTCGGGGACCCCACACCGGCTGGGAAGTCGCCCACGACGCCGACCTCGGTCGCACTCGGCCGCAGAAACCGGAACGTCACCAACCGTCGCTCGACGGCGACCATCGCTCGTCCTCCTCGGTGTGACTGACACACTGACGGCTCCGCCAGAGACTATGCACGACGCGTGCCAGCTATTCAGGGAAAACGTGTGATTGTGCTAAATGCCGGACGAAAAAGCGGAGTGTGAGCGAAGTTTTCGGAAAAACACGAGCAAGGATGAGGCGGCCGACACGACGCGAATGGAGGAATTTACTGCGCGGCCTACGCCCAGGTGGGATTCGGGCCGCCTTGCTACGGGTAGACCTTCGCCGGGGCCTACTTGCCTTCGCTCAAGCGCTCGTAGTATCGCTTGAGGAACTCCTCGTAGCCCCGCGGCATGGGTTTCTCCAGGGCGTCGAGGACCTCGTCCTGGATGTCGTTGGGCAGGGCGACGCTGGAGTCGTTCCGGATACGGACCTCGCCGCCGAGAAGCATCTTGGAGGTCCTCAGGTTGTCGAGGACGATTTCTTTGCGGCGGAGGGCGTTCGAGTAGCGGCCGGCCAGCAGGTCGCGTTGCACCCGCCGCATCTCCTCGATGGCCTCGTCCAGGGCGAAGGATTGGTAGTTTTTGACCTCCAGGGCCGCCTTGACGCCCTCGGCCTTGTTGCGGAGCTGGGCTTGGCGGCCGGCCAGGTCGCCCATGCGGCGCTGGATGTCGGGCGGGACGGGCCCTTCGAGCCCCTCGCTGCCGGAGCCGGAGATCTTGCCGCCGCCGGTCGCGCCGGTCGGGGCTTCGGGGCTGGAGTCCTTGACCTCGCCCTGGCTGAAGGCATCGGGCGAGAGGCGCGTCGGGGTGCGGCGCCCGCCTTTGCCGGTGGCCTCCTCCTCGACGAACTCGCCGGAGGACTTGCCGGTCCGGCCCTCGCCGCTTCGGCCGCCGATCTCGCTGGTGTTCGGCAGCCGATTGCCCGTGACGCCCTTGGCCGAGAAGTTCGAGATGGGCCCGTCCATGGCGTCCCACCCGGCCCCCTTGTCGATGGAGTCGCCGGCGCCGCTGGTGACGTCCTCGATCTCCTCGAACAGGTCCTCCTCCTCTTCGAGGAGCTCGCCGACGAGGTCCTCCATCTGCTCGGGCAGCTCGGCGTGGGGCACCTCGAGGTCGCCGGTAAACTCCTCCTGCTGCCACTTCTGCCGGTCGGGCGTGTCCGGGAGCCACCGCTCGAGGTTTTCGACGATCTCCTCGGCCCCCTCCATGCCCAGCTCCTCGAGGGGAACGACCACGTCCATGGCCTTCTGGGACAGGGCGTCGGCGGCCATCTCGACGTCCGTCTTGACCTCGATCAGTTCCTTCACGAGGCTCGGGTTCGACGCGTCCAGCTCAGGCACCTTGGAGAAGTCGGCGATCTTCTCGTTCATGAACTGGGCCCAGTCGTCCTCGATGGCCTTCAGCTCGTCGAGCTTCCGCTGGTCGGTCTCCTGGAAGTCGTCGACGGGCCGCTTGGCGAGGTCCTTCGACGCCTCGATGACCCGCTTCTGCTCCTCGACGAACTCCTTCAGCCGTTCGCCGAGTGCCTTCAGCTTCGCCAGCGTATCCGGCGGCAGGTCCGACGCCGGCAGGTCCTGCCGGTCCTCCTTGATGGCGTCGGCCAGCTTGGGGACGATATCCAGGATTCGCCGCAGCACCGCGATGATGGCGTCCTGGTCGGCCACGAGGGCCGTCGCGAGGTCGGGCACGAACCGGGCCCGCTTCGGGTCGTCGGTGCCGGCGATGGCCTGGGCCTTGGTGATGGCGGCGGCCATCTCGTTCCTGGCCAGGAACGCCAGCGCCTCCTTGACGGGGAGCGACCCCTCGTCGAACTTCACCTCGGTCGTGACGGCGAGGGTCGCCTCGCGGATGGCCTGCTGGGCCCGGGCCACCTCGCCCCCGGTGCCTCGGGCCACGTCGAGGGGCTTCTCGGCCAGGAGCGTGGCGGCCTGGATGCGGGCCCGCTCCTGGTTCTTCAGGACCTCCCGGAGCCGCTCGTAGAGCCGGCCCAGCTCGGCGAGCCGCTCCTCGGCGGCCTTCGCCTGGTCCTGGATGAAGACCTTGAACCTGGCCGTTTCGGCCCGGTTGGGTTCGCGGGGCGAGGCGCCTCCCTGGTAAGTCCGCCGGTCCGTGGCCACGGCCCACACCGTAAGGACCTGCCCCAGGCGGTATGCGGTCGGGTCGAGTCGCAAGCCGCAGTCCAGGACGGCCTCGCACGGGTCCTGGAACTGGTGCCACGACTTCAGGACCGTCGGCCTGGCCTCGCCGTCGCGCTGGGCCAGCACCTCGACCCGCCCGAGACCGTACCGGTCGGCCGCCTTCAGGCCCATCCGGACCGTCTGGCCGAGCCCGGCCGTGACGTCGCCGCGCGGCACAGTGAACGTGACGGTCGGGGGATCGTCCGGCAGGGCGACGATGCGAGAGACGACGGCGGCGCCGTTCGCCATCTCGCCCTCCAGGCGAATCCGGTACGTGTCGTTCTCCAGGACCGTAAACTGGGCGGCCAGCAGCCGCCCGTCGGCGGAAGGCATACACTTCAGGTCGCGGCCCCCCGCGAACAGCAGGCTGGCCGTCGCGACCGGGGCCGTCAAGTGGACCGTCATCTCGACGTCCGTCCCGATGAGGCAGCGAATCTCGCCTCCGTTGTCCTCGACCGACTCCGGCGCGAGGCCCGTATAGTCCGGATAGACGTATCGGACGTCGATCCGTCGGATCAGGGCCGGTTCGCGAAGCGCGATCGTGAAGGTCCGGCTCTGCGTGCCGCCGACCTCCACCCGGTACGTGAAAGGCTGGAGGACCTGCGGCACGTGGTGGGTGAACGTGCTCGGCTGCTGGACGAGGCGCGTCAGCGGCCGGCGAAGCTCCCGGCGCGTGTCGGTCTCCTCGATCTCGACGAAGCCGTCGAAGAGGCGCCCCTGCGGCCCGGCGATGGTCACCTCGATGTCGAGGGGCTCGCCCTTGATCCATTCGGCATTGCCCGGGCTGACCGAAACGATGCGGGCCGCCCCGACCGACGCGATCGTCCGGTCGAAGGGCCGCAGGACCTGGAGCCCGGCCGAGAGGAAGCGCGGATACGCCACCCCCACGAAGGCTGCCAGGGCCACCACCGCCACGGCACAGGCGACACCCCAACGCTTGACCCGGTCCGAACTGACGGCCCGCACGAGGTCCACCCGGCGGACCCCTGCGGCCGCCTCGTCGATGGCCCGGCCCACCAGGGCCGCCGACCACTCGTCGGCGTGCTCCGCCAGAAGCAGCGTGTTGATCAGGCCATTGCCGACCTCCGGGACCCGCATCTCGATGAAGCGGGCCGTCTCCTTCGGGCTGGGTTCGTAGCGAATCGGGAGAACGATCCACCGCCAGAAGGCCGCGGCGATCCCCAACGCGCCGCCGATCAGCAGCACAAGCCGTCCCGGCGGGCCGAAGCGGAGGAACCCCTGGAGTACCGTAGCCAGCAGGACCGTCCCGCCGAGGACCGTCACAAACGCCAGAACGCCGGCCAGCATGGCTATGGCCCGCAGGCGGCCGCGAACGCGGTCCACACGGGCCAGCACCTCAAAGTACGGCCGGAAATCGGTCAGTGTGGTCATTGCGCACACCCTGTCCGCCAACGAAGTGGGGACGGCATCCGACGCAGGCCTCGGCTCTCTATTATACGAATGAGACCGACCCGGGAGCAGCGCCAAGAGGCTGTTTCGATACCGCCGAGCCCCCTCGCCCCACCCCTCTCCCGCCAGGGAAGAGGGAGGCAATGAAACACTCTCTAAGGACGAACCGTGATCTTGCTCGCGCCCTTGACGACCATGTCGTAGATTTCCTCGACGTGCTGGTTGTGCATCCGAATGCAGCCCTCCGAGACGGTCCGGCCGATGCTCTCCGGCTCGATGGTGCCGTGGATACCAAAACTCTCGCGGAACTCGATCCACCGGGTGCCCAGGGGGTTGTCCTCGGCGCCGCCCTCGCGCCAGTCGGACCGGGGCCGGTGCCGCGGCTGGTACGCCGGGGCCTTGAGCCTCTTCTGGACGGTGTACGTGCCGGCCGGCGTGGAATCGTCGGACCCAAGCCCGACGGGGTAGGACCGCAGACAGGCCTCTTCCAGCCAGGCCTGGAGCTCGAAGTTCCGCTTGATGATGACCAGGTGGATAGGGCCCTGGACGACCTTGAGCGTCTGCCCCGCCCGGATGCCGCTGGAGCTGAGGCCGTTGATCCGCATGATCAGCTCGTAGGGGACAAGGAACTGCCACCCGATTCGCGACAGGTTGTCGCCCCGGACCACCTGGTACTGGGTCACGTGGGGGGTCTGGGGCACGATGCGGGGCCCCAGGTGGATCTGGTCGGCCAGCTCGTGAAGGCCCTGCCGGACCCGCATGCCGAGGTCGCCGCCCACGCCGGCCTTGACGGCCCGGCTGAGCGTGGCCTGAGCTTCGACCAGGTGCCTCTGCTCGAGAAGCTCGAAGCCCTGTCGGGCCAGCTCGGTGCCCTGCTGGGTCGACGTCTCGGGCCCGGAGGCCCGGGCGGGGGCCTCACGGGGGACCTGGGGAGGTTCCGCCACCGGCCCCGGTACGGGTTCGGGCCCCGGTGGAGGGGCCGGCATGGGCTGAACGGGTTCCGGCGGCGGAGTGGGCGCGGGAGGCAGCGACGAGGGCAGCGGCGTCGTCGGGCCCATCTCCGTCTCGATCGTCACGGGCGGCTCCGGCACCCGGACCTGTTCCGCCTCGTCCCGCTGGTGCAGGTAGTTCACCGTCAGTGCCGTACCCACAACGAGCACGGCCGCGACCACCAGGGCCGCGATCACGCCGGCCAATGTTCTCATGCGGACCACCTTCCCCGGAATGGATGTGCGCAAACCTCCCCCGCGCCCCCCTCTTACCATAACACGGGCCGAAGTGAAAGGTTGCTTTCGGAACCGGGCCTCGCCGACCGACCTAATCGAGGTCGCCGAGCAGGCACGTCCGGCCGTCCGTCACGATCGCCTCGACGGGCCGGTCCCAGGGCTCGAGCGGCACCCTGTCGACGACCTGCTCCTCGAAGGCCGCCAGGACCGACGCAGCGTGCAGGGCCGGGTCGGACAGGAAACGGTCATAGAACCCCCCGCCCTTGCCCAGCCGGTAGCCGCCCGGCTCGACCGCCTGGCAGGGCACCAGGACGACGTCGATCTCGGCGACCGGCAGCGGCTCGACCACGAACACTTCCAGAATGCCCATCGTCCCCGGGCGGACAGCGGGGTGCTCGGCCGGCGTCCCCACCTCAACCGCATCGAGGAGGGTCGGCACCATTCGCGGCATGGGGCTGCGGCCGGCGGGGCCGGCGGGGGCGGCCTCGACGCGCGGCACGGCGATGCGCTTCCCTTCGCGCCAGGCCCACCGGATGAACGGCCACGTGTCGATCTCGGCCGGCAGCGACAGGAAGGCCATGATGGTGGCGGCGTCGCGGACGACAGCCAGCGAGGCGAGTCGTTCGGTCAGGGCCGTTGCCGCGGCTTCCCGGCGGGCCGGCGTCAGCCCCGCCAGCCGACGGGCGATCCGGAGCCGAAGGTCGCGTTTGGCCTGGGCGACGGGGGCCCTCGGGTTCGTCGACGCGTCGGCGTTCGGATCGGCCATGGCCGTCCTGCCCCTAGAGTCCGAAGAAATCCGGCACGCCGTCGTCCCGTGAGCCGCCCGGCCCGGCCGGCTTGGGTTGAGGGTCGGGCCTGGCCGGCCTCGGACGGGCGGGCGCCGGGCCCAGGTTCGGCCCGGCCACCCAGACCAGCGGACGGAAGTGGAGCACCGCCTTGCCGTCAAGCTCGCAGCTCCGGTCCACCACGCCGGCCACCGCCAGCCACCGGCCGTACGTCCAATCGTCGAAACGGCCGAGCTCGGTCCTCTCGGACGGTTCACCCGCCTTGTGGGTCCGCGCCGCCAGCATCCGGGCCGATCCATAGGGGGCCAGCAGCGTATACCCGCCGTCCGGCCCCGCGACGCTCTGGCGAACCTGGGCATAGACGGCGACCCCTTGGGGGACCTGGTCGGTCGTCGCGGCGCGGTCGAGGGCCTCGGCCCCCTGGCGGGAGAAGGTCACACGCGCCGTCGCGCCGACCTTGGCCAACCCCTCCAGGATCTCAAGGACGTTGTCCCGGGCCGCCTTTCGTGCGTCCTTGTCGGCCTCCGGCTGATACCGCAGCCGGGTCGCCTGCTCGACCGTGGTCCCGAACGCATCGTGGAAGCCGTCGCGGATGAGCACGGACTCGCCCTTGCAGAGGGGGCAGGTTGTGGGCACCAGGCCATAGACCGGCTGAGGGGCATCACCGAGGACGGTCTTGCGTCCGATCACGCGCTTCACCTTGACGGTGCCGGCGCCGTTGCACCGCGTGCACCGCAGGCGGGTCTTCAGGGCGGGTATGGCGCGGGCCACCGTCGCGGGATGGACCGGCTCGCCACAGACCCGTCGGCGGCGGATCGGCCACAAGGCTTTGGGCAGCTCCGCGAGGGGGCGGACGTTCGGTTCGGCCGCCAGCAGGGCCCGCCGGAGCATCGCCCCGGACACCACCACGGGTGACCGCTCCTGCCCCCGCACGTCCAGGGCCACCCCCGCCACCTGGCCCGAGGCATCGATCAGCGGGACGCCGGTCGTCCCGGGCACCAGCCTCCCTCCTGCCGACAGGAACGTCGCCTCGCTTGGGGGCACGCGTACGCCGGTCGTCTGGGCCAGCGCTGAGGCGGACTCGCCCCATTCGAGCCGGCCGACCGCCGTCTCAAGCCGCTCCCCCCAGGCCCAGCCCAGGGCCACCACGAAGGGCCGCCCTTCCAGGGGAGGTAGGCTCGCGGCGACCGCAAGCCCGCTCCGGCCGGGCGTCCCGGGGTCCCCCTCGATTCGCAGCGCCACCAGGCCGGTCAGCCGGTCGGCCATGCCGAAGCCTGACACCGAGGCCCGGCCTCCGCCCTCGAACTCGACGTCCACGCCCGCGAACCCCGAAGTGTAAACCGATGCCAGGTCCGTCACCACGAACGACCCGTCCCCGATGAGAAAGCCGGTGGCGTAGGCGATCGGCACGCCCAGGCCGTTCCGGGTGACGACACGGCAGATGCTACCCTCGACCTGGGCGCGGACCTGGGCCGCATTCGGCAGCGCGGGCCCGGCCCCGGCCGCCCGGCCCCAGACGGCAACCATCGCCAGGATAAGCAGCAAGAGGGTCGTGGTTCGGGTTTGCGACATAGTCCTCACGAAAGCTTCAGTCGGCATTCCCGGGCCCGGTGTCTCTGTAATTCTACGCCCGGAGAACAGCCAGGAGCAGTGGATTACGCGTCTTGAGGGCCGTCGCCGCCGGTCGAACGGCCCCCGCCGACGCCGCGGTAATCTCTGGACGCTCGGCCCGTGTACCGGTATAATCCGCTCACCTGCCTGCTGCGACGCCTGCCGAGGTGAGGGATTCCTTGATGTCAACGCCCGTTCCGTCAAAGCCCGCCGGCAAAGGCCGGGAGGGACCGCGCGAGGACCCGAGACGGCTGGCCATCGTTTGTGCGACGCTCGTGCTGGCGGTGGCCGTCACGTGGTTTGCCGGTCGAGCGGCCTTGCCGCCCCCGCCGCCCGAGCCCGAGGTCGCTCCCGTCCTGGTCGAGACGGCCGAGCCGGGCCCCATGACGACGTTCGAGCGGGCGATCTGGCCGGACAACCTGGCCCCGGAGCGCCGGTGGCAGTACATCGTCATCCACCACTCCGCCACCCACAAGGGGACCGTGGACGCGTTCCAACGTTACCACCAGAAGCGCCACGGGGCCGACGATATCGGCTACCACTTTGTCATCAACAACGGCGTGGCCGAAGGAAGCCGCGACGGGCAGGTGGAGCCGACCGCCCGGTGGCATGACCAGCGCCACGGGGCCCATTGCAGCGTGAACGGCCACCGGAAGTTCAACGATCTCGGCATCGGGATCTGCCTGGTGGGGAACTTCGAGCAATACACGCCGACCAAGGCCCAGATGGAGTCGCTCGTCCTTCTGTTGCGGCTCCTTCGGGCCCGCTACCAGGTGCCGATCGAGCGGATCGTCGGGCACGGGGAGTTGAAGAATACCCATTGCCCGGGTAAGCTATTTCCAATGGACCACCTGCTGTGGCGGCTCCGTGCGGAGTACATCGAGGAGCAGGTCCGCTAGGCAGGGGCGATCGGCGCCGGCCCCGCGGACCGACCCCGTCGGTCCGGACAAACGGCGGGAACGCCGAGGCCGGCAAGAAGCGACAGAACAACTCGGGTGCCGCCTGGTTTGATGGGAAGGGTCGTGCCCCGGGCGCCTGAGGGCCGGGCCTGGTGGGCTGCGGGTCGCGACCGAGAGCGGCCCCGAAAGGACGAGGGCTTGAGCGACGCGGGCCGGGACGACTGGGACCTCGACCTGGATGCCGCCACCGGGGGGACCGGCCAGGTGACCGACCGGCTTCGCCGGGCGGCCGTCCTGACACGTCGCGACCCCCTTCGGCGAGGCAACGTCATCCACCTGCCGGCGCGCGGCGATGCGGCCATCCTCGGCGACCTGCATGGCGACCGGGAGAACTTCCAACGCGTCTTGCGTTGGGCGGCCCTCCATCGCCACCGCGACCGGTTCCTGGTCGTCCAGGAGCTGATCCACGGCGGGCCGCGCGACGAGAGCGGCGGGGACACGAGTTTCCGACTCCTCGAGGACGTCGCCGCGCTCAAGTGCCAGTTCCGCTCCCAGATCCAGGTCGTGCTCTCGAACCACGACCTGGCCGAAGTGGTCGGCACGGACGTGACCAAGGCCGGCGAACACGTCCGCGACACGTTCCATCAGGGCATCCGAAACGCATACGGCTCGTCGTGGGAGGCGGTCCTGGAGGCGTACCGGGACTTCCTGGCGTCCTTGCCGCTGGCGGTCCGAACGCCGAACGGCGTCTTCATCAGCCATTCGACGCCGGGCCCCGAATCGATCGGCACGTTCGACTACGGCGTGCTGGATCGCGAGGTGGACCTGAGGCAGGCGGGGCCCGCTTCGAGCGTCTATCGGCTCGTCTGGGACCGGGACTACGACCAGGCCTGTGCCGACCGGTTTGCCAAAGCCGTCGGGGCTCAGGTCCTTGTCACCGGTCACCGGGCCTCGATGCCGGGGCTGAAGCGGCCGACGTCGCGGCACCTGGTGCTCCAGTCGGACGGCGTTTTCGGCCGCGTCCTGCTCCTGCCCCTGGGGGTGTCGGTCCTGCCCGGCCCCCTGAGCCGCACGGTCCAGAAGATCCGCGACCTGCCGGCCTAGACTTTCCGGCCGGCGCCGCCCACAATGCCTGGAGCGGGCGAAGGGACCTGCCATGCAGGAAACCGGCGTCGTCATCCGGGTGACCGACGAGCGGGCGGACGTGGCGATCGAGCACGCCCGCGAGGGGGGCGTCCGTGCCTGCGGCGGGTGCACGATGTGTCGGCCGCGCGGAGGCCACCGCTTCGTCCTGTCGGTCCCTGCCGGGGAGCTGAGCGAGAACGACCGCGTGACGGTCGAGGTCCCCGTGCCAAGCCCGTGGCGAGGCATCGTGCTGGTGTTCGCCCTGCCGGTGCTGGCCCTGATGGTCGGGCTGGCGTTGGGCACGTACTGGACGGGTCTCCACGGGTGGCTGGGCCTTGGCGCCGAAGGGACGGCCCTGGCGACGGGGGTGATCTTCGCGTCAGGGGCGTTCGGCCTGGCCGTCCTGGAGGACCGGCGGTTTCGCCGCGCCCATCAACCGAACGTCGTCGACGTGCATCCCGCTTCGCCCTCCGGGTCGGCCGCCACGTGACGAACCGGCATCGGCACGGCCGCGTCGCAGGGCCGCCGAAGGCCCGGTTTTCCTTGACAACACCGCCTGCCGCGCGATACTCAGACACGAACCCGGGGGTTTCGGTGCGTGCGCCGGGCCGAGCCGTCTCCGCTATGGGCGTCGTGTGGGCCGACCGGCGAGGCGGGGGCACGGCGGAGCCGAGGCGGCCCACCGCCGAGTCTCCATTCCTGGCGGCCATGGCCGATCCGCGTGAGGACGACGACCGTCGCGAGCTGAAACGCGGCCTGAAGGTGCTGGCCGTCTCGTGGGTCATGGCGCTGACGATCGTGGCGGCCGGGTTCGCCGGCTGGTGGTTGGACGAGCACGTCACCAAGCGGTTTCCCTTGATGACGCTTCTGGCCATCGGCGCCGGTATCGTGGGCGGGGGCTGGTACGCCTACCGGACGATCATGGGGATGTACACCGAATGAGCCGAGCGGCGGTCAGCGACGCGTTCGAGCAGTTCCAGGGCCGCGTCTGGCGCGTCGCGGCCGTTGTTGCCGGTATCGTTCTGGCCGGCGTGCTGGTCGGCCGCATGGGGTACACGCCGGTGGCCGGGGGTCTGGCGGTGGGCTTTGCCGCGAGCCTCGTTTGCCACGCCCTCAAGGTCCGTTCGCTGAGACGTCTTCGGCAGCAGGCCCGCCGAGCGGGTCGGTCGCGAGCCGCCTTGGCGGCGGTCGGGCGGATCGGCGTGTACGGGGCCGCGCTGGCCGCGGCGGCGGGAACGGAGCAGGTCGAGTTCCTGGCCGCGGCAGGGGGATTGCTGCTCGTCAACGGGGTGACCATCGCGATGGCGGTCGCGTCGAGCCGCCGACCGGTGCCCGACGGGTAAGAGGGACTCGATGGACGATGCGCTGCCGGGCGTCCCCGTTCAGGTCCTTTCGGGCGCGGACCGCCTGCCTTGGCCGCTCAACCTTTTCGTCTGGGGCTACTCCTACGACACCTTCTTCATGACGGTCGTCGTGGTGGTGCTGGTGTCGGTGGGCCTGTGGCTCCTGGCCAGGAACCCCCGGATGGTGCCGACCCGGCGGCAGGCCCTGCTCGAGGCCGTCATCGGCTTCTTCCGCGAGGTCGTCTACGGGACGCTGGGGCCGAAGGACGGCCGCCGGTTCCTGCCGTTCATCGCCACGATCTTTCTGTTCGTCTGGGTCTCGAACGTCGTCGGGATCATCCCGACGGCCGACCTGTTCGAGTGGGTCAACGAAGTGACCGGCCGCGAGGGCGGCACGAGGCTCGTCTTCGAGACCGACCGGGGCACGCTGGTCATCCCCGGGGCCGAGGAGCCGTCCCGCAACGTCAACTTCCCCTGGGGCCTCGGCATCATGGTCTTTCTGCTGATGCACGGCATGGCAATCAACCGCAAGGGCATGGCCGCCTACCTGGACGAGTTTTTCGAGCCGCATCTGGGGTCGTTCACGGTGCCGTATCAGAAATGGTGGGCCCGTGTGCTGATGGGCCTGTTTGGCCTCGTGACGGCGGGTGCGCTGGGCTACGCGGTGGGCATGTTCCTGGGCGCCCAGTGGGGCCGCGGGCCGTGGGTCGCGCGGGCCCTGGGGGCCGCGCTCGGCCTCTACGCCTTCGTCCGGTTCCTGACGAAGCCCGCGTTCGAGCCGAAACGCGTCGGCGTGCCGAACCTCTTCATGGCCCCGCTGAACGTGATCGGCAAATTCGCCGAGATCCTCTCGATGTGCTTCCGTCTGTTCGGAAACATCTTCGGCGGGGCAATCATCATCGTGCTGATCGCCGGGGCCATCAAGCCCGTGATGCCCATCTTCCTTCAGGCCTTCTTCGGCCTGTTCGTCGGTACGGTGCAGGCGTTCGTCTTTGCCGTGCTCTGCCTGACCTACATCGCGGTGGAGATCCGGGACGAAGAGGGGCCCGAAACCGGCGCCCTCGCCCCCGGCGACGGGGACGAGAACGAGGCACGGCCCGCCGGGGCGACCGGCTGAACCGAGGTGCCATGGCCGCGTGGAACGACATCCTGACCAGCCCCGAGTTGCTCCAGACGTCGCAGTACGTCGCGGCTGGGCTTTCGGTGGGCCTGGCGGCCCTCGGACCGGGCGTCGGCGAGGGATACGCCGCCGGGAAGGCCGGCGAAGGCATCGCCCGCCAGCCCGCCGAGGCGGGGCAGACGCTCCGGACGATGCTTATCGGCCAGGCCATCGCCGAGACGAGCGGCATCTTCGGCCTCGTCGTCGCCTTCATGCTGATCCTGACCGAGGCCGTGCCGTCGTGGGTGGCCGCGGCGGCGATCCTCGGATCGGGCTTCTGCATGGGCACCAGCGCGATCGGCAGCGCTATCGGGGCGGGCCTCGTCGCCGGGGACGCCGTCGAAGGCATCTGCCGCGTGCCGGAGGCCCGGGGGCGGATCACGCTGACGATGCTGATCGCCCAGGCCCTGGCGCAGAACACGTCGATCCTCGGGTTCGTCATCGCGATGGTCCTGATGCGAAGTGCCGGGGCGGCGACCGAGATGGCCGATTGGGCGACGGGCCTGCCCCGGATGGCCGCGTTCCTGGGCGCGGGCTTCGCGATGGGAGCCGGGGCGATGGGGCCCGCGCTCGGCATCGGCTATGCCGGCAGCCGGGCCTGCGCCAGCATCGCTCGCAACGTCGAGAAGTCCGGCCTCATCCAGCGGACCATGTTCGTCGGAGCGGCGGTGTCGGAATCGACCGCCATCTACAGCCTGGTCATCGCCCTGCTCCTCTGGAGCACCGGCGCGGGAATGATCTAGTTCGAGCGGCGTCCGGAAGGACGCCGGGGCCCGCAAACGGCCGAACAGGCGCGATCGCAGACAAAGGAACCGACTATGGAAGCAGCGATCATCAAAGCGGCGGCCCTGCTCGGGGCGGGGCTCGCCATGGGATTCGGGGCCATCGGGCCGGGCATCGGCGAGGGCTATGCCGCCGGACGGGCCTGTGAGGGCATCAGCCGCCGGCCCGACCAGGCGGCGCTCCTGACGCGGACGATGCTCATCGGCCAGGCCGTCTCCGAGTCGACCGGCATCTACAGCCTCGTCATCGCGCTGATCCTGATCTTCACGAACTTCGCCGGATGACTGGCTCAGCGCACGCCAAGCACCAGGGGGCCCGTCTCGTGGCGCCAAAGAAGAAGCGTCTCCTGAAACTGCTCGCGATCGTCTACGGGGTCGTCGTTCTGGCCGTCCTGGTGCACGCCTTTCTCAGCATGCAGGGCGTGGGCAAGCTCTACGCCCTCGGGCCCGAGCTGGTCGGCCGCGAGCTGACCGAGCCGTTCGAGGTCCGGCACCTCGCCGGCAAGACCCTCGACGAGGCCCTCGCCCGCGCCCTGCGGCAGGCGGTGGTGCTGGAGGTCGAACTGGCCGACGGCTCGCGGGCACTCATCACCGAGGCCCTCGGAGAGACGCTCGGCACCGTCACGCTGCCCGAGGGCACCACGATCGGCGAGGGGCTGTGGCAGACCGTGCTGAAGCCGGAACGGCAGGTCCGCCCGGATGCGAAGGTGCCCATCCGGGGCACGGGCGACATCATCGGGTTCGGCCTCGACCTGGTGCTGGTGGTCCTGAACTTCTTCGGCCTGTTGTGCATCCTGTACGCCTTCGTCTGGGACCCGATCATCGAGATGCTCGACAAGCGGGCCGAGACGGTCCGCTCGGAGGTCGAGGAAGCGCGGAAGCAGCGCGAGACCGCCCGGTCGCTGCGGGGGAAATACGATGCCCTCATGCGAGGGGCGAAGCAGGAGCGGGAGGAGCTGGTCGCGGCCGGCCAGCGCGACGGCGACGCCGAGCGACGTAAGATCATCGAGCAGGCCCGGGGGGAGGCCGAGAAGGTCCTCGCCCAGGCCCGCGACGAGATCGGCGCCGAGGCCGCCCGGGCCCGCCGTGAGCTGCGCCGCGAGGTCGGGGCCCTGAGCGCCGAGATCGCCGCCGAGATCCTCCGCCGCGAGTTGCGCCCAGACGACCACGACGCCCTCGTCCGGGAGTTCCTGAGCAAGGTCGGCAACGGCGACGGCCACGCCGGGGCCGGGTGAGTCCACTATGCCACAGACGGATGCAGCCAAACGCTATGCCGAAGCCCTGGCCGGCCTGATCGAAGACCCGGCAGCCCTCGAGCGGGCCGCGCAAACCGTGCGCGCCCTGGCCGAGGCGGCCGTCGGCGGACCCGCGGCGGCACGCTACTGGCGGAGCCTCGGCGTGCCGCGGCAGAAAAAGACCGAGCTGCTCGGGCAACTCATGGACGCCGCTGAGGCCGACGGGGTCGTCCGGTCGTTCGTCGGCGTCCTGGTGGCCAACAACCGCGTGTCGGACCTGCCCGCCATTGCGGAGGCCCTGGACGAGCGGGTCGCCGAACGTCTCGGGCGGACGGTGGCCCACGTCACGAGCGCCCAGACGCTGTCGGACGAGCAGCAGCAGGCGATTCGCGGCCGCCTCGCCGAGGTGACCGGCAAGGACGTCCGCCTCGAAACGAGCGTCGACGAGGGGCTCATCGGCGGGCTGCGGGTCCGATTGGGGAACCGCATCCTCGATCACAGCGTCCAGGGGCGACTTCGGTCGCTCGTGGCGGACCTGGCAGAATAGACAAAGTCGAGGGGAGAGAGCATATGGCACGGGATAGAGACGAGCGCATCGATTCGCCGCGCGCGAGCTCGGCGCTCAACCGGCGGGCGTTTCTCGGGCGACTGGGAACCGCGGCGGCGGTGGCGGCGGGCACCGCCGCCCTGCCCCGTTTCGCCGGCGCGGTCAAACCGAACGGCCGGCCGCCCAACTTCATCCTCATCTTCACCGACGACCAGGGCTACCAGGACCTCGGGTGCTTCGGGTCGCCCGAGATCAAGACGCCCGAGATCGACCGCCTGGCCGCCGAGGGGATGAAGTTCACGGACTTCTACGTGGCCTCGCCGGTCTGCACGCCGTCGCGGGCCGCCCTGATGACCGGTTGCTATCCGAAGCGAGTGGGTCTGCACCGCGGGGTCCTTTTCCCCCGCCACGAGATCGGCCTCAATCCCGACGAGATTACCATCGCCGAGGTCCTGAAGGCCCACGGTTACGCGACGGCCTGCATCGGCAAGTGGCACCTGGGGCACCACCCGAAGTTCCTGCCCACCAGCCAGGGCTTCGACTCGTACTTCGGCATCCCCTATTCGAACGACATGCCGACCCCGGCGCCCGGCGGCGGCCGAGGGGCCGTCCTTCTGGAGAACGAGAAGGTCTTCGAGCACCCGGCCGACCAGGCCACCCTGACCGAGCGATGCACCGAACGGGCCATCCGCTTCATCCGCCAGAACAAGGACCGCCCGTTCTTCCTCTACCTGCCGCACTCGATGCCCCATCTGCCGCTCCACGTGTCGGAGCGATTCAAGGGGAAGTCCGAGGGCGGCACGTACGGCGACGTGATCGAGTGCATCGACTGGAGCACCGGCCGCATCGCCGAGACGATCCGCGAGCTGGGCCTGGCCGAGGACACGGTCCTCGTGTTCACCTCGGACAACGGGCCGTGGCTGTCGCGGCGAAACGGCAAGAACGTCGGCTTTGCCGACCCGCTCCGTGCGGGCAAAGGCTCGACCTACGAGGGCGGCATGCGGGTGCCGTGCGTCATGTGGGGGCCGGGCCGCATCCCGGCCGGGAAGGTCTGCTCCGAGATCGCCGCCTCGATGGACCTGTACCCGACGTTCGCCCGCCTCGCCGGGGCCCGCGTGCCGGCCGACCGGGCGATCGACGGCCTGGACATCTCCGACCTCATGTGCGGCGTCGCGGGCAGCAGCCCGCGCGACACGTTTTTCTACTACTCCAGCGGCGGTCAGCTCCAGGCGGTTCGCCACGGCAAGTGGAAGCTCAGGACCGCCCAGGGGCGCCGCAGGAGGAACCAGCCCCCGCCGCCCGTGACGGCCGAGCTGTACGACCTCCGGGCCGACATCGGCGAACAGAACAACCAGGCAAAGGAGCATCCTGAGATCGTCGCGCGACTCTCGGCCGCCATGACCGAGTGCGACGCCCGGATCGAAAAGCAAGCCCGGCCCGTCGGCACGCTCTGAAGGGCATCGAGGACAGATGAGAGGCCAAGCATATGGACGGAACGATACGATGAGGGACGACGACAGGCCGAACATCCTGATCGTCATGTCCGACCAGCTTTCCCAGAAGGCCGTCGGGGCCTACGGGAACTGCGACGTCGTGACCCCGAACATGGACCGGCTGGCCGCCGAAGGCCTCCGCTTCGAGAACGTCTACACCCCCTGCCCGCTGTGCCAGCCCATGCGGCCGTCGCTCTGGACGGGCCTCCTGCCCCACGAACACGGCGTCCTGGCGAACCGGCCCGGCCCTCCGGTCTCCGACGACGTGCCGACCATGGGCGACGTCTTCTCAAGCGGCGGTTACGAGACGGTCCATTTCGGGAAGCGACACGACCGGGGTGGGCTTCGCGGGTTCTGGTGCGCCGAGGAAGGCGACCTGCCCGTCGACGCCGAACCCGCCTGGCCCGTTAACCCGGACACCACCCACGACCGCTACGCTACGGTCCGGTGCATCGAGTACCTCGAGCACGCCCACGAGCGACCGTTCCTCATGGTCGCCGACCTGACGAACCCGCACAACATCTGTGGGTGGATCGGCCAGAACGCCGGGCCCCACGAGGACGTGCCGATCGCCGGTCCCCTGCCCGAGCTGCCAGCCAACTTCGAGATCGACGATCTCCGGAAGCGACCGCTGCCGATCCAATACCTGTGCTGCTCCCACCGGCGGCTTGCCCAGGCCTCGCGATGGAGCGAGGACAATTACCGGCACTACCTCGCCGCCTATTACCACTTCACGAACCGCGTCGATAGCGAGATCGGCCGGGTCCTCGCGGCGCTCGACCGGTCCGACGCGGCCGAGAACACGCTGATCGTCTTCCTCGCCGACCACGGGGAGGGCATGGCGGCCCACCGCATGGTTACCAAACAAATCGGCTTCTACGAGGAGATGGTGCGCGTGCCGCTCATCTTCGCCGGCGCCGGCGTCGAGCCGCGCGGGGCCGTTGCGGCCGAGCCGCTCGTTTCCTCGATCGACGTCTTCCCGACGCTGTGCGAGATTGCCGGCATCGAGTCGCCGGCGGGGCTCCGCGGCCGGAGCCTCGGGCCCCACTTCCGCGGCCAAGCGGGCGGCGTGGGCCACCCGTACGTCGTCAGCGAATGGGAGACCGAGTTCGGTTACGTCGTCTCCCCCGGACGAATGGTTCGAACGCCGCGGCACAAATACACCCGCTATCTGGAAGGCGACGGCGAGGAGCTGTATGATCTCCAGGCCGACCCCGGTGAGACGCGCACGCTGGTCGACGATCCGGCGGCGGCCGACCTCCTGTTCGAGCACCGCCGGCTGCTCGACGAGCACCTTCGCCGGACCGACGACGACTTCGCCTCCCGCGATGTCCGGGTCGACCCGCGCTGGCGGACCCACGAGCCGGGCTACCCGAACCACCGCGGCCCGACTTCGGTGGACGTCGGCCGGGGCCAGGCAGCCTAAGGGACACGCATGAGGCCCTCGACGGGCCTTTCGGAAGGTTGAGGTTATGGAAATACGCAGCGACGAGATTACCGAGGTCATCCGCAACCAGATCCGCCAGTGGGCCGGCGAGATCCAGGTCGACGAGGTCGGCGAGGTCCTCGAAGTCGGCGACGGCGTCGCCCGCGTCTTCGGCCTCGAGAACTGCATGTACAACGAACTCGTGGAGCTGCCCAACGGCGTCTTCGGCATGGCCCTCAGCCTGGAGGAGGCCACTGTCGGCCTCGTCCTCCTCGGCGACGTCCGTCTCGTCACCGCCGGCGACCAGGCCAAGCGGACCGGACGCATCGTCGAGGTGCCCGTCGGCGACGCCCTCATCGGCCGGGTGGTCAACCCCCTCGGTCAGCCGCTCGACGGCAAGGGCGACGTCGCCACCGACGAGTCGCGCGCCGTCGAGAGCCTCGCCCCGCAGATCGTCCAGCGCGAACCCGTCAACACGCCGGTCCAGACCGGCCTCAAGTGCATCGACGCCATCACCCCCATCGGCCGGGGCCAGCGCGAGCTGATCATCGGCGACCGCCAGACCGGCAAGACCGCCATCCTCGTCGACGCCGTCCTCAACCAGCACGACCAAAACGTCGTCTGCATCTACGTCGCCATCGGCCAGAAGCGGTCCAACGTCGCCCAGGTCATCCGCACCTTCGAGGACGCCGGCGCGATGGATTACACGATCGTCGTGACGGCGTCCGCCTCCGAGCCCGCGACGCTCCAGTACCTGGCCCCCTACGCCGGCTGCGCCATCGGCGAGCACTTCATGGAGCAGGGCCGCGACGTGCTCGTCTGCTACGACGACCTGACGCGGCAGGCGTGGGCGTTCCGCGAGATGAGCCTGCTCCTTCGCCGGCCGCCCGGACGCGAGGCCTATCCGGGCGACGTCTTCTACCTCCACTCGCGCCTGCTCGAGCGGGCCGCCAAGATGAACCAGGACCACGGCGGGGGCAGCCTGACGGCCCTGCCCGTCATCGAGACCCAGGCAGGCGACATCTCGGCCTACATCCCGTCGAACGTCATCTCGATCACCGACGGCCAGATCCGCCTCGAATCGGACCTCTTCTTCCAGGGCTTGAGGCCCGCGATGGACGTCGGCAACAGCGTCAGCCGCGTCGGCGGCGAGGCCCAGATCAAGGCCATGAAGAAGGTCGCCGGGCGATTGAAGGCCGACCTCGCCCAGTACGCCGAGTACCGCGCGTTCGCCCAGTTCGGCAGCGAGCTGGACGAGGCGACGCGGCAGATCCTCCGCCGCGGCGAGCGCCTGAGCGAGCTCCTCAAGCAGCCCCAGTACAGCCCGATGCCGGTCGAGGAGCAAGTCGCGCTGCTGAAGGCCGGCAACGACGGCGACCTCGACGAGATTCCCGTCGAGGACATCGGCCGCTTCGAGAACCAGTACCTCGTGTTCATGCGGAACGAGAAGGCGGCCCTGCTGAAGCAAATCCGCGAGACCGGCCAGATCGACGAGACCCTCGACGCCGCGCTCCGCCAAGCGGTCGCCGAGTTCAAGAAGACCTTCGTCGTGACACGCCAGGCGGACAAGGACGCCGAGCGGGCCGACGAGATGGCCGAAGACGCCGGCGAAGCCGCGGCCGAGCGGGCCGGCGAGATGGCCGAGGAAGCCGCCGAGGAGGCGGCCGACGCCGAGGAGGAGGCCGTCGCCGCCGGACAGGACGAGGCCTGAACTGACGTCGTGACAGGCCCGGCGCACCGGCCGCAGCCCAAGGCTGAGGAGGCGCCGGACCGAAGCCGCAGGAGGTCCGACCATGCCCGAAGACACGGACGACAAGCCCCCGGAGAAGCCGCGCAAGCCGGAGAACCTGCCGCCGAAAGATGGGACGCCCAAGGCGGAGGAGAAGTCGGCAGAGCAAGCCGAGGCCGAAGCGGACACCGAGGAGAAAAAGGCTCAGGAGGCGCCCGAGACTGAGGCCATCAGCCGGGCCAAGGAGAAGATCCGGCAGGCCAAGGAGCGGATCGAGGCGGCCGAAAAGAAGGTCGAGCAGGCCGAGCACGAGGCCGCCGCCGAACGGGCCGCCGAGAAGAAGCTCGAGGACGCCGCCGGCGATGAGAAGCAGGCGGCCGAGCCGCCCGAGGAGCCCGACAAGGAAGCCACTCCGTCAGGCGAGCCCACCGCCCAGGCGGCCGAGCCCAAGGAAGCCCTCGAGGAGGAGAAGGACGAGCCGACCGAGGCGGAGGAGGAAAGGCCCCCCGAGCCTTCGCCGGAGCACGGCAGCGCCCCGGCCCACAAGAAGCCGACGTCCCAGCCGGAGGAAGAACCCCCGGAGAAGGAGGAACCGGAGGCCGAAGCACAGGAGAAAACCGAGTCTGATGAAAAGCCTGAGTCGGACGAAAAGCCGAAAGCGGAGGATGCCGCGTCGGATATGGCCCAGGCCGAGAAGGAGCTCGATGCGGCACGCGAGGAGGTCCGACAGGCCCGCGAGACCATCGACAAGGCCGAGGACCGCATCGAAGCCGCCGAGAAGAAGCTCGAGGACGCCGCCGGAGAGGGCGAGGACGAGTCGTTGGACGAAGAGACGTAGCCGCCGGCGCCGGCACGCCCCGGGGCCCCTGAAGCAAGCGAGCGAACCGTGCCGTCTCTGCGAGACATCAAGCGGCGTATCCGCAGCGTGACGAACACGCAGCAGATCACGCGGGCCATGAAGATGGTGGCGGCGGCCAAGCTCCGCCGGGCCCAGCGGAGCCTGTTCGCCCTCCGCCCCTACGCCGAACGACTGGACCACCTTCGCCTGGAGGCGGCCCGGCGGTTCCTCGGCGACGAGCATCCCCTGCTGGAGGTCCGCCCCGAGCGGCGCGTCGCCCTTCTCGTCCTGACGAGCGACAAAGGCCTCTGCGGGGCGTTCAACCACAACCTGGTCCGGGCCGTGGAGGACCGCCTCGAAGGGCCCGGCCGCCCCGCCGTCGCCGTCAGCGTCATCGGCGTCCGCGGCGCCCGGATGCTTCGGCGGTCGGGCATCGAGCCGACCGACGTCTGGACCGACCTCCAGGACCCGGCGAGCTTCCAGCAGGCGTACGACATTGCGTGGCGGTTCGTGCATCGTTTCGGTGCGGGCGAGGTCGACGCCCTCGACGCCCTCTTCGCCCACTTTCGCTCGCCGATTTCCCAGCCGATCCAGGTCCGGCGGCTGCTGCCGATCGAGCCGCTCCGCCTGGGGCCGGGCGACTCGGCCGAGGTCATCGAGCCGTACCTCTTCGAGCCCGACACCGAGGCGCTGGCCGAAGCCATCCTCGTCCACAACGTCGCCGTCCAGATGTACCGGGCGGTCTCCGAGAACCAGACCAGCGAGCACGGGGCACGCATGACGGCCATGGACAACGCCACCGAGAACGCCGAGGAGATGATCGACACCCTTACGCACGACTACCACCGGGCCCGCCAGCAGCACATTACGCGGGAACTGTTGGACATTGTCGGAGGGGCGAACGCGCTTCAGAACGCCTAACGGCTCTTCCACAAGCTCCCTCTCCTCTTGCGGGAGAGGCGCGGGGTGAGCGGTTCGCACCCGCGAAGCAGACTTCCAGCCGCGCTGCACCTGGCACGAGGCACACAAGATGAACAAAGGACGCGTCAAGCAGGTCATGGGGCCGGTCGTGGACGTCGCGTTTCCCGGCGTCGAGCCTCCCGAGATCGATACGGCCATCACGATTGCCGACGAATCGCGCGACATCGACCTGGTGGTCGAGGTCGCCCAGCACCTCGGCGAGGGCAGCGTCCGCTGCGTTGCCATGGGCCCGACGTACGGCCTGGTGCGGGGCATGGAGGCCCTCGACACGGGCGGCCCGATCTCGGTGCCCGTCGGCGAGGCGACCCTGGGGCGGCTCATGAACGTCCTCGGCCGACCCGTCGACGAACGCGGGCCCATCGAGTCCGACCGCACCGACTCGATCCACAAGGACGCCCCGTCCTTCGGGCGGCTCAAGGTCGCCACCGAGATGTTCGAGACCGGCATCAAGGTCCTCGACCTCATGCAGCCCTACGTCCGCGGAGGCAAGGTGGGCCTCTTCGGCGGGGCCGGCGTCGGCAAGACCGTCTTCCTCCAGGAGCTGATCCGGAACATCGGCATCGAGCACGGCGGCAAGAGCGTCTTCGCCGGCGTCGGCGAGCGGACCCGCGAAGGCAACGACCTGTGGCTCTCGCTCCAGGAGGCCGGGGTCCTCGACAAGACGGCCCTGATCTTCGGCCAGATGAACGAGCCGCCGGGCGCCAGGTGGCGGGTGGGCCTGGCGGCCCTGACGGTGGCCGAGTACTTCCGGGATGAGCAGGGGGCGGACGTCCTCCTGTTCATCGACAACATCTACCGCTTCGCCCAGGCCGGGATGGAGGTTTCGGCGCTCCTCGGGCGAATCCCCTCGGCGGTCGGGTACCAGCCCACGCTCGCCACGGAGTTCGGCCAGCTCCAGGAACGCATTTGCTCCACCGACAAGGGGTCGATCACGAGCGTTCAGGCCATCTTCGTCCCCGCCGACGACCCGACCGACCCGGGCCCGGCCACCGCGTTCGGCCATCTCGACGCATCGACGTACCTGGAGCGGAAACTTTTCGCCCAGGGGTTCTACCCGGCGGTCGATCCGCTGGCCAGCTTCAGCCGGGCCCTCGACCCCAGGATCGTCGGCGAGCGCCACTATCAGGTGGCCCGACGGTGCCAGGAGGTCCTCCAGCGCTACCGCGATCTACAGGACATTATCGCCATCCTCGGAATGGACGAACTGACCGACGAGGACAAGCTGACGGTCGCCCGGGCCCGTAAGGTCCAGCGGTTCCTGACGCAGCCGTTCTTCGTCGCCGAGACGTTCACGGGCCTCGCCGGCAAGTACGTCTCGATCGAGGACACCGTCGACGGGTTCGAGCAGATCGCCGAAGGGGAGACCGACGACCTGCCGGAGCCGGCCTTCTACCTCGTCGGCCGCCTGGACGAAGCCCGCGACAAGGCCAAAGAGCTCGGCGGCAAGGCCGAGCCGGCCGACGAAACCGCCGAGAAGGAGGCCGCCGAGGTTAAAGAAGAGGCCGAGGGAGAGACCGACGAGGAGAAAGCGGCCCGGGCCGAACGGGCCGACGAAGCCGCCTCGAGAAAGTGAGCCTGACCGCCGTCCGGCTCTCTCCCTCCCCCCTGGCGGGAGAGGGCCGCGGTGAGGGGGATGCGAACCGACCGAACGGCACCTTCTTTCAGACACAGGATGCCGGCATGATCGGCCCTGGTTTTCTGGTTTCTTCTGATTGTTGTTTGCCGTTCTCCGCGCCCTCTGCGGTGAAGCACGCGATTGAGTGAGCCGACGATGCCGATGCCCCTGAAGATCCTGACGCCCCACGGGACGGTCTTCGAGACCGATCGGGCGGCCCTCGTCTCGCTGACCGGCGAGGGGGGCGACCTCCAGATCGAGTCGGGCCACATCAACCTGATGACGACGCTTCGCATCGGCCGCTGCCGCGTGCGGACCGAGGGCGGCCCGGAGACGCTCTTCGCCGTCCACGGGGGGTTCCTGGAGGCGACGCCGGCCGGCGTCCTGGTCCTGGCCGACGCGGCCGAAAAGGCGGCCGACGTCGACGTGGCCCGTGCCCGCTCGGCCCGCCGCCGGGCGGAAGAGCGCCTCGACCGACGCGAGACCGAAACGGATATCCCCCGTGCCGAAGCGGCCCTCAAACGGGCCCTCCTTCGCCTCGGCGTGGCCGAGCGGCACACCGGCGGCTGAGCGCCGAACGCCAGGCCTCCCGCGGGCGGCGACGCATTGCGCGTTCCTGTCGGCACGCGTCCATTCTACCGCGCCGAGGGCCCCTGTGGCAGGGACGAGACCGGCTGCGGGGGAATCGGCGGCCGGCGGTCCATCGTCACCAGGTGAACGACCAGGGCCGCCAGGAGCAACGCGCCGCCCACCCCGCCGACGAGCAGCCCGAGAAGCGTGAACATCAAGGCCGACTGAACGCCGTGCGCCAAGACGGACGGGTCGCCCGTCTCGCCGGCCATGGCCATCTGCTCGTAGAGCTGCACCATCCCGGCGACGGTCAGGCACACACCCGTGCACGGGCCGACCAGGAAGGCCGTGCAGCCGGGATGAGCAGGACTTTCGCGACCGGCGACACGGCCGCTCCTCCTGGGCCGGGCAGGCCCTCGGTTCCCTGAACGGGTTCCTCAGGCCCGAGCCAGCGCGTTGATCCCGTTGGAGACCTTCGCAATGTAGAGCGGGACCAGCACGATGTTGATGAATCCGAGGCACGCTACCAGACAGAAGACGCACATGAGGATGCCCAGCGCCGGCGAGACCCGCGGCTTGTCGATGCCCCGCTCCTCGGCGATGCGGTTGTAGACCTTCGGCCACCGTCCGTAGACGATGAACATCCAGATAATGTTGACGAGGGGCACGAACAGCAGGCCGACCGCCAGCCCCGGCGAGGGGCTCACGTCCGGCCCACGGACCGCCGCCCACATCTTGTACGTGAACACGAGGCCCATGAGCCACGCAAACAGCAGCAGAACGCCCGCGGCGGCCAGGATCGGGAGGGCGATCCCCAGGGCCTCCGCGAGCGGGGCCAAGTCGGGCGGCTTCCCTTGTTGGACCTGCTCCACGATCGGCTGGAACTTCGGCATGGCGTCGGAGCCTGCCAGGACCATCGCCGCGACGGTCGCGGCCGCGGCCAGGATGGGCGCCCCGAAGATCGACGCCAGGTAGAACCCCTTGGAGATCGGCTTGGGGGCGGGCCGCTCCTGGCCGCCCTTCCCCACGGACGCGACCCGCAAAGGGACCGGCGATTCCTCCTCGGCGGCCGGTTCGTCGCTCTCGTCCGACAACTCGTCGGAGAGGGCGGGAATCGCCTCCTCGTCCGGCAGGCCTTCCTCGTCTCCTGGGGCCATCGGAGGCAGCTCGTCCTCATCCGGCACGGGCGCGAGGGCCCCCTCGCCCACGGGCTCGCCCGCCGGCGGCCCCTCGATCGAGGGGCCCGCGACGGGGACGGACGGTTCGGTCGGCGTCGGCTGCCCGGGGAGCTCCGGCTGCAGCTCGGGAGGCGCCGCCGGGCCGTCCTCAAGGCTCGGCGAGGCGTCAGGGATGCGAATGACCTCGCGGCAGCTCGGACAGTGGGCCCGCCGGCCCGCTGCGCTCTCTTTGACCTCCAGACGATGCGAGCAACTCGGGCAACGGAACTGGATCACGGTTCGCTCCTTCAGGGGCTATTCCAGTCCTGGTAGGCACCCTCACGCCACCCCTCTCCCGCAAGGGGAGAGGGAGGTCCTGTGATGGCCTCTCGGCCGTTTCCGCGCGGGGTGCCCTTCGCGTCGGACGCGGGGCGTCACGGCTTCCACGGGGGCGTCTCGGGCAACAGCTTGTCGAACTCCGCCAGCAACTCGGCCTCGTACTCCTCGGTGTACTCGCCGGCGAGGAACTTCGGGGCGGCCTCCCTCCAGAACCGGGCCCAGGACTCCTCCTCGTGGCCCGGATTCACCGGGTAGAAGCGTGCCCCGTTGGCCCGGGCGGCTTTCAGGTCGCCGGGCGCATCGCCCACCATGAGGACCCGCTCGGGCGGGTATTTATCGCCGGCGGCGATGCCGATGTGCTCGCTCTTCTTTCCCATCTCCTGGCCGGCGATCACCGACATGAACTCGGCGATGCCGTGCTCCTCCCATTCCCGCTCCAGGGCCTCGCACGGCGTGGCGCTGACGACGATCATGTCGGCCTTGCCCGCCAGCAGCTCCAGGCTCTCGCGGACGCCGGGGAATGGCGGCACGCCCTTCACGACGCGGGCGACCGTCTCGTTGATGGCCTTCGACCAGTCGAGGCACCGCGAGAGCTCGGCGTTTCCGGTCCGCTCGACCTCGGCCTCCAGGGCGGGGTTCCCGAGGGCGCTTTCGCGCTCCGTCCAGGCCTTCAGCTCGGGCAGCTCGGGGACCTCGACGCCGCGCCGCTGGACCTCCGGCCGCCCCCGCAACAGGTCCATCACGTGCTGGAGGGCCAGGAACCGGTTGCACCCCCGGAGCTTGGAGTAGAGGTTGACGAAGTCCCAGGCCTCGCGTGCGTACTTCGAAACGGCCGCCAAGTCCCACTTCCACACGGTGGTGGGACAGAAGCACTCCTTGTGTTTCGGCTCCATCGTGTCGAACGCGCAGCCGTCGGAGTCGATGCCGACGAAGTACTCGCACTGGGGCTGGAACGCCTTGAGCTGGGCATGGGGGTCGGGTGCCGCCACGGATGATGCCTCCTTTGCTGGGCCGGGTTTCGCGCGAGACCGATCGTGAGGGGGCATGCTAGCAGGCGTCGCGGCGGATGCCAAGACTTTTGCCGCACCGGATCGCATGGCAGGCCCCGTCAACGGCCGCATCCTTGCTCCCGACGGTGGCACGTGCTAGCATGGCCGCGGTCGCAGCAACTTTATCAGCGAAAGGGAGCCTACCGGATGGCGGACACGGACTACCTTGTGGGCCTTTTCGGACTGGACGGCAAGCGTGCGGCGGTCATCGGCGGAGGCGGCGTCCTGGCGGGGGCGATGTCGAGCGCCCTGGCCCGGGCCGGGGCCAAGGTCGCCGTCGTGGACTTGAACCTCGAGGCCGCCCAGGGCCGCGCCGACCAGATCACCGAAACCGGCGGCGAAGCAATCGCCGTTCAGGCCAACGTCGCGTCCCGCGGCGACCTGGAAGCGGCCTCGAAGACGCTCGACGAGACCTGGGGCGGCACGGACATCCTGATCAACGCTCCCGGCATCAACTCCGGCACGCCCTTCTTCGAGATCAGCGAAGAGGAGTGGGAAAAGCTCATCGCCGTGGACCTGAAGGGCGTCTTCCTGGCGTGCCAGGTCTTTGGCCGCGGGATGGTCGAGCGGGGCGCCGGCAGTGTCATCAACATCTCGAGCGCATCGAGCGGCCCGCCGCTGTCGAAGGTGTTCACCTACGGCGTGGCGAAGGGCGGCGTGAACCAGATCACGCAGTTCCTGGCCCGCGAATGGGCCGGGGCGGGCGTCCGGGTCAATGCCCTCGTGCCGGGGTTCTTCCCCGCCGAACAGAACCGCAAGCTCCTCACGCCCGAGCGGACCGAGCAGATCATGAATCACACGCCCATGCGGCGATTCGGCGAGCCGGAAGAGCTGCTGGGGGCGGTCCTGTGGCTGGCCAGCGACGCCGCGTCGGGGTTCGTGACGGGGGCGCTGGTGCGCGTCGACGGCGGGTTCGCCGCCATGACGATCTGATCCGCCGAACTCGCGGGGCGAAGCGCGGCCGCGGCGCGGTCCGACGGCGGACGGCTACGTCCGGCCGGCCAGCTTCTTGACGATCCACTCGTCCCGGCGTTGCTGGAGCGCGGTGTCCTCGAGGCGAATGAGCTTGATGGCGTGACCGTTCGGCAGGGGCACCTCCCCCCCGGTGCGGTAGACGTGGCCACCGGTGGCGCGCATGAAGTCGCCGACAATCTCGCGGAGGGCCCGATCTTCCGCGAGCGTCCAGTTCTCCCCCAGGTTCTCCAGCAGGTACTTCACGACGGTCAGCTCGGGGTCCTTGCGGGCCTTCTCCAGGGGCAGGGAGAAGCTGGGCCACTTGCCGGGGTCCTCCAGGACGTGGTTCATCACGACCACTGAGATCGCGTAGTGCGACCGCTTGGTCGACTCGGCAACGCCCTGGGCGTCGAGGACCAGCCCGCCCTTGATGAGGCCGGCGAGGCGGGCCCGCGGACTCGAATAGTACAGTGCCGTCATCCGGGCGAAGAAATCCTGAAGATGATTGTAGAGAAACTCCTGCTCCGTGTGCATCTTGACGAGTGCCGGTGCCGGGACGGTCACCAGGAGGTAGTTGTACCCGAGGTTCCGCCAGACGTCGAACTCGGCGTCGTGGCATCGGACGATGCCGTACTGCTCGCCCACGGGTCCCCAGATCGCCTCCTGGCTGGCCAGGGCGCTCGGGTCCCAGGACAGGGTGACGGCGATGCGGTTCCCGTCGACGTCTCCACTGACGCTGCCCTTGTCGGCGGGCTTGAAGTTGGCGACGAACCGCTTGCCCCAGATGCTGGCGGGGAACTGCGTGGGCCGCGTGCTCTGACAGTACTTCCACCAGGGGGGCCGGCACTCGGCCAGGGCCTCGCGGATGTAGAGGACGTCCGCCCGCTGGTCGGCCTTGAGGCCCCGCATGTGCCGCCTGGAATCGCCGAGCATCGGCGTCAGCTTGGCCCAGTCGCAATCGAGGTAGCTGCGGACGAGGTCGTCGTACCACTGGTCGGACGTGCCCGCGGCACCGGCGGCCGCCCGGGCCTGCCCTGCCTGCCCGTCCCCTGTGCCTGGGGACCCGGCGATGGCAAGGATGGACGCAACCGCCGCCAGAGCTCCTGCTGTGCCGATCGAACGCATGACTCCCGCCTTCCTGCTTGAGCGCAAAGCATCCCCGGCGCCGGCCTACACCATAAAACGGTAGACGTGCCACATCACTTCTCTGCCTATTATCATCGGACCGACGGTGGTGTCAAGGCCGGAGGCGTCGAGGCAGCGTACGGGCGGCCGGACGGCATGCGATTGTCGGCCCGCCGACGCCTTGTCGTGTTGCCCGATGCCGCCTAGAATCGCGATGGCGGACAGCGAGATGCCCTTGGGGGTCCTAACGGCGTATGCGAGCCCAGGTGCTGGAGAACCAGGCGCCGATCGAGCAGGGGCCGCTCGTGCTGCGCGACGTGCCCGCCCCTGAGCCGGAGGCAGGACAGGTCTGCGTCCGCGTCAACGTCTGCGGCGTGTGCCACACCGACCTGCACGAGGCCGAGGGCGACCTGGAGCTGCCCCGCCGTCCGGTGATTCCCGGCCACCAGGCCGTAGGCCGCGTCGACGCCGTCGGCGAGGGCGTGACGGACCTTGCGGCGGGCGACCGGGTGGGCGTCGCGTGGCTGTACGAGACGTGCGGTCAGTGCCGCTTCTGTCGGCGGGGCGATGAGAACCTGTGTCCGGACGCCCGATTCACGGGGTTTCACACCGACGGCGGCTTCGCCGAGTACCTGGTGGTGCCGGCGTCGTTCGCCTATCCGGTTCCGAAGGCGTTCCCGGACGAGCAGGCGGCGCCGCTGCTGTGCGCAGGGATCATCGGCTACCGGGCGCTCAGGCGAAGCCGGGTCGAGCCCGGGGGCCGTCTCGGGCTCTACGGCTTCGGGGCGAGCGCCCACGTGACGATCCAGGTGGCCCGCCACTGGGACTGCGAGGTGTACGTCTTCACCCGGAGCCCCGAGCACAAGGCCCACGCGCGTAAGCTCGGGGCCGCGTGGGTGGGCGAGGTGCCCGAGACGCCGCCGGAGCGTCTCGACGGGTCCGTCATCTTCGCGCCGGCGGGGAAACTCGTGCCTCCCGCCCTGGAGGTGCTCGACAAGGGCGGCACCCTGGCCCTGGCGGGCATCCATATGTCCGACGTCCCGCCGCTCGTCTACCAGGACCATCTGTACCACGAGAAGACGCTGACGAGCGTGGCAGCCGCGACGCGCGACGACGGGCGCGAGCTGATGCATCTGGCCGCCGAGGTCCCCATCCGGACCGACGTCGAGACCTTCCCACTGGAGGAGGCGAACGAGGCGCTTCGGCGGCTCAAGGAGTCGGCCATCAGCGGGGCGGGTGTCCTTCGGATCGCCGAGGGGGCCTGAGACGCGCTCGGGTGACCCCCCGCGCGGTCACGGGGCCCGGGCACCGGCTTTCCGCAGGTGGAGCGGCTGCCGGGGACGGTTCGCTCGTATACACTGGTGCGACGGGGGCGGCGAACAGGCGCCAACGCGAGGAACACGATGCGAGCGTGGCTGGCAATCGGGATGGTCTGGACGGGCGTGGCGCTGGCGGCGGGGCCTGCGGCGGGGCTCGGGATCGAGTCGCACGTGCCGCCGTCCGATCTGCCGGAGGAGATGCTTCCCGCCTGGGTCAAAGCAGTCCCTCCGTACGAGACGCACGAGTTCAGTCCGCCCCTCAGGGAAGAGGTAGCCGCTCGGAAGGAGATCCTGTCCGACGTTCGGGGCGAAGACGTTCTGCCTCGCCCGAGGTCGCGGGACAAGGTCGTCTTGGCCGAAAGCGAGGCCGAGATGCCCGAGCCGGCCAAGGCCGTCGTCCGATGGGCCCGGGTAGGGAAGTGGCAAGAGGCCGTCGAGGCCGCCCAGAAGCTGTTCCGCGAACGACCCGTGCCGCCGTACGGCGACTTCACGTGGGACTACGCGGCAAACGCCGCTGCCTGGGCGTATATCCAGTCGGGTCAGGTCGACCGGGCCCTCGACGTGCACAAGGACGTCCTGCCGCGCCTGAACGACCCGGCCGTCCAGGCGTACCACCGCTTCGAGGCGGCGTGGCTGGCCAAGCGGAAACGACCGGCGTCGGAGGCGAATCAGCCGAACGACCTGGAACGGGACCGGGCGGCGCTGGCCGACGAGATGCGGGCGTTCGAGGAGCTGGCCGCCAGGGCCCGGTCGGCCAAAAAGCCCGCCGACGTGGTCCGGGCCCTGGAGGACCTGTACGCGAAGCTGCGGTTCCTGGTGGCAGCCCAGCCGTCGGCCCGGACCGAACTGGTCCGCAACCCGTTCCGCCCGGTGGCCGACGCGTTAGTCACGGAGATGGTGCCCCGCCTTGAGACCCAGGCCGAACATCTCCACAGGACACTGGAGACGGTCTCGAAGGGCCAGCTCCGCGAACGGCAATGGCCGGCATGGAACCGGCAGGTGACCGCCCTGTGGGCGATCGTGGCCGAAGCGAAACGCCTGTGCCGCATCCAGGACTACCTCGCCCGCGTCGGCTTGGCCCGCGAGGGCCTGTCGGAGCCGGCCTTCCGCCGGCTCAACCGGCTTCTGTTCGTGCGGGGCAGCACCGAGAAAGTCTGGCAGCCCCTCGGCCAGAAGCGACGGTTCGACACCTGGTCGGGCATCGACCTGCGGTTCCACGTCCCCTACCTGGAGACGCCGGTCCGCCCGATGGACGGGCCGGGCCAGGAGTGATCGGGGCGTGCGCCCCCGGCACGCGACGGTTGCTCAGGCGAGCGACCCTTGGCGTCGGTGGCCCGACGGTCCATTTTTCCGGCCGCAAATCCTGCCTGCCGCGCAACCGCTCAACGGTGGAGCGGCATTCGGCAAATTGCGTAAGTACTTTCCTGGCAAGCGTTTAGGGTTGGTCCTTGCGCCGCCGCACTAAAGGCCTTGCCTCATCAATCCAATGTCAATAGACTTGGTGATGCACAGGCAGATGCGCTGGGAGACACGCCATGCCACGTAAGCCTATGGAGGGGCAGCCAAGCCCTGAGACGGACGATCCGATCCACGTCCTGGAACTGTCGAGCCGCACGGAGAACGCCCTTCTGCGAAACGACATCTGCACCGTCGGCGGTCTGCTCGCCATGCCGGCCCGCCGACTCCGCAATCTTCCGGGGCTCGGCCCCGTGAGCGTGCGCGAAATCTGCGAGGCGCTCGAGGCTCACGGCCGGGCATTGGGTCAGTGCCTGGAAACGGGGCGAGGCTCCGCCGGGCCGAGGGCCGGAAGGGCTCGGAGCGCGACACGCACCCAAGTGGCGGCCGGCCTGGCAGCCAACCCGTCCTTCACCCAGCAGCTCGATCGCCTCGTCGTAGACGGTGCGGTAGACGGCCGATACGTCCGCCTGATCACGGAAACGGCAGACCGCATCGCCGACGCCCTCGGCGATTGAGGCGTGGCCGAACGCGTCCTCCGCGGCCAGCGGGAGATGGCGACAGAGGCCCCTCAGCCTCGCACGGCGATGCCGGCCCAGGCGGCCATGACCTCCAGCACCGACGTGTAGTCCTGATCGCCCCGTCCCAGGTTCTTGGCGCTGGTCAGGATCTGCCGCACGCCGGCCGTCAAAGGCAGCGGGACCTCGAGCTGACGGGCCAGCTCGGTCGCCAGATTCATGTCCTTGAGCATGTGGCGCAAGTACGAGTTGGGCCGCCCGCCGGGGTTCACGACGGTCTGCTCGGCCGACCGGTAGACGGGCGATTCGAGCGGGCCGGCGTGGAGCACCTCCATCATGGTCTCGAACGGGATGCCCGCTTTCCGCGACAGGACGAAAAACTCGGCGAAGACCTGGACCGTCGCCGCCAGCATCAGGTTACAGGCGATCTTGAGGGTGGCGGCCTTGCCGACCTCGCCGACGTAGTGGACGTCCTTGCCGAGGACCTCCAGGATGGACTTGGCGCGGGCGAAATCGTCGCGGCTCCCGCCGACGAGGACCTGGAGCTTGCCTTCGCGGGCGGCCGGCACGCTCCACATGACGGGGGCCTCGAGGTATCGCACGTTCATGCTCCTGAGGGCCGTCGCGACGCGATACGAGAGGCCCGGACTGGTCGTCGAGCAGTTGATCAGCATGCTCCGCCGCTTCATGGCCCGCGCCACGCCGCTGTCGCCGAACAGGACGGCGTCGACGGCGGAGTCGTCGGCGAGCATGAGGATGACGAAGTCGCTCCCCTTGGCGGCGGTCTCAGGGGTGGTGGCCTTCCGGGCCCCCTCGGCCGCCAGCGGCTCCGCCTTCTCGGTCGTCCGGTCCCAGACGGCCAGGGGATACCCGGCCTTCTGGAGCCTCCCGGCCATCGGGGCGCCCATCAGGCCGAGCCCTAGGACAGCAACCTTCGTCCGCTTCTTGGCCATCGGTCTCTCCTTTGCCGCAGCCTCGCGTCAGGCCTGCGCGACGACGATGGGCAGTGCATCCCCGCACTGCCCGCACGAAGCCCCTCGGAGATTCAGCTCCGCCACGCCCATGCCCGACCGGGCGATCACCGTCGACCCGCAGCCCGGACAGACCGTGTCCTGCCAGCCGAAGACGTTGCCCGCGTAAACGAACCGCAGGCCGGCCTCGCGGCCGATCTCAAGCGCCCGCCGGATGGTCTCGACGGGCGTGGGCGGCGTCTCCTGCATGTCGTAGTCGGGGTGGAACCGCGAGACGTGCCACACCAGGTCCGGCGACACGCTTGCCAGAAAGCCCGCGATTCCCTTCAGGTCGTCCTCGGCGTCATTGCGACCGGTCACCAGGAGCGTCGTCACCTCGACGTGAATGCCCGCCTCGTGCATCCCCCGGATAGTGGCCTTGACGGGCCCAAGGCGGGCCTTGCACAGCTCGCGGTAGAACGAATCGTCCCAGGCCTTGAGGTCGACGTTGGCGGCGTCGAGCCAGCCGGCCATCGCCTCGACCGCCTCGGGCGTGGCATAGCCGTTCGTGACGAACGTGTTTTTGAGGCCCGCCTCGCGGGCCACGTGGCCGCAGTCGCGGGCGTACTCGAAGAAGATCGTCGGCTCGGTGTAGGTGTAGGAGATGGAGTCGCAGCCGTGCCGCCGGGCCTCCTCGACGACCGTCTCGGGGCCCATCGGCTCGCCGGGCATCTCGCCGGGACGTGTCCGCGGAAGCTGCGAGATCTGCCAGTTCTGGCAGAACCCGCACTGGAAGTTGCACCCGGCGGTGGCGATGGAGTAGGCCCGCGTCCCCGGCAGAAAGTGGAACAGGGGCTTCTTCTCGATGGGGTCGACGTGATGGGCGATGACCCGCCCGTAGACCAGCGACAGGAGCCGACCCCCCTGGTTGCGGCGGACCTGGCAGACGCCCGTCCGGCCGGGAGCGATGTGGCACCGGTGGGCGCAGAGGAAGCAGTCGACGGCCTCCCCGTCCTCGGCCGGTCTCCACAGATCGGCTTCGTGATACTCGGTCACAGGCCCCCCAGCTCGGTCCCCGGTCGGGGCCGGGGTCACTCCTCGGCGGCTTGCTTGCCCCCCGTCTCGCCGCCCAGGTCGCTCTTGATCTGGAGCAGGTTCATGATGTCGTGGCGGGTCACGATGCCGCGCAAATTGCCGTTCTCGACCACCGGCAGATGCCCCTTGTCCTCGCTCATCATCTTGCGGAACACGCCCACGAGGTCATCGTCGGCGTGGACGAGGTTCTCCTCGGCCACCCGGTGCATGGCGTCCCGGACGCGGGTCGATTCCCACTCACCCCGCGGCACGCCCTGGATGTCCTTCAGGCTGATCATGCCGCTGAAGTGGTCGCCGTCGAGCACCGGGAAGCTGCGGAAGCGGTACTTGTAGAAGTACTCGTCGACGAGCCGGTCGACCGTGATGTCCGGATCGACGCTGACGACCTCCTCCTGGAGGATGTCGCGGACCGTGAGCCCCGAGAGGGCCTCGCGCAGGGCCACCTGGCGATAGCCCGCCTCGGCCGCGTAGCGGAGAAACAGGCCAATGAAGACCAGCCACAGCGGCCCGAGGCTGAGCTGGCCGGTGGTCGTCCAGACCAGCAGCGCCTGGAACACGCCGAAGGCGATCAGGACCGCCCCGAAACCTCGGCCGACCTTGGCGGCGACCGACGTCGCCCGCTGGAGGCTGCCCGTGGTCTTCCACAGGATGGCCCGCAGGACCCGCCCACCGTCGAGGGGGAACCCCGGCACCAGATTGAACCCGACGAGCAGGCTGTTAACGAAGGCGAAATAGAACAGCAGCGCGCTGGCCTGCTCCGGCCCCCGGCCCACCATCAGGGCGTACCCGACCCAGCAGACGGCGGCGATGGCGACGCTCATCAAGGGTCCGGCGGCCGCCACCTTCAGCTCCACCTCCGGCGTGGGGGCCTCGTCGCGGAGGCTGGCCACCCCGCCGAAGATGAACAGCGTGATCCCCTCGACGGGGATGCCGTTGCGGCGGGCGACGACGCTGTGCGACATCTCGTGGGCCAGAACGCACACAAACAGGCCCAGAGCACCGACGACGCCAAAGACCCAGTACTGCCACTGCGGCCAGAGGGACAGGCCGACGGCTTCGGCCATCTCCTCGCGCGAGGCGTCCGGGTGGTCCTTGCGATACGCGGCGACCTTCTGCACGGTCTCGCCGGTGCCCCACCAGGCCCCGCCGCCGGTGAGGTCGGCCATCGGCAGCAGATAGGAAGCCAAGCTGTAGGCAAGAAGAGCGAAAATAAGCAACCAGGACGGATGGATCCGGACGCTGAGGCCAAGAATCGTCGCGATCTTCCATCCGGAGGAAAAGCCCTTCGCCATGATGCAGTCGCCTCCTATTCCGCGCCGCTTGTGACGCCATTATAGGGGCGTCGCGCAGGTTCAACATGCAAAAAAGCGTGTCAGGAGAACTCCAACCCCAAGATAGGGTATGGCGCGCGGGGGGCCACAACATGCAGAGGGTGGACGGGGCCTGCTGCGGACAGACTCGTCGCTTACCGTGCAGCGAGCGACCCTGAGAGCGGGCCCAGGGGCACCCGGCTGCGGGGCTACCGACGGGCATTCAGGGGGCAGCGACCACGTTCTGGGGGTGTCCGGCCACGAACGCCGCCACGTTGTCCACCGTCGTGTCGAGGATCTTGTTCAGGGCCTCCTCGCTGTTGAACGCGATGTGCGGCGTGATGATCACGTTGTCCATACGCAACAGGATGGTGTTCTGGACCAGCGTCTGGAGGGCATCCTGGTCGAAGCGGCGGGAGAGCATCTCGCCCTCCTCCATGATGGCCGCCTCGTCCTCCAGGACGTCGAGCCCTGCCCCGCCCAGGTGCCCCTTCCGTAGCGTCTCCACCAAGGCCTCGGTGTCGACGAGCGCCCCGCGGGCCGTATTGATCAGGATGGCCCCCTGCTTCATCTTGCCCAGCGCCTCGGCGCCAATCATGTGGTGGGTCGCCTCGGTGTAGGGGGCATGGAGCGTGACGATGTCCGATTCGCCCAGCAGGCGGTCCAGTTCGACGTACTCGAAGCCCAGGGCGTCGGCCATGTGCGGAATCGGCTTCACATCGTACGCCAACACCCGCATCTGGAACCCCAGGGCGATCCGCACGACGTGCGTCCCGATGGACCCGGTGCCCACCACCCCGATGGTACGGTCCCGGAGGTCGATTCCCCGCAGGCCCGAGATGTTGAACCGCCCGCGGACGGTCTGCTCGTAGGCCTTGTGGACCCGCCGCGTCAGGGCCAGGATGAGGGCGAACGTGTGCTCGGCCACGGTGTTCGCCCCGTAAGTCGGGACGTTGCAGACGGTTATGCCGCGCTCCTTGCACGCGTCGGTGTCAACGTGGTCGAAGCCGGTCGAGCGGGTGGCGATGAGCTTCAGGTCGGGCAGCCGGTCGAGCGCCCCCGCGTCCACCTGGGTGTAGATGAACGGCGAGAGCACCTGGATGCCCGAGGGATCGTCGATCTCGACCTCCCTGAGGGGCTCCTCGCTGGTGATGAGCGTTCCGCAAGCCTCGCACTTGGCCTGGATGCGGTCCTCTTCCCAGGGCTCCACTTCCACGAACAGGGTCTTGAAATCGGCCATCGGATGTCCTTTCGCCGGTTGCAGCATTAAGCCCGGACGGATGCCTCCGCGGGCTACCCTGGCGGCTTGGGCGGCCAGTCCTCGCAGCACCTCTGCGCGGCGGGTGCCGAGACCCACCGCGCGAAGGGCGCGTTGGACCTGCTACTTCTCGCCGAGGAGCTTCAGAAACGCCTTCTCGTCGATCGTCTCGACGCCGTGCTTCCCGGCCGCCCGGGTCTTCGACGCCCCGGGCTTGGCGCCGACGACGAGGTAGTCGGTGTTGGAGGAGACGCTGGAGGCGGCCTTGCCGCCCGCCAGGCGTATCCGCTCCTGGGCCTCGTGGCGGGTCATCGACTCCAGCTCGCCCGTGACGACGACCGTCTTGCCCTCGAGCGGGCCACCCGCCCCGTTCGGCGCGGGCCGGTCCATCCGCGGGTCGATGCCGTGGTCCTTCAGCTCCTGGATGAGCGTCCGGTTCCGCGGGTTGGCGAACCACGTCTGGACGCTCTGTGCCACCTCCGGGCCGACGTCCTCGACGGCCCGGAGCCGCTCCTCGTCCGCCTCGGCCAACGCGTCGAGCGAGCCGAACGCCACCGCCAGCGTCTCGGCCAGGGCCCGTCCCACGTGCCGGATGCCCAGGCCGTAGATGACCCGCGGCAGGGGCGCCTCCTTGCCGGCCTCGACGGCCTCGACGAGGTTCGTCGCGCTCTTCTCGGCCATCCGTTCCAAGGCCGCCACCTGGTCGACGTCCAAATCGTAGAGGCCCGCGATGTCCTCGACGAGTCCCTTCTCGACGAGCTGATCGACGAGCTTCTCGCCGAGGCCGTCGATGTCGACCGCCTGCTTCGAACCCCAGTGCTGGATGCTCTCCTTGAGCTGCGCCGGGCAGGACAGGTTCGTGCATCGCGTGACGGCTTCGCCCTCGGGTTTGGTCACGGGCTCGCCGCAGGCGGGGCACGTCTCGGGCAGATGGTAAGGCGTCTCGTCGCCGGTCCGCTTGTCCGTGATGACCTGGACGACGTGGGGGATGACGTCGCCGGCCCGCTCGACGAGGACCGTGTCGCCGACACGGATGTCCTTGCGGTCGATCTCGTCCTGGTTATGGAGGCTGACGTTCGTGACGGTGACGCCGCCGATCTCGACGGGCTCCAGGACCGCCACGGGCGTGACGGCCCCGGTCCGGCCGACGTTCGGCTTGATGTCCACGATGCGGGTGGTCCGCTGGCGGGCGGCGAACTTATAGGCCACCGCCCACCGCGGATTGGCCGCCCGCACGCCCAGCCGCTCGTGGTCCGCCAGGCGGTTGACCTTGAAGACGCACCCGTCGATCTCGTAGGGCAGGTCGTCGCGCCGCTCCTGGAGGGCGTGGTGCCAGGCGACGGCCTCGTCGAGCGTCTCGACGATCTCCGACTCGGGGCATGTCACGAGACCCATCCGGCGCATCGCCTCCAGGCACGCCCACTGCGTCTCGGGCCGCCTGGACGAGGCCGAGGAGATCTCCCAGAAGAACACCCGCAAGGGCCGCTCGGCCGTGACCTGCGGATCGAGCTGCCTGAGGCTCCCGGCGGCGGCGTTCCGCGGATTGGCGAACGTCTTCTTCCCGGCTTCCTCCTGGCGGCGGTTGAACTCGGCGAACTCGCCCTTCCGCATATACACCTCGCCGCGTACGACGAGATGGCCGGGCACGTCGGCCCGGTCGGTCCGCAGCTTCAGGGGCACTTCCGGGATCGTCCGGACGTTGGCCGTGATGTCCTCGCCGGTGGTGCCGTCGCCGCGGGTGCTGGCTGTCGTGAGCGCCCCGCCTTCGTAGACGATCTCGACGCTGACGCCGTCGTACTTCGGCTCGGCCGCCAGGGGGACCGTGTCGGCGTCCAGCTCCCGCCGGCAGGTCTCGTAGAACCGGGCCATCGCCTCCTCGGAGCTGACCGAGAGGAGGCTCCGCATGGGGACTTCGTGGCGGACCGTGACGAAACCCTCGCGCGGCTCGCCGCCCACGCGCTGGGTGGGGCTGTCGGGCGTCACCAGGTCGGGGTGCTCGGCCTCGATCGCGCGAAGCTCACCCACCAGCTCGTCGTACTCGGCGTCGGAGACCTCGGGGTCGTCGAGGACGTAGTACCGGTAGTTGTGATGGCGGACCTCCTGGCGGAGCTCCTCCGCACGCTTGCGGGCCTCGGCCTTGTTCATGGCTTCCTCGCGTGCCGCCGTGTTCGCCGGGCACCGGCCCCCATGATATCGGGTATCCGGCTGCAAAACCAGCGACGCGCCGCTTCGTATTCGACGCTTGCGGCCCCCGGCCGCGCCGGTATAGTTGTCCAAACCTGAGCCGCTGGATCGGCGAGGGCCGGGCCCGCATCGTCCCGTCACTTGGCCGTCCGTTCGCCGATCGGATGCCTTCTTCTTCGAGTAACTGACCTTGAACGTCGGCCGCCTTCACCGAGTCCTGAAGCTCATCGTACTCCTGGAGGGCGACCGCTTCCTGAACGCGAGACAGCTCGCGACCGAGTGCGGCGTCTCCCGCCGGACCGTTCACCGCGACCTGAACCTGATCGAGAAGGCCGGCATCCCGTTCTACTACGACCCCCAGGCGGGGGGCTATCGCATCCATCAGGCCGGGCTGCTGCCCCCGATCAACCTGGACCTGGAGGAGGCCCTGGCGGTCGTCCTGATGGCCTCCGAGCTGGGCCGCACGGGCCGCTTGCCGCTCTTTCAGCCCGCCAGCGACGCCGCCGCCAAGATCGAATCCGCCCTCCCGCTTGCTCTGCGGGCGACGGTGGGGTCGCTGGTCCGGCACATGACGGTCCGGCCGAGCGCGGTGGCCCGGCACAACGCCCTCCACCGGATGTACGATGCGGCCCGCAGGGCCGTCCAGGCCCGCGAGTCGCTCGACTGCGCCTACATCAGCTTCTACGAAGGAGGCCAGATACGCCTCCGGCTCGACCCTTACTGGCTCCTGTTCCATGAGCGGGCGTGGTACGTCATCGGCCACAGCCACCGGGCCGGCGAAATCCGGACCTACAAGCTCGGGCGGTTCAAGACCCTGGAACGGACCGGTCGATACTTCAGACTACCGGCCGGGCTGACCCTGGAGAAGCATCTCGGCAACGCCTGGCGGATGATTCGGGGGACGAAGACGTACCGCGTGGAGCTGAAGTTCAGTCCCCGCCTGGGGCCGAACGTCGCCGAGGTCAACTGGCATCGCACGCAGAAGGTCCGATGGGACGACGAGGGCGCCGTCTACTTCACCGCCACCGTCGACGGGCTGAGCGAGATCGTCTGGTGGGTCCTCGGGTACGGCCCCCACGTCGAGGTCCTGAAGCCGAAGGCCCTTCGCGACCGCGTCGCCGGGTTGGCCCGCGAGATGCTCGCGCTCTACGAGCCGGCCTGACCCGAGACGGCTCGCGCGGTCGACGCCGCGGCCTTCCGTATTGTTCACCCAGCGCAATAGTGATACTCTGTTAACGACTCGCCAGACGAGGGGGGGGGCCGCGAGGACGCCATGATGACTGGTTCAAGCCGCTCGAAGCCGGTCCGTTTCGACCGCCTGTCGGCCGCGATGCTGCTCGCGTTGGGTGCGGCCGCCGGCTGCGGCGCGAAAGCCGGCGTCGCAGGCCGGCCGGACGCCGGGGCGGACGTCGTCGCCGCCGCCTACCAGGGCCGCGTCCTGGCCGCTGGACAGCCGGGAGCCGGCGCCGCCTCAACGGTCGGTCAAGGCCCGGGGGCAACGAAAGCCGACGTCCCTGCGGACGCCGCTCGAGGCCCCCTGCCCGTTACGTCTCGGGCGTCGCCGGCCCCGGCGGGTTTCGTCTCGCCCCTCAATCCCGAGGGGGCGCACGTCCGCGTGACGCTCGAGGACTGCCTCCGCCGCGCGATCGCGCACAACGTCCAGATCCAGATCGCCCGTTTCGGTCCCCAGATCGCCGAGACGGCCGTCACCGAGTCCGAGGCCATCTTCGATCCTTCGTGGTTCCTGAACAACGCCGCCGGCCGCGTCCGTCGGGACACCGGCACGCAACTCGCCGGGGCGGCCACGCTGACGGTCGAGCAGTGGGACTTCGCGACGGGCCTGGAAGCGCTTCTGCCCACGGGCGGCCAGGCGGGCCTGTCGCAGACCTGGATCCGCCAGGAGACCAACAGCTTCTTCGTCATGCCCAGCCCGCAGTACGACACGGCGATGACCCTGTCGCTCACGCAGCCGCTGCTCCGGGGCTTCGGTCCGACGGTCACGCGGAGCCCGATCGTCCTGGCAAAGCTCGACCATCGCGTCAGCCTGGCCGACTTCAAGCGTCGGCTCATGGACACGCTGCTCGAGGTCGAGCGGACGTACTGGCAGCTCGTCCTGGCCCAACGGAGCGTCGACGCGGTCCAGGAGGCCCTCGAGGCCGCCGAGGAGAATCGCCGCGTGGCCCAGCAGCGGTTCGACGCCGGCAAGGCCCGGCGGGTCAATGTCAGCCTGGCCGAGTCGGCCGTCACCCAGCGGCGGGCGACGCTGATCGCCGCCCGCCTCGACGTCGCCCAGACCAGCGACCGCCTCAAGCGGCTCCTGAACGACCCGAACCTGCCCCTGGACGACCCGACGATCCTGGAGGCGGTCGAGCAGCCCATTACCGTCCCCATTCCGGTCGACCGGGCCCTGCTCCAGCAGACCATGCTCGCGGCCATGAAGAACCGGCCGGAGCTGGCGGAGGCCGACGCCCGCATCCGACAGAGCGACCTCCTGGAGGACGTTGCGGCCAACGAACGGATGCCGCGGCTCGACCTTATCGGGGCCTACGGTGTCGTCGGCCTGGATCGCAGGCTCGGAAACGCTCTCGACGAGCAGTACGGCACGGAGTTCTTCGAGTGGACGGCCGGGGTCGAGTTCGAGGTGCCTCTCGGGAACCGGGCGCGTCAGGCCGCCTACAACCGGGCCCGCCTCGAGCGGGCCCTGGCCGTCAAGACCCGCGAGGAGACCCGCCAGAGGGTCCTCCTGGAGGTCTCCGAGGCCGTGCGGAACCTCGCGGCCGCCGAGGAGGCCGTCCTGGCCATCCGGGCCGCCCGCGAGGCCGCCGAGCAGACCCTCGCCGACCAGCAGGCCAACGTCACCGCCGGGGCCGCACTGGCCAAAGACCTCCTGGAGGCCCAGCGGGACCTGGCCCAGACCAAGGTCCAGGAGACCGAGGCCCTGGTCACCTATATGACGGGCCTGGCCGTCCTGGAACGTACCAAAGGCACGCTGCTTGAGTACAACGGCATCCGCGTCGTCGACGACGGCCATTGAACGGCCCGCGGAAGGGCGACCCCGGACCTCGCCGCCCGCATGAGCCGCGGAAGGGGGCCCCTGCACGTACGGGCCACTAAATGGGCCGACGCCGGCGATTTCACGCAACAAACCGCACCCCAAGGTGTTTGACTGGGGGCGGAGTGAGCGTATACTTGGAGTAGTTCGTGCAGGAAGGCCGGGGTGGGGTCCGGCCGAGCCTGCACACAAGGGGTAGAAACCAAGCCACCCAAACCCGACCAGCCTCCCGAGTCCACCTGAGCCTGGGTCTCCGCCCGGGCTGTGCCGTCGACGAACGACAGGCTACCTGGGGACCAACCTGCGCCATGGACGCGTACTCAGCCCGCAACCGAACCGTCTGCGCCTCCGTCGGCCTGCTGGCGGTCCTGGCTTCTCATGCGGCCCACGCAGCGTCTCCGCCCGCCGCGCGGGCGTCCCTCCCCCTGACGGGCGAAGAAGCCGGCGCCCTGGCGAGGGCGGTCGCGGACCGCGTGGGGGCCGCCCTGGGCGAATCACGCGACCTCCTCGTCGGACCGGGCGCCATCCGGACTGGCCCCCGTCCGCCGACTCCCCGACCCGGCCAGGTCCTCTACCCCGGCAGCCCCGTGGGCGGTGTCGGCCGGCGGCTTACCTGGTTCCTCGTCCACCACAATCCGAAATCGGGGGACCTCGACGACTACCGGTGGTCGCAGACCGACCTCCGGGCCCACCTCGAAGGCGTGCGAGCCCGGAACCGCGAGGCCCTGGCCGACGCGGAGGCGCTCTACCGGGCGGCCGCACGGCTCGCCGCAGGGCTCGACGGGTGGCAGGACGTACCGCCGGCGTTCCGACCCCCGGAGGGCACGGGGAGCGGCTGGCCGGGCCTGTGCCTGGCGTCGCTTCGCGAAGCCGCCGACGAAGGCCACGCTGCACGGTGCCGCCTGTGGGCCGCCGAGCTGGCCGCCACGCTGTTTGCCCTTGCCGATCTCCACCGGTGGGTCGACTTCCTGGCCGCCAACCATCTCGAAGCCCTGGACTATCAGCGCCGCTGCGAGGCAATGTTCGCGTCGGTCGAGCGAACGGGGGAGCTGGCCGATCCGCTCTCCCGGTGGGGCGACCTACCGGCAGGGAGACAGGTCCGGTGCACGCTGGAGAACTTCCTGGAAGTCGAGCGCCAGGCCCGGGGACTCGTCGAGGTCCGGCCGGAGGACGTCGGTCTGACCCTCATGGGCCGCGTCGCGCCCGTCGCGGTCCCGCCTGCGGACGTCCCTGCCGCCCGCTGGGTCCCGCCTCACCTGCGAGGCCCGTTCATCGAGCTGCGGTCCCGTCTGTCGCCGGCCAACCGTCGCGTTTGGGACCAGGCCGCCCACACGCCGTTCGAACGGAGCTACCTGGTCAACATGCTCGAGTCCGCCGGCCTGAGCCGGGCCCTGGACCCGATGGGCACCGTCCTCGAGCGGTTCAGCGCGCGGACGCCGCAGGCCACCGTGCCGGAATTGATGGACGTCATCTTCTATCGCGGCGGCGATCTGAACGGCGGGGCCTACGACCGGGCCGACCGGTATGACCCCCGCCTGATGGCGGCGGCCGGCCGGTTGGACGACGACCCCGCGCGGGCCTTGCTGGCGGCCGGCCGGTTCACCCAGGGGGTGTTCGGGGGCTGGCACAACTACGAGAAGGTGGACACGCTACGCGAGTGCCTCGACAGGCGGAAACTCGTGTGCACCCGGGCCACCGACATGATCGGCAGCCTGTACCGCAACGCCGGCCACACCGGCTTCGTGAGCGTCCGCTGGTGCGGGGGGAAGCGGGCCCACAGCGTGGCCGCGGCGCGCGTCGTGGGCGACGGCCGTCCAGCCGTCGTCCTCGTGGACGGCCTTCAGACACGCTCGCCCGTGCTCGGCGTCTGGCCGGACGCGTATCTGCACGGGGCCCTGTGGCCGGAGGGCATCGTGGGCGAGACGCCGGACGTCTACACAACCGAGCTGTACGTCCGCGGGCTGGACAACTATCTCTGGGCCGAGGGATACGTCATCCGCGGCCCCCATGCCGGGACGCTCGCCCGGACGGCCGTGCCGTACCTGCCGGACCGGCAGCGGCGCGGCGTGACGCGCGTGTTCGACGCCGGCCCGCCCGCAGGTGCCGGCGGCCCCGGCCGAGGCTGAGGCCCCTGCCCGCCGGTCAGCGATCCCGTCCCCTCGGCCGAAGCAAGCGGGCCACCTGCTCCATCATCAGCTCCGGGGGGATGCCCGCCGCCAGCGCCACGTCCGGCTCGACGCCGTCCCGGGGCAGCGCGCGGCCTGCGGCATCCCGCACGTGCCCGCCGGCGTAGCCCGGCTTGCCCGCCGTCTTCTGGCCGGCGGCGACTAGGGCCGGCCGGGCCGGCGAGTGCCCGGCAGCGTACCCCCGCCTACTCCCACACGCGGCCCGAATGACGGTTTCGCGGCGGGGGGACCGCAAAGGCCGTCTCCGGGGCCTGCGACAGAACGGCCGTCGCACTCAGGTTCGTGGCGTCGCCCGGGGTCAGGCCCAGATCGAACATGACGCTCAGGCCGGGCGTCCCGGCCGACACCATGTTCTGGTCCACCGGCAGATTCTGCACCACCCAGCCCTGAGGGGTTTCGATGTTGAGGAACCCCGTCGAGCCGGCGAACCCCGTGTCGGTCTGCATCTCGGAGACGTCCACCACGGCCAGGCCGTATTGCGAGTCCGCCTGGGGGGCCCCCGCGTACGTCAGGTCGATCTGGAACAGGTCCAGCCCCTGGTCCGGCGCTACGGCCAGCGGAGCACCGTGAGCGGACGGGAGACCGAACAGGAAAAGACTAGAGAGTGAGAGACCTTGCGAGACGCGCCATGGACCGCTCCCTTCAGGTCGAGGGCCGCCCCCCGGAAGCGGCCGACTGCAGCAGAGCATGTCGGCAAAAGACGCGCGCAAGGCCGAAGTGGTTCGTCTATTAGATAGCACAGAACCGGGAAAAAGGCAAGTCGGAAATGCCTCGAGCGCTCCCCCCAGCGTGCGCCCGAGGGGCCCGGGGAGGGGCCGCCGGCCACGGCCGGGACCGCGCACAGGCCGGGTCGGGTGACACCCCCGCCTCCTCATGCCTGCCTCAGCCCCAGCCGCCGGAAGGCGGCCCGGATTGGTCGGCCGGGTTTCCTATTGACACCGGTCGGGACGGGGCCTAGGATAGTTAGAGAATAGGGTCTCGGGGCGGGTCCAGGATGGACGCGGGCCGGGGCGCCGAGGGCCGCCACGTGGCGGCTGACGAGTCGATTCTGAGAAGCTTCCCGGCTCAGAGCGACTAACCGTAATTGCCGGGGAGTGTGTAAGGAACCGTACCAGTGGCAACCGGAAAAGTGAAGTGGTTCAGTGACCAGAAGGGATTCGGGTTCATTGAACAGGATGGCGGGGCGGACGTGTTCGTCCATCACAGCGCCATCCAGGGAGAAGGCTTCAAAACCCTCGCCGAGGGCGAAGAGGTCGAGTTCGACGTGGGCCAGGGCCCCAAGGGCCTGAAGGCCGAGAACGTCCGACGCAGCGGCATGTAAGGCGCACGTCACCCAGGCCCCCCGGCTCTTCCCGAGCCGGGGGGCTTTTTTTGCGCGCTGGTGGCTCAGCACCGTTTGCCCTTTGCCACCATCAGGACCTGCGGCGGCGAATCAACACGCCCGCCCCGCCGAGGACCAGCAGCGCCAGCGTCGCCGGCTCGGGCGTGATGAGGAACGAGTGGGTCTCGGGCCACTGGCTGCTGAGGTCAATCGTGTCGACCAGGTCGTAGTTCGTATCGTAGACGTAAATCGTCGGCCCGCCGATCATGGTCTGGTCGGCGTCGAACTGGCGGCCGAGGACATAGAGGTGTCCGTCCGGGTCGAAGTCGATGCAGCGCGCCGACCAGCCTGTGTGATTGGCCGGGTCCGCGCCGGAGAAGTCGCCCGGGAGCTCGACCGTCGTGATCGGACTGCCGTCGGCATCGTAGACCTTGACCCAGGCGGGACGCTCGTTGTCGACCCGCCACCACTGGTCGTTGACGGCGAACCGGCCGTCGTAGGCCGCCGCCGTGATGTCGTTGTCGTACCCGGTGTAGAGGACGGGGTCGCCGATGGCGTCGGTCTGCGTCCAGGTGGGATCGGGCACGCTCGCGCCGGCGATGATCTCGTAGATGGCGACATATGCAATACCGGTCGCATAGAGACGGTCGCCCCGCCGGACCAGGCCGTCGTCGCCCTGTACGTCCGGGCTCGTGAAGTCCAGGGTCGCATACGAACCCGCCCCCGAGACGTTCCGGTCGTACTCGCGGATGTACGGCAGCGCGGGATCGGCGGGGTCGGCCTTCGGACGGTCGCGGTCGCCGACCAGGAAGTTGCCGTTGGCCGCCACGGCGAACCCTTCGGGGCCGTCGTAGGTCAGGTCGATCTCGTAAAACGCGGCGTAGCCGGCGGCCCCCCACTGGAGCACGCCCTCGCGGTGGCCGGCGCCGTCGCCCTTGTCCACGCCGGTGATGTTGTAGAGTTCGCCGTCCGGACCCAGGACCATGAAGTACGGGTTGAACATGCTCCAGCCGGCCGGCAGCGTGTCGCTCAAGTCGGCCACCTCCGTGGGGCTGCCGGGCACCGAGATGCCCAAGACCTGGAGATGGTTCCCGTTGGCGACGATCAACTGCCCCGGCTCGAACGGCGCCCCGACCGACGAGGCGGCGCCCAGCAACACGCAGGCGACCAGCACGGCGGCGAAGCCGATTGCATCTCTCATGGTCGTGTCCTTTGAAGGTGTCCCAGGTAGTCTCTTCCTCTGTCGAGGGGCGGAGCGGAACGTCCTCGCCACCTTACCTTCCCTTGACGTCAACTGAGGCCACGAACGGCCCCCGAGGCCCGTGAGAATCACTGCCGGCGCCGAAGGCGCGAGACCCCGCCCACCGAGGACCAGCAAGGCCGGCGTCGCCGGCTCGGGCAGGGCGTCGCCATAGACGATGAACGGGATGCCCTGCGGGTCGTTGGTTCGCGGGTCCCCCAGCTCGTCCCATCCAAACCCGGTCGGTCCCCTTCTGCGACCGCAGAACCTTTCACACGGCGGGCACGCAGCCCCCCTGCGGGGAGCTTCTCGTCGGGTCGCACGGAAAAGGGTCCAGGACCCTTTTTTTTCCTAAGACCCCGTATTCCAGGGCTTTCGGGCGATTTGAGAAAAGCGTCCGGACCGTTCTTTTCGCGGGTCACGCCAGGACGTGCTTCTTGCACACCTTGCGGAAATGGTAGCCGTAGATGGCCAAAGTGACGGCCAAGGCGAACAACTCGGGCCGGCAGAACCACGTCCAGGCCAGCAGGCCCCAGTAATGGAGCCGACCCCGCCCGATGACGCCCAGGCGGACGACGGACTGCAGAAACGCCCACACGTCGTCGATGTGGAGCGAAGTCTTGATCTTCGGCTGGCCGCATTCCCGCAGGAACGTCCGGATCCGCCGGTAGTAGTTCTTCGGGGCATAGATGGTGACAAGGATGCTGCGGTATCCGTCGCACAGGTGCTCGGCACTCATCCGGGGGACGAGGTTGGTCGTGCCGTCGACGTTGTCGCCGGAACTCTTGCCGCGGAGCCGGCCTTCCCGCTTCAGGCGTTCGTAGAGCTTCGTGCCCGGGATGGCTTGGAGCAGGCCCACCATGGCCGTCACGATGCCGCTCTCCTGGATAAACTCGATCTGCCGCTGGAAGATGGAGGGCTTGTCGCTGTCGAATCCGACGATGAACCCGCCCTGCACCTGGAGGCCGGCCCGCTGGATGCGTCGGACGTCGGCGGCAAGGTTGCGACCGCGGTTCTGCGGCTTGTTGCACTCGCTGAGGCTCGTCTCGTCGGGCGTCTCGACGCCGATGAAGACCTGGTTGAAGCCGGCCTCGGCCATCAAGGCCATCAGCTCGGGGTCGTCGGCCAGGTTCATCGAAACTTCCGTCTGGAACGGGATGCCGACGGGGCGGCGGCGCTGCCACTCGATCAGGGCCGGCAGGAGGTCGGTCTTGAGGGCTTGCTTCTTCCCGATGAAGTTGTCGTCGACGAAGAAGATGCCCCGCCGCCAGCCCAGCTCGTAGAGTCGGTCCAGCTCGGTCAGGACCTGGGCAGTCGTCTTCGTCCGGACCCGATGGCCGAACAGGGACGTGACGTTGCAGAAATCGCAGTGGAACGGGCACCCCCGGGAGTACTGGACGCTCATCCAGCCGTACCGCTTCAGGTCCACCAGCGCCCACTCCGGGGTCGGCGTCTCACCGAGGCCCGGCTTCTCGCGGCTCGTGTAGATCCGCTGGGCCCGGTCCGCGGCCAGGTCCGCCAGGAACGGCGGCAGCGTCACCTCGGCCTCGTCCAGAACGAAGTGGTCCACCTCGGGGAACTCTTCGTGCTCGATCGTAAAGAGCGGCCCGCCGGCCACGACCGTCAGGCCGACCGCCTTGCACCGCCGGATGACCCGCCGGGCCGACTCGCGCTGGACGACCATGCCGCTGATCATCGCCACGTCGGCCCAGGCCAGGTCGCTCTCGCGGAGCTTCGTGACGTTCAGGTCCACCAGCCGCTTCGACCAATCGTCCGGCAGCATGGCCGCGACCGTGAGGAGCCCCAGCGGCGGCGACCCGGCACGCCGGCGGATGAACTTCAGGGCGTGCTTGAAGCTCCAGAAGGTGTCGGGGCACTCAGGATAGATCAAGAGAACGTTGATCGGCGGGCTCCCTATCGGGCCTCACTCCCCGCAGCATGAGGCGCGAGACTGTATTATGGCCGCCAGGGCGCGCGGGGGCAAGGCCTTGTTCGGGTTTGGAACGGCCGCCAGGCGGGCGGCGTGACGCCCCATCGACGACGGTCGCTTCCCAGGCCCGCGTGTGGCGGCGGGCCTGGCCCCCGCCGGGGGCCGCCCGCGTTGACGGCCCCGGTGCGGGCGCCCCTCGGCACCCTCGTGACCGCGTGCAAGTGATTTGGATAGGGCTTGGACGGGCCGAGTTATTCGCTATAATATCCAGTCTGCCTGCGGCCCGCGAGTACGCTCGCTGGAACGCCGAGGGCAGTCGGCCCGGAGACTACAGCCGACTCATAGCTGCCGGACGTCCCGCCCCCTGGCGGACGGGTCGTCCCGAACCCGTCCCTGCGACCGCCAGCCGCGAGGCGTTTCGATGACCCGCCCCCTGCAAAAAATCGCGATCGTCCAACCACGACAGCCGCTCCCTAACATCATCCCGGCCGAGCTGTTCGTCATGCCGCGCTACGGCGTGCCCCTCATCGCGACGATCCTCCGCAACCACGGCTACGACGTCACGCTGTTCGTCGAGGAGATCCGCCCGATCGACTGGGAGGTCCTCTGGGCGGCCGACATGGTCGCGTTCCATGCCCTGAGCTGTACGGTGGGACGAATGCAGGAGATCGTGGAAAAGCTCCGCTCCAGGAGCTCCGCCCCGATCATCGTCGGCGGCGAGCACGCGACCTATCTCCCCGAGAGCGTCCTGCGGTTCGCCGACTACGCCGTCCGCCGGGAAGGCGACGAGACGATCCTCGATCTTCTCGACGCCCTGGCCACAGGACGAGACGTCGCCACGGTGCCCGGCATCACGTTTCACCGCAACGGCGACACCGTCAGCACGCCCGACCGCCCGAACGTCACGAACTTCGATACGGTCGTCGACATCACCACCATCCACGGCTGGGAGGAGGCGTTCAAGAGGAACGGGCCGCCCTGGCCGATGATGACCGTCCAGACCACACGGGGCTGTCCGTTCACGTGCAAGTTCTGTCCGGTCGAGGTGCTGCTCGGAAAGGGGTACCGCAAGCGGCCGGTCGAGTCGGTCATCGCGGACCTGAAGGACAAGCTCCGGTACGCCCGCCAGGTGATGTTCGTCGACAACCTGTTCGAGGGCGATCTGGACCACGCGACCGAGATCCTCGAGCGGATCGTCGCGGAGGACCTGAGGCCCCACCTGACCATTTTCTGCCGCAGCTCCATCGGCAAGCGCCCCGACCTCCTGAGGCTCATGAAGCAGGCCGGCGTCGCCCGGATCTTCGTCGGCGTCGAGTCGCTGAATCAGGAGTCGCTCGACAGCGTGACGAAACGCCAGAGCGTCGCCGACATCGAGGCGGCCATCCGGGCCATCCGGGACCACGGCATCACCGTGCACGCCACGCTCGTTATGGGATTCGATACGGACACGGTCGAGACGCTGCGTGCGACCCGGCGGATGCTGGGCCGATGGGGCATCTCGCAGATGAACGTCTTCTCGCTCTGGGGCTTCTACCCCCGCGGGGGCGAACGCCTGACGCCCGTCGAGCGGCTCATCTTCAAGGACTGGGCCTATCTGAACGGCTCGTACGTCTGCCACTTCCCCTTGCGCATCCGGCCGAGCGCGCTTCAGCGGGAGATCGTGGCGGCCCACGACGACACCTTTGACGCCACCACCCAGGAGCCGGGCGACGTGCCCCGCTGGAGCGGCCGGGAGGGCCCGTGGCGGCCGTTCTACGAGCAGATCTGGCAAGCCATGCGGCCCACCATGATCGACTATCTTCCCTACCTCGAGGAGATCGAGCGGGGCTACTACGACGCGGACGACCAGCTGCTGGTCGAGAAGCTGTCCTCGCGACCCGATCTCGATCAGGTCCGATACCACCTCCAATAGTCCTGCAACGCCACTTGCCGCGCGGCGCCCTTCCCAGGCCGCCGCGATCGGGCCTGAAGCGAGTTCCTGGCGGCCTGGGAAGGCCGCCAGGCGGGATGAAGTAGCGAACTGGCGTTGTAGGAATAGCGCCAGGGCCGTCCTTGGGCGGCAACGGCACGCCGGATGCCAACCCCACGCCGCGCCGGCCGAGGCCTCTTGCCGCCCGCCGATCGGCCGCGAAGAATGCCTGATCGCGAGTCGCAGGTCGGCCGCGGCAAGCAGCGAGCGCGCTTCTGCCGTGCCAAGCAGACACCCAGGACCGGCTACGCAGACGGGTACGTCACCCCGGTCTCAAAGAACGACCTCGACGCCTGACAGCCCGATGAAAAAGTCCTCTTGACACGCATGGGACCATGTGGGTCCGTGGGGTCAAGGAGGACGCACCGATGGCGCTGGCCAAGCGGGCGACGGAGCGGCACGAGGACCTGTGGAGGGTGGCGGCGGAGTTGCCGCAGGGGCCGGGCCACACATTTTACGCGCGGCTGAAGGCGTTGCTGGCCGCGTACGGGTTCGACGTCTTCGTCGAAGGCCTTTGCCGCAGATTCTATCGCGAGACGCTGGGCCCGCCGCGCGCTGCGGACCCGGTGTAGAACGGCTGGGCCTGGGAGCCATCCGGGGCCCACGGACAAACCACCGTTCATGCCGCGCAAGAAGCGGGCGACCACGTGGGCCGCCCGTTCGGTTCTCGGGATGGCAGGACGCTCGCTCAGCGCCGCTTGCGGCGAAGGAACAGCCCCAGGCCGCCAAGGCCCAGAAGGGCCAGCGTGGCCGGCTCGGGAACGATCTGGAGCGTGTTGATGAAGCCCCGCTCCTCATTGGTGGTCGTCGGCTCGAGGATAATCACGGCGTCCTCGTTCGCGGCAAGCGTCAGGGTGACGAGCGCGTAGTTCTCACCGTCCACCCAGGTGCTCGTATTGGCGTTACCCGGGTACGGGGGGCCTTCCGGCCCGTTGGTGATGGCGTTGGCCGCCGTCCACGTGCTGTAGTCGGTGTCGCCGGAGGCGGTGGCGACCGTGTCGGCATAGACGTCGTACTGGTCGAAGCCGTTCGACTCCCCATCGTTGTTGGTGTTGCGGCCGACGACGTAGAAGTCCCACGTGCCGGCGGCGAGCCCGGAGACGCGGGTGGCGATGGACACCCCGCTGGTGCCTCCATCGTCCACGAAGTGAGCGCTCTGGGCGTTGGTGTCGTATATGTCCCCCCCGGCGACGGGGAATTTGCTGCCCAGGTCGTTGGGCACGAACCCCGTCAGACTCCAGTCGATGATCTGGGTCGCGGCGCCGGTCTCCTTGCCCAGCTCAGCCGACGTCGCCGTCACCACACCCTGGTCATCCTTCAGGCCGCCCAGCGCGCCGCCGTTGGCGTCCGTGTACTTGTTCCAGGTGGTGCCGGTAATGCCGCCGACTGCCTGGCCTGGCGTGTTGGTGTCGGCATCGTCGGTAAGGTCGTTCGTGAAGTTGACCATCGTCCCCGCGTGGAGGGGTGCGGCGACCAGCGCCAAAACTGCCACGGCCACCAGAGAAAGCACCGTGCGTGTGAGCATCTTCAGCCCCTTATCGGTTTCTCCCCCGGCTGGCCCGAGGTGTCCCGGCGCGCCCCCTTTCAGCGCGCCTGCACTGCAAACGAACCGGACAACTCCTTCTATCACACTATAACGCCGCAAAACGGCAATGCAATACGCCTCAGCGCAAAACTTCTACGGCTCGGCGTCATATTCGGGAACTCCTGTAAATCCTGTCAGGTAAGGCGCTTACGCCGACGAGCCGCCGCCAGAATCCCCAGAAAACCGACCGCACAAAGCCCCAGCGTCGCCAGCTCGGGGATGCACGCGCCCGCACAGAGTGCGCCGCGCTTAGCCCAGTCCACTGCAAGTATACACGATGTGAGGGCCCTGTCAAACCGCTCCTGCGTGGGGGGCGGGGTGGATGCGATAAGTCCATGTGAATAAAGGACTTACAGCACGAACATTTTTCCTGAAAATCTCCTCGCCAAGCCCTTGCCGGCAGGCCGCCGACCCAACCGACGCCGCTCGGAGGGTATACTGCCGCCACCGTCGGCCCGGCTGCTCCCGCAGCCCTCGCCGGTCGGGACCCATGCCGCCTGCCGGTTCGTTTGTCCAGTTACCCCTCCCGCAAGTTTGAACCGGACCTCCACCGTCGGTCGTGGTGAGTCCTCACGCGGAAGAAGAAAGCCTTCGGTCTTACGGCAGAGGGCCTCCTGTGAGTTCGGGCGGCGCGACGGGCAGGGCCTTGAGCCGAGGAGGGCGGCTTACCGGCAGGCGAGGAGTTTCTCGAAGGCGAAGGCCACGAGCGAGCCTCTCAACGGCAACAACGGCAGAAAGCAGAGAGGAGAGAGGAGACCGCGGGCGGCCCCGTCCGATGGGTCTTGTCTACTTTCTACTCTCGCCTCTCCACGAGGGCGGCCGTCGGGCCGCCCGCTCTACCATTCGGGCCTTGCCGATGGCAAGGCCCGAATGGTCGGGGCGACTGGCAGAACCTCGAACCCAAGGAGGCGGCGCAACCTTATGTTCAAACACGTGGCCCAGCGCCTCACTACATGGCCGCAAGGGTAGTCATGAAATCGCCGTATCGGCCCAAGTAGAACGGCTGGCCTCTAGTATCCGAGACGGCAAGCCCGAACTCGCACGTTTCTTCCTCCATGACGATCTTGTAGCCCTTTTCCTCCTCGGGATCCTCTTCGAGGACGACCCAGACCCAAACCGTTGTGTCGACAGCATCCCCGCCATGATTCGGGATTGACGCCCCCATCTCGACCCGCTTGGGCTCGACGAGACACTTTCGCAGGTCCACACCATGCGCGTTGGACTGATCCCATCGTTTACCGATTTGCTGGCGAACCAAATTGGCCACTTCATCTGACGTCATGCGTCACCTTTCACTGCCGGTTCGTAAATCCAGTCGCCTCCCCAGCGAGTTCGAACCGAGCGATTCTGCGGGCACTTGTAAACCCCGCCCGCACAAGAAGAAAGCCTTCCGTTTTCGGCGGGCGGTCAGGCTTCTCGCTTGTCCAGCCCGTTGATGAGGCCCGAGGGCATCTTGGCAATGGTCTGCAGATCGGCGCGGAGTCTGGCGTGGACGGCTTCGTCGATGAACCCACGGCGACGGGCGATCTCCAGCAGAGGAACGCATTCCTGGGCCGAGCCACGGGCGATGCCGAAGAAGTGCTTGCGGTCGGGTTTGGTGAAGCGGCCGTTGCCCTCGGCAATGTTCGCGGCAATCGAGAGCGCGGCGCGATTGAGTTGATCGGCCAGGAAGAAGTAGCCGCGGGGGAAAGCTTTCGTCAGCGTGCAAACGGCGTCGGCGAAGGCGACCGCTTTCTGGTAGACGAGGAGTTTCTCGAAGGCGAAGGCCACGGCGCCCCCCGACGGCAACAACGGCAGAAAGGAGAGAGGAGATAGGAGACCGCGGGCGGCCCCGTCCGATGGGTCTTGTCTACTTTCTACTCTCGCCTCTCTCCTCTCGACCAGGGCGGCCGTCGGGCCGCCCGCTCTACCATTCGGGCCTTGCCGATGGCAAGGCCCGAATGGTCGGGGCGACTGGCATTGGCAGTAAACCACGAGCGGAGGATGGGCTCGTGCTGGCGTTCTCATGGGGGCCTGGTGGAGTGAGTGATTTCATAGCCCAGCCGGGCCACTGAAGGCGTTGTATGCCTGGACGGGGATCACCAGTGGATCGCTCCAACAGACAGACATCACTTCACCTCGACCGACAGCTCGTTGGACAGGAGTGCCCCGCACAACCATTGCACTCTGAATGTTCCAGTGAGCCGTGTCCTGCCGAAATCGCTTTCTGGGCGTATCGTGATGCTTGGTGCGATACCAAATTCCTGTCCGGGAAGCAACTGCTCCGGGAAGGTGGTATCCACTGCCAAATGCCCGAGATTGGAGTATGGCCTCATCTGGCCCGGGCCGGAGACCTTGTAGTCAATGTCGCTGAAGAACCGGCTGAGAACTTCAGACGGGATCGGATGGCTTCCGACGTTCTGTACAGCAAGTTGGACCTTAGGACTCTCCGCTTCGGGTGTGTTGATGGTTCTGGCAATAAGCTTCACATCGGGGAGCCAGAGCAGTCCTTTCCGTATAGGCCATTCACAATAGGGCCAATCCGGATTCAGAGTCTGCCGATTCACTGGAATGCCCGCAGCTTCCAGTGCTGCAACGGACTCGGTATTCGGGTCCTTGCAGACTCTCACGAGCATCCACGTGCCGTTAACCTCCTCGAACAGTACTATCTGCCCTTTCGCAGGTTTCATGCGGCGCGGGTGGCGGTGGAGAACAGTTGGGCG
>CAZGKW010000006.1:0-157293 GCA_964526295.1 uncultured Anaerolineales bacterium
GCGGTGCCCACGACTGGGCACCGCGCTACGGCTCTTGTGACTCCGGCGCCCCTTGTGACTCCAGCGCGGCGGCCCTTGTGGATGATGGCGAAGTTGATAATGTAGCCCTAGGAACGACAAGGACTGGACATCGCTCGACGGTCTTTGCGGTCGGAGGCAAGGGCACGGTGGCCGAACAGCCCGGCGACATTCTGATCCCGGCCGACCGGATCGCGGCGCGGGTCGGCGAGCTGGCCGACGAACTCGCGCGGGCCTACGCCGGCCGCGAGCCCGTCCTGGTCGCCGTCATGAAGGGCTGCGTCCTGTTCCTGGCGGACCTGGTGCGGGCCTGGCCGGCCCCGATGGACATCGAGTTCGTCACGGCCCGGTCCTACGCGGGCACCGAGCCGGGCCAGGTCCGCCTGACCCTCCCGCCGGAGGTCCACGAGGTGGTGCCGGGCCGGCCGGTCCTCGTCGTCGACGACATCTTCGACACGGGCCGGACGCTCTCGGCGGTGTGCCGGGCCCTGGATGCGCTGGGGCCGGCCGACCTGCGGACGCTGGTGCTCCTCAGGAAACGCCGCCGGCCGGCCGCCCGGGCGCCGGGAGCGGCCCCGGTGGCGGCGGTGCGGCTGCCCGACTGGGTGGGCTTCGAGATCGAAGACCGGTTCGTCGTCGGCTACGGGCTGGACCTGGGCGGCCGGTACCGGAACCTGCCCCACATCGCTGCCCTGGCCGAGTGAGGCGTCGCAGGCCGTCACAGGCGTCCGCCGGCCCACCCTCGGGGCGTAGGCGACGCCCCCCGCCGCGCCGGTCCGGCTTTTCCCTACAGGCTCCCCCCCGAGTCGTCCGATATAGACCGCCGTGGGGGCTGCCACGTCTACGCAGATCTTTCGGGGAATGCACGTGCAAGCTACCGAATGCGATTCGCTCAGGCAGGAGCTTCAGGCCCTTCGGGCCCGGGTCGAGGAGCTCGAACAGTCGCTCATCCGGACGCAGCGTCTGGCCACGGTGGGGCAGCTCGCCAGCCGCATGGCCCACGAGTTCAACAACATCCTGACGCTGATCATCGGCCGGGCCCAGCACGCCCTGAAGCACGACGAACCGGACCTGAAGGAGAAGGCCCTCGCCAAGTGCCTCGACTCCGGCCAGCGGGCCGCCGACATCATCTCCAGTCTCCTGGGCTACGCCACCGGCCGGCGGAACCAGAGCGAGCTGGTCCCGGCCGACGCCCTCGTCGAGTCGGCCGCCGCACTCATCGCCTGGGACCTGCCGAAGGACGGCATCGAGCTGGTCCGCCGCTACGAGTCGCGGGCCCGCGTCCGCGTCGTCAGGGGCCGCATCGAGCAGGTCCTGCTGAACCTGATGCTCAACGCCCGCAAGGCCATGAGCAAGCGGGGCGGCACGATGGAAGTCACCGTCTCGCCCGCCGACACCGAGGGCTACGTCGCCCTCCGCGTCCGCGACACGGGCTGCGGCATACCGCCCGAGAACCTGCCGCGGATCTTCGAGGCGTTCTTCACCGCCGGTCCGAACGGCGGCGGCGGCCGGGAGGCAGGCGGCACGGGGCTGGGGCTGCCCGTGGCACGCGACCTGGTACGGCAGGCCGGCGGCGAGATGCACGTCGAATCCGCGCCCGGCATCGGGTCGACCTTCACGGTCCTGTTGCCGGCCGCCGACGAACCCGTCCAGTAATCGACATCCACCCGGGGATCGGTTAAGGGGCACGGCGCCCGAGTCGCCGTGCCCCGCGTGCTTGCGCGAGCCCTCCCCGGCCGCGGCACAGGCGCTCCCGGGCACAGGAAGGTCGGACATGGCGATGGCCTTGAGCTTCGGCCGGTTCCCCGGCCCGTAGACGCGTCGCAGCCTGCTCAACTCACGGATGCCCCGTCCGCGGGCGATGGTCTCGACGGCCGGCATCTCGCCGGCGATCTCCAAGTCCATGGCCCGCGACTGTCGTGGCCGCAGCGCAAGGTGCAATCCCTTTGCACGCGGGCCCGATGCAATAAGATCGCGCCGGCTTCGTTTATACCGTCGGAAAAACGCCTTGGCCAAGGCGACGGAAACAGGCGACTCGCGAACGTACGAGAAACCGAGTAAAGGAGTCCACGATGAAACGGTCCATATGGATGTCGATTGCGGGCCTTCTGGCCGCCGCGTGGCTGGCCGCGCCGGTCCTGGCGGACGATCCGGAAGGCGGGCCGCCCCCGCCCGGCAGGGGCCGGCGACACAGGCGGCCGATGCCCCCCGAGGTCCGCGAGAAGCGGCTCGAGAGGTTCGACACCGACGGCGACGGCCGGCTCAGCGACGCCGAACGCGAGGCCATGCGCGAAACGGTCGAGCAGAAGCGCCGCGAGCATCACCAGAAGGTCCTCGAGAAGTTCGACACCGACGGCGACGGCCAGCTCAGCGAAGAGGAGCGGCGGGCCGCCCACGAGGCCGCACGCGAGAAGGCCAAGGCCCTCCACGAGAAGCTCCTCGCCGAGCACGACGCCGACGGCGACGGAAGACTCAGCCCCGAGGAAAAGAAGGCCGCCCTCGAGGGCCTGACGCCCGAGCAGCGGGCCCTCCTCCGCCACGTCCACCAGCGCCGCCGGGTGCACAAGCGGGTGGCCGAGAAGCTCGACACCGACGGGGACGGGCAGATCAGCGAGGCCGAGCGCGAGGCCGCCAAGGCAGGCTTCGAGGCCCGACGCGGGGCATTCCGCCAGAAGTTGCTGGAGGAGTTCGACGCCGACGGCGACGGCATCCTGAGCGACGAGGAACGCGAGGCTGCGAAGCAGGCGTTCCGCGAGCGTCACGGCGACGGGCCGCCCCCGGGCGGACCGGGGCGCGGGCGTCACCGGAAGGGCCCGCCCCCGCCGCCGCCGCCACCCGAGGACTAACCTGCCTTCCCATGGCCCCAGGGGTCAGGAGCTCGTCCCACGCAGCCCCTGACCCCGATCTTTTCGCCCACGGGGCTACGACCATCCTTGCCCGGCACGGCGCCCCCGCGAACTCCCGCCTTCGTCCCGGCCCGCCGCGACTTCGGCGTGGCAACCCCGCCGGCGGCTCGAACCGGCGCCAAGTGCTGCCATCGCCCATCCGCCTCGATAGAATGAAACCGTCGCCCGGCGAGCGCATTGGATGAGATATGAAGCGCCGGGCCGCGACGAGCGCCGCCCCACGAGGAGCGCCGAATCCGATGGCCGAAACGGTCGCCTGGGAAACGGTTCGACGGGCCGCACGCGGCGATGACCGCGCCAAGCGACGCCTCGTCGAGGCCACCCTGGACGACCTGTGGGCCCTGGCGATACGCCTGACGCGGCGGGCCGACGAGGCCGACGACGTCGTCCAGGAGACCTACGCCCGGACCTTCGCCGCCCTCGACGGCCTGACGCCGCGGGGCCGGTTCGAGGGGTTCCTGGCCCGCGTGGCGACGAACCTCGTGATGGAGCGGTGGCGGCGGAAGCGGCCGACGGTCGGCCTCGACCGGACGGTCCTTCCCGACGAGGCGTTGGAGCCGTGGCGGGCCGTCGCCGCCGAGGAGGACGAACGGCGGCGGCTGGCGGCCGTCTGGGAGGCTGCCGGGCGGCTCGCACCCAAGCTCCGGGCCACGCTGCTCCTGTATTACGCCCAGGAGCTCCCGGTCGAGGCCATTGCCCGGATCCTGGACGCCCCTGCGGCGACCGTCAAGACGTGGCTGTACCGGGCCCGCGGCGAGGTCCGTCGCACGGCCGCCGCCCTGCTCGACGGGCGAGGCGCCGCCTACCCGGCAGCGACGGGAGATTCGCCATGACCGACGAGACCGAACGGATCGAACGAACGATGCGGGAGCGGCTGGGTGCGGCGGCCGACCTCGCACCGGCCCGCCGCCGGGCGCTGCTGGAGCGTATCGCACCGGCCTCGGCCCGGCCGGTGAAGCGTCGGACGCTCCCCGTGTGGGTGTGGCTGGGCGGGGCGGCCGCCGCGGCCGCCGCCGCCGTCCTCGTCGCAGTCACCCTGTGGCCGGAAAAGCAGCCCGAGCCGATCGCCCCGACGGACCTGCTGGGCGACCTGCTGGGTCCCCTGGCGGCGGGCGCGCCTGCCGCACAGGAATCGCCCGGGCCCGAGTCGCCCGAGGAGCCGTCCGTGGGCGACGCGTTCGCCTTCTTTGGGCAGGATTTCAACGGTCTCGTAGGTCTCGGCCGGTCGGCCCTCGAAGCCGCCCAGGGCGTGGCAGCCCGGCCGACCGGTCCCGACAATGAACCCGACGTGCCGCGAAGGAGAATCCGATGACCGCCACACGAACCGTCCTGTTGAGTCTGACCGCCGGGGCATTGGCGGCCCTGTCCTGCGGCGTCGCCGCCGGCGAGCCGCGCGAGATGGCGACGCTCGCCCCGGCCGACGCCCACGCCCTCATCGAGGTCCGAAACGGGGCGGGCCTGAGGGCCATGCTCCTTGAGTCCCCCTTCTGGCGGGCCCTCCAGGTTACGGAAGCCTACGGCCGGCACCTCGGCAGCGCCCGGCACCGCGAGTCGGAGGCCCGCATCGACGCGCTGCTGGAGCGGCTCGACATGACCGAGGACGAGGCCCTCCGGACGTATCTCGGCAGCCGCAGCGCCCTGGTCATCACCGAGCCCGGCAAACCGCCCATGGGCGTCCTCCTCACCGAAACCTCGAAGGCCGACGCCGTCAAGCTGGTCGAGACGCTCGGCGCCCGCGAGGCCGGGACGTATCGCGACGTGCCCACATGGGAGGTGTGGAAGGAGGACCGCGTCGACCGGCTGGCCGTCGCGGGCGACCTGCTGCTCGTCTCCGGGTCCGACTCGGACGCCCTGGAGCGGGTCCTCGACGTGGTGGCGGGCGAGGCGCCGTCCCTGGCCGACCAGAACGCGTTCGGCGAGGCCGTCGGCGACCTGCCGACCGGCTGGCGGGTCAGGGCCTGGACCGTCGAAGGCCAGCCCTACGGGGCGCCCGCCGCGGGGGCCCTGTACCCCGACCGGGACGGCCGGCTGTACGCCGAGTGGCGGCTCACCGGCGCGCCGGTCGAGCCGATCGTCAACGCCCCGGTGGCGCTCCGAAGTCCCGGCCTGCTGCCGCCCAACACGGTGGTGGCCGTGGCGACGGCCCTGCATGCCGAGGACGGGTGGACCGTCGCGAAAGACCGTGCGGCGGCCGTGCCCGAGATGCCTCGGGCGAAGAAGGGCGTCCGGTGGATCGAGGGGGCCGTCCGGCTCTGGTTCCCGGAGCAGTCGGTCGAGGAGGTGGCGGCGGCGTTCGGGCCGGAGGCGGGGCTGGCGCTCCTTCGGAACCCGGAGGAAGGGCCGCCCACGCTGGTCGGCATGGTGGCGCTTCGGGAGGGCGGCCGACCGGTGGCCGACGCCTTCCGCAGCAGCCTCCGCCGCAAGGCCATGGGCCTGGCGCTGCTGACGGAGGGGCACCCCGACGCCCCGAAACTCGACGTCTACGAGGAGGCCGTCGGCCAGGCCCGGATGCTCGTCGTCGAGGGATCGGGCGTGCTCCTGAAGAAGGCCCTCGGCGACTGGGCCGACGAGGTGGCCCTGACGGTGGCCGTGACGGACGAGTGGCTGATCGTCGGGACGGCCCCGTCGGGGGTCCGGGCGATCCTGGAGCGGGCCGAGGGGCTGGTGGTGGCATCGGCCCTGGGGCCGGCGCCGGTCGACGCGGTCACGCGGTGGGGCTACGTCGCCCCCAGCGAGGGGTCCGACACGGTGCTGAAGCTGGCCTCGCGGATGGCCGGCCGCGACCAGCTCGAGAAGGCCGACCGGATGCTCAACCTGGCGGAGCTGATGACGCTGGTCCAGGGCCTGACGTGGGCCCGGACGGACGGGGCGGGCGTCGTTCGCGGCCGGGCGGAGGTCCAGGCCATCGCCGAGTAGGCGGCGTCAGGCGGAACGAACCGTATCGGGCGACCCCAGCGCCGTGGGGCAAGAAGGATCGAGCGCGGCGGGTCCGAAATCCCGCCGCGCTTCTCGTTCTCAATCGCAGGGGCCCCTCACAGGAGATCGTCGAGGGGCGGCCGGTCGTCTTCCTGCTCCTCCCCCGGGGCCGGCTCGTTCTCGTCGTCCTCCTCGCCGTACTTCCACCGGTCGGCCTCCTCCATCTCCTCGACCTCGCGGCTCATGTGGCGATAGAGCTTCTCCTGGAGGGGGGCGATCTTGCGGTACTCGGCGATCGTCGTCATATACGCCCGCGTCATCATATCGAGCCGCATGAGCTGATGCTTCAGCAGGCACTCCGGCTCCTTGATGGTCGTGAACGGGTTGCACTTGAACTGGACGTTCCCCCCGGAATCGGTCTCGCAGAACTCGCAATCCTTGCACTGGATCATCTATCGACCTCCTCGCGGCTTCCTGACGACCGTACGATACCGCGCGTCGCGGCCCGGCACAACCCGCCGCGGCCGCCTGGCGTGCGCCGCTTGCCCCTGGCAGCATGCCGTCGGCCGTCCCCCGGGCCGGCACGTCTGTCATGTCCTCGCTCTCGCCTGGCGGGCTTGCCCGGCATGGCCCGCCACCGGCGGGTGAACCTTGGCGACGCCGGGCCAGGGATAGCTTGCATGCCGAAGCCGCTCCGTCGCCATAGCTATGGAGCGTCGGCGACTTGGCGAAGGAGGAAGGGTGAGGGGGGCCGTGCGCGTGCCCGCCGGTATCTCGCCTGTGGGCGCGGCTTATGCTTCCGCCTTCCCGACCTCGGCGGGCTTGCCGAAGACGCCCAGCAGAACCACCAGCAGGATGCACGCCAGGGCCGCGCACGCCCCGCCGAAACCGAACGCCACCGCCGCACCGTAGTCGCGGTACAGAAAGCCCAGGAGCAGGCTGGCGGGGAACTTCGCCACGCCGTCGGCAAAGGCATACAGCCCGTAGGCCGCACCGCGGACCTCCGGCCGGACGAAGTCCGCCACCACCGCTTTCTCGACGCCCTCCGTGAACCCGTAGAACAGGCCGTACGCGACGAACAGGCCCCACGCCTGCCACGCCGACGTGGCGAAGCCGAAAGCGACGTACACCGCCGCATAGACGGCCCAGCCGATGGCGAGCGTCCGGGCCCGGCCGATCCGGTCGGCGACGATCCCGCCCGGCAGGCTGAACGCCATCTTCGCCAGCGACAGCACCAGCAGCATCAGCGGCACCTGCCAGGGGAACTGCCACTCCGAGGCGAGGGCCGCCCCGCCCTCCTTCGTCACGTCGTAGCCGAGGACCTGGGCCGCCCGCACCACCAGGAACCCGTCCGAGGAGTTGCCCAGGGCGAAGACCAGCAGCGTCACCAGGAAGAACCAGAACCGCCGGTCGTAGCCCGCCCGGAAGCTCAGCGTGACCCCCTTCGATGCGGCCGCCTTCTCCCGGACGAACAGGATCGCCACCACGACCGCCAGGACGGCGGGGACCGCCGAAATGACGTAAATCCACTTGAAAACGTCGATGGGCCGCTTGCCCGCCAGGCCCTTGACGTACGGGAAGAGCAGCGCCACCAGGGCCGTCCCGGCCAGGAGTCCGACCACCGCCCCCGCGTGGTCCATGGCCCGGTGAAACGAGAACGCCTTACCGCGGTTCGATTCGTCGACCACCCCGGCGATGAGGGCGTCGCGGGGGGCGTTCCGGACGCCCTTGCCCATCCGCTCGACGCCCAAGAGGCCCAGCACGTGCCACGGGGCCGACGCCAGGGCCAGGACGGGCTTGACGAGCGTCGAGATGCCGTATCCCGCCACCACGAGGGCCTTGCGCCGGCCGACCCTGTCGGAGAACCAGCCGCTGGCGAGCTTCAGGAGGCCGGCGAGGCTCTCGCGGAGGCCCTCGACCGTGCCGATCCAGACGGGGCTCCCGCCGAGGAGGAGGATGAAGAACGGGACGGTCCAGAGCATCATCTCGCTGGAGGCGTCCGTCAGGAACGAGACGATGCCCAGAACGACGACGTTCCGCGGCAGGGCGGCCTTCAGCGCCGCCTTGAGGCCGCCTTTGTCACTGCTCTTTGCCATGCTGCATCGCTTCGATCGACGCGCCGGGGCAACCGGCCGCGCGCCGGTAACCCGTGCGGGAGCGGTTGGCGCCAGGCGTTTGCCTCCGGGCGAAACCTCTCTGCAATTTGCGCGGCGGGTCTCCGCACCCGCCGCGTACCAACTGCCGCAACCCGGCTTCCCGAGCCGAGTCAGTCCACCTCAAGCTCGGCCCATCCCTGGCCTCGCATCCAAGTCCACAGCCGCCCCGGACGGCCTCGCCGATCACGAGCAACTGGTGGAGGACAGCAGACTGGGTCTTGACGTCGCCCAGGAAGTCTGCGCGGTCCATGCCTTCGACGAAGGAAACGGCATGCTCGGCCGCGCGGAGGATATCCAGGACGGTGGCGTCATCCCTCCGCATAGATGGGCTCCGCACTGGACAGGATGGCCTGCCGCCGGATCGGGTTGTGGCTCCGCTCGATCGCGCGCCGGCTCACCAGGTCCGCCTTCCGGCCGAGGAGGTCTGAGAGCTCGTGCTCCATCGCGACGTGCTCCAGCAGGCCGATTTGCGCCTCGGGCTCGAACCGTACCAGCAGGTCCACGTCGCTCTCCGGCCCGAAGTCGTCCCGCAGGGCCGACCCGAACAGGGCCAGCTCCGCCACCTTCCAGCGGCGGCAGAAATCGGCCAAGCTCTCTGGATCGACGTTGGGCCGGTACGCCATGGGACCGTCCTCCCGCACCAGCTTACTGCCATTCCCCTCGGTGTGCCAATCTCTCTCGGCCGGCCCTGGCTACTCCTTGGCGTTGTAGCGCTGGGCGATCGGCATCCGGCGGCCGAAACCGAACGCCCGGCTCGTCACCTTGAGGCCCGGGGCCGCCTGCTGGCGCTTGTACTCGTTGCGGTCCACCATCCGAAGGACCCGGGCCACGGTCTCGGCGTCGAAGCCGGCCGCGACGATCTCGTCGCGCGACCGCTCCTGGCGGACATACAGGTCGAGGATCGGGTCGAGCACCTCGTAGGGCGGCAGGGCGTCCTGGTCGGTCTGGTCGGGCCGCAGCTCCGCCGAGGGGGGTTTCGTCAGGACCCGCTCGGGGATCGGCGGCGACGGCCACGAGGCGTTCAGGTGCCGGGCCAGGGCGAAGACCATCGTCTTGGGGACGTCGCTGATGGCCGCCAGGCCCCCCACCATGTCGCCGTAGAGGGTGCAGTAGCCGACGGCCAGCTCGCTCTTGTTGCCGGTCGAGAGGACCATCCATCCGAACTTGTTCGAGAGGGCCATCAGGAGGTCGCCCCGGACGCGGGCCTGGATGTTCTCTTCGGTGACGTCGGGCTCGCACCCCTTGAAGACGGGCGCCAGGGCCGACTCCATCGCCCCGTGCGGCCCGTCGATAGGGACCTCCAGGAGCCGGACGCGGAGGTTCGCCGCCAGGGCCCGGGCGTCCTCGGCGCTGTGGGCAGAGGAGTAGCGGCTGGGCAGGGCCACGCCCGTGACGTGCCCCGAGCCGATCGCCTCGGCGGCCAAGCACGCCACGACGCTCGAATCGATCCCGCCCGAGAGGCCGAGGACGGCGTCGGTGAAGCCGCACTTCCGCACGTAGTCGCGGATTCCCAGGACGAGGGCCCGGCGGAGGGCCTCGACGTCCTCCAGCGGGTCGGGGGCCGGGTCGAGCGGCGGCCCGCCGGGCGCCTCGACCACCTGGAGGTCCTCCTCGAACGCCGCCAACTCCGCCACCAGCCGCCCCTGGGCGTCCATGGCGAAGCTCGACCCGTCGAAGACCAGCTCGTCGTTGCCGCCCACCTGGTTGACGTAGACGACGGGCCGGCCGTACTTGAGAGCCTGGGCCCGCACGAGGTCGAGCCGCTGCCGCTGCTTGCCGACGACGAACGGCGAGGCGGACATGTTGACCAGGACCTCGGCCCCCGCCTCGACCATCTCGGCGATCGGATTGCCGTGGTAGAACCGCGAGACGGGCCCGGCGGCGGCCTCCTGCGTCCAGATGTCCTCGCACACCGACAGGCCGACGTGGACGTCGGCGAACTCGACCACCTGGGGGCCCTTGCCCGGCTCGAAGTACCGCAGCTCGTCGAAGACGTCGTACATCGGGAGGAGGGCCTTGTACTTCTTCGCGAGGACCCGCCCCTCCGCGACGAGGGCGACAGCGTTGCGGAGCGGCAGGCCCCGCGTCGCCACGGTCCGGTCGACCATGCCGACCAGGAGGCCCGTCTCGCCGACCTCGCCGACGAGCCGCTCGAACGCCGCCAGCTCGTCTGCGATGAACCGGGGCTTGAGGAGCAGGTCCTTCGGCGGATAGCCGATCAGCGAGAGCTCCGGCGTGACGACCAGGTCGGCCCCCCGCTCGGCCGCCCGGCGATAGACCTCGAGGATGCGCCGGGCGTTGCCGTCGATGTCGCCGACCGTCGGGTTGAGCTGCGCCAGGGCGATCTTCATGACGCGCCGATTATGAACGCTCTCGCCGGACCACGCCAACACAAAAGAAGGCATACGAGCGGCCCCCGAGCGTGCCGAAAGCCTGTCTCCGGTGCCGCGCGGGCCTTGCCGCTTCCGCCGGCCCGGGCTACCATGGCCGAAGCCGGTCGGCGGCCCTGACCCGGCGCAGGAGCGAGCCGCAGACGGCAAGTCCGTGAGGAGGTGCTCATGGCGTGCGAGACCGTCCTGAACCGCTACGACGGCAACCCCATCGTCCGACCGGAGGACGTGCCCGGCGGATCGAGCGCCGTCTTCAACTCCGCCGTCGTCCGGTTCGGCGACGGGTACGTCGGCGTCTTTCGCGTCGAGCACCAGGACCAGTTCTCGCGGCTGCACCGGGGCGAGGGCCCGGACGGCATCGCCTGGACCCTCGGCGGCCCTATCGACTTCGCCTGCGATGACCCCGACGCGGCCCCCCTGGAGCACCTCTACGACCCCCGCATCACCCCCCTGGAGGGCCGGTTCTACATCACCTACGCCAATCACGATGCGACCCACGGATCGCGGATCGGCCTGGCCGTCACGGAGGACTTCGACTCGTTCCGCCAGATCGGCAACATCTCCTCGGCCCACAACCGCAACGGCGTCCTGTTCCCGGAGCGGATCGGCGGCCGGTACGCCCGCCTCGAGCGGCCCTACGCCGCCGTCGACGCCCCGGCCGGCATCTGGTACGCCGAGGGGCCCGACCTGGTCCACTGGGGCGGCTGGCGACCGGTGCTCGACCCGACGCCGGGGTGGGCCGAGTGGAAGGTGGGGGCCGGCCCGCCGCCCATCCGCACCGACGAGGGGTGGCTGGTGATCTACCACGGCGTCCGCCGGACCGCCGACGGGTGCACCTACTGCGCGGGGGCCGCCCTCCTGGACCTGGAGCGGCCCTGGCAGGTTCGGGCCCGCCCGGCCGCCTACCTCCTCTCGCCCACGACACTCTACGAACGCCTCGGCGACGTGATGAACGTGGTGTTTCCCTGCGCGGCAGTCGTGGAGCCGGACGGCGAGGTGAAGCTCTACTACGGGGCGGCCGACACGTGCGTGGCCCTCGCGACGGGGCGCCTGGAGGACCTCGTGGCGTTCTGCCTCGACGGCTGATCGCTCGTCGGCAGGGCTGTCACAAAGTCCCCTGCATGTCACCCGAAGGAGTGCCGAACCCCGACGCGCCGCACACGTCCAAGGAGAGGGAACCACACGGACCCTGAGGGGGGACGGCATGGTCAGGCCGGACCGGATTGCTTTGGCGAAGGCCGCGCGTGCCGCCGCGGCGGCACTGGTCGCCGTGTCGGTCGCGTGGTCCGCGGCTGTCCTCGCCGCGGCGGCTGACGATGCGCAAGGACCGGCAGACGGCGAGGCCGATGCGGCGGCGGTGGCCCCCCTCAGGGCCCGCCTTAGGGGCCCGAATGTCCGCGAGCGGATCCGGGCTATCCAGACCCTCGGCCGCCTCGGTCCGCGGGCCGCCGACGCGGTTCCCGACCTGGTCGCCCTGCTCGGCGACGAGGCGGAGCAGGTCGTCTACCGATACGAGCCGCACGCGCCGCGCGGCATCCCCCGGCACGTCTACCAGGTCGGCGAAGAGGCCGCCAAGGCCCTGGCGAAGATCGGGCGGGCGTCGCTGAAGGCCCTGCTCGCGGCGCTCAGGAGTTCGGACCCCAAAACCCGGGCGAACGCCGCCACAGGTCTGGGCCTCCTGAAGGCCCCCGAAGCCGTCGAACCCCTGGCCAAGGCCTTCCGTGACGCCGACCGGGCGTGGCGGCCGCCATATGGCCGGGCACTGGTACGGATCGGCCCGCCTGCGGTCCCTGCCCTGCTCGAGATACTCCGCACGGCCGAGGAGGACCCGGCCTTCATGGCAGGGACGGCCCTCGGAGCGATCGCCGACCCGTCGAGCGTGCCGCCGCTCATCGAGGCCCTCGGCCACAGGCGGCCTCAGGCCCGCCAGGCCGCCGCCGGGGCCCTCGCCACCATCGGCGACCCGCGGGCCCACGAGCCGCTGCTCCAGACCTCCCGGGACCCGAACGCGGACGTCCGTTACTGGTCGACGACGGCCCTCGCGGCGTTCAAGGACGAGAGGTCGCTGGAGCGGCTCGTCGAGGCCGTCAAGGACCCCTCGGGGCGGGTGCGTCTGGGCGCGATCGGGGCCGTCAGCACCTTCCCGGACGACCGGGCGACCGAGGCGCTCATCGAGGCCCTCGTCGACCCGGACGAGTCCAACCGCCGCATCGCCGCGGGACGCCTCCTCGACCGCACGGGCCAGGACTTCGGCACGGATGCCGCCAGATGGCGGGCCTGGTGGGCCTGGCGGAAGGCCGGGACGGCTCGGCCATAGGGCCCCGCTCGCCGCTCTCCCTGCGCCCCCGGAATCCCTCGGTTAGGGGCGGAAATCCGTCCCGAAACGCCCCATTTCCCGCCCGAATTTCGTTGCTGAAGCGGCGCGTTTCTGATACGATGATGCGGCCGTCAGGGAGGCCCGTGCGGCTTTCCTAAGTCCCAGCGAATAAACGCTTTACGGCGCGGCCGCCGCGCCACGAGGAGCCCCGATTTGAGCCAGCTCAACCAGCCGGAGAACATCCAGGAACTCCTCATCGAAGAGGAGATGAAGGACGCCTATCTGACGTACGCGATGAGCGTCATCATCAGCCGGGCCCTGCCCGACGTCCGCGACGGCTTGAAGCCCAGCCAGCGCCGCATCCTCGTCGCGATGCACGACCTGAACCTCGGCCCCCGGGCCCACTACCGCAAGTGCGCCAAGATCGCCGGCGACACCTCCGGCAACTACCATCCCCACGGCTCGGACGTGGTCTACCCGACGCTGGTCCGGATGGCCCAGCCCTGGGCCGAGCGCCATCCGCTGGTCGACGGCCAGGGCAACTTCGGGTCGATCGACGGCGACCCCCCCGCCGCCATGCGGTACACGGAGGCCCGGATGAGCCGCCTGGCCACCGAGATGCTCGAAGACATCGACAAGGACACGGTCGACTTCGAGCCGAATTACGACGAGACCCGCCAGGAGCCGACCGTCCTGCCGGCCAAGATGCCGAACCTCCTCGTGAACGGCTCGAGCGGCATCGCGGTCGGCATGGCCACGAGCATCCCGCCGCACAACCTCGTCGAGATCTGCGATGCCATCATCTACCTGATCGACCACCCCGACTGCACCGTCAAGGACCTGATGAAAATCGTGCCGGGCCCCGACTTCCCCACCGGCGGTCTCATCTGCGGCCGGAAAGGCATCCTCGAAGGCTACACCACCGGCCGGGGCACCATCACCGTCCGGGCCCGGGCCCACACCGAGCAGGCCCGCGGCGGCAAGACCCATATCGTCGTCACGGAGATCCCCTACGGGGTCAACAAGACCCGGATCATCGAGCGGACCGCCGAGGCCGTCAAGGCCGGCAAGATCGAGGGCATCGCCGACATCCGCGACGAGTCCGACCGCGAGGGGATGCGCCTCGTGATCGAGCTGAAGCGCGGCGAGGACGAGCGGGTCATCCTCAACAAGCTCTACCACCAGACGCCGCTCCAGTCGACCTTCTCCATCATCAACATCGCCCTGGACAAGGGCCGGCCCCGGACAATGAACCTCAAGGAGATGCTCGTCGCCTACAAGAACCATCGGGGCGAGGTCATCCGGCGGCGCACCGTCTACCTCCTGAAGCGGGCCCGGGCACGCGAGCACATCCTGTTCGGCCTCCTCTACGCCGTCGCCAACATCGACGAGATCATCGACATCATCAAGAAGAGCCCCGACGTGCCGACCGCCAAGGACCGCCTGATGAAGAAGGCCTGGCAGTTCCGCATCACGAACCTGCCGGGCAAGCGGACCGACCAGGCCAACAAGGCCCTCCTGGAGGCCACGAAGGAGGCCCTCAAGCTCTCCAGCAAGCAGGCCGACGCCATCCTGGGCATGCGGCTCCAGCAGCTCACGGGCCTGGAGGTCGAGAAGCTCCGCGACGAATGGGTCGAGGTCCGCGGCAAAATCCAGGACTACGAGGCCATCCTCCGCGAGGAGCGGCTCGTCCTCAACATCATCGCCGAGGACCTCCACGAGCTGAAGGGGGCCTACGGCGACGCCCGCCGCACCGAGATCATCGGCGAGGTCGGCGACTTCGACATCGAGGACCTCATCGCCGAGGAGAACTGCGTCGTCACCATCAGCCACGAGGGATACATCAAGCGGATGCCCCTGACGAGCTACCGCCGCCAGGGCCGCGGCGGCAAGGGCATCATCGGCTCCACCGCCAAGCAGGGCGACTTCATCGAGCACATGTTCGTCGCCTCCACCCACGACTACATCCTCTTCTTCAGCAACCGCGGCCAGTGCTACTGGCAAAAGGTCTACGACATCCCCCAGATGTCGCGGCAGTCGAAGGGCCGGGCCATCGTCAACATCCTCAAGCTCCGGCAGGGCGAATGGATCGCCGGGTTCCATCCCGTCCGCGAGTTCGACGAGAAACGCCGGCTCGTCTTCGCCACCGCCAAGGGCATCATCAAGAAGACAGCCCTGGCGGAGTACTCGAACCCCCGGAGCGGCGGCATCATCGCCATCAAGCTCGCAAAGAACGATACGCTCATCGACGTCTCCATCACCACCGGCACCGACGAAATCGTCCTCGGCACCGTCCGGGGACAGGCCATCCGGTTCAAGGAGAGCGACGTCCGCAGCATGGGCCGCGCGGCCCGGGGCGTGAAGGGCATCCGCCTGGCCAAGGCCGACGACGTCGTCGGCATGGCGGTCGTCGACCCCCACGCCACCCTCCTGACGGTCTGCGAAAAGGGCTACGGCAAGCGGACCGATTTCTCCGAGTACCGGACCCAGGGCCGCGGCGGCAAGGGGCTCATCAACATCAAGACCACCAAGCGGAACGGGCCGGTCGTCGCCATGCTGACCGTCCGCGATGGCGACGAGCTGATGCTGATCACCCAGGGGGGCCAGATCGTGCGGATCGGCGTCGACTCGATGCGATCCATCGGCCGGGCCACCCAGGGGGTCCGCATGATCCGCCTCTCGGAGGACGACAAGCTCGTGGCGGTGGCCCGCGTCGCCTCCGACGACGGGGACGAGGAAGAAGCCGAGTAACGTTCCGGCCCGAAGCAGCGGCGGCGGCAGTAGAAGGACGCTCGGCGCGGTGGAGATCCGTGCCCATCGCGTCAAGCCCTCTTGTCAGGCGGTGCTTCCGGCCGAGGGCTCGCCTTCCTTCGCGTCCGGGCCTACAATCCCGGCTGAGGAGTCGCCGGCATGCCCCTGTGCCGAGCCATTCTGACCGGCCTTGGTCTCGTCCTCTCGGCGTCCTCCCTGTCGGCGGCGGAGACGGGTGCGGAGGCCGCGCCGCCGGGGACGGTGGGTCCCGTCTCGGGGCCCCTAACCGTCCACACGGACTTCCCCGGCGGGTCCGCCGACGTGGAGGCCGTCGACCAGGCCGACCGGACCATCACGATCACCCCGGCGGAGCACCCGGGTCGCGGATGGCGGTGCTGGTGGTACCTGAAGGTGACAGGCATCCGGCCGGGCGAAACGCTGACCCTCCGCGTGGGCGGCGGGCGGTGGGCCTGGCCCGAGCGGGCCGCCTTCAGCCTCGACGACCGGGCCTGGCGCCAGACGGCCGAGGGCCGACGCGACGAACGCACCCACGTCTACCGGCAGCGGGTCGACGCGGCGGAGGCCTGGTTCGCCTGGGGCCCGCCCTACCTGCCCCGACACGCCGAAGCCCTCATCCGCCGATGCGAATCGGCGTGCCCCGCGGCGCGCCGGTTCGAGCTCTGCCGGACGCGCGACGGTCGGCCCGTACCGGGGCTCATCGTCTCGGCGGAAGCACCGACGGCCGTGGCGGTCCGGCTGGCCGTGTGGGTCCAGTCCCGGCAGCACGCCTGGGAGGCCGGGTCGAGCTGGGTGGCCGAAGGGTTCGCCGAATGGCTCGTCTCGGACGAGCCGGCCGCCGCCGCCCTCCGCCAGCGGGCCGACGTCACGCTCGTTCCCATCATGGACGTCGACAACGTCGTCCGCGGCGCCGGCGGGAAAGGCCAGGCACCCCGCGACCACAACCGCGACTGGACGGCCGAGCCGCACTGGCCCTCGGTGAAGGCGGCGAAGGCCCGGATCCGGGCCTTCGACGGGCCGACCGGCGGACACGCCGCGGCCGCAGGAGACGGCTCCCACCCGGGGCGGCTCGCCGTCTTCGTCGACCTCCACAATCCCGGCCCGGCCGACCGGCACCCCTACTTCTACGTCCCCCCGCCGGAGGAGATCGCCCCGCGGCAAGGGGCGAACCTCCGCGGGTTCCTGGAGGCCGTCGCGGACGAGATGACCGGCCGCCTCGCGTTCCGCGGCACCGCCCGGGTCAGCGGCCCGGCCTATGACGAGCACTATCGCCAGATGAGCAAGAACTGGGTCGTCGCGAACACCAACCGGCACGTCGTTGCCGTCACGCTCGAGACCGCCTGGAACACGCCGCACAGCACGACGGACGGCTATCGAACGGTCGGGCGGCAGCTCGGCCGCGCCATCGCCCGGCACCTCGGAGGGCACCGGTTCGACCCGCTCGCCCCCGAGGAAGCCACTGAGATCGCCGAGTAGGCCCTAGCGGCGCGTCCTGGCCGTCACGGGTCCTGGGGCGCGTCCGTTTCCATCCGCCGGCCGACGACGTGCAGTCGGCCACGGTCGATCTCAATCCGCTCCAGGCGGACACCGTGCACGTCGTCTTTGTGCCGGACGGCCAGCCAGACCGGCTCCCCTTCGAGGCCCGCCCGGACCTTCCGCAGGAACTGGGCCTCCGGGTCGTCGCCTTCCATGACGGGGACGGCCGCCGCCACGCCGCGGAGGACCTCGGTCAACCGGTCGGCCTGCGACGGCGGGGCGGGGAGGAGCCCGGCCCGGACGCCCACCACCCGCGCGACGAGCCGCCCCTTCTCGTCGGCCTCCAGGGCCAGGCGGACCGTCACGATCACGCCGCTCCATCCCTCCCCCACCGGCGCGGCCAGCACGACGTAGCCCGGCTCGAACGCCACCCGCATCTCGTCGACCACTTTCGGGGGGACCTCGCCGGCGTCCTTCAGAAGGTCGACGAACATCGGCAGGTACAGGTTGACGGATTCCTCGGTCAACGTGAGGTCGAGCGGCGTCCGGCCGCTTTCGTCCGCCATGACGTTCCCGACGGGGTTCAGGACCTCCCGGGTGAAGCGGGCCGCCGCCGACCCGTCGCGGGGGATGGCGGCCGTCCGGCGGTAGGGATGCGGCGTGGCCTTCACCAGGGCCAGGGCGGCCACGCCGGCGGCGACGAAAGCCACCCCGATGAACCGGAGCCACCGTTTGACGGATCGTTTCGACATGCGAGGCATCGATTCCGCAGCGCCAACCGGCCGAGCCGCCTCCTGCACGCCTCGGCGACCGACAGAATGCCGCCCGGAGCGACGCCGGGCAAGTCTTTTCGATTGACCGACTCGGACGCCGTTTTACAATGCGGGGGCGATTCCCGGACCGAGGGGGGCCCACAGGGAGGTCGGCAGGCTTGAGCGGTTCCGACAGGCTCGAAGCCGTCCAGGCGCTTCTCGGCCACCGGTTCGACGACCTCGACCTGCTCACGAGCGCCCTGACGCACGCAAGCGTGGCCGAGCACCGCCTGGCCTCGAACGAGCGGCTCGAGTTCCTCGGCGATGCCGTCCTGGGTCTCGTGATCTGCCGCGAGCTGTTCGACCGCTTCCCGGACTACCTCGAAGGCGATCTGACGCGGATTAAGAGCGTCGTCGTCAGCCGCGACGCCTGCGCCCGCGTCGCCGACAAGCTCGGCCTCGTGGACCACCTCAACCTCGGCAAGGGCATCACCGGGTCGATCAGCATTCCGAAGAGCCTGGCGGCGTGCGCCTACGAGGCGTGCGTCGGGGCGATCTACCTCGACGGGGGCCTGGGGCCCGCCCGGACGTTCATCCTCGAGCACATGGACGAGGAGATCGAGCGGGTCGTCGCCGGCGAGCACCATCGCAACTACAAGTCGCTCCTCCAGCAGTACGCCCAGCGGGAACTGGCGGCCACGCCACACTACGAGGTCCTCGACGAGAAGGGCCCCGACCACGCCAAGGCGTTCGAGGTGGCGGTGGTGGCCCAGGGGCGGCGGTTCCGGTCGGCCTGGGGCCCGAGCAAGAAGGCGGCCGAGCAGCGGGCCGCCATGGAGGCCCTCCGCGACCTGGGGCAGCTCCCCGCGGACCCGCAACACGCCTGCCAAGCCGCCGCGGACGAGGGGGCGGCGGACGGCCGGGATGAGGACGACGGCTGATCGGGTCTACGGCTCGGCCGTGTCGCCGGGCGTCTCCTTGTCGTCGTCGTCGGCGGCGGCGGGCTCGTCGCGCCGGCGGCGCCGCCAATCCTGGATTTCCCGTTCGGTCTCTTCCTGCTCGCGATCGCGCCGGTAAGACGCCCCTTTGCCCTTCTCGGGCGGCTCGACCCGGGCCGCCTGGCCGGGCTTCCACTTCCGCCGGGGAAACCGCGGCTTGTCACGGTCCTTCTTCGCTGCCATGCCGGGGCCCCAGAAACGGCCTCTCACCGCAGAGATCGCCGAGACCGCAAAGGAAAAACGAAAACGGATCGTCCGCAGATGAGGCAGATGGCCGCAGATAAAAAGAGAAAAAAAGTGCCTGAATAGGACCCGGCCTTCGTGGCGTTCTGCACGCCCTCCGCGATCTCTGCGGCGGGAAACACGTTAGTACTCGAGTCGCAGGACGCGGCGGCCGACGCGATCCAGCTTCTCCGGCGAGACCGTCACGCCGAGGCCCGGTCCCGGCAGGGCCCCGACGCGGCCGCCGTAGCCGAACGTCGTGTCCTGGCGCGTCACGTCCGTCTTCAGGAGGAACCGCCCGTACGACCCCTCGGCATAGCGGACCCGGTCGCCGAGCAACTCCAGGAACACCCGCCCCGCCGCCGACAGGACGCCCGTCTCGCCCACCAGGCATCCCAGTTGATACACCAGACCGTGCCGCTCGGCCAGCAGCGCGAGCTTCAGGCTCTGCACGAGTCCCCCGTTCTTCGTGATGCGGATGTTGAAGACGTCCACCTGGCCGCCCTGCACAAGCCGCTCCGCGCCGGCCGGCGTCAGGAGCGATTCGTCGAGCATCACCGGGACGGTGGTCCGCCGCCGCAGCTCGGCCAGGGCCGCCTCGTCGCCGGGGGCGAGAGGCTGCTCCACGGCCGCCGCGCCGTACCGCGCGAGCACCGGCCCCCGGGCGACGGCCGTCTCCAGGTCCCACGCCCCGTTGGCATCGACGCGGAGCGTCCGCCGCGTCGGGCCGCGGGCTGGCCGGCGGCCGAGGGCGAGCTGGCGGTGACATTCGGCCAGCGCCGCCTCGTCCCGATCGGCGTCGGGGCCGACCTTCAGTTTATAATCGCGGAAGCCGAAGGCCCGCATCATGCGGAGACGCCGGCGGACCTTCTCCACCGGCCCCAGGCCGATGGCGGCACTGATCGAGCGGATCCGCCGCCGGGGCTTCAGGCCGAAACGCCCGGCCAGCAGATCGGCCGCCCGTACGCCCCGGTACGTGCCGACGGCATCGAGCCAGGCCAGCTCGCAGGCCCCCCAGGCCGCGTTATGGACGACGCCGCCCTCCTCGATCGGCTCGGTCAGGAGCGGGTCGGCCGCGGTGAGGCGGGCGGCGTATACTTCCCGGATGGTCCGGACGACGGACTCGTCGGTTTCGCCCGTGACGTAGGAGCGGGGGATGCCGCCGCCCCAGCCGACCGTGCCGCCGGCGAGCTCGAGACGCACCAGGAACCCGACGGCGACGTGGCGGCCGGTGATGGAGGTCTCGAACTTCATGCGCATGGGGACCTCGCGGGTCCAGACCTCCAGGCTCTTGGGCATCGGCGGCATGGCGGGCCCCAGGCGATTCGGGTCGATTATCGCCGGATGGGCCGGGAGCGTCAACGGCACGGCGGTGGGCATCGCGAGAGCGACGCCTCGGCCGAGGCTGGCCCGCCGCTCGCACCGAGGGCCCCGAGGGCGTCGTTTTGGGTTGCATTCGTCCCCGGCGGCTGATAGGCATTCGCCCGGAGGTCGGCAGGAGAGGGACCCGTGAAGCCGCTTCGCCTCGAAGCCGTCACGAAACGCTTCGGACCCGTGGTGGCCGTCGACGACGTTTCGCTCGCGGTCGAGCCGGGCGAGCTGTTCTTCCTCCTCGGACCGTCCGGGTGCGGCAAGACGACGCTCCTTCGTCTCGTCGCCGGTTTCTACGGGCCGGACGCCGGCCGCATCTGCTTCGGCGACCGCGACGTGACGGACCTCCCGCCCCACCGGCGGAACTGCGGCATGGTGTTCCAGAACTACGCCCTGTGGCCGCACATGACGGTGCTGGAGAACGTGGCGTTCGGGCTGGGCATCCGGAAGGTCCCCCGTGCGGAGCGGCGGCAGCGGGCCCTCGACGTCCTCGACGTCGTGGAGATGCAGGCGTACGCGTCGCGGCGCCCGACGCAGCTCTCGGGCGGCCAGCAGCAGCGTGTGGCCCTCGCCCGGGCCCTCGCGATCCAGCCGGACTACCTCCTCCTGGACGAGCCGCTCTCGAACCTCGACGCGAAGCTCAGGCTCCAGATGCGCTCGGAGATCCGCTCGACCCAGCGGGCGACGCGTGTCACGAGCGTCTACGTGACGCACGACCAGGACGAGGCCCTGACGATGGCCGACCGGATCGCCGTCGTCCGCGACGGGCGCGTCGTGGCCCTCGGCACGCCGCGCGACCTCTACCTCGACCCGCCGTCGGCGTGGGTGGCGGGCTTTCTCGGGGCGACGAACCTGCTGGAGGGCGAGGTCCGCACCCGCGACGGCGACTCGGCGCTCGTCCACTGCCCCTTCGGCGAGGTCCGCGTCGCGCACGTCCCGACGGCGCTTTTCGTCGGCGTGCCGGTCGTCCTCAGCGTGCGGCCGGAGTCGGCCGCGCTGTCTCCGGCCGAGGGCGACGCCCCGGCCGAGAACACCTTCGCCGCGACGGTCCTCTCGCGGACCTTCCGGGGCGGCAGCGAGGAGGTGCGGGTCCGCCTCGGGCGTCACGAGGTGGCCGTCACGGGCCGGCCGACGGAGCTGCCGCCGGCGGGCCCGAGGGGGCCCGTGCGGGTCCACTTTCCGCCCGACGCGATCCGGGCCTTCGTCCGCGAGAAGACCGGCGCCGCCGAGTCCGGCGCCCCGGCAACCACGGGAGCAACCTCATGAGGCGCAGGGCATTCCTCTTCGGGGCGATACTGGCGACGGCGCTGGCCGGCTGCGGCGGGCCGGTCGAGGAGGCGGACGTCGACCGGCTGGTCATCTACTCGCCGCACAGCGACGAGATCGAGACGGCCTTTGACCGGGCGTTCCGGGCGTGGTACCGGGCCGAGACGGACCGCGAGGTGGACGTCTCGTGGCCGGACGCCGGCGGCACGACGCAGATCATGCGTCGGATCCAGGACAAGTTCGGCGCCGGGCGGTACGACGTGGACGTGGTCTTCGGCGGGGGGCCGATCTTCGAGCGGATGAAGCAGCTCGGCTTCCTCGATCCGTACAAGCTGCCGGAGCCGCTGCTGGAGGCCCTGCCCCGGACCGTCGCGGGCCAGCCGCTCTACGACCCGGAGCACTACTGGTACGGGGCCGCCATATCGACGTTCGGCTTGATCTATAACAAGGAGATCATCGCCGACCGGAGGCTCCCCCAGCCCGAGTCGTGGGAGACGATGACCGACCCGGCGTACTTCGGGCTGGTGGGCGTGGCCGACCCATCGAAGAGTGGCAGCGTCCGGAAGGCCTACGAGATCATCCTCCAGGCCTACGGCTACGAGGAGGGGATGTCGATCCTCGTGCGGATGGCGGCCAACGCCCGGGAATTCTACGAGGGGGCGGCGGCGGTCCCCCGCTCCTGCGCCCAGGGCTTCATCGCCCTCGGCCCGTGCATCGATTTCTACGCCCAGCGGCAGATGGTCGCCGAGGGCGGCGAGCGGCTCGGCTTCGTCGCCCCCAAGGGGCTGACGGTCGTCAACGCCGACCCGATCGGCATCCTGAAGAACGCCCCCAACCGGGAGGCGGCCGAGCGGTTCGTCGCGTTCGTCATGGGCCCGGCGGGGCAGCGGCTGTGGATGTTCCCGCCGGGGACCGACGGCGGCCCGGAGAACCGGCCCCTCCAGCGCCTCGCCGTCCTGCCGAGCGTCTACGAGGAGCTTGCGGCGATGGGCCGCGAGCCGCCGACGGACCCGTTCGGTCTGCCGTCGGCCGACTTCTACGACGCCGAGAAGGAGGTGGCGCGGCTCGCCGTCATGCCCGACTATCTGCGGGTGGCTCTGGTGGAGAACCACGGGCCGCTGCGGGAGGCGTGGCAGGCCGTCATCGCCTCGCCCGGGGCCGGGCACGGCGAGCTGGTCGAGCCGCTCGTCAGCGAGGAGGAGATGCTCCGCCTGGGGCGGGAGGTCTGGACGCCCGTGACGATCCCGGAGGACGCGTCGGCCGAGCGGCGGGACGCCCTCCAGCGGGAGGAAGACGCCCGGCTCCGGCGAAAGGACGACCTGCTGACCGCGTGGAGCGAGGCCCTCCGGACGCGGTACCAACGGATCGCCCGGCGGCTGAAGTAGCGGGCCACGCCCAACCCGCGCGGCGGGTGCGGAGACCCGCCGCACAGAGAGGTCAAAGCGCCGGGCACTCAATCTGCCGGCCCTTCTGGCCGGACGGCATGCCATGCGACCGGACCTTCGAACCTGGCTGCTCGTCCTGTTGCTGGTCGCCCTGTTCGGCGTGTTCCTCTTCTACCCCATCGGGAACGTGTTCCGGTCGGCCCTGTGGGAGACCGAGGGACCGACGCTCCATTACGTCCGGAACGCCCTGGCCCGAGGGAGCATCCGTGCCGGGTTCCGCAACGCCTTCGTGCTGGCCTGCCTGACGACGCTCGTTGCGAGTGCGATGGCCGTGCCGCTTGCGTACCTCGGGGCGAAGACGGCCTTCGCGGGGAAGCGGCTGCTGACGGCGGCGATCCTGGTGCCGATGGTCCTCCCGCCGTTCGTGGGGGCGCTGGGGCTGAGGCAGGTGATGGGCCCGATGGGGGTGCTGAACGCCGCCCTGGTGGGCCTGGGCCTGATGGACAAGGCCGAGGTGGTCGACTGGTTCCGGGTGTATCCGATGGCGGGGGTGGTGTCGCTCCAGGCCCTGCACCTCTATCCGATCCTGTACCTCAACGTCGTGGCGGGTCTGGCGAACGTGGACCCGTCGCTGGAGGACGCCGCCCGGAGCGTCGGGGCGGGCCCGTGGCGGGTGTTCCGGCGGGTGACCTTCCCGCTGGTGCTGCCGGCCTACTTCGCCGGGGCGATCCTGGTCTTCATCTGGGCCCTGACGGACCTCGGCACGCCGCTGATGTTCAACTTCCGCGAGGTGACGGCGGTCCAGATCTTCGACCGGGTCAGCGAGCCGTCCAGCCCCGAGGCGAACACGCTGGTGGTGCTGCTCTTGGCGGCCGTGGCGGCCCTGTTCATCCTGGCCCGGTGGGTGTTCGGGCGGAAGGCGCATGGGCAGATGGCCGTGGCGACGCGGGCCGCCGAACCCGAGGCGCTCGGGGCCCGAGGGACGCTCCTGGCGTGGCTGCTCTTCGGAGGCGTGACGCTGCTGGCGGTCGTGCCGCACGTCTCGGTCGCGCTCTACAGTCTGAAGACCGAGTGGCACTTTACGGTGCTGCCGTCGGGCCTGACGCTGGAGCACCACCAGGCGGGGCTGGGCCTCGAACCGTACGCGGCGATGTTGCCGGAGAAGCTCCGGCCGCTTCCGAGCGTGTGGAACTCGGTGCTCTATTCGCTCGGCGCCGTCGCGATGACGACCGTCCTGTCGGTCTGGATCGGTTACGTCCTGGTCCGTAAGCGTTTCGCCGGGCGGTCGCTGCTGGACGCGATGGTCATGCTGCCGCTCGCCCTGCCGGGCATCGTCCTGGCGTTCGGCTATCTGAATTCGTACGCCGATTGGGGCGACCGGCTGGTCGAGGCGGGCCTGTGGCGGACGAACTACCTCTACCCCCAGGCGAACCCGGTGCTGCTCTTGATCGTGGCCTATGCGGTCCGGCGGCTGCCGCTGGCGGTCCGGTCGAGCGTAGCGGGGTTCCAGCAGACGAGCCGGACGCTGGAGGAGGCGGCCCACAGCGTCGGGGCCGGGCCCGTCCGGACGCTCGGCCGGATCACGGTGCCGCTGATCCTGGCGAACCTGGCCGCAGGGGCGATCCTGGTGTTCTCGATGTCGATGCTGGAAGTCTCGGACAGCCTGGTCCTGGCCCAGGACGATGCCTTCAACCCGATCACGCGGACGATCTATCGCATCTACGACGATGCGTATATTATTACGGGTGACGCGATCGCCAGCGCCCTGGGCGTGTGGGCGATGCTGTTCCTGGCGGCGACGCTCGTCGGCGCCAGCCTCCTGATGGGCAAGCGCCTCGGCGCCATCTTCCGGGCGTGAGGCCACGCCCGGAGCGCCGCGTCGGCGGCGGGCCTCCGGGCCACGGCAGGACGGCGCTTCCGGTGGCTTGACCTGGCAGGAACAGCGCATTAGAATCGAGCACGATCCCAAGGCAACGGAGCTAAGCCCAGTTGAGCAAGTCAGCAATCAGCCGACACTCCACTCGCCGCACAGCTTCGCGCGAGGGGAAGCGGGGAACCAAGAAGCGCTTCTCCGCGGCCGAGTTCTTTTCGGGCATAGGCTTGGTTCGCTTGGCGCTCGAACGCCAGGCATGGAAGGTCGTTTTGTCGAACGACATCGACCCAAAGAAAGCGGAGATCTATCGGCACAATTGGCCGAAGGACGACCACCTTATTGTTGAAGACATCCACAAGCTGGATGCAAACGATATCCCATCCTGCGACATGTTCACCGCCTCGTTCCCGTGCAACGATCTGTCTATCGCGGGACGGTGGGAGGGTCTAGGCGGCAAGGAGTCTTCTGCGTTCTGGGGCTTGGTACGTATCATTGAGGAGATGGGGGAGCGCCGCCCGCCTCTTGTGCTACTCGAGAACGTCCTGGGATTTCTCCTGCGACATAAGGGAAGGGATCTGGAGGAAGCACTGCTTGCACTGAACGACTTGGGATACGCAGTAGACGCGTTTATTGTCAATGCGTTGCATTGGGTCCCGCAGAGCCGCAAGCGGCTCTTCATCGTAGGCAAGCTCTCCGAACATGCTGGACAGCAGCCATTTGCGGTAGAAGGCAAACTGCGTCCAAAGGCTCTGTCACAGTTCATTTACTCGCATTCGAATATCCGGTGGGATCTTCGCAAGCTCCCGTTACCGCCGAAGCCCCGCAAGAAACTGCGCGACGTCCTCCAAGACCTGCCAGATGATGACCCCCATTGGTGGAGCAAGAAGCGGACAGAATACTTCATGGGCCAGCTGAGCAGGAAGCACGCGGCAATCGCCAAACTGATGATCGGAGCACCTTGCTTCACCTATGCCACTGCTTTCCGTCGCGTCCGCAATGGAAGGAGCATGGCCGAACTGCGCACCGATAACATCGCTGGGTGTCTGCGCACTCCACGAGGCGGAAGCGCTCGACAGATCCTATTTAAGGCCGGCTGCGGCAAGTACCAAGTGCGCCTTCTTACCGCGCGCGAATGCGCGAGGCTCCAAGGGGTGCCCGACACGTATGTGATTGATGTTCCTCTCAATCAAGCTCTTTTCGGCTTCGGTGATGCGGTTTGTGTGCCTGCCGTACGATGGATCGCGAAGCACTATCTCACACCTGTAGCGCGAGTTCTGAGTGAAGAGCGCCGCAATCCTTCGTTACTCTAGGTTGCTCATGGTACTAGCGTTGGACAGTTTCCTGCAGCAGCATATGAGGAAGGGCGGGCGCTTCGTTCCCGCCCGGCTTCAAGCGGCTTTGGCGCTGCTGGAGAGACTGCGCGAAGATGCCTCTTTGGACCTGCATGACCACCTGGCGAGCAAGGGGAGTTCAGGGCTTGCATCGCATGAGACTTTCGGCAACAGAGCGCACGAACGTTGGAACATTCAGGCCATCAACAAGAATCACGGTCGTCGTTCCTCGAGTCTCCAGGATTGGGGGCAGGCGCTGTTAGATAGTATGAAGACGGCCGGTTGGAACGATGCTACTGCCGAGGGGCGCGAAGCGCTCGCTGGCGAAGCACAAGAAGCGTTTGTGTCGGCGCTACGCGCTATCTTGGAGCAGGAACCGCTTGAAGTGCGTATGAGGGGCCGAGCTGCTCAGTCGGTGGTCGCAGAAATCCTTGCGCAGGCTGACGCCAAGGGCAAGGCAGGGGAAGTAGCACAGTATCTGGTGGGCGCGAAGCTGATGCGGCGTCTCAGCAAAGAGATTCCCGTCTATCCGGCGAACAAGGCAGACCGCAAGTCGTGGCGCGACAAGACGCCGCGCTATGGTGATTTCGAGATCTGCAACACCGTATTTGAGGTCGCCTTGGGACTGCCTGATGAGAAACACATCACGCAGGTTGTCGATGCTTTGGAGGCCACGGACGCCGACGTGTGGCTGCTGACGAGAGACGAGCGCGTGCCTACTTGGAAGATCGAATTGGGGAAGGCTGACGGCGTAGATATGCGGAGGGTTTCAGTGACTTCTGTGGAGTATTTTGTCGGGCAGAACCTGTCGGAGCTCGGCGGGTTCTCAACCAAGGGCAAACGAGAACAGTTACGCCAACTTATCGCTCTGTACAATGGGCGATGGATAGAGAACGTCGGCACTCCTGGCATTAGAATAGAGATCAAGTAGTCATTGTGACGGACACGTTTAGTAAGTCTGAGCGCTCGCGCATCATGGCGGCGGTCAGGTCGAAGGACACGACACCAGAGCTGATCGTGCGGCGGCTCGCTCACTCCCTCGGCTTCCGCTACCGCCTTCACGTGCGATCCCTTCCGGGCACACCGGACCTTGTGTTTCCACGACTGCGCAAGGTGATCAACGTCAGCGGCTGCTTCTGGCATATGCATGACTGCGGCAATTGCCGCATACCTTCGTCCCGCCGCCAGTACTGGATTGAGAAGCTTAAGCGCAACGTCGCCAGGGACAAGCGGACGCAGCGGGCACTCAGGCGCGCTGGATGGGGGGTGATGGTGGTTTGGGAGTGCCAAACGCGTGCGGATGGGCTGCGACGCCTTGGGCGTCGGATTGAGCGATTCCTGGGGTCTTAGGCCCTGGGGCGTGTATTCGGATAGGCGGTGCGGGCGGCGTCGCCTACTCGGCCCCGCCCTCGGCGGCACCGGCGCCGACGGGCTCGGCTTCGGCGACCTGCGGCAGGGGCCAGTCCGCGTGGGCCTCGGCGCAGGCCAGGGCGGCCTTGACGACCTTCTCGTCGAAGACCTTCCCCGCCCCGTCGCGAAGCTCCTGGAGGGCGACGTCCATCGGCATGGCCTCGCGGTAGGGCCGGACGCTGGTCATCGCGTCGAGGGCGTCGGCGACGGCCAGGATGCGGGCCCCCGGCGGAATGGAGGGCCCCGGGAGGCCGTCCGGATAGCCCCGGCCGTCGGGCCGCTCGTGGTGGTGGCGGATCATGGGGACCTCGTTCTTCAGGAACGGCAGGTCGGCGATGATCCGGACGCTGACCGACGGGTGCTGCATCACCAGGGCCCAGTCGTCCATGGTGAGCTTCTCGTCCTTCCACAGGACGCCCGCCGGGATGCCGGCCTTGCCCAGGTCGTGCAGCAGGGAGGCCCGCTGGATGATCTGGACGGCCTCGGCGTCGAGGCCCACCTCGCCGGCGATGGCGACGGCGTAGCGGCTGACTCGGTGCGAATGGCCGGCCGTGTACCGGCTTCGGCCCTCGACCTTGTCAACGAGGGTCTCGAGGCGGCCGACGATGGCTTCCTGGTTGCTGCGGGTGATCTCGCGGACTTCCTGCTTCAGCTCCTGGATCGCCTCGCTGTCGACGATGGCCGGGGCGACCTGGCCCTCGCTGAGCTGGCCCCAGGTGACGACGCGGTTGCCGCCGAGCCCCTTGGCGGCATAGAGGGCCTCGTCGGCGCGGCTGATGAGCTGCTTGGCGTCGATGTTGAGCCCCGGATGGTACTCGGTGACGCCGAAGCTGGCGCGGATGGGCAACTCCAGGTCGCCATGTCGGGCGGGGTTGTCGCGGATCAGCCGCCGCATCTGCTGGGCGACGCGGACGGTGGCCTCGAGGTCGGCTTCCGGCAGGACGACGAGGAATTCCTCGCCGCCGTACCGGGCGACAATATCGCTGCTCCGGGCCCGTTTCTTGAGCAGGGCCGAGACGTGGGCGAGGACGCTGTCGCCCGCCTGGTGGCCATGGGTGTCGTTGATGGGCTTGAACCGGTCGAGGTCGATCATGATGACGCCGAGGAACGTGTAGTTCCGCTGCGACCGGGACAGCTCTCGCTCGAACTGAAGCGTCGCCTGGCGGCGGTTCACCAGGCCGGTCAGAAAGTCGGTGGCGGCCACGCGCTGGAGCTCGGCGTTGGCCTTCTCGAGCTCGTCCTTGGCCTGGGCGAGGTCCTGCTCGATCTGCCGTCGCTCCGTCACGTCGTTGCCGAATGCCACGAGGAGGGTGGCCTGGCCGGATTCGTCCTGGCACAGGCTGTTGGTCCAGGAGACGGTCCGCTGCTCGCCGGTCTTCGTCAGGATGGGGTTCTCACCGTGGGCGATCTGGTCGCCGCGGTCCTCGACGAGCCGCTGGATCCGGTCGACGACCTCGTCGCGGCAGTCCGGCGGGAGGAAGAGGTCGGCGTAGGTCCGCCCGATGACCTCGTCGCGTCCGTAGCCGGTGATCCGCTCGGCCCCCCGGTTGAACATGGTGATGCGGCCGTCCTGGGCCGAGATGCCGATGATAAGCAGCTCGCTGGTCTCGAAGACGCCCCGGATGAAGTCGCGCTCGCGCCGCAGGTCGTCCTGGACCTGCTTCAGGTCGGTGATGTCCTTGACGATGCCGACGTAGGCGAGTCCGTCGTCCTCGGCGCCCTTGAGGGCAGTGACCGTCAGAAGCGCCGGGAACTCCTCGCCGCTCTTGCGGACGAAGGCGACCTCGGCCTCGAAGAAGCCTCTCTCCTCGACCGCCCGGCCGATCTCCTCCATGCTGGGTCCGCGCCCCTTGGGGTGGAGGGCCGACACGTGCAACTTGCCGACCACTTCGTCGGCCGTCCAGCCGAGGATTCGCGCGCCGCCCGACGAATAGGACGTGATCAGCCCGTCGCGGTCGCAGACCACGATGCCGTACTCCGTGGCACAGTTCAAAATGGCCTGGAGCTTCGCCTCGTGGAGCTGCACTTCGTGGAGGCGGCGGCGCTCGCTCTGGAGACGGGAGGCGGCGTTCCGCTTCGAGTCGTGAACGTCGCGGACCCACAGCAGGAACGCGCAAAGGATGGCGATGTAGCCGACGGCGTGGAGATAGACGTTGGGCCAGGCGAACGCGCTCGATTCGGCGAACAGCGCGTGGAGCGTCAGGCCTTCACTGCCCAGGAGCAGCACCAGGCCCGATGCGATCGCGACGTACGTCCGGATGCGGCCGCCCGCCCGGCGTCGCCAGATCGGCACCCACGCCAAAGCCCCCAGCAGCACCACGAGACGCAGCAGGCTGCCGGAGAGGTCCCAACCATTCACGGGTCCCCCACTCCCACCCCACAAAGCGCGGACTCGGTGGCAACTGACCCCTTACGAAGCGGTTTATCGGCCGTTGCTTCGGCTCGCATTAGGCAAAACGGGGGTGTCTCGGACAGGTTACCGGACGGCCCGGACAGGCGAAGCGTAGGGTCGCGGGGCCGTGCAGAACCGCAACGAGAACTGGCAAAGAAACTCAGAGCGACGCCAGGCGGTCCTCGATCCGCCGCCAGTGCGTGCCGCGCCAGAACAGCTTCGCACACCGCTCGCACCGGAAGAACCGGTCGCACCAGGCGAACGTCCGCGGCGGGGCCTCCGGCCGGGCCGATTCCTTCGGGACCTCGACCAGCCGCCCGCCGCAGGCCATGCACCGCGGCTCGCGGCGAGCCAGATCCAGCGTCTCCAGCACGAACCGGAGCTGGTCGAGCTTGCCCGCCCCGTGGGGCACCAGCAGGGCCCGGACACGCCCCGACCGGACCGCCCCGTGCTCCATGATCCCGGTGTCGGCCGTCAGCAGCACCCGGCCCTCGGCCAGGCACCGGCGGACGAGGTCCGTGTCGTCGATGCCCTCCTCCCAGGCGGCATCGTATCCCGCCGCCCGCAGCCACCGGGCCAGCCCGCCCAGCATCGCATCGCACCAGAAAGAAAGGGCCAAGGCACACCCGGAGCTGTCGAGCCATGGCCGCACACGGCGACGGCCGCGGCCAAACGTCACGCGCCGAACTTCGCCAGCCGCCCCGCGTGGGCCAGCGCCAGCGGCATCAGATGCGTGCTCGGACGAAGCCCCAGCCCGCCCCCGATGCACGCCACCTCGTCGAACCGGTCGGCCGCGTCCCGCCGGGCCGTCTTCGACCACAGCAGCACCGGCACCGGGTGCCAGGAGTGGGCCTTCAGGGCCGACGGCGTCGAGTGATCGGCCGTCACGATCAGGACGTCCGGCCCGAGGGCCTCGACGGCGGGCAGAGCCGCGTCGGCCTCCTCGATGTAATGGACCTTGGCGTCGAAGTCGCCGTCCTCGCCCGCCTTGTCGGTGTGCTTGTAATGCAGGAAGAAGTAATCGTACCGGTCCCAGGCGTCGGCGACGCTTTGGACGTCCTTGTCCACCTCGTTGCAGGCGGGCAGCTCTTCCATGCCCACCAGCTTCGCCACGCCGCGGTACATCGGCGTCCCGGCGGCCACGGCCGCCTTCACGCCGAACCGTTCCCCCACGCTGGGCCAGTGCGGCCGGTTGGCGAACCCCCGGGCCAGGATGCCGTTCGCCTTCGGCTCGCTCGCGAGGACCTCCCGGGCCCGGGCGATGACCTTCCCCGCCACCTCCGCCGTCCGAGCGCTCTCAGCCGCATCGTCGGTCACCTCCGGGTCGAGCGGCGGCACGCCCGTCTGCTGCGGATCGGTGTCGTCGACGCCGTCGCCCAGCCCCTCGCCGCGGAGGACCAGCAGGGCCCGGTGCTCCTTGACGGGCGACCAAAGGACCTGCACGCCGTCGACCTCGGCGACCTCGGCGGCGAGCTTCTCGACGATGGGCTTCGATTCCTCGGTGGGGATTCGGCCCGCGCGGCGGTCGGCCACGTTGCCGTCAGAGTCGAGCGTGCAAAAGTTCAGGCGTGCCGCCACGTCGCCCGGCCGGAGGTCGAAGCCGACGCCGGCCGCCTCGAGCGCCCCGCGGCCGATCTGGTACTGGAGCGGGTCGTAGCCGAACAGGCCCAGGTGCCCAGGCCCGGAGCCGGGCGTCACCCCCGGGTAGACCGGTTCAAGGCTGCCGCAGACGCCGTCGCGGGCCAGCCGGTCGGCGTTCGGCGTCCGGGCGGCCTGGAGCTCGGTCCGGCCGTTCGGGCCGCTCGTGATGCCCCCCAATCCGTCCCAGACGAACAGAACGATCTTGCCGCCGTCCTGAAGCAGGTCAGTCAGGTCCATTTGGATGCTCCTCCTGGCGAGGTCCCTCGCGTGTGCCGGTTCGGCAGAGCATACCGGCGGCGGGCGGCGCGTTCAAGCCGCCGGGCCTTTTGGGTGGAACCGCGGCCCGCCGAAGTGTATCAAAGCCCGTGGCAAGGCAGTCCGTCTCGCCTCCGGAAAGGAGGGGGCCGTGAGGGTCCTCGCTCAGAGCACGACCGTCCAGCAGGTGCCCTACGCCCACGTCGGCTACCTGGCGGCTGCGTCGGTGCCGTCGGTGGAGCGGCCGGAGGTCACGTCGGCCGGCGTTTCGGTGACGCTGCTCGCCGTGGCGGGCCTGGCGCTTCTGGGGGCCGCGGTGACCGGGATCGGCGGGACCCGGCGAGGGACGGGCCGGCGCGGGGGCCTCGTCGCCTTGGCCCTGGCGTGCGTGCTGGTCTTCACGCTGGCCGCGGCCACGTTCGCGTTCATTGAAGTCCGCGACCACCAGGCGATGCAGCAGTACAAGCACGACCTGGAAGGGCGCGAGCACGCCGACCCGGCTACGGCGGAGCCGCCACCCCCGACACCCGAGTTCGGGCACGTCCCTGCCGAGCCGTCCGCGCCGGACGCCGTTCCGGTCGAGCCGGCGCGCCCGAGACGCCGCCCGAAAAAGCGACGCCCGAGGAGTGAAGTGGCCCGGTGAGCTCAGTCCGCCTGCTCGGTCGGCCGGGCCTCGAATCCTTTCCCCGCCGGGAACCGCCGGCCCGCCTTGGGGTAACGCTTGGGACTGCCTTCCTCCCGCTGATAGAGCCTGAGCGGCTTGCCCCGCGGCATCAGGTCCACCACGTCGGGCCCCCTCCACAGGACCGTGAAAAGCTTCCCGCGGACGCGTTCCTTCGTCCGGCGGGTCCGGAGCGGGTGGCGAAGCTCGACGCGCGAGCCGGCCGTCACGCCGCGAAAGACCGCCAGGTCCCCCTCCCGGTCGAACCCGAGCGGCCGGCCGCCGACGTAACCCTCCGCCCGCCGGCCCATCCAGGGGAACATCCGGATCGCCACGTCGGCCTTGCGCCGCGGAGTGACGGCGACGTACCCCTCGTTCGGGTAGCCCATCTCGACCTCGCCGCGGCGGGTCGCCTTGTCGATGGGCAGGTTGACGGTGATCCGGCCGCGGCCCTCGTCGACCGCCCGGTCCCACACCATCGCGAGGGCCTGGGGGGCGGTGCCGGCGCAGCACCCGGCGACCGATCGGAACCGCTCCAGGGAAATCGAATTCGGCTCGGACCCGCCGCTGAACCCGCCCACGATCCGCCGGTCGATGTCGCGGTAGGTCGTCGCCTCCGTGTCGGGCCGGTCAGGATCGACCGCCACGAACTCGCCCGAGGCGATCTGGTTCTCCACGAGCTGGTTCCGGGCGAACCGGTTCACGTCGTCCCAACATTGCTCGTAGCCCGCATCGACCAGGTCCAGGCCGCACTGGATCATGTCCTTGATGCAGCACGTCTCGCAGAACCGCCCGTCGGGCGGCTGCCACTGGGCGAACTCCGGCACCCAGCCGAAGCTCGACGAGATCGACCGGACGTAGTCGTAGATGCCCTTGGCCTTGCGGACATAGCGCTGCTCGCCCGTCAGGCGGCCCATCCGCGCCAGGCCCGACGCGAACCACACCGCGGAGTGGACGTGCCCGAAGAACGCCATCCGATAGTTGAAGTACCGCGAGACGCCCAGCAGGTGGTTCGCCAGGCCCCGCGCGAGGTCCAGGGCCACCTCGTCGCCCGCCTGCTCGTACCGGGTGACCAGGGCCTCGAGCATCATGGCGTTTCGGATGGGCCGCTCGCCGCGGCCGGTGTGACGCGCGAGGTCGAACCCGCCGCGGGCCAGGTAGACGTCGTTCGGGAACTCGTAGACGGGCTCCTCTTCCTCGTAATCGCCCGACCAGAAGGTCTTGACCTTCCGCTCGATGACGAGGCTCCGCATGCCGCGCACCAGGGCCGAGGCCCGCCGCTCGGCCGCGAGGTCGTCCGGCTCCTTTCTCAGGATCCGGTTCAGCGCCGAGAGGATGTAGGCCATCTCGTGGAACGAGCTGTGGATCGTCGCGGCCCAAGGGTACGGCTCGTGGAACCGGAGGCCGTGCGAGCCCCAGGACTTCATCAGGTGATGCCGGAACCCCGCCTGGACCTCGGCCCCCTCGTCGGTCTCGAGCATCCCCCGGACGGCGTCGATGGCCTCGTACCAGGAGGCGACCAGCTCGGCATCGTCGACCCGGCAGTGCATCGCCCACGCCGGGTACTCGTGCGGCGCCACCAGCCAGTAGGGCAGGTAGTCGTGCCGCTCGTCGACCATGGACGTGAGGTAGTTGAGGGCGAGGCGGGCGCTGTCGAGGGGGCGGAACGGCTCGTAGCGGGTCTTCGGCATGGGAACTCCTTCCGGCGCACAGCGGACCGCGCCATGATAGCCGCGCCCCGGCCTGCGGTCAAATCCGCCGCGGAACTCCATCGTGGCGAGGCGCGACGAGACGCGGTAGAATGACGATAGAGACATCTTGCCGCCGGGAGGCACGGAGATGCAGGTCCTCGGCCAGAGTCGCACCGTCCAGACGGTTCCGTACGCCCACGTGGGGTACACGGCCGCCGCCGGAATGGCCAGCACCTCGCTGACCGTGGTCTTGTCTCTGCTCGTGGGCGCTGTGTTCGCGTTCGCAATGGATCGGCTGCGGCGGGAGAAGGACCGAAGGTGGCCTCACTGGCGGCCACTTTGGATGGCGCTCCTTTTTTTGGCGATATTGCTGGCACTGCTCGTCCCGATGTTCCTTCCCGCAGGCGGCGCTTCCGCGCCCTGAAGGCAGGCCCCACCCGTGGTCCGCTACCATTGTCCGCCGCCCGACCTCACGGAGACCCGCGACGGGCGGACGCTGCACGTTTGGGGCGACGTGCCCCACTGGCTCGTCGCGGACGACGAGCTGACCGAGGCCCTGGCGGCCCTCGAGACGGAGCGGGACCTGCCTGAACTGGCGACGGCGCTGGCCGACCGATGGAACCGGCCCGAGAAGGTCGTCCTTAAGGACCTCCGCGGCGCGGTCCGGGGCCTCTACAAGGCCGGTGTCGCCCGCAAGAGCGGCCGTGCGAAGGAACCGCCGGCCCCGTCCCCGCCCCGCCTGGAGGTCCTCTGCATCAACCTGACGAACCGGTGCAACCTCCGGTGCACGATCTGCTTCAACGACCCGTCGCGAACCGACCCGCGGGGCGAGCTGTCGGCCGAGGAGGTCCTGCGGTTCGTGAAAGAGGCCCGGCCGCTGGCGTCGCGGCGGCCGCTCCTGGCGCTGATGGGCGGCGAGCCGCTCCTCGTCAGGGAGAAGCTCCTGGCGGTCGCCCGCGGGGCGCCTCGCCGGTGGGAGAAGCTCGTCTCGACGAACGGCCTTCTGGTCGACGAGGCGTTCGCCCGTGACGCCGCGGCGGCGGGCCTCGAGGTCCAGGTCTCCATCGACGGGGCCCGGCGGGCCTCCCACGAACGGATCCGCGGGCCCGGCACGTTCGAACCGGCCTGCGCGGCCGTCCGGACCCTCGCCGGGGCCGGCGTCCACGCCATCATGAGCATGGTGGCCCACCGCGACAACCAGGACGAGCTGACGGCGTACTTCGACCTCGCCCTTCGGCTAGGGGCGGACGAGGCACGGGTCATTCCCCTGAAGCGCGTCGGCGGCGGGCGGGCGAGCGACCTGGAGCTGCCGGACTTCGTCCGCCTGGTCCACGACACCGCCCGGGCCGGCCGCCGGCGGCCCGAACGGCGGCGGCTCCTCGGACGCGATTACCTGTCGCTGCTGGCCCTGACGTGCGCCCACGGCTGCCGCCGGACGACCTGCGGGACGGCGTCGCAGACGGTCCTCCTGGACGCCGACGGCACGGTCTACCCGTGCCAGAACCACGCCGCGCCGGAGCTGGCCGCCGGCAACGTCCGCCAGACGCCGTTCCGCGAGATCTTCGAGGGCGAGGCGCTATCGGGCCTCCGCCGGCAATACGACGTCTCGTGCCGGTCGGCGTGCCGCACGTGCCCCGTGCGGCACTGGTGCATGGGCGGGTGCCGGGGCGAGGCCTACAGCGTGACCGGCCGATTCGACGCCCCGAGCGTCACCTGCCGGGAGAACCGCCGGGCCATCCTGGAGACGTGCTGGGTCCTGTCGGAGATGCCTGACCTGGCCGGCGGCCGGCAAGGGCACTATTGAGAGAGCGGCCCGGGTGCGCAGCTCCCCGGCTTTGGCGTTACAGCGCCAAGGGTTCAGGCTCGATCCGGTTCTGTGGGCGGCGCGGCGAACCGGTCCGTTTGCGGATTGTCGGCCCGGAACGAGCCGGCCGCCAGCAGCACCGCGGCGGCCAGGACGGCCACGCCGACCAGGCGGTACGAGCCGGTCCAATCGAACACCTGGCCGAAGACGTAGGGCCCGAGCGCGCTGGCGATCACGGTCAGGGCCGTCGCCATCCCGCTGACGGCTCCCAGGTGGAGCCGGCCGAAAAACCGGGGCCACGTGACCTGAAGCAGCAGGCCGAAAAAACCCCCCGCGAAGCCGTTGCCCACCACCAGAAGCCACCACCGTGCCGACGGGGCCTCCGCCATCAGGCCGCCCGCGGCGACGACGATGCCTGCGCACATGGCGATCAGCAGGTATTTCAGCGGCAGCCGGTCGCTGAGCCAGCCGGCAGCCAGGCGGAGCGTGACCGCGATGACCGCTCCCGGCAGGAAGATGGCGAACGCGTCCCGCTCGGCCACGCCCACCTGCCGGAAAATCGATGCCACGTGAAAGGTCATTCCGGTCATGTAAAGGCCGAACAGGGACAGGCCGAGGCCGAACTGCCAGAAGGGGTACCGCCGGACGGCCTCGCCCAGGGTGAAGTTCCGGACGGGCGGACGGCCGTCGGGGCCGGACCCGTCCTGCGGGTCCGCCTGGCCGTCCGGGAGGAGGCCGCATTCCTCCGGGTTGTCCCGCCAGAACACCAGCGCCACGGCCGCATAGCCCAGACCGATGACGCCGGCCAGGCCGACCCAGGTGTTCCGCCAACCGAAGGCGTCGATCAGGAGCTTCAGCGCCAATGGAGCGATGGAGAACCCGAGGGCCACGAACACGCCGCTCACACCGCTGGCCAGCCCTCGCCGGCGGTCGAACCACTTCATGATCATGTTCCGCGAGACCAGGGTCAGCACGCCCTGCCCGCTCAGCCGCAGCACGAAGAAACCCACCAGGATCACGCCGAAGGTCACGGCGGTGGCGTACGGGGGCCCCGCCAGGTTCGCCAGCCGCCGGGCCAGGTCGTCGCATCGGCTGAGCGCCAGCAGCACCCCGCCCAGCAGGGCACAGGAGACCGTCCCCACGAGGCGGGCCCCGAAGCGGTCGTACAGCCGTCCGGCCGGCATCAGCACCAACCCCGCCCCCATCGTGCCCAGCATGTACGCCAGGCTCAGCGTCACCCGGGACAGGCCGAGGGCGACCATCAGGGGCTCGTTGAAAGGGGCGACGCCCATCGTCTGGCCGGGCACGCTCATCAGCATGCCCACCGTGCCGAAACCCACGATCGCCCACCCGTAGAACACGGGCCAACGGGCGGGCGAGAACGGGATGTTCGCTGCACCCTGGCTCATCGTCCCCTCGACGCGATGCAGGTAGGAAGGGCCCGGGGACCGCAATCCCCGGGCTTCTAAGCGCACCGTCACCCGGTCGCACCGGATGCCGATGGCGGAGTCAAGCGCGGCGGGTCGTTCGGCCCGCCGCGCCGAACAGGGGCAAGCCGGCCTACCGCTTTTTCAGCAGGACGAACATCTGGCGGTCGCGGGCCCGGACGAGCAGCGGCACGCCCCGTTTCAGGTCGGCCTTCTTGACCGCCTCGCGGAACTCGCCGACCGAGGTCACCTTCTCCCCGGCGACGCGGACGATGAGCATGCCCGGTGCGAGGCCGGCCCGCTGGGCCAGGCCGCCCGCCTCCACCGCCGTGATCAGGACGCCCTGGCCCCGCTCGTAGCCGTAGCGCTCGGCGGCCTCGGGGGTGACCGGCCCGACCCCCAATCCGAGCTCTTCCAGCTCGGTGGGCTGGTCGGGTTGGGTCCCGGCCATCTCGGGCGCTTCGCTTCGCCGGCCGACCTTGACGGTGACGGTCCGGGGTTTCCCGCCGCGTATGAGATCGACCTTGACGCGTTTGCCGGGCTCGGTCCAGGCGACGGCCGTCTGGAGCTCCAGGGGCGTCTCGACCGCCTTCCCGTCGAACTCGACGATGACGTCTCCGGCTTCGATGCCGCCCTCGCCGGCCGGGCCGCCGTCGAAGACTTGGTTCACGAGCACGCCGCGGGCCTCGTCGAGGCCCATCGGCTCGGCCATGTCCTTCGTCACGGGCTGGATGCCGACGCCGAGCCACCCGCGGACGACCTCGCCCTTTTCCTGGAGCCGCTTCATGACCTCGCGGGCCATGTTGACCGGGACGGCGAAGCCGATGCCCATGAACCCGCCGGAGCGGCTGGCGATGGCCGTGTTGATGCCGATCACCTGGCCGCGAAGATTGACGAGCGGGCCGCCGGAGTTGCCCGGGTTGATGGCGGCGTCGGTCTGGATAAAGTCCTCGTAATCGGCGATGCCGACGCTGGCCCGGCCCTTGGCGCTGATGATGCCGGCCGTGACGGTCTTCGCCAGGCCGAGAGGCTGGCCGATCGCCAGGACCCAGTCGCCGACCTCGACCTTGTCCGAATCGCCCAGGGCCGCCACGGGCAGGTCGTCGCCCTCGATCTTGATGACGGCGATGTCGGTCGGCGGGTCGGTGCCGATGATCTTGGCCTGAAACCGGCGGTCGTCGGCCAGGACGACCTCGATCTCGTCCGCCCCCGCCACGACGTGGTTGTTGGTCAGGATGTGCCCGTCGGCGTCGACGATAACGCCGGAACCGAGGCCGGTCCGCGGCACCCGGCGGACCTCCGGCTCGCCGCCGTTGTCCTCGTCCGGCAAGCCGAAGTAGCGGCGGAAGAACGGGTCGCTCAGCCACGGGATCGGCATCCGCCGGACCTCGACGTACTCGGTGGAGGTGATGGCCACGACGCTCGGTCCGGCCTTACGGGCCACCTCGCGGAACGTCGCGGAAAACCGCTCCAGCTCGCGGACCGACGCGGGCGGCGGCGACGCCGCCTCGGCCGACCCCGACCGGGCCGAAGGCCGGCCGGTCGTTTCCGACGCCGGGCCGGCCAGGTAAGGGACCGCCAGGCCCGCCGCCGCGACGAGACCAAGCGACACGATCACCAACAGGAACCACTGTCTGCCACGCATCGACTCCCTCCTCCTTCTGCTGCTGGGCCGCCCTTCGGGCGGCCACATTCGGTGCACACCCCCACTATAGCGGATTGGACGAACGAGGCGGGGGGGATGTTCACATTGCGCAGGCAGGTCCGCCAAGGGGAACGGCCCGCCCGACCGGCGGGACCCCTCTCAGGACGCCTGCCACAAGAGGGCGTCGAGCATCGAGACGAGGACCTCCGGCTCGGGCGGCACGCGCTTCACGCCGGGCGGACGTTTCCGCGCCTCGGTCATCGCCACCAGGCAGGCCCCCTGGAACTCCGGGGCCAGGAACCCGGCCGACGGACGGCCCTCGTCGAACGCCTCGGCCAGGACCAGGATGTCCTCCAGGCCGATCTCGGCCGGCTCGGCCACGGCGTCGATGACGTACCGCGGACCGTCGGCCGGTCCCGCCCCGTCGCCGCGGGCCAGACGCACCGGCTTGCCCCATTGGTTGAAGCCGATCAGCTCGTTCTTGCCGGTCCAGACGAACATGAAGACCTTCGCGAGGCCGCCGATCCGCTTGCACAGGCCCATGACGCACTCGTCCTCCGTGCCGAGGAACGCGATGCGGACCTGGAGATCGAGCAGGCGTTCGAGCCGATTGCACAGGGCCCGGCGGACGTCGCCTTCGGTGGCCGCCAGGATCGACGGGACTTCCATGACGACGAGCTGAAACGCCCGGTCGACGAGTCGCATCGGGTCCGACTTGGGCATCGCCCGCTCCTTGGTGCACGCGTCCGCCTAATCTTAGCGTCCCCCCCGTCGGCGGCAAGGCGATTCTGGCGGCTCGGCCGGCGAGCGTTTTTGCTTGCCCGGACGAGCGGGCAAACCTTATTTTGACACGGTCAAGGCTGCGACGGGGAGGCGGGGGACGCGCCATGCGCAACGGCAAAAGACGCGGCGGGCGGGACGACCGTCGAGACCGAGACCGGCGACGACCCGAACGCGGACGCCGCGACCGAGACCGGCCGCAGACCCACTCTCGCCAGGAGCGGTTGAGCCGGCTCATCGCGTTCTTCCTCCGGCATCACCCGGAGGAGGCCGGCTTGGAGATGGACGACCGGGGGGGCGTCGACGTCGACGAGCTCGTCGAGGCCGTCCGATCCCGGCCGGGTCTCGAGACGCTGACCCGGGCCGACGTCGAGCGGCTGGTGGCCGACCAGCAGTCGCAGCGGTTCCAGATCAGCGAGGGACGGATCCGGGCCCGCTACGGACACAGCCTCCAGCGACCGATCCGGTACGAGCCGGCCGAGCCGCCGCCGGACCTGTTTCACGGGACGACGCCCGAAGCCGCCGAGACGGTCCTGGCCGAGGGCATCGAGCCCGGCCAGCGGCAGTACGTGCATCTCTCGGTCGACGTTCCGGCAGCCCGGGAGGTCGGCCGCCGCCGGGCCCCCGAGCCGACCATCCTCCGGGTCGATACGGTCGGCTGCATGAAGGCCGGCGTCCGCTTCTATGCGGCCAGCCCGACCGTCTGGCTGTCCGGCCCCATCCCGCCGGAGTGCATCACGCGGGTCGAATAGGCCCGGCCCTTCGGGCGTACTCCCAACTGACAGGCCCGGGCCGGCGCGGTCGGCGGGCGTGCCCCCTGCCCGAACGGATTTGGATAGGCACGGTCTCGGGAGGGGCCTATACTGGAATGCCCGGTCCGTAAGGGCCGCAGCCACCGAGGTGCCGGCATGAGCCCATCCCGACGCGGGTTCCGCATGTTTCGGCTCGTCCTGTTCGCCGGGCTGGTCGCGGCGGGCCTGGCCGGCCCCCACTGCGTTGATCGTCCCGCCGAGACCCCCGAGAAGGATGCCCCCGAGGTCGAACCGGCCCCTGAAGCCCCTGCGGACGACCCGGAGACGACCCCAGAAGACGCCGAAGCGCCGGCCGAGGAGGCCGATGCGCCCGTATCTGAGCAGCCGGCCGAGGAGGCGCCCACCAAGGAGGGGCCCGCCGGCGAAGAAGCAGCCCCCGCCGAGGGGGAGGCCGCTGATGGGCCGGCCCGCCTCCAGGCCGCCCTCATCCCCGTCGAGGGGGTCGTGAACCCCAGCCTCCTGACGTCCGTCACCCGCCGGGCCGACCAGGCCATCGAGGACGGCTGCCAGGTCCTCATCTTCGACGTCTCGTCCTACGGCGGGTACGTGACGGTCGCCCTCGACCTGTCGAAGGCCCTGGAGCGGCTCGGCCGCAAGGACGTGCGGACCGTCGCCTATGTCGAAGAGAAGGCCATCAGCGCCGCCGCCATGGCCGCCCTGTCGTGCCAGGAGATCGTGATGGCCCCGGAGGCCCAGATCGGCAATTGCGCGCCGATCCTCGTCGGGCCGGACGGCGTGACGCCCCTCACGGGCGTCGAACGCGAGAAGCAGGAGAGCGTCCTCCGCGACCGGATGGCCCACTTGGCCGAGAAGCACGGCATCCCGCCCGCCATCGGCAAGGCCATGGTCACCATGGGCATCGTCGTCGTCAAGGTCGTCAACAAAGAGACCGGCGAGGTCCGCTACGTCGAGGAAGACGAGATGTTCGAGCTCCCGGAAGCCTCCGACTGGGAGAAGGAGCGGATTGTCGACGCCAGCGACGAGATCCTGACCGCCACCGGCGAGCGGGCCAAGGAGCTCGGCATCGCCCGGCACATCGTCGACGACTTCGAGGAGCTGACCGACCTGTACTCGCTCCGGCGGCCGGTCGTCCTCTACGAGGTGACGACCCTCGAGATCGTCGCGGGCTGGATCAACAGCCCCATCCTGAAGCTGTTCCTGTTCCTCGTGGGACTGATCGGCGTGTACGTCGAGCTGAGCACGCCGGGGTTCGGCGTGCCCGGGACCGTCGGGCTGCTCTGCTTCGCCATGGCGTTCCTGGCGCCGGCCCTGGCGGGCAACGCCCAGTGGGTGCCGGCGGTGTTCTTCGGGGTGGGGCTGGTCCTGCTGGCCCTGGAGCTTTTCATCACGCCGGGATTCGGCGTCCTGGGGGCGCTGGGCATCCTGTCGCTGATCGTCGGGATCATCCTGGCCCTGCCGCGGCAGTCGCCCATCACGTGGGAGGGCGGGGTCAACTGGAGCACGCTCGGAACGTCGACGCTCATGACGGCGGCCATCGTGACCGTGTTCCTGGTGGTGGCGGCGGTGCTGGGACGGTTCCTGCCGCATCTTCCCGTCCTGGGCCGGCTGGTGCTGGCGCCGTCGGGCCTCTCGGACGGGTCGAGCCGGGCGGCCGCCGCGCGGATCGAGACCGGCCTGGCGCCGGGGCAGACCGGACGGACCGTGACGACGCTCCGGCCCGCCGGCAAGATCATGATCGACGACCGGCTCGTCGACGCGACGACCGAGGGCGACTTCCTCGACGCCGGCCGGCAGGTCGAGGTCGTCGAGGTCCGCGGGAACCGCGTCGTCGTCGCCCCGAAGGCGCCGCCCGCGTCGGGCGGCGCCGCGTAACGGAGAGCGGGCATGGAGATGCTGGCGGCAACGGACCTGGCTTGGTGGTGGATCGCCTTGGCACTGGGGCTGGGCGTCCTGTTCGCGTTCGCCGAGCTGCTGATCCCCAGCGGCGGCATCCTGACGATCCTGTCGGTCGCCGCCTTCCTGACGGCCGTCGTCATGGCTTTCATGCGAAGCAGCACGGACGGGCTTGTCACGCTGACCGTGTCGGTCCTCCTGACGCCGGTCATCCTGTACGCGGCGATCCGCGTCTGGCCCCACACGCCGATCGTCAAGCGGCTGATCCTGCACGAACCGGAGCGGCCGGGCACGGCGGGGGACCTGTCGAAGCTCCAGCCCGACCAGCTCGTCGGCCGCGTCGGCGTCACGAAGACGATGCTCCGCCCGGCCGGTAAGATGACCCTCGACGGGCGGAACTTCGACTGCATCACCGAGGGCGGCCTGGTCGACGCCGGCCGGAAGGTCAAGGTCGTCGCCGTCCGGGGCTCGAAGATCGTCGTCCGCCCCGAGAGCGATGAGGACCGGGAAGGCTGATGGCGCCGCAGAAAGACCTCGCCCACTGGATGGAGCTGCTCGAGCGGTCGACCGAATCGCCGGAGGCGCCCGAGGCGTCCGCCCGCACGTGGGTGACCGCGGCGATCCTGCTCGGCCTGGTGGTGCCGCTGGCGGCGTACCTGGCGTGGGTGCTTTACTGGAAGCCGCGGCGCGAGGCCGCCCGCCCCGGCGACCCGAGCACAATGGACCTGGTGGGCGAGACGGGCGTCGCGGCGACCGACCTCGACCCGGAGGGCCTCTGCCGTGTCCTCGGACGCGACTGGCCCTGCCGAGCGGGGCAGAACCGGAACATCCCTGTCGGCGCGCCCGTCCTTGTGGTAGGATGGGAAGCCAATCGCTACGTCGTCGACTCCAAAACCGATGACAGCCGATCCTGACCGACGGGCGGCAAACGAAAGGAGACACTCATGTCGCTGGACTTCTTGGCGCAAGCGGGAGCGATGCTGGCCCAGAACGTGGTTCTGTGGGCCGTCGGCATCGTCGTCATCGTCGTCGTCCTGGTGCTGTTCCTGCTGGTCGCCCGGTTCATTACCCTGTGGATCCGGTGCATCATGACCCGGGCGGGGATCGGCCTGATGAACCTCGTGGCGATGAGCCTGCGAAAGGTCGACCCGCGGGTCATCGTCGGGTGCAAAATCATGGCCGTCCAGGCCGGGCTGCCCGTCGAGACCCGCGACCTCGAGAGCCACTACCTGGCCGGGGGCCATCCGGTGAACGTCGTCCGGGCGCTCGTGGCCGCCGACCGGGCCAACATCGAGCTCAACTTCAAGACCGCCGCCGCCATCGACCTGGCCGGCCGCGACGTCCTCGACGCCGTCCACACCTCCGTCCTGCCGAAGGTCATCGATTGCCCTAACCCGGAGCGCGGCCGCCCGACCGTCGACGCGGTCGCCAAGGACGGCATCCAGCTCAAGGCGAAGGCCCGCGTGACGGTGCGGGCGAACCTGCCGCGCCTCGTGGGCGGGGCCACCGAGGAGACGATCATCGCCCGCGTCGGCGAGGGCATCGTCACGACCATCGGCTCGGCCCAGAGCCATAAGAACGTCCTGGAGAACCCCGACACGATCTCGAAGCGGGTCCTGGAGAAGGGCCTCGACGCCGGCACGGCGTTCGAGATCCTCTCGATCGACATCGCCGACGTCGACGTGGGTGACAACATCGGGGCCCGCCTTCAGGCCGACCAGGCCGAGGCCAACAAGCGAATGTTCCAGGCCGAGGCCGAGCAGCGCCGCGCGGCGGCCGCCGCCCGCGAGCAGGAGATGATCGCCCTGGTCCAGGAGAACCGGGCCAAGGTCGTCCTGGCCGAGGCCGAGATCCCCAAGGCCATCGCCGAATCGTTCCGCCGCGGCAACATCGGCATCATGGACTACTATCGCCTGAAGAATATCCAGGCCGATACCTCCATGCGTGAGGGCATCGGCCGAAGCACTCAGCCGCCCAAAGCCGAACCGGAGAAGTAGCCGCACGGTCCCGCCGACGTGCCGGGCCCTCGCCTCCTCGGGCCGGCCCGGAAGGAGTTCGGTCATGGACGGAATCGTTGCGAGCCTGCTCGCGCAGCTCGAAAACCTGTTCGGCATCGTGGTCATCCTGGCCGTGGCCGGGGTCGTGGCGCTGCTTCGCTACCTCGCCGATAGGGCCGAGGCCGACCGGGCCCGCGAGAAGCGGCGGCAGCTTCAGAAGCCCTCCTCCCGCCAGCGCCGGACCACCCCGTCGGGCCGTCCGGCCGTCTTCTACGGCCGGCCCGGCGAGCGGCGGCCGACGTCCCCGCAGCCGGAACGCTCGACGACCGAGCGGCGCGGCATGCGGCCGACGCCCATCCGCCGGGCCCAGCGGCCCGCGCCGGAGCGCGCGGCCGCCGGGGCGGGACGTCCGCAACGGCCCGTGCGCCGGGAGCCGGAGGAAGAGATCGAGATCGTCGCGATCGAGGAAGATGAAGGGTCCCGCCGCCCGCTCGAAGCCCCACGCTCTCGCCTGGCGTCGGCCGTCGGGTCCGAGCCGGTCGGGACCCTGACGGGCCATTCGCTCGGCCCGAGCGGCCTGACGACCAGCCTGTCGATTCAGGCCCGGCGGGCCCCCACCGAAGCGGGGACCGATTTCCTCGGCGACCTGCTCGACCCGGCCAACCTGGGCCGGGCATTCGTCCTGTCGGAGATCTTCGGCCCGCCCGAGGCCCTGCGGTAGTCGACGACCTCCTTCGTACTGGTCGCGCGCATGCGGCCCCGCGCATCCGACGGCCGGGCCGTTCGATTTCGCTTGAGCCCCGCGGCGACGGCGGTCTATCATCGCCGCGGGGCGGTTCGACGGAACGGTGACATGGCCGACGGCATGCCAGAGAAGCCCTCTCGCTACCAGGCCCAGCTCGAGACGATCCTCCAGATCGCCCGGCGGATGGCCTCCGAACCCCGCCTCGATCCGCTCCTGGAGACCATCGCCGCCGAGACGTGCAACCTGCTCGACTGCGAGCGGGTCACCCTGTTCCTCTACGATGCCGAGGCCGACGAGCTTTACAGCCGCGTGGCCACCGAGAGCGAGATCGCCGAGATCCGCATCCCGGCCGGCGGAAGCAGCATCGCCGGGTCCGTCGCGCAGGCCGACGGCTACGAGTGCCTCAACATCCCCGACGCCTACGCCGACCCCCGCTTCAACCGCGACGTCGACCGTCAGACCGGCTGGCGGACGCGGAGCATCCTGGCCGTCCCGATGCGGAACCTGGACGCCGGCCTCGTCGGCGTCCTCGAAGCCCTGAACAAGCGGGGCGGGCCGTTCGACAGGGCCGACGAGGGCCTCATTGCCGCACTGGCGGCCCAGGCCGGGGTGGCCCTGGAGCGGACGAGGCTGCTGGAGGAGTTCCTGGCAAAGCGGCGGCTCGAGGACGAGATGGAGCTGGCCCGCGACATCCAGATCGGCCTGATGCCGAAGTCGCCGCCCGACCTGCCGGGCTTCGACCTGGCTGGCTGGAGCCGACCGTCGCTCTACGCCGGCGGCGACTTCTTCGACCTGTTCCCCTGGGGCGAAGGGAACGTCGGCGTGATGCTCGGCGACGCAGTGGGACACGGCGTCGGGCCGGCCCTGCTGGGGGCCGAGGTCCGGGCCCTCGTGCGGGCCCTCGCGCTTCACGAGTCGCGGCCCGACGCCGTCCTGACGGACGCGAACCGGCTGCTGGCGGCCGATGTCGCCGAAGGCCGGTTCGTGACACTCGCCCTGGCGGTGGCCGACGGCGCGGCGGGCACCATCCGCTACGCCAGCGCCGGCCAGGGGCCCCTGCTCCTCTTGCGGGCCAGCGGCGAGGCCGAAAACTTCGGCAGCACGGGCCTGCCCCTGGGCATCCTCCAGGACGCCGCCGTCGAGTGCAGCCCGACGATCCCCCTCGACCCGGGCGACGTGTTCCTGATCGCCTCGGATGGCATCTTCGAGTGCGAGACCGGCGACGGCGACCTGGGCGTCGACGCCGCGGTCGAGGCCGCCCGCCGGCACCTGGACGGGTCCGCCGACGGATTGATCCGGGCCCTGGAGCACCTGACCGAACGGGTGAGCCCGGACGGGACGTTCCGCGACGACCGGACGATCGTCGTGGCGAAGCGCGTGGGCTGACGGCCCCGGCGGGACGGGCCCCGTCGAGCATCGCTCGCACCGGGCCCGCGAGGGAACGCCGGCGAAGATGGAGGACCTGACCTCGATGCCGAACCTTGCGGACGAGGCCCAGCCCGTCGGGCCGCCGCCCGGGCGGCGGCCCGAGCGCGTCGAGGTACGGCTCGATCAGGCCCTCGACCCGGAATACACGGCCATCAGCCCGCTGGCTGTCCTGGGCCTCATCATCTCGCTGTTCGGCCTGTGGGCCCCGGCGGCGATGGCCACCGGCTGGCTGGAAGCCCCTCCCGACCCGACCGACCTGATCATCAAGCTCGCCGTGGCCCTGGCGGCCCCGATGGCCGGACTCCTGACGAGCTCTGTGGCCCTGGTGAAGGTCCGCCGGTCCGAGGGCGTCCTGGCCGGCGAGGGTCTGGCCAAGGCGGGCATCCTCACCGGCGGGACCGTGGGCGGGCTTTCGGCCGTCTTCCTGGCCGTCCTGTACGTCGGGGTCCAGGACCGGCTGGGCGACCTCCGGGACCGGGCCTATGCAGTCACCGACGAGCTGCTGGCCGACGACTACGAGGCCGTGTTCGACCGGATGCCGCCCCAGGTGCAGGCCCTGGTGGGAGGCAGGCCGGCCGTCCTGCGTCGGTACGTGTCGCCGGCGTTTGAGGGGGCCGGGCCGCTCCAGAAGCGTGAGCTGCTGGCGCTTCGGCTGTACGAGGACGAAGAGCGAGGGGTGATGGTCGCGCCCACTGAAGTGCGGATCGAGATGGCCCGGCGGATCCTGAGGCTTCGCCTCCGCTTCGAAGAGATGCCCGACGGGACGTGGGGCCTGGTGGGCCTTCGGCCGGAGGAGACGTTCGAGAGCCAGACGAAATACGGCGACCTCTCGGGCCCGGCGCCGGGGCCGCCCCCGACTCCGTCGCCTCCTCAGCCGCCGCCTCCTGCCCCCCCGGGCGAGCCACAACCCCCCGCGCCGCCGGCCGAGCCGGGATCGTCCGTCCCGCCGGCGGCGCCCTGAGACCGGCGTTCTCCGGTTCGGCTGTCCGTCGCGGCCCCTTTACTCGCCGTTCCGCTCGTCGACCATCCGACTGACGTCGGCGCCGAGGGCCGCCAGCTTGGCCTCAAGCCGCTCGTAGCCGCGGTCGAGGTGGTAGATCCGCCGGACGGTCGTCTTGGCATCCGCCACGAGCCCGGCGACGACCAGGGCCGCCGAGGCCCGCAGGTCGCTGGCCATCACGGGCGCCCCGGAGAGCCGGTCCACGCCGTGGACCACGCAGACGTTGCCCTCCTTGCGGACGTCGGCCCGCATGCGGCTGAGCTCGGCCACGTGGAGGAACCGGTCGGGGAACACCTTCTCGATGATGATGCTGTTGCCGTCGGCCCGCGAGAGCAGGGCCATCATCTGGGCCTGGAGGTCGGTGGGAAACCCGGGGAACGGAAGGGTCGTGATGTCGGCGTTGCACAGGGCGCCGTCGGCCCGCACGCGGACGCCCCGGTCGATGCGTTCGACCTCGACGCCCATCCGCTGGAGGACGTCGATCACGGCAAAGAGGTCCTCCCAACGCGCCCCCTCGACCCTTACGTCGCCGCCGGTCGCGGCCGCTGCGATCAGGAAGGTGCCCGCCTCGATCCGGTCCGGACCGACCGGATGTTCGACGCCCTGGAGTCGGTCGACGCCCTCGACGGTCAGCCGGGGCGAACCGATGCCGCTGATGCGGGCCCCCATCGCGTTCAGGACCCGAGCCAGCTCCTGGACCTCCGGCTCGCACGCAGCGCAGTCGATGATCGTCCGCCCCTCGGCCAGCACCGCCGCCATCAGCACGTTCTCCGTGCCCGTGACGGTCGACCCGAACGGCCCCCCGAGGTACATCTCGGTCCCCCGCAGGCGGCCGGCGGAGCCGAAGATGTACCCCCCCTCGACGTGGACCTCGGCCCCGAGGGACCGGAGGCCCCGGAGGTGGATGTCGACCGGCCGGTCGCCTATCACGCACCCGCCGGGCAGGCTGACCTCGGCCCGGCGGCGTTTCGCAAGCAGCGGGCCAAGCACGCAGATGCCCGCCCGCATCGTCCGCATGATGTCGTACGGGGCCCGGACCGGGTCGGCGTCGGCGGCGTCGAGGACGAGGTCGCCGCCGGCCTCCCGCTCGACGCGGACGCCCAGCTTCTCCAGCAGCCGGCCCATGGTCCGCACGTCTGCCAGGTCGGGCACGTTCTTCAGCCGCATCGGCGAGTCGGCCAGGATGGCCGCGGCCATGAGCGGCAAGGCGGCGTTCTTCGACCCCCCGGCCCGGACGGTCCCCTCCAAGCAAGTTCCCCCGACAATCTCGAACTTATCCATGCCTCTGCCCTTACACTTCCTGGGTCCTCTCCCCTCTTGGCGCGTCCTTCGCCCAGGCGGGCGGGGAGTCCCTCAGGCCCGGCGGGCCCAAAGGAGCCGATCGAGGCCGGCGTAGTCCTTGCGGATGGCCGGCCCCGCCAGGTCGCGGGAGTCCCGGGCGAAGTCCAGTGCCGCCGGTCCCTGCCCCGCTCCGATCTCCACCAGCAGCCGCCCGCCCGGCCGAAGGTAGGCCCCCGCCCCCCGGACGATCCGCTCGATGACCTCCGTGCCGTCCGGCCCGGCGACCAGGGCCTCGCGGGGCTCGTGGTCGCGGACCTCCGGCGCCAGGTCCGCCCACTCCCGCTCCGACACGTACGGCGGGTTCGCGACGAGCCAGCCGGCCGGGTCGGCGTCGGCCGCGTCGAGGGCGGCGTACAGGTCGCCCTCCAGCCACGTGATGCGGTCGGCCACCCCGTGGGCCTCGGCGTTCTCCTTCGCCACCGCCAGGGCCTCGCCCGAGACGTCCGTCGCCGTGACGCTCGCGCCCGGCAGGCGGACGGCCAGGCTCACGGCAACGCATCCGCAGCCCGTGCAGAGCTCGATGATCCGGCACCCGTCGGTCGGGGCCGCCGGCGTTGCGGCGTCCGCCTGCTCGTCCTGGAGCGTCGGCTCCCGGCCGGCCTTCGACTCTCGCAGCACCTCCTCGACCAGCAGCTCGGTCTCCGGCCGCGGGATGAGGCACGCGGGCGTCACCTTCATCTCCAGCGACAGGAAATCGCACCGGCCCACGAGGTACCGGGTCGGCTCGCGGTCGGCCCGGCGCCGGACCAGGTCGCGAAGCGCCTCGCGGGCCGGCGCATCGACCGGCTGCTCGTACCGCAGGTACAGGTCGATCCGCTCGATGCCCAGGACGTGGGCCAGCAGCAGCTCGGCCTCCAGGCGAGGCTGCTCGATGCCCTTCGACTCGAAGAACCCGCGCATCCACTCGATGAGCCGGCCGACCGTCCAGGCTGGAGCGTCTTCGGACATGGCAGTCGCACAGCGGGTCAGGACCAAGCGGTCGGGGCTGCCCCCTTCTACACCAAGAGGGGGCCGTCCGCAAGCCCCTTAAGCGGAGCCGGTGGCGAGGTTGAGGCCCTCGAGCTTCTCCCGGCGGTCGCTCTCCAGGAGGGCGTCGACGAGATCGTCGAGGCGTCCCTGCATCACCTGGTCGAGGTTGTAGGCGGTGTAGCCGATGCGGTGGTCGGTGATTCGGTTCTGGGGGAAATTGTAGGTCCGGACCCGCTGGCTTCGGTCGCCGGAGCCGATCTTCGACTTGCGGTCGGCGGCCCGCTCGGCCCGCTTCTTCGATTCGTAGTGGTCGTAGACGCGGGCGGTCAGGATTCGCAGGGCTTTCTCCCGGTTGCGGTGCTGGCTCTTCTCGTCCTGCATATGGACGATGATGCCGGTCGGCTTGTGCCGCATCCGGACGGCCGAGGTGACCTTGTTGACGTTCTGGCCCCCGGGCCCGCTGGAGCGCATCGTCTCGACCTCCAGGTCCTCCTCGCGGATGCGGATGTCGAGGGCCTCCGGCTCGGGCATGACGGCGACGGTGGCGGCAGAGGTGTGGATGCGGCCTTGGGCCTCGGTTTCCGGGACCCGCTGGACCCGGTGCCCGCCCGACTCGAACTGGAGCCGGCGGAACGCGTCCGGCCCCTGGACGCCGAAAACCACCTCCTTGAAGCCCCCCAGGTCGGTGGGGCTGGCGCTGATCGGCTCGTGCTTCCAGCCCTGGGCGTCGGCGTAGCGGACGTACATCTCATAGAGGTCGCGTGCGAACAGGGCGGCCTCGTCGCCGCCGGTGCCGGCCCGGATCTCCAGAATGACCCGCGTGGCGTCCGTGCCCTCCTGGCGTTCCAGGATTCGCTCCTGGATCTGGGCGAGCAGCTCGGCCTCTCGCTCGCGCTGGAGGCCGATCTCGGTCTCGGCCAAGGCCCGCATCTCGGGGTCGTCGTCTTCGCCGGCGAGGATCTCCTCGGCCTCGCGGCGAGCCTCGCGAGCGGACCGCCATCGCCGGTACGGGTCGACCACGTGCATCAGCCTGCCCCGCTCCTGCATCAGGGCGGCCAGGCGCCCCGGTTCGCGGGCCACGTCAGGCGAGGCGACCAGGCGGTCGATCTCCTCGACGCGGGCGTCGAGGTCGGCCAGCCGCCCCTCGATGGCCTCGGCCACGTTGGTTTCGGTCTCGCTCATCGTCTTCGCTCGAGAATGGCCCGCGGACGGGCCCCCGGCCCGCCCTGCGGTAGCATCATAGGCATCTGACGGCAATTCGCAAGGCCCGCCGGCCGCTCAGCAGGTCAGGTGGAACCCCGCAGCCACCCGCCGGCCCGAGGCGGCCAGCTCGTTGTAATGCTCGGCCGCCCGGGCCGTCTTCTCGGCCACCAACTCGATGCCGGCCTCCTCGACGGCCTGCCGGGTCTGGCGGGGCACCCGCATGACGCCGTGGGCCCCAGTGCCGATGACGAGCACCTCCGGCTCGGCCTCGAAGACGTCCTCCAGGTCGGCGGGAGCGAGGCGGTGGCCCTCGTCGCGCCACCAGTTCGCCCGAACCCGGTCCGGCAGCAGGACCAGGTCCTTCTCGTAGGCCTGCCCGTCCACGGTCATGTGGCCGAACGCATAGTCGTCGATGTGCATGGGGCCTCCTCGCGCCGATTCTCTCGCCTTTCTATTATACCGCCGCGGGCGCGGTATAATGGGCGGCGATCGGCGGAAAGGAGCGGACCGTGGCCGAGGAACCCCAGGCGGACCAGAAAAAGCGGACGAAGAAGATCTACGAGCGGCTGAAGAAGGAGTACCCCGATGCCGAGTGCGCCCTCGACTGGTCCACCCCGTTCGAGCTGCTCGTGGCGGCCATCCTGTCGGCCCAGTGCACCGACGCCAAGGTGAACCAGGTGACGGCGGACCTGTTCAAGGAGGCCCACACGCCCGAGGACTTCGCCGACATGCACCAGCAGACGCTCCAGGCCAGGGTCCGTCCCACGGGTTTCTACCGCAACAAGGCGAAAAACATCCAAGCGATGAGCGAAGCCCTGCTGGAGAAACACGACGGCGAAGTGCCGGACGACATGGACGCCCTCGTCGAGCTGCCGGGCGTGGCCCGCAAGACGGCCAACCTGGTCCGCGAGACGGCCTTCGGCAAGCCCGGCATCATCACCGACACGCACGTTATCCGCCTGTCGCAGCGGCTGGGGCTGACGGAGAACGAGGACCCGGTCAAGATCGAGTTCGACCTCCAGGGCCTCTTGCATCACAACTCGTGGGGCAAGTTCAGTCACGTCCTGGTCTTCCACGGCCGACGGGTCTGCACGGCCAAGAAGCCCGCCTGCGACGAATGCGTCGCCGCCGACCTGTGCCCGTCGGCGTTCGATTTCCCGCACTTCGGCAAGGGGGGCAAGGGCTGATGGATGCCGGGCGGGCGCTCGTCGCGGCGTGCCTGACGGCGGCGGCCATTGCAGCTCCGGGAGGATGCCGCCGCGAGACCGCCCCGCCGGCCCCGGTCGTCCCTTCCCAGGCGGGCCTCGTCGAGCCGCGCCCTTGGCCTGCGAAGGAGGCCGACACCCGGGCCGTCGAGTGCCTCGAGCTCGCCGGGCAGGACGGCGCCGGCTGGAAGCTGTGTCAGGTCTCGGCCGGCGACCGCCACGCCGTCGTCTCCAGCCGGCGGGAGGGCGGCGAGTGGTCGCCGCGGATGGAGATCGCCCTGCTGACGGCCCCGCCGACGCCCGGCCACGCCGCTGCGGCCCTGGATGCCGACGGCTGGCCCGTCTACGTCTGGACCGACGCCGCCGAGACGCCCGGCGAGCAGGCGTTCTTCGCCACGCATCGGACCGGCGACGGCTGGACCCGGCCGCTTGTTCTCGACCGCACGGCGAGCCGCGACTTCGTCTTTCCGGCCGCCTGCACCGGCCCGGACGGAACGGTTCACGTCATCTATACGCGTCGCCTGGACCCGCCGGAGGAGTACGCCACCGGGCTGTTCCCGACCGAGGGTCAGTTCCCGCAGAAGCTGTTCCACGTGTTCTTCGACGGCGATCGGTGGAGTCGCCCGAAGCCGACGACCGGCCGCGGCCGGTTCGACGTCGGGCGGCCCCAGATAGGCCTCGACGCCGACGGGAAGGTCCGCGTCGTGGCCGAAATCACGACCTACCCGCGGGTCGGCGACCGGCAGCACTTCCCAGGGACGCAGGCGTGGGACGGCAAGACGTGGTCGGAGTTCGAGCGATTCCGGCCGTAGCCGGCCGCGCGGCACGACCGTCTCATTCGCCGATGGCCCGCCGGGCGAGCGCGGCGCACCGGTCGAGCCCTTCAAGCTGGTCTCCCGGTCCCTCGAACTCGATCGAGACCGGGCCGTCGAAGCCGCCCTCGCGGTACAAAGCAACGATCGCCGGGATGTCGAACGAAGCCTCTTCGCCGTCGGCGTCGAAATCGAGCATCTTGAGGTGGGCCATCGCCATGGGGGGGACCATCGCCCGCAGGCCCGCCCGGCGGACCTCCGGGGGGAAGTTGCCGTTGTCCGGGCAGGCCCGGAAGGCCTCGTCGTCGACACCGTCGAAGATCCGCCCGATCATCGCCGGGTCCGACGACAGGCCGCCGTGGTTCTCCATGAGGAGGAGCAGGCCGGCCCCCCTGACCGCCGGAAGCAGTTCGCGGTAGCCGGCCACGACGGCCCGGAACGTCTCCTCGTCGCTCCGCCCGTCGGCCCCGGCCGTGTTGACGCGGATGGCCCGGCTCCCGAGCGCCGCCGCCGCCCCGACCCACCGGCGGAGCGTGGCCTGGTTCTCCTGGCGGGCCGCCGGGTCGGCCGCGCCGACCTTGCCGTGGTCGCAGGCCAGGTTGACGACGTCGAGGCCCGCCTCGCGGGCCTGGACGGCCAAGTCGGCCAGATAAGCCGGATCGCCCGATTCCAGGAGGTGGCCGCTCCAGAGCTCGACCCCGCCGACGCCGAAGCGGTCACGGCAGAGGTCGAAGAACCCCGGCAGGTCGAGGCGGCCGGGCGTCTCGATGCCGCGGGTGTTCGGCAGCTCCCGGTGGACGCTCCACGTCGAGATCGCGAGCTGCATCATCCAGGTCCCCTGCCCCCCCCCGGACTCAGGACGCCACGGCAACCGATGGTAGGGGCGGCGCCGACGGCGTCAACGAAAACGTCCCCCGACGAACGGGCAAGGGGCGGCCCCGCTCGATCACCGAGTTGACAGGGGCCGCGGGCCGGGTATAATCTGCACGTCGGCCACCGGGCCGATCGACTGGGGGCATAGCTCAGTTGGGAGAGCGCTTGCATGGCATGCAAGAGGTCAGGGGTTCGAATCCCCTTGCCTCCACCAGTCCTTGAAACGGGGGAGACCGGCCGGTCTTCCCCGTTTTCTTTTCGCGGGAGTCCTGCCATGCGCGGCCCTTCCGGGCGATTCCTGGCGGCCATCTGGACGCTGCTACTCGCGCACCTCTGTGGCCGCGCCGCCTGCGCCGAGGACTGGCCCCAGTGGCGGGGCATCCACCGCGACGGGCGGTCCGCCGAGACCGGCCTCCTGAAGACCTGGCCCGAGGGCGGACCGCCGCTCGAGTGGGCCGTCTCGGGGCTGGGCAGCGGATGGGGCTCCGCCGTCGTCGCCGAAGGCACGGTCTACGTGACCGGCATGGTCGACGAACACGATGTCCTGTTCGCGTTCGCAACGGACGGACGGCCGAAGTGGCAGCAGGCACTCGGGCCATCCTGGACGAAGAACTACCGCGGGGCCCGCTATCCGCCGACGATCGACGACGGGCGGGCGTACGTCCTGACGAGCGCGGGCCTGCTCGTCTGCCTCGACGCCGCAACCGGCGATCAACGCTGGTCGGTCTCCCTGCCGGAACGTTTCAAGCCGCCGGCGCCGAAGTGGGGCTGGGCCGAGGCCCCGCTGGTCCACGCGGGCAAGGTCATCTGCACGCCCGGCGCGCCGGGTGCCGCCTTGGCCGCACTCGACGCCGAGGACGGCCAGGCCGTCTGGACCACCGAAGGCCTCGACGACCGGGCCGCCTACGGATCGGCGATCCTCATTCAGCGCGGGGGACTCGGCCTGGCCGTCGCCATGACCGGGAACCACGTCGTTGGCGTCGACGTCGCCTCCGGCCGTGTCGCATGGAAGCATCCCTATCAGAACGTCTACGCCGACCACCCCGTGACGCCCGTCCACTCCGGCGGCCTGATCTATGCCACGGGCGGGTACGGCACGGGCGGGCTGATGCTCCGCCTCGCCCCGGACGGCCGAAGCGTTCGCCTCGGCTGGACCGACACGACGCTCGACTGCCTCCACAGCGGCGTCGTCCTCGTCGACGGGCACGTCTACGGCTCCGGCCACCGCAACGGCGGGTGGGTCTGCCTGGAGCTGGCAAGCGGCGAGGTGAAGCACGACGTTCACGGCACGCCCCGCGGGTCGGTCATCTGGGCCGACGGGATGCTCTACTGTTACGGGCAGCGCGGCGACGTGGCGCTCGTAAAGGCGACGCCCCCCATGCATGACATCGTGAGCCAGTTCAGGGTCAGGCGGGGCGAGGGGCGGCACTGGGCCCATCCCGCGCTCTCCGACGGCCGCCTCTACATCCGCCACGGCGACGCCCTGATGGCCTACGACGTCCGGGGCCCTCGTGCCGGCTGAGGGGCCGCGCCCCAATACCCAATCCCCTCACCCCGGCCCTCTCTCGCCAGGGGAGAGGGAGTGCGATAGTCGCCGCTAAGGTTGTCGGTTCGGCGGCCGTTCGCGATGGCGGAAGGCCAGGACCGTCCGCACGACCGCCAGGGCGAGGAACAGGGCCGCCACCAGCGACAGGTCGGGCAGCTCCAGCGCCGCCGCGGCCACCACCACCGTCCCGGCGGCCACCAGGGCGACCATCCACACGAGCAGCACACCGGCCCAGGGGCCCTTTACGGGCGGCTCGTCCGGCTCGGGCGCTGCCGCGGGGACGATGAGGTCGGCCCGGGGCGCCTGCCGCCGTCCCTGGTGTGACCTCGGCTCGGGACCGGCTTGCGCCTGGGCCCGCCTTCGCGACCAGGGCCACGGCGCCGCGGCACCCGACTCGAACTCCCGCAGCTTGTGTCCAGGGCCGGGCGTCTGAGCCGGCGCCACCGCAGGCTGTCTCGCCTTCTGAGGTGACAGCCGAGCCTTCGGGTGCGTCCTCTGTTGAGACGGCGGAGCGGCAGGCGTGTTTGGCCGTTCTGGCCTCTCCCTGGGAGGAACACCCGCCTTCCTGGGCCGGTCGGTCCGCCCCTTCGGAGGGATGGCCGGTGCCTTCGGCGCGCCGGGCGCCGAGGCCATGGCCGCCAACGCATCGGCCGGCCTCTGTGGACGGTCGCCGCCCTGAGCGGCCCGGGCGCGTTCGAGCGCCTCGGCCGGTGCAGGCGTCTGCGGCGCCTGGCGGCCAGGGCCGTCGGCCTGCCGTGCGAGGGCATCGAGCGTATCGGCGGCGCCGCGGTCCCCCTGCGAGGCCCGGCCGAGCGCTTCGGCCCTCGGCCGCAGGGCCGCCTCCCGCTCCTCGCGGCGGATGCGGGCCGCCAGCTTCGCCGACACCACCCGCGGCGCCTCGAACCGGAAGCCGCACGTGGGGCACTCGACGGTCCGCCCCGCCTGCTCCGGCAGCACGACCAGCTCGGAGTCGCACGTCGGGTTCGGGCACGGGAACGCCCACGTAAGCGGCGGCTCGCTCATAGCATCCTTCCGCGCGGACCGGCCGGCTCAGCCGACCGGCGGCCGCGGGAGCGCGAACGGTCGGCCCGTCGTCTCGTCGGTGCGGACCTCGACGGGCGTTTCGTAGACCTCCCGGAGCACGTCGGGCCGGAGGACTTCGGCGGGCGTGCCCGTCGCGGCAACCCGTCCGGCCTTCATCAGGACGAGGTCGTCTGCGTAGGCCCCGGCCAGGTTCAGGTCGTGGCTGACGGCCACGACCGTCAGGTTCCGGTCCTCGACGAGTCGGCGGAGCAGGCCGTAGATGGCGTGCTGGTGCTTGATGTCGAGAAAGCTTGTCGGCTCATCGAGGAGAACCAGCTCGGGCCCCTGGGCGAGGGCCCGGGCGATGATGACCCGCTGCCGCTCGCCGCCGGACAGTTCGTCCAGGTTCCGGTCGGCGAACGGCTCGGTCTCGGTCAGACGCATCGCCTCGCGGGCGGCCCGCCAGTCGGCCGGCGTCTCGAAGCCCAGGGCCCCGGTGTGGGGCGAGCGGCCCATGAGCACCGTCTCCAGGGCCGTAAACGCCATGGCTGCCAGCGTTTCCTGAGGCACGTAGGCGATCCGACGGGCGAGGACCCCGCGGGGATACGTCCCTATGGGCCGGCCGTCGAGCCGGACCTCTCCCCCATCGGGCTTCAAGAGCCGCACCAGGAGCTTGAGGAGCGTCGTCTTGCCGCAGCCGTTCGGGCCGATGAGCCCGAGGAGCCGGCCGCGCGAGGCCCCAAGCGACAGGCCGTCGAGGACGTCTCGCCCCGGGTGATAGGCAAAGCGCAGGCCGCGGGCCTCGAGGTACGGCCGGCCGCCGTCGCCCCGTCGCCCTGCCCCGGAGGGCGAGGGACCGGTCATCGGATTTCCGCCGCCCGTCGCCATCGCGTCCTCAGCAGGTAGATGAAGAACGGTCCGCCGCACATCGCCGTCAGAACGCCGACCGGCGGGGGGGAGAACTGAACGTCGGCCCCCTGGAGCAGCCGCGTCGCCAAGTCGGCGACAACGACGAACGCCGCCCCGGCGAACAGGGACGCCGGCACCAGCCGACGATGGTCCGGCCCGAGGACCATCCGCAACAGGTGCGGCACGACGAGGCCGACGAAGCCGATCGGCCCGACGAACGCCACCGCCGCCCCCGTGACGATGCTCCCGGCGACGAACGTGACGAGTCGGAGCCGGTCGACTCGGATGCCGAGCGCCCCGGCGGCGTCCTCGCCGACCGCCACCAGGTTGAACCCTTTGGCGAGCAGCGCGAGGAGCGCGGCCGCCCCGACGGCCAGGGCGGCCATCGCGCCGGCCCGTTCCCAGTGGACGTCGAACACGTCGATGTTGCCCATCATCCAGTAGGCGATCTCGCCGCGGCCCTCCGGGTCGACGAGGGCGGTGATGAACATGATGCCCGCGGCGTAAAAGGCGTTCAGGATGACGCCTGAAAGGAGGAGCGTGTAGGGTTCGATCCTTCCCCGGCGCTGGGCGATGGCGTAGACCAGAAAGATGGTGGCGATGGCGCCGGCGAAGCCGGCCAGCGGCTGAAGGGCGACGGCCAGGCCGAAGACGCCGGACGCGATGACGCCGAGGCTCGCCCCGCCCGAGACGCCCAGGATGTAGGGGCTGGCCAGGGGGTTCCGGAGAAGCGCCTGGAACGCGAGGCCGCTGGCGGCCAGGGCCCCGCCTACGGCGCTCGCGAGCACGACGCCGTAAAGTCGCATCTCGAGGATGTCGTGGCGGGCAGCGCGACTCTCCCAGGCCCAGATGTTCTGCGACCCGAGGAGGACCGCGACCGCGCTCAGGACGAGCCACACCCCCGCCCAGAGCAGGAGGGAGGCGACGTACCGCCTGGCGGTCAGCGGTCGGGGGCTCACGGGGCGTCGTCCTCGGCGAGGTCGGGGTGGATGGTCTCGGCCAGGATCCGCGCGGCCCGGCCGACGCGGGGGCCTGGGATCGTCAGGAACGGCTCGACCAGCAGGTGGACCCGGCCGTTCGCGACGGCCGGGATGCTGTCCCAGTTGGCCCAGGCCTGGAGGATGGATCGGGCCTGATCGGAGGCCGGGTCGAGGTCGGCGGCGTGGACGATCACGACCTCCGGGGCGAACTCGACGATCTGCTCCGGGCCGACGGTGGGCCAGTCCTTCGCGAGCAGGTCGGTCCGCTTGGGGAAGGCGTTCTCGGCGCCCGCCACCTGGAGCAGCTCGTCGACGAACGTCCCGCGGCCCGCCACCATGATCTGGACCTGCCCGACGGTCATGGGAAAGGCGAACAGCGTCTTCGGTCGCGGACGTCCCCGAACGAGGCGTCGGACGGCGTCGAGGTCCCCGGTGATGCGGTCGACGAGGGCCTCGGCGGCGTCGGGCCGGCCGGTCTCGCAGCCGATGATGCGGATGCTCTCCAAGAGCTCGGGCATCGTGTCGGACTCGAGCGGCACCGTCCGTATGCCGAGCGACGCGAGGCGATCGACGGGGTCGGTGCGGCCCGTGATGAGGAACGCGTGGGTCGGGTGGAGCGAGACGGCCTTCTCGAAGTCGAGGCGGAGCGTGTCGCCGACCGCCGGGAGGTCGCGAACCTCGGGCGGATAGCTGCAATACGTGGACCGGCCGACGACCCGGTCGCCGAGGCCCATGGCGAACAGGACTTCCGTGATGTTGGGGGCGAGACTGAGGACCCTGAGGTCGCCGTCGGTGACCGGATCGGCCCCCTCGGACCTGCATCCGGCCGCCGCAAGCGGCAGGAAGAGAAGCAAGGCGGCGAAAACGTGGCGTGGCGGCCCCATGGTAACGTTCGATTCTAGAAGGCCCCCCGGCGCGGTCAAGCGATAAGGGACTTGACACGGGGCCGAACGTGAGGTAGAGTGCATCCGACAAGTGAATAGGGGACCGGGAACAGGGAAGGCGGTGCAAATCCGCCGCGGTCCCGCCGCTGTAAGCGAGGACGAAAGGCCCACGCGTTAATGGCCACTGCCCCGACGGACGTCGGGGCGGGAAGGCCGGGCCGAGTAGGACGATCCGCGAGCCAGAAGACCTGTTCCGATTCCGAAGCGCTTGGTATTCCTCGTGGACTGGGAATCGCAGGCCGAGATACGTTTTTCGACCTCCAGCCTCCTCCACGGGGCCGGAGGTTTTTTTGTGGCCCCGCGGCAGGCCCTGGGGTCCCCCTCACGCGCTTCCCTTCCTGACGAATGCCGAGCACCAACGCCGGGCATCACCACCGCGGGCACCCCGCCGGGGGATCCGGGTTCGCTCGCGCCCGGCCCAACAGCAGGGAGGTCGCGCGGGGCGGCGCGCGGCGAACCGGAGGGACACGGAAGGAGGTGGCGATCGACGTGACGAAGCCTTGAGGACGTTCCTCCGGGGGAGACCCCGTCCGGCGGCGGGCGGGACATCTGTTACGCGACGTGAAAGCGAATAGAAAGGTGCGATCATGAGGTACTTTGCGGCAGCAATGCTTACAATGGCGGTCGCCGCGACGGCCTGCGCGGAACCGATGGCGGTCGGAACGGGCGAGCATAGCGCACTGTTGAAGATCAACTTCTGGGAAGACGGCCCGCCGGCCTATGATTACGAGTTTCTCGTCTCGTTCGACGGCACCGCGACGGGGTTGGGGCTGTTCGACATCGTCGAGGCCGAGACAACGCTTACCACGGTCCGACAGGACTTCGGGTTCGGCATATTCATCGACGGGATCAGCTACGACGGACACAGCCACGTCGGGTACGGCGGCGGCGAGAAGTGGTGGCACTACTGGACGAGGGACGCCGGCGAAACCGACTGGACCTTCTCCTTCGTCGGCGTCAACGAGCGCGTGGTCGCCGACGGGGACGCCGACGGGTGGACCTACGGCCGGTCGGGTGGTCCTGTGCCGGAGCCGGCCACCCTCGCGGTGCTCGGGGCGGGATTGGCGGGCCTGCTGGCCAGGCGACGAACGTCTGAAGCTTGAGACGAGGACTTGCGGGGATTCCTTCCCCGGGCCTCGCTTTTGGACGTGAGGCCCGGGGAGGGGCACCGCCGGCGTCACGCGAGACGCAGAGGACAACCATGCCCATCAGGCAGATCGCCAAGCAGGTCGCGGCTGCGGCCGTGTGGCTCCTCGCGGCCGCCGGCCCGGCCTCCGCCGCGTACACCTATAGCCCGACCGACTTCGCCGTCGAGCTCGTGGCGTACGAGCCGGGGACGGCCGCGGCGTTCGTCACGCCGACGACCGCTCTCGGCCGACCCACCGTGGACAGTCTCGGCGACGGGTGGTTCATCAATCCGGCCGAACCGGCACCGATCGTTCCTTTCTACCCGGCATGGCGGGACACGGAGCTTGTGCGGATCGGCCACGAGGGGCACTTGATCGTTCAGTTCGAGAAACCCGTCGAGGACCATCCGGACAATCCGTTCGGCCTGGACCTGATCGTCTTCGGAAACGCCTTTCAGACGTACGATGCCACGAACGGCTGGGTGAATCGCGACCCGGACGACGTGACGAGCCTCTCGCCCGGCTCGGGCAGCGTCGAACCCGGCACGGTGTCGGTCAGCCAGGACGGACAGGTCTGGTATGCGATCACGAACGAGGGCGACCCGAACGACCCCGGCCCGCCCTACACGGCCTACGACCCGGCGGACCCGGCCAAGCGCTACGCGGACGCGTTCGCACCGACCCTCGGCCGCGTCTACGACCCCGACGACCCCCATCGGCCGGACGCCGATTGGGATTGGAACCACTGGTGGGCGGAGCCGACCGACCCGACGCTTCCGCTCGACCCGGCGAGGGACTTCGCCGCGTACGGAGGCTTGACCGCAAAGGAGATCGCCGAGGACTACGGCGAGTCGGCCGGTGGGACCGGCTTCGACGTCGGCTGGCTCGATCTGCCGACCGATCCGGAGACCGGCCGGAAGTGGTTCCGGTACGTCCGCGTGGACAACTTCCGGACCGAGGGCCCGACGCCCGAGGTGGACGCCTTCGCCGACGTGGCCCCCCTGAACGTGCCGCTCGGCGACCTGGACAAGAACGGGACCGTCGGCGCCCCCGACGTCGACCTGCTGGGCATCCACCGGGACGACCCCGAGTACGATGCGGGATACGACCTGGACGGCGACGGCGACGCGGATGACGACGACCTGGACGCCCTCGTGCACGACATCCTGAACACATCCTATGGCGACGCGAACCTCGACGGCACGGTCGGGGACGAGGACTTCTCGGCATTGCTGGGCAACTGGGGCGACCCCGGCACGTGGAAAACCGGGAACTTCACGTTCAACCTGACGGTCGGCGACGAGGACCTGTCGGTGCTTCTCGGCAACTGGGGCAAGACGGGCGGCCACCACCTGCCCGAGCCCGCCACGCTGGCTCTGGCGGCTCTCGGGGCGGTGGCCGTGCTCCTGAGGCGGCGTGCGGCCGCGGACGTTTAAGGGGCAGGATGTGAGGCGCCGGGACCCATGCAGGGCTGCGCGCAAGCGGCCGGCCGCCGGCGGGCTGACGCTGCTGGAGCTGCTCATCGTCATCGCGATCCTGGGTGTCCTCGCCGCGCTGGCCGCAGCGGCGCTCGGCACGGCACTTCAGTACACGCGCAGCGTCCAATGCATCCATCACCTGAAGCAGATGGCATTTGCGGCGCGCTGCTACATCGACACCCACGAGGGCTACTTCCCCATCTCCTACTACACGAAGGTCGAAGGCGGCCGATTCACGTCCTACGCCTGGGACTACACGACCGTGAAGGACTGGGACGCCGGAGGGCGGGTGACCGTCGAGCCGGGGATCCTCTGGCAGGCCATCGGCGACCCCAGGGAGATCCAACAGTGCCCCTCCTTCGAGGGGTCCCACAACTGGCTCGCCGACCCGTTCACCGGGTACAACTATAATGCGAGCTACCTCGGCCACGGGGAGGGCGAGTCGATCCCGACGCCGGCCCACATCACCCAGGTCCGCAGCCCCAAGGAGTGCGCCTTATTCGGCGACGCCGGCTACGGCGCCGGGGCCAACAAGTTCATGCGGGCCCCTTTCGCGAGTCCGGGCGATGCGGGGTTCTCCGGCCGATGGGCAGGGACCCAGGCGTTCCGACACCTCGGCCGCACGAACGTCGTCTTCGTGGACGGACATGCCGAATCGCTCGACACGGCCTATCGCAACACCTACCCGTCCGACGCCGCCAAGCTGGCCCCCGGCACGGGGTTCCTTTCGCCCGACAACAGTCTCTACGATCTGGAGTGACAGGCTCGGCGGGCGCTGCCGACGGCCCTCCCGGCCGACGCGACGGCTGAAAATCCTGTTTACGCCGGGCGGGGGGCCTGTTACGCTACCCAGGGTCAGCACGCCGCCGACCCCGCCAGCCGCGTACCCAAGGGAGCGTCCGATGGCCGAGCCGCGCCCCGCCCACGACGAGGGCCGCCGCGAACGGGTCATGATCCTCGGCGGGGGGCCGAACCGCATCGGCCAGGGCATCGAGTTCGACTACTGCTGCGTCCACGCCTCCTTCGCCCTCCGGGAGATGGGCTATGAGAGCATCATGGTCAACTGCAACCCGGAGACCGTCTCGACCGACTACGACACGTCCGACCGGCTCTACTTCGAGCCGCTGACGCTGGAGGACGTCCTGGGCATCGTCGAGCGGGAGCGGCCGCTCGGGGTGATCGTCCAGTTCGGCGGACAAACGCCGCTGAACCTGGCGATCCCCCTCCAGGAGGCCGGCGTCGCGATCCTCGGGACCTCGCCCGACGCCATCGACCAGGCGGAGAACCGGAAACGCTTCACCGCCCTCCTGACAAAACTCGATCTCCGCCAGCCCGCGGGTGGGACGGCCCGGAGCTTCGACGAGGCCTTGGAGGTCGCCCAGCGGATCGGCTACCCCGTGCTCGTCCGGCCCTCCTACGTCCTGGGCGGACGAGCCATGGAGATCGTCTACGCCCCGCACGACCTCGAGCGGTTCATGGCCGAGGCCGTCGTCGCATCGCGCCAGCATCCCGTCCTGGTGGACAAGTTCCTGGAAGACGCGGCCGAGATCGACGTCGACGCCGTCAGCGACGGCCGGCAGACGGTGATAGCCGGCGTCATGGAGCATATCGAGGAGGCGGGGATCCACAGCGGCGATTCCTGCTGCGCGCTGCCTCCCTTCACGCTGGCCGAATCGACCGTCGCCGACGTCGAGGAGCAGACCCGGGCGATCGCGGCGGAGCTCAACGTTCGCGGCCTGCTCAACATCCAGTTCGCCGTCCGAGGCGACGACATCTACGTCCTGGAGGTCAATCCGCGGGCGTCGCGGACCGTCCCGTTCGTCGCGAAGGCCACGGGGGTGCCTTGGGCCCGGGTCGCCACGAAGGTCATCCTGGGCCGGACGCTCGAGGACCTGGGCGTCACTCAGGAGGTCCGCCCCCCTCACTGGGCGGTCAAGGCCCCCGTGTTCCCCTGGTCGCGGTTCCCCGGGGTGGACCCGGTGCTGAGCCCCGAGATGAAGTCCACCGGCGAGGTGATGGGCCTGGGGGAGGAGTTCGGCGTGGCGTTTGCCAAGAGCCAGATCGCCGCGGGCAACATCCTCGGCCTGGCGCGAGGCGGCCGCGTCTTCGTCAGCGTCAATAACCGCGACAAGCGGGCCATCGTCGGCATCGCCAAACGTCTGACGGCCCTCGGGTTCTCCCTGGTGGCGACCGCCGGGACGGCGTCGGTGCTTCGCCGCAACGGCATGGAAGCCGACGAGCTGCCCAAGGTCCAGGAGGGGGCCCGCCCCAACATTCTCGATCAGATGCGCGACAACAAGGTCAAGTTCCTCGTGAACACCCCCAGCGGCCGGCACTGCCGCGACGCCGAGGTCAGCATCCGCTCGATGGCCGTGCGGCTCGGGATCCCCCTCGTGACGACCATCAGCGGGGCCAACGCGTTCGTGCTCGGGCTGGAGGAGCTGGCGGGCGGCAGGCTCGGGGTTCGGTCTCTCCAGGAATACCACCGCAACCTGGGGGCCACGCCCCGGGGGTGATTGCCCCCTCGGCGGGCGTCGGATGGCCCCCCTGGGTCCCCCTTGTGACCCCCTATGCCCCCCGGCACCCCCCGTGACATCACCTTCCCGTCTCGGCCAGAAAGGCGCGAAGAGACCCCGGCCCCCGTGCGTATAGGAGAGTGAAGGCAACTGACCCTTTCTTCCCCCGCGCTGGGGCGGGGGGCTTCGGTGCTGCTCTACGCGGCGCTGTCGCTCGGGGGGAGCCTTGGACTCGCACCGAGTCCAAGGCTCCCTTCTGTCTCACGCCCCTGAGGCCTGTTCCCGGCACGACCCCGGCCAAGGGCCGACCTTCCGGGACACTCGCACAAGCCGACCCTCGGCCGGGGACGCGTTCCGGGCACCCGCGAGCACGTTGTTGACCGGTTTCGCGGCGTCTGGTAGCCTCCGTGCGACTTGTCGGCAAAGGAGGCGAACGTGAGCGACACGCTGGTGGGACTCATTGGCGGAACGGGCCTCGGCGAGAAGTTGATGGAGGAGGCCGGCGGCGAGACGATCGAGATCGAGGCGCCCTTCGGGGCCCCCTCCTCTCGCATCGTCCGCACCGAGATCGGTGGCCAGGCCGTCGCGGTCCTCGCCCGGCACGGCGACGGCCACCGATTCAATCCCTCGACCGTCCCCTACCGGGCGAACGTCTTCGCCCTGAAGATGCTCGGCGTGACGCACATTCTCGCCTCCGGGGCCGTGGGAAGCCTTCAGGAATCGATCGCCCCGACGCACCTGATCGTCCCGGACCAGGTCATCGACAAGACGTTGCGGGGCGGGCGGACGTTCTTCGACCAGGGGCTCGTGGCCCACGTCGAGTTCGCCGAGCCGTTCTGCCCGGGTCTCCGGGGGCTGCTCCTGGAGACCGCCGCCGGGATGGACGGCGTGACGACCCACCCTAAGGGCCTCTACGTGTGCATGGAAGGGCCGCAGTTCTCCACGCGCGGCGAGAGCCTGCTGCACCGGCAATGGGGGGCCGACCTGATCGGCATGACCTCGATGCCCGAAGCGAAGCTCGCCCGGGAGGCCGAGATCTGCTACGCCTCGGTCATGTTCGCCACCGACTACGACTGCTGGCGGCCGCACGAGCCCGGCACCTCGCCCGAGGCCCTGCTCGAGTCGATCATCGCCAACGTCCAGCAGGGGACCGCCAACGCCATCGAACTGATGAAGCGGACCGTCCCACGAATCGCCGAAGCGGTCGGCGAGGACTGCTCGTGCCGAAGCGCGCTGAAGCTCGCCCTGTGGACCGACCCCTCGGCGGTGCCGCCCGAGACGCTCCAGCGCCTGAAGCCGTTGGTCGGCAAGTACTTGATCTATTGAGGACGGTAAAGGTAATGTCCCAGGTGCGGTGGAACCCCAACTTGCCAAATTCGCAGTTTTGGGCCAAATTTGGGCACTCTTGCGCCCCCGCCGTGTCTCGCCATTCGCGACATTGGTAATACCGTCCTCATCAATAGAACGAGTCAGGGCCGGAACTCGGCCGGGTCGACCGCCTCGCCGCCGCGGTCGATCGACGCCTGGATCGCGCACGTGAGGCCGAACGTCCGCATGGCCTCGGCGTAATCGCACCGGACCGACGACTCGTCGCCCGTCCGGACCGCCTGGACGAACCCTTCGGTCGCCAGCCCCCAAGGCGAGCAGTCCGCCGGCAGCTCCATGGCCTCGCGCTTCTCGTCGGACTCCTCCACGACCACCTGCTCCTCACCAAGGCGGACCGTCCCGCGGTCCGTCAGCACGTCCAGGCCGATGCGGTAGACCAGCGGCTGCATGCACGCGCTCGTAAGGCCCGCGACGACGCCGCTCGAAAGCTGCACCACTGCGACGCTCGCATCGTCGACCGAGAAGTTCTCGACCTTCGCCTCCATGATGCCGCTCGTGCCCGCGGCGAAGACCCGCGTCGGCTCGGACCCGGAGAGATATCGGACGAGGTCGGCGACGTGCGTCGTCTGCTCGATCACCTGGCCGCCCGAGCCGTCCCGCCGCCGCCACCAGTCGGGCGGCGGCATGGGACAGGCGAACGCCCCGACCATCGCCGCGACCCGCGCCTCCTCCAGGAACGTCCTCGCCCGCTCCGTCAAGGGGCTGTAACGCCAGTGATACCCCACCGCCGTCGTCAGGCCCGAGTCGAGCACCTGCCGCGCCACCGGCACGGCCGCCTCCCACGAGACCGCCACGGGCTTCTCGATGAACATCGGCAGGCCCTTCTCGACGGCGGCCCGCTCCATCTCGCCGTGGGCGAACGGCGGCACGCAGATGTAGAGCGCGTCGAGCGTCTCGCCCCGGAGCATCTGTCGCCAGTCGCCGTACGCCGCCGCGCCGTCCTCCTCGGCCGCCTGGCGGGCCTTGGCCTCGTCGACGTCGCACACGGCCACCAGCTCGACGTCGTCCATCGCCCGCAGCGTCTGGCGGTGGGACCCCGAGATCCAGCCCGCCCCAATGAATCCGATGCGGATCGCCACGTGGCGTCTCCTGTCCCGTCCGGCCGCTCAGACGGCCGCGACTTCGGTCTCCCGGTAGAGCGCCTCGACGCGGGCGGGATCCACCTCGCCGGCTCGGACCTGCATCGAGGCCGCCGTCCCGGCCGCCACCCCCCAACGGAGGCAGTCGTCCAGATCGTGGCCCCTGGAGTGGGCCCGGACGAACCCGGCCAGCAGGGCGTCGCCGCACCCGACCGTGTTGACCACCTGCCGGGGGTCGTACCGGGCGGCGACCCGCCACGCCCCCTCCGGCCCGAACGCGTAAGCCCCCTCGGGGCCCAGGGTCACGATGACCACTTCGACGTGCTTGCGAAGCGATTCGGCGGCCTCCGGCACCTGGGACTCGTCGGCAATCGTCCGCCCGGTCAGCTCCCCGAGTTCCGTCAGGTTCGGCTTGACGAGCCAGAGCGCCTCGCCCGCCCGGACGGGCTCCAGGCCCGGACCGCTCGAATCGACGGCCAGGCGGCCCTCGCGAGCGCGGCAGACGCGGAGCATCTTGCCGAACGCCTCCGCCCCCATCTCCGGCGGCAGGCTTCCCGCGAACAGGACATACGCCCCCTTGCCCGAAAGGATATAGAGTTTCTTATTCAACCGATCCAGCTCGTCGTCCGTCAGGCGGAACCCCTCGTCGCGGATGTGTGTCTCGATGCTTCTCTCCGGGTCGATGAGGGTGATGTTCTCCCGCGTCGGCTGACGGGTCTCGAACACCTCGACGCGGACCGGGAGCTTCTCGAGGCTCCGGGCGAACCGGTCCCGCTCGTCCCGGCCGACGTACCCCGTCAGGATGCACGGCGTACCGAGCGTCCCGAGCAGACGGGCCACGTTGACCGCCTTGCCAGCAGGCTGGGTCGAGACGAGCCGGCCGCGGACGTGACCGCCCAGCTCCAGGCCCGGCACCTCGAGCGTCCGGTCCACCGCCGGGTTCAACGCCACGCAGATGATGGGAGGGGAATCGTCGGGCATGGCCCTACCCGCGCCGGGCCTCGGCGAACTCGTCGCCGCGGAACGTCGCCCCGAGATAGACACGCTTCACGTCGGGGTCCTTGATCAGCTCCCGGCTCGTCCCGTGCCGGAACACCCGGCCTTCGTTGATGATGTAGGCCCGGTCGACGATCGAGAGTGTCGCGTGGACGTTGTGGTCGGTCAGGAGCACGCCGATGCCTCGGCCTCGCAGGTTCCGGATGAAGCCCTGGATGTCGAAGATGGCGATCGGGTCGACGCCGGTGAACGGCTCGTCGAGCAGCATGATGCTGGGACGGGTGACGAGGGCCCGGGCGATTTCGAGCCGCCGCCGCTCGCCCCCCGAGAGGGTCCGGGCGTGCTGAGCGGCGACGTGCGTCAGGCCGAAGTCGCGGAGCAGCTCGGCGGCAATGGCCTTCCGCTCCTGCCTCGCGAGGTGCATCATCTCCAGGATCGCCAACAGGTTCTCTTCGACTGTCAGCCGCTGGAAGACGCTGGGCTCCTGCGACAGGTAGCCCATGCCGCGGCGGGCCCGCTGATACATCGGCAGGCGCGTCACCTCCTGGCCCTCGCAGAAGACGTGTCCGCCGTCCGAAGGGATCATCCCCATGACCATCTTGAAGCTGGTGGTCTTGCCGGCCCCGTTCTTGCCGAGCAGGCCCACGATCTCGGCCTCGTTGACGGTGAACGAGACGCTGTCGACGACCTTCCGGCCGCCGTAGATCTTCGTCAGGCCGGTTGCCCTCAACAGCTCCAAGGTCGTCTCCCCACGGGCGGCCGCGGCGCCCGGTCCGTCGCGCTACCGCCGGCCGGTATGCGTCAGTGAACGAACCCGAACCGCATGACGTCGGGGGCGATCGGGATGCCCGCCCGGGGCCCGGCGGCCGGCCAGTAGATGAAGAAGGCCTTCCCCACGAGGTTCTTCCGCGGCACGACCGGCCGGTCCACCCGGTCCCACCACCGGCTGTCGAACGATTTCGGACTGTTGTCGCCGAGGACGAAAAACTCGTCCTCATCGAGGGTCAGCGGTGACCCGCCCTCCGATCCCCAGGCCCATCGCTGCCGTTCCCAGTCGTAGCTCGTGTAGTAGACGTCGCGGTCGACCCGCAGATACTCAAGATCGACCGGTCCGCCCCGGGCCCCCACCCGCACGCCGGCCGGCCAGTGCGGCTGCCGGTCGGTCACCATGGCGACCTTTTCGGCCGCCGACACGCCCGTCGGCACGAAGATGGGGTCCCCTTCGGGCGTCGCTTCGTCGGTCGTCGCCTTCAGGTTGACCGGCCGCCTCCCGTTCAGCCGCAGCATCACCCTGTGGTCCACGTTCGCCGCCAGCACCTTCACCTCCCGGCCCACGGGCAGGACGCCTTCGACCGCCACCGCGATCGGCTCGCCGTTCATCAGGATCCGCGACGGCCGGTCCGACCCGTGGGCCGTCAGCTCGAACCGGAACCGGTCCTTCCAGGCCCACAGCTCGACGATCAGCTCCCCCTTGGGGCCTTCGACCGTCACGGGGGCCCGCCACGCCAGGTCTGTCACGGCCAGCCGCCCCGGGAAGACCGCGACGGGCGTCACGGCCGTGGGGTCGATTCCGAAGCGGCCTCGCGCGGCGCCTTCGGCCGATCCATCGTTATATCCGTAGAAATCACCGATCGGGGTGAGCGATCCGAGCATGTTCCGGTGCTCGTAGGCCAGCCAGGCCACCTCCTCCTCGTCGGGACGCGACAGACGGAAGCCCGTCCTGTCCCTCGCCCACCGGCCGCCCTCCGGCGCCTCCGGCACCCACCGGTCCATCCAGCCGCCCCGGTTCGCCTGCCGTCGCGTATCATGCACCAGCATCCACAGGGCGTCCTGGGCCTTGTCGGCCTTCTGGACGATCTCCCCACCGATGAAGACGTTCCCCTCGTCGATTTCGATCCGCTCGCCCGGCAGGCCCACCAGCCGCTTGATGTAGTTCTGCTGCGGCTCGTTCGGATTGCGGAAGACGACCACGTCCCATCGCTCGGGCGACTTGAAGTCGTAGAGGAACTTCAGCACCAGGATCCGGTCGCCGCTGTAGTCCTCCCGATTGGCCGGCTCCTGCTTCAGGCGGCAGTTCGGACAGACGACGCTGGTCGGAATCCGCTGCCGGGCTTGGCGGTCCTCTTCGATGCCCACGGCGAAATGCTGTTCGCAGTCCGTGCACTCGACCTCCAGGTGGGCCCCGTACAGGGTCGGCGCCATCGACCCGGTCGGGATCACGAACGCCTCGACCAGGAACGCCCGGAAGATGAACGCCAGGATGAACGCGACGATGATCGACTCCAGGGTCTCCAGGAGCGACTCTTGCTTCTTCGGGTGGTACTCGGCCGTCGAGGAAATCTTGCGCTGTCTGGCCATCGCGTTCGTCCTTCGCAGCCGCGGCCGGGCCGCTGCCGCTGGGCAGAATGGAATCGGCTGGGGCTCGGAACTCGACCTCGGCTGGCGGTTCGGAAGCGACGATCTTAGGCCCGCCCCTCGCACGACTCAAGACAAATCCCGACCACTCGGGCTTGCCCCCCGGCCGGGGCCACCGACGCGCTTCGTCCTTGCCCCGTGACGCCGAAGCGTATTAGAATCTCCTCGCGCATCCCCGGAGGCTTCCCGTGGTCCCAACCGTCCTCGTGGTCGGCAGCGTCAACATGGACCTCGTCGCCGCGGTCGATCGCGTCCCGAAAGCCGGAGAGAACGTCCGAGGGAGCGACCTCCGGACCATTCCCGGCGGCAAAGGCGCCAACCAGGCCGTGGCCGCCGCCCGTCTCGGCGCGCGGACGCGGCTGCTCGCCCGCGTCGGCGGCGACGGTTTCGGCGACCGTCTCCGGGCCGGCCTCGACGAGGCCGGCGTCGACACCGACCTCGTCCGCCCGGTCCAAGGGTGCCCGAGCGGCATTGCATTGGTCCTCGTAGATGCCTCCGGACAGAATACCATCGTCGTCACCGCCGGGGCCAACGGCCGCCTCTCGCCCGAGGACCTGGAGGCGGCGCGGCCCGCTTTCGGCCGGGTGGACGCCGTCGTCGTCCAGCTCGAGGTCCCCCCGGAGACGGTCGCCCGGACCGTCGAACTGGGCCGCGAGGCCGGGGCACGCACCGTCGTCGACGCCGGCCCGCCGCGGCGGGCAGGCGACCAGGCCGTCTTCGGCTGCTCCGTCCTCACGCCGAACGAGGCCGAAGCGGCCGCCCTCCTGGACCTCGACCCGGCCGGCGCCGACCCCGCGGCGATGGCGCGTCGCCTGCTCCAGCGCGGGCCCGAGGCCGTCGTCATCAAGGCCGGCGACCGAGGGGCCTTCGTCGCCGTCGAGGGGCGGGTCGAGCACGTCCCGGCGTTCGCCGTCCGCCCGGTCGACACGACGGCCGCCGGCGACGCCTTCACGGCCGCCCTCGCCGTCGAGTGTGTCAAGGGGACGGACCTCGTCACGGCGGTCCGCGTCGCCAATGCCGCCGGGGCGCTCGCGTGCCTGAAGCTCGGGGCCCAGCCCAGCATGCCGACGGCCGACGAGGTGGCGGCGTTCCTGGAGCGGGAGGCCTGATCGCCATGCGGTACCTGACCTCCGACCTCCCCGGCACCGGCGGCCGCCTGAAGGTCGAGCCGGAGGACTTCCGCGTCGCGGAGCTGCCGCTCTATAGGCCCTCCGGCCGGGGAGGCCACGTCTACCTGTATGTCGAGAAGCGGGGCCTCGGGTCGCTGGAAGCGGCCGACCGGATCGCCCGGGCCCTCGGCCGGTCGCGACGGATGGTCGGCCTCGCGGGCCTCAAGGACGCCCATGCTGTCACCCGCCAGTGGATGAGCCTCGAAGGGGTCGACCCCGAACGGGCCGCCCGCCTCCACCTGCCGAGGGTCCGCGTGCTGGCGGTCTCGCGGCACCGGAACAAGCTGAAGATCGGGCACCTGGCGGGGAACCGGTTCGAAGTCCGCATCCGCGGCTGCGCGGACGGGGCCCTCGAGCGGGCCCAGGCCGTCCTGAAGGTGCTCCGGACCCGCGGCATGCCCAACTGGTTCGACCGGCAGCGATTCGGCCGGCGAGGCGACAACCATCTCCTCGGGCGGGCCCTGGTCCGGGGCCAGGGCCGGGAGTTCTGCGACCTCTTCCTGGGCCGCCCGACCGATGCCGACTCGCCGCGACTGACCGAGGCCCGGGCCCGATACGACGCCGGCGACCTCGAGACCGCCCGCCGGGCCTTCGGCGGCGACCATGATCGGCGTCGGGTCATCTCGACCCTCATCCGCACGGGCGATCCGAAGCGGGCCGCGCGGGCCCTGCCGAAGCAGCTCGCACGCCTCCTCGTCAGCGCCTACCAGTCGGACGTCTTCAATGCCGTCCTCGATCGGCGGCTCGACACGATCGACCGGCTCGAGGCTGGCGACCTCGCTTACATCCACGGCAAGGGGGCCGTCTTTTCGGTCGAAGACCCGGTCGTCGAGCAGCCTCGGGCCGATGCCTTCGAGATCAGCCCGACCGGCCCCATCGTCGGGCACCGCGTGACGCCGGCCTCGGGCCGGCCGGGCGAGATCGAGCGCGACGTGCTCGCGCAGAAAGGCACCTCGCCGGAGGACTTCGAGCGGGTCAAGGCCCTCCGGCTCCGGGGGGCGCGGCGGCCGCTCCGCGTGCCGGTCACGGACGTTCGCATCCAGGCTGAGGAGCAGAGCGACTCGTCCCCGGGCTCGGGGCAGGACCTGAGGCTGGCGTTCACGCTGCCGCCGGGGGCGTATGCGACCGTCCTCCTGGCCGAGGTGACGAAGATCGAGGACCGGGCGGAGGATTGAAAGGCGGGCGGTCAGTCCCAGGGCAAGGGGCCGGCCTTCTCGGCGTCCCTGTTGGCCTCCCACCATTTCCGCCACCGCTCGACGTCCTGGCCGAAGTCCTCGCCGGTGATCTGCCACAGGGCCTCCGCGGCGGCCTGCCGAGCTTCCGGTTCCTCATGGCAAAGGACCCCCACCAGGTGCGGCACGGCCGCCCGGTCGCCGACCGTCCCAAGCGTCCGGACGGCCAGGGCCCGAACGTCGGGATCCGGGTCTCGGAGCAAGCCGCACAGGGCCTCGACCTCGACAGGCGTTCGGACCGCGGCGAGCATGGCCGCCACGGCCGACCGGATCTCGTCGTCCTGGTCCTCCACAGCCAGGCGAGCGAGGTTTCGGACCGGCAGCCGTGAACACCGCTCCTCCAGGGCGTCCAGAACGGCGCGGCGAACGAAGCCGCCGGAGTCCAGGAGCCGCTCCTGGAGCAACGTCTCGCCATCCGGCGAGTCTATCCGCAGGAGCGCCCGGTACCGCACGTACGGCTCCTCGGCGGTCCGGAGGACCCCGGCCAGCGGAGCGAGGGCGGGCCAGCCGATGGCTTCCAGCGCCGCGCGCGCCTCCTCCCCCGGTCCCAGCCAGTAGTCGTTGGTCCCCTCGCCCCAGGGAACGGCGGTCGGCTCGTCCCACAGCATCTCGATGAGGAACGGGAAAGCGGGCCCCGCCAGGTCCGGGTACCGGCCGAGCTGCCGGGCGCCGTGTGCCCGCCCCTCGGGAACGGGCGAGTAGGGCCGCTCGATGCCGTCCCGCACGACGTCGGGGAGGCCCTCGGAAATTTCCGACTGCGGGATGGTCAGCGGCGAGGGCGGCGTCAGATCCTCGGCGAGCGAGGGGCCGGTCGGCTCGGCGGGAAGGACCTGTGCGCTGGGCCCCGTCGCGACGACCACGGCCACGACCAAGCCCGCCGCCTGAATCCCGGCATGCCCGCACGCGTCTATACTGTTGTGCCGCCACCGGGGCCGCCGAAGCGCCGGAAAACCGGGGGAGATGCTCGCCCGCGGCGGCGACGCGTTTTCGCTTGAGGGCCCGTGGGCCCCCCCGTAGGATGGATTGCCCATGAACCGCATCGTCATGCTTATCGGGGCGCTCGCCGCCCTGACGGGCCCGGTCGCAGCCGCCGCGCCGGCCGACGAGACGCCCGACCCTCGGGCCGAGAGGCGGACGCCCATCGTCCGGGCGGTCGAGGCGGCCGCCCCGAGCGTCGTCAACATCAGCTCGAAGCGGGTCCGCACGGTCCAGGTCATGCCCCACTTCTGGATGGACCTTCCCGACATCTTCCGGCGGGAGCTGGGGCCCCTGTTCCGCCCTCGCCGACAGGTCTCGAACAGCCTGGGCTCGGGCGTCATCATCAGCGCCCGCGGCTACATCGTCACGAACGCCCACGTCGTCGACCGGGCCGACGAGATCATCGTGACGCTCTCGGACGAGTCGCAGCTCCCCGCCGACCTCGTCAGCGCCGACCCGGAGTCGGACCTGGCGGTCATCAAGATCGACGCCGAATCGCCCCTCCAGGCCGTCACGATGGGCACCTCGAGCGACCTGATGATTGGCGAGACCGTCATCGCAGTCGGCAACCCCTTCGGCTACCAGCACACCGTGACGACGGGCGTTGTGTCGGCGGTGGACCGGGCCATCGAGCCTGCCCCGGGCGCCGAGTACACGGGCCTCATCCAGACCGACGCGCCGATCAACCCGGGCAACTCCGGCGGCCCGCTCCTCAACATCCGTGGCGAGCTGATCGGCATCAACACGGCCATCCGCGCCGGGGCCCAGGGGCTCGGGTTCGCCATCCCGGTCGACCGCGTCCGCGAGATCATGGTCGACCTTTTGAGCGTCCGGCGGGCAGGGCAGGCCTGGCTGGGCCTCCGGTTCCGCACGGACGTCGGGGCCGCCGCGGTCGTCGAGACGGTGGAGCGGGGCTCTCCGGCGGAAGCGGCGAAGCTGACGCCCGGCGACCGGATCGAGCGGCTCGACGGCCGGCCCGTCCGCGACGCCATCGAATTCGAGACCCGCGTCCTCGACCGCAAGTCGGGCGACTCTTTGGCCCTCGGCGTCCGGCGCGGCGCCGACCTGGTACGCGTGAACGTGACGCTGGCGGAGCCACCGAAGCCCGACGGCGCGAAGCTGGCGCTCGTGCAGTTCGGTCTGCACCTCCAGGAGCTCTCGTCCGAGCTGGCCGAGACGCTCCAGCTGGCGACCGACGAGGGCCTGCTCGTCGGCGGCGTGGAGCCAGGCACCCCCGCCGCGCGGGCCGGGTTCCAGGAACGCGACGTCATCGTACAGGTTGACCGGTTCCGCATGGCCGACCTCGACGGGCTGGGGCGGCTGCTCGCGCAGGTCCGCAAGGGCGACGCCGTCCTGTTCTACGTCTTCCGCAAGTGGGCGGTGATGCGGACGGTGCTCGAGGCCCAGGCGGCCGGCGACGAGGTCCGCTGAGCGGCAATCGCGAACGCCGCACCTGGCGTGCTTGTCGATTCATCGACTCTTCCCACAGGCCATGGAGCGGACGATGCGTGTCCTGGTGGCCCCCTCGTCGCTGAAGGAGTCGCTCTCGTCGGTCGAGGCCGCCCACGCGATGGCCGAGGGCGTCCGCCGGGCCGGGGCCGAGCCCGTCGAGCTGCCCTTGGCCGACGGCGGCGCGGGGACGGCCGCGTGTCTCGTGGCCGCGGCGGGCGGGGAGATGCACAAGGTCGACGTCACGGGGCCGTCACGCGAACCCGTGACCGCCGCGTTCGGCCTGCTGGCCGGCGGCGAAACGGCGGCACTCGAGATGGCGTCGGCCTCGGGCCTGGCGCTGGTCGAGCCGGGCCGGCGCGATCCGCTACGCGCGACGACCCGCGGGACGGGCGAGCTGCTCCGTGCCGCGCTGGACGCCGGGGCCACGCACATCCTGCTCGGGATCGGCGACTCCGCCACCTGCGACGGTGGGTGCGGCGCGGCCCAGGCGCTCGGCGTCCGACTCCTCGATGCCGCCGGTCAGGGGATCGGCCCCGGCGCGGCCGGCGTCTGTGACCTCGCCCGGGGCGACCTCTCGAACCGCGACCCGCGAGTGGCCCCGGCTTCGATCCGCATCGCGTGCGACGTCGACAACCCGCTCCTCGGGCCGCGCGGCGCCGCCCGCATCTTCGGGCCGCAGAAAGGCGCGACCCCGGAGGACATCGAGCAGATCGAGGCGGCCCTGGCACACCTCGCAGACGTAATCCAGCGGGACCTCGGGCTCGACGTTCGGCCGATGGCGGGCGGCGGGGCCGCCGGCGGCCTCGGCGCCGGGGCCGTCGCCTTTCTCGGAGCGACGCTCGAGAGCGGGGCCGAGATGGTCCTCGATGCCCTCGACGTCGACACGAAGCTCGGGGGCGTCGACCTCGCCTTGACTGCCGAGGGAAGGTTCGACGCCCAGAGCCTCGGCGGGAAGGCGTCGATGGCCCTCGCGCGGCGGGCGAAGGCGGCCGGCGTGCCTTGCGCGGTCATCGCCGGGGTCCTCGGCCCCGGCTGCGAGGCCGCCCGGAGCGAGGGCGTTACGGCCTTCTTTTCCCTCGTGGGGGAGCGCGTTACACTGGCCGAGGCGATGGCCCGGCCGGGGGTGCACCTGGCGGACCGGGCCGAAGCGGCCGTGCGGGCCCACGCGACGGCAGGTGCCGCCGGGAACGGCGGAGGCGCGACATGAGACTCGCTTTCAGCACGAACGCGTTCAAGCAGGTCAGCCTGGAGGAGTGCCTCCGCCAGATTGCCGCCTGCGGGTACGGGGGCGTCGAGATCATGGCGGACGTGCCGCACGCCTATCCGCCGCAGATGGACGCCCGCCGGCGGGCGAGCGTGCGGACCCTCCTGGACGAGCTGCGACTGAAAGTGACGAATCTGAATGCTTTCACCCTCTTCGCCCAGGGCGACACGTGGCACCCCTCGTGGATCGAGCCCGACGAGCGGGACCGCGAGCGGCGGATCAAGCATACGCTGGAGGCGATCCGGCTGGCCCGCGACCTCGGCTCGCCCGGCATCAGCCTGGAGCCCGGCGGGCCCGTGCCCGAGGGGATGACCCGCGAGGAGGCGGTCCGGCTCTACCGGGAGGGCCTGGAGCGGGTGCTGCCGGAGGCCCGAGAATGCGGGGTCAACCTGCTGATCGAGCCGGAGCCCGACCTCCTGATCGAGAGGCCGGAGGAGTTCGAGGCGTTCCTCGACGGTTTCGAGCACCCGCGGCTGGGCCTGAACTTCGACGTCGGCCACTTCTTCTGCGTCGGGGCCGACCCGGCCGAGGCGGCCCGGCGGCTCGGGGCCCACATCCGGCACGTGCACCTGGAGGACATCGCTGCGTCGCGCGAGCACCGGCACCTGGTTCCGGGGCGCGGGGCCATCGACTTCGAAGCCGTCTTCGCGGCCCTCCGGGCCGTCGGCTACGACGGATGGATCACAGTGGAGCTGTACCCGTACGAGGCCGAGGCGCGGGAGGTGGCGGAGGAGGCTTTCGCGTACCTGGCCGGACGGATTTAGAGGAACGGTGACGTGTCCGAACCGACGGGCGAATGGGCGCTGATCGACTGGATCCGGCGGTGCCGGTCGCTCGACCCTGAGGTCGTGCCCGTCGGGCCGGGCGACGACATGGCGGTCGTGCAACTCGCGGACGGAGCGCGGGTGCTCGTCACGATCGACGGACTCCTGGAAGGGACGCACTTCGACCTCGAAGCGGCCACGCCGCGACAGGTGGGGTACAAGGCCCTCGCGGTGAGCCTGTCGGACGCCGCGGCGATGGCCGCCCTGCCGGTCTGTGCGGTGGCGTGGCTGGGTCTCCCGATGGGGACGCCGCCGTCCGTGCCCGAGGAGCTGACGCGGGGTCTGTGGGAGGCGGCCGAGCGGTTTCACTGTCTCGTCGTGGGCGGCGACCTGACGAGCTGGCCGGCCGAAGCAGGACCGAAGCATTCCGGCAACGGGATCACGATCGGGACGGCCCTCCTGGCCCAGCCGGCGGGAATCGAGCCGATCCTGCGGTCCGGCGCCCGGCCGGGCGACCGGCTGTTTGTCACGGGCCGTCTCGGCGGGTCGGTGCTGGGGCGGCACCTGGAGTTCGTGCCGCGTGTCGCCGAGGCCCGGCGGCTCGCGCGAGCGGTCGAGCTTCACGCCATGATCGACCTTTCGGACGGCCTGTCGACCGACCTGAACCACGTCTGCCGCGAAAGCGGCGTCGGGGCCCAGGTGCGGGCCAGGGCGATCCCGGTCTCGGCCGACGCCGAACGTCGGGCCGAGAAGGACGGCCGGTCGCCGCTCGACCATGCCCTGAACGACGGCGAGGACTTTGAGCTGCTCTTCGCCGTCGGCCCGGAGGACGCCGCGCGTTTGCGCGCGGAGGACCCGCTCGACGCCGTGCCGCTTACCGAGATCGGCGAGGCCGTCGAGGGCGAGGGCGTCAGCCTGGTCCGGCCGGACGGGTCGTGCGAAGCGCTCGAGATGGGCGGATGGGAGCACCTGACGTGATCTCCTGGACGGTCGAAACCCGCTCGCCGGAGGAGACGATCGATTGGGGCCGCCGCCTCGGCCGGGCCGCCGAGGCCGGCGACGTCGTCGCCCTCGTGGGCGAGCTGGGCAGCGGCAAGACCCATTTCGCCAAGGGCCTGGCCGAGGGGCTCGACGCCGCCCCCGCCCGCGAGGTCACCAGCCCGACGTTCGTCCTGTGCCGGGAGTACCTGGGCGGGCGGCTGCCGTTCTATCACTTCGACGCATACCGATTGCGCAGCGCGGCGGACTTTGCGTCCATCGGGGCCACCGAGACGCTCGAGGGCGACGGCCTGAGCGCCCTCGAATGGGCCGACCGTGTGCCGGGCGTCCTGCCGGAGGACCGGCTCGAGGTCTGGCTGGACGTGACGGGCGAGCAGGCCCGGCGGGTGACGTTCATCCCGCGGGCCGAGCGGAGCGAGGCGCTGCTGGCGGAGGTCCGGTCGCGAAGCGCCGGCGAGTGAGTCGGCCGACGGCGAGCCGTCCGGGACAAGCCCGGGCGGCACGGAGGCCCGTCGCGCAGGACGCCCTTCGACCCCCCGTCTTTCGACGACCCCGACGGCCCCCGGTCAGTCGTAGGCCACGGGCATGGGGCCGTCGCAGAGGCCGGCGAATCGGTTCAGCTCGGCGTCTCGCCGCATCTCGCGGCGATAGTACTCGCGCTCGTCGAGAAAGGCCCGCCGCATCCGGTGGGCGAGGTAGGCCGCCGGGTAGAGCATCCAATTCTGGAGCCGGGCGATGACGGGGTGCTTCTTCAGGGTGAGGGCCTTCGGCCGCTCCATCAGCTCGTAGCGTTTCTTGCACCGCCAGCGGTGGAACTGGATGTCGTCGCTCGACAGGGTCCGCGTCCGGACGTTGGCCCAGTAGCCGTCGTACCGGCGGTAGTCGTGGGGGTTCGTTACAAGGCCCTTATCGAGATATTCCTCCCGAAGGACGGTCTTGGGATAGGGCTGAAGGATCTGGTCGCCGAGCCAGTCGATCTCGAGGTCCTTGAAGAACTGGAAGTTGGCCCGGATGTCCTCGGCCCGGTCGTGCTCCAGGCCGACGATCATGCCCCCGATGACGATGATCTCGGCGTCGTGGAGGGTCTGGACGGCGCGGCGGGTGTGCTCGACGATGTCGCCCTTGCCCATGGAGGTGAGGTTCCGCCGGCTGACGTTCTCGATGCCCAGAAAGACCATGTCGACACCGGCCCGGGCCATGGCCGGGGCGAGCTCCGGACGCTCCGACAGGCCCCGGCTGGAGGCCTGGACGAGGTATCGGATGCCGTCGAGGCGGGCCCGGACGATCCGCTCGCACAGGTCCAGCAGGCGGTCCGGGTCGAGCGTGATGTTGTCGTCGGAGAAGAGGACCATCCTGCCGCCGCGGGCCCGGACGTCCTCCACGTCGGCGATGACCCGGTCGAGGTCGAACGGCCGAAAGGTTCGTCCATACATATGATGCATCGAGCAGAACTTGCACTGCATGAAGCAGCCCCGGCTCGTCTCGACCACCTCGAAGCCGTAGCCCTGGAACCCGAAGTCGTGCCAGACGCGGCGGCTGCGGTCCGGCAGGCGGACCGCCGACAGGTCGAGGATGGGGGCCCGCGGATTGTGGTGCCACCGGTCCCGGGCGTCCTTCCAGCTCAGGCCGTCGATCCGGGACAGGTCGCCCCGGGCCTCGAGCGTGTCCAGGAGACGGGCGAAGACGTGCTCGCCCTCGCCGCGGATGAAGAAGTCGAAGACGCGGCCCGCCTCGCCGGCGGCCAGCTCCTCCGCCAGGAGCGTCGCGTGGTAGCCCCCGAGGACGGTCCGCGTGGAGGCGTCCCTCTCCTTGACGAGTCGCGCCAGGTGCCAGGCGGTCGAGAACTGGAACGACATGGCGCTGAGGCCGACCAGCGGCGGTCGCAGCGTCTCGAGCAGCTTCGTCGCCGCCCGGCGGATGTGCGGGCGCTTGACGTTCAGGTCGGCCACCCGGACGTCGTGCCGCGGACAGTTGCCCGCCAGCGACACCAGGGCCAGGCTGGGCATCTTGAGGCGGCGGTTGAAAAGGCGGGGGGCAACGTCCGGCATGGCCATCAGCAAGGCACGCATCGGCCGTTCTCCCACCGCAACGGGCTGGGCCGGGGTTCCCCGGAGCGACCGATATTGTATCGGGGCTACTCGGCCACGTGCAACGTCCGCGCCGAATGTCCCGTGTTGCCCGCCAGGTCGGCGACCCGGATGGCCAGCCTGTGGGGGCCCGGCGAGAGGCCCGTGAGGGTGAACTCGAACGTTTCCTGCATCTCGTCGAACAGACGGTCGGTCGGCGCGACGAACTGCCAGTCGTTCGACGAATCGACCGTGTAGTACGCCTCGACGATCCGGCTGGTCGCGTCGGCAGCGCGGAAGCTGACGACGAGGCCCTCGCCCTCGGCCCGGGCGTCGACCCGCTCGACGAGCGGGGCCGTGTTGTCCACAAGGACGGGGTCGCTGATCTTGGCGTCCTCGCGGGCGTCCTCGGCCGGGTTGGCCATCCGGTCCGACGCGACCACCTTGATCTCGTACCAGCCGTCGGCAACGGTGCTGGTGTCCCACATGGTGCGGTTCTGGAGGAGGTCTTCGTCGAGGAGGATCCAGACGGGTTCGCCCTGGCCGCGGAAATAGATGTCGTAGACCAGCTCGTCGCCGTTCGGGTCGGTGGCCTGCCACTGGATGATCTGGACCGACTGGGGGCCGGATGGGAGGGAAGGCGGCTGGGGCCGGCTTCCGCCCTGACCGGCCCGGCCCCGGGCCTGGGCCGCCGCCTGCCGTGCTCGCTGGGCCGCCTGGGCCTGGCTGCCGCGCGTCGGAATCGAGGCCAGCTCCACGGCCTGGACCGTCGGCGGCTCGTTCGTCCGCAGGTAGGCCGCCTCGAGCTGCTCGAGCACAGGCGTCTGGTCGTCGCGAGGTGACCGCATCGTGACGCGGAACTGGATGAATCGGGCCGGCGGGCTGACGATCTTGGCCGGCGACCGGCGCATCGGCTTCGACCAGGCGGACCACATCCCCTTCTCGGGGTCGTTGACGTTGCCCGTCCGGGTCATCAGCTCGAGGGTGGTGCCCGCCGGTGTCCGACCGCGCCAATGGAGCATGCCCCACCGCGATGAGCCGCTCGTATCGTGGGCCTTACTCGTGTAAGTGCCTTCGCGGGCAAACCCTTTCGAGATGGCGTACAGCCGCCCGGGCGACGCCGTCCCGGCGACCACCCGGCCGTCGCGCGTCGCGTGCAGCGCCATCACCTGCTTCGGGTCGATGTCGGCGATGGCGGCCTGGTCGGTCGTGTCGGCCAGGTCGACCTCGTAGATGCGTCCGTCGTCGCCTGTGCCCACCATGAGCTTGCCACCGGTCAGGGCGACGGCCAGCAGCAGCCGGTCGGTCCCCTGGAAGATACGTTCGGCAATGCCGTCCGCGGAGATGCGATAGACGCTGGCGCCGGTGCCGCCGGCGGCGGCAGCGCGGGTGGCGGCGGCGCGGCGGGCGGCCGCCTGGACGGCCTCCCGGAGCTTCTGGGCGATCGTCTGGGCCGGCGAAGGCGACGACGATGCCGACCCATTCGCCTCGTCGTCTGACTCGCCGTCGCCCTCCGCCTCGTCGGCGCCGTCGGAGTCGCCGTCGTCCGCATCGATGTCGTCGGCCTCGGCCTCGTCGGTCTTCTCCTTCAGGATGGCCGAGGGGGACGGCTCGGGCCCTTCGGGAGGCTCGATGCGGATCGTCGCCTGCGTCACCGACACCCCGCCGGTCCGCCCGCCCTTACCGCCCGAGGCGCCGACGTACAGCTCAGCGTCGGGCCCCACGGCGAGGCCCGTGATCTCCGGCTCCTCGGCGTCGTAGAGGACGAACGCCTCCTTGCCGCTCCAGCGGTAGACCATCCCCTCGCCGTCGGTGCCGGCGTAGAGCGTGCCGTCGGGCGCGACGGCCAGGCACAGGAGGTGGTCGGCCTCCGAGTCGACGAGGACCTCGGCGTCGCCTCTCAGGGGAACACGGAAGAGCCTCCCCTCGTCGCCGGTGGCGGCTACAAGGACGCCGGCCTCCAGCCACCCCAGGTCCCAGACGTACTTCACCTGGTCGTCCTCGAAGATGGGCTCGGGCTCGACCGGGGCCCCTGGGCGGGCGGTCACGCGGAAGATGCGGCCCTTGGTCCCGCCGGACCCGACGTAGAGGACGCCGTCGTCGCCGACGATGCACGAGAAGAGGTACTTGTCGGGGAGCTTGCAGTGGAGCTCGACCTTGTTGCCTCCGCGCATGCGATAGACGCGCCCGTCGCCGCCGGTGGCCACGTAGACGGTCCCGTCGGGCGCTTCGGCCATGTCGGCGACGTAGTCGACCCCGTCGGTCTCTTCGAGCAGGCCCTCGACGGCCCGGCCGAGGCGTAGGGCGCCGAGGCTGGTCCAGACGATGCCGTCGGCCTCGCCGCCGCTGAAGTCGGTCTCGTTGGTCTCGGTGAACGTCTCGGTCCCGCCGGCGACGGCCAGGGCGGCCGCCACCAGGAGGACGGCCACCGCCAGGGGGCTGCGGATCAAGCTCCGGTCGCGCATCTCGATTCAACCTCCATCGGGCCGCCGGGGGCGGCGGTTACGGGTGCGGCGCATGCCGGTCCACGGTCACGCTGACGGTGCCGCTGCCGGCCAAGACGTAGGGAACGGGTCGCTCGGTCACACGGGCGGGGCTCATCGAGGCGACGTCGCCGCGGGCGGCCTCGGAGAGGATCGAGCGCATCCCCGCCGGCAGGTTCGGCAGCTCGTCGTCGCCGATGGCCAGGCCCACGCCGGGCCGCCCGAGCCGGACGTACATCCGGTCGCGCTTGAGGTCGTAGCGGAGCGATCGGAGCAGGCTCGGGAGGTCGCGGATGCGGAACCGGGCGGGGTTCTCCGCCACCGCCTGCCGCACCGCCTCGTCCCCCCCGCAGACCGTCAGTGGGTAGCTGCCGTCGGGGTAGTCCTCGGGGATATCGACCGGCACGGTCAGCCAGCGGGGCTCCTGGCGCCAGGGCCGGATGCGGACCCCGACGTGGACCGTCGTGCCGGGACGGGTCGCGTTCGTCAGTAGCCGTACGTCCATGATCTCGGCCGCGAGCGAGGTCGCCTCGACCTTGGCCTGGACCTCCACCGATTCGACGTCCAGGTCCTCGAAAGGGTTGTTCATCAACAGTCCCACGATGCCGCGAACCAAGGCCGTCACGTAGCCCGACCCGCTCGGAGAGGTAACCAGGTTCTCGTGGACGATGGGCGGATGGCCAACCGTATCGACCGAGACGCGGTACGCCACGGTGTGCTCGTCGGGAAGGCTGCGATGGACCTCGAAGCTGTTCAAGGCGGCAACCGCCGCCAGCAGCGAGGAGAGCATCCGGTGCCGGACCATCTCGAAACGGTACGTCCGCTCGTGTCCGAGGTCCGGTCCCGCGATGGTGACGCTGATCGGCACCATGGGGGCGCGGCCCTCGGACAGGCGGCCGAACACGGCCGTGCTCTCGTCCCACGTCAGCCGGCCGACCTCTTTGGCGGGCATCCCGAGGCGGAACGAGTTCTGGAGCGACGGGACCACCAGGTGCGCGACGCCCGTCGTCAAGGGGTAGTCGGCCTTGCCGAGGCCGAACATGGAATGGCCGAACCCGTAGACGCGGTCGCCGGCGATCTCGGTGATCGTGCCCATGCCGGTGATGTCCAGGTCGCCTCGCATCAGGACGATCCCGAGGGGTGAACCGGGGGCGAGCTTCGCCTTCCGCGCGGCGGCCTCGTCGGCCCCGCCGCCGGCCATCGGCACCAGACCGAACGGCTCGAACTCTTTCCGCAGGTGCTCCAGCATCCGGTGCGACGCTCCGCTGACGACGACCGGCGTGCGGATCGGGCGGAGTCGGCACGCCTCGGCCTCGGTCAGGGACGGCGGGACCGCCGGCGATCCGAGCGCCGCCAGCGGCACCGCCGCCCCGCGGCCCTTCTCGGCGGCCAGCAATCGCCGAAGCGCCGCCGACGGATCCGACCGGGCCGGCAGCCCGGTCTCGCACCCGCTCGCCGACACCACCGACGTCGACGGATTCGCCCAGGGATGCTCGTCCGTCACCCGGAGCATCTGCTCGATCGGCTGGACGCCCGCGATGGGGAGCTTCCCCCAGGGGAAACTGTACGCCACGGCCCCGATGAGTCGGCCGCCGACGTAGACGGGGCTCCCGCTCATGCCCGAGATGACGCCCGTCTTCTCCAGGCCCGCCCCGCTGCACTCGACGAGGACGAGGTCCTGGTCCGGCCCGAGGGTGTCGCGCATGATGGCCCGCACCGTGACGCCGAACTCAACGATCTCGGTCCCCTCCAGCGTCGTCCGCCCGAGACCGGTCATGCCGACGCGGACCTCCGCCAGGGGCATGTAACGGTTCGTGTCGAGCGTCTCGGCACGGGCCGTCGCCGCGGACGCGGCTGTCAGGGCAAGCATCAGGAATGCACGGGTTCGCATCGGCAACAGCTCCGCAAAGGGTCCAGCAGGCGGCGCGGGCCAGTACGCCGTGGCCGGTATCCGGGGTTTCCCTCGGGGCAGGCCCGCTCAGGATAGCTGCGCTCGGCGGCACGAACAAGCGAATTCCTTGCGCGCGAGCCGGGGAACGGCCCTACGCCTCCTAATACGACAACGCCACTTGCCGCGCGGCGGCCTTCCCAGGCCGCCGCGATAAGGCCTGAAGCGAGTTCCTGGCGGCCTGGGAAGGCCGCCAGGCGGGATGAAGTAGCGAACTGGCGTTGTAGGACTAAGCGCGTTTCATGCTCGCCTCCAGGTCCAGAAGTCGGCGTTTGAGGGCCGGACCGCCACCGAATCCGCCCAGCCTCCCGCCCGAGGCCACGACCCGATGGCACGGCACCAGCAAGGGCACCGGGTTGCGGGCCATCGCCTGGCCGACCGCCCGGGCCGCGCGGGGCCGACCCGCACGCGCCGCCAAGGCCCCGTAGGACACCGTTTCGCCGCACCGAACGGCCACCAGCGTGCGCAGCACCTGCCGATGGAAAGTCGGCACGCCGTCCAGGTCGACCGGCACGGTGAACGCCTGCCGTCGGCCCGCCAGGTACTCGCGGACCTCGCGTTCGGCCCGCTCGGTGTGGCCTTTGGCCGCGGCCGGCGCGGCTTCTTTGGCCCTTTGAGCCAGATCGGCCAGCTTGGCCCGGTCGGCCGCCCCAGGCAAGACGACGCAGGTGACGCCGCGGCCGCTCGCCTCGATGCCGATACGCCCCCACGGCGTGTCGAAGACACGGGCGGCCGATGCCCCATCACTCATCACTTCGCGGCTCCTTTCGCACAGCGCGGCCCTGGCTGCCCCCTTCGACCGACCGAAGGTAGATCGGGTTCGTGTAGACCCACGGCCGGTCCCCGACTCGGGCCTCGACGCGGTAGATGCCCGGCTCGGCCGCTTCGTGTTCCAGGACGGTCGTCTCCGCGGCTTCGACAACCGGCTCGCCGTTCCTGAGGAGCCTCAGGGCGGCCTCATGGGGTGAGGCGACCGACAGGCGAACCGGCCCGTCCCAGTTCCGCTCGTCGCCCATCGCGACGACCTGCCCGTCTTGAGTGCCCTCGAAGCGGAAACCCCGGGCGTCGGCCACCATGTCCAGGGCGATGAAGGCCCGTCCTCCGCGGATCGCCCGAACGATTCGCTGCGTATCGTCGCCGTCGCCGGCCAGCGGCTCGCACAGGACGTGGGTCCGCAGCGACCGGAAGCCTGCCTCGTAGGGCAGGACCCTGGGCCAGAAGGCCCGCAGCGGCGGATAGGCGTGGTTGTCGAGGGCCCCGATGGCCACGAATCGCCGCTCCTGCGTGATCGCGTCGTAATGCGCCAGCGTGTCCGGGAACGGCCCCGTCGAACGGTTCCGCCAACTGAACGGAAAGGTCGGCACCTTCCACAGGGGCAGCCGGTGGCAGATGTCGTGCATCAACGACCAGAGCTCGACGCCGGTGAAGCCCGGAAGTTCCCACTCGCTGAGGCCGCGAAGGCCCCGGCCCCAGACGGGCAGCTTGGCCGGGTGGGCGTGGGCGATGAAGGCCGGGGCGTCCTGCTCGCTGAGGGCCGCCAGGACCTCCTCAAGCGGACGCCAAAACAGGTCGTCCACCTTGCGGGCGCCGATGGTGACCACGTGCCGCCGACCCTCGCAGGTGACCTCGGCCCCCGGAATGACGAGGACGTCGTCTCGCCATCCCCGCCAGCCGTCGCGCTCGGGCTGGACCGTGTCGTGGTCCGTCAGAAAGAAGAAATCGAGTCCGGCCCGGCGGGCGGCCGCCGCCATCTCCCGGACGGTCCCGCTGCCGTCGCTGTAGCACGAATGGAGGTGAACCGCGCCCACCTGCTCGGCGAGGGGCCCCTCCGGCCCACGGCAGGGGGGATGCGGCCGTCGATCGGCAGCGCGAACCCGCCCGGCCGGCGCCGCCACCGGCTCGCCCTGCTCCAGTTCCTCCCGCATGTGCCGCGGCGAGACCCCCGTGCGGCGCGTCAGGTAGAGCAGCGCCCCGGGCAGGCTGACGATGATCTGGACCAGGCGGAAGCACAGCATCATGGCCAGGGCCAGCGAGGCCGCCTCGGCCACCGGCACCGTCTGGCCCGGCGGCGAAACGACCGCCGGTCCGAACAGTTCCTGGGCGAGGCCCTCGGCCACGCCGAGCCCGCCCGGCACGGGGATCGCCGCCCACCCCACCCAGATGACCGGCATGTTGACGAAGTAGTGGGTCCAGTTGGCATGGCTGCCCAGGCCGGTGGCGATGAACCAAGTGGCCAGGACCGAGGCCGCCTGGGCCGCCCATCCGCACCCCACCGCCGCCAGCACGGCCCGCTTGTGGTACCGGTAGGTGAAGATCGCCCGGTCGATCCGCTGCACCACCTTCGCAAGCGGCAGCTTGCGGATGAGCTTGTCCAGCCGGACCAACCGGCGCACCCGGTGGCTGTAGAACGTCAGGACCCCCACCAGCGTCAACGCCAGGATGATCACCAGGACCGTCTGCGGAACGCGGAGCCGCTCGTCGCCCAGGCTGACCGTCACGGCGAACCCGCCCAGCAGACACAGCGAGATGATCCCGATGAACCGGTCCAGGAAGACGACCGTCACGGCCTCGGCCTTGCGGCGGGTCTGGCGGGCGATGTAGTAGGACTTGACGATGTCTCCCCCCGTGGCCCCCGGCAGAAAGCTGTTGAAGAACCAGCCGATATAGGTCAGTCGGAGGCTCTCCAGGAACGTGATCCGGATGCCCTGGACCCGGAGCAGGATCCGCCACCGGACCGCCCCGACCGGCGACTGGAGCAGCATCACGGCCACGGCGGCCACGGCCCATCCCCACCGCCGGCTGAGCCGTCGGCCGATGCTGAAGACCCCTTCGACGCGGACCGCCCGCCCGGTCTCGAAGTCGGCCTCCGGGACGAGCCGTTCCTGGCCCGCCGGCGTAAGGACGACGACGCCTGCGGGCGTCTCGCGGACGACCTCCATCTCCGGGGCCCCGGGCTCCGGGCGGACCTGGTCGCGGAAGCTGGTCTTCCCCACGACGTAGGCCAGCAGCAGGGCCATCACGCCCAGGCGAAACATCAGCCACAGCACGGACCGGAGGCGTCGGCTCACTCGGTCGCCTCCTTCCCGACGCCCGCGGCCCGCGACCCGAACAGCTCCAGGAACGCCTCGATCCGCGTCCGGCTCGGACCGTCGACCGGGCCCGGCCGGTCAAACTCCAGCGTCAGGACCGGCACGTCCAGACCCTCGCGAAGCAATCGGTCCTGGATGTGGCGGTAGCAGAAGCTCTGGACGTAATGGATCAGGCCGTCGAGGCGCCGCTCGCGGACCGCCGGGCGGATGTCCTCGATCCGTCCGGCCACGCCGTAGGGATACGTGTAGGCCAGGTACTGGGCCACGAGGTCCTCAGCCGGGGGGTCGGCAACGGCCGACGGCATGGCGAACTGGCGCTGGAACTCGTTGAAGACGACCCGGCCGCCAAGCGACTCGACGAACTCGTACAAACCGCTTCGGATCGGCGGGATGCCGAGGAAGCCGAGTCGCCACTCGTCGGGGATGGGACGCCGCCGGCGGACTTCGGCCAGGAACGCCTCGGCGTCGCGGCGATAGGCGTCCGGGTCGCCGCCGAAGTCGCTCGCCCCGACGAGCCAGCGGTGGTTCTCCTCTCCGGTGACGCGGTTGTCCTGCCACGTCTGCCGGTCGATCTCGGCCAGCGCTCGGCGGAGGGGAAGAAGGTCGCGCCGGACGACCTCGGCGTCTTTCCGCGTCGTGCCGAGACGCGCCGCGAGGACGTCGATCGCTTCCGCCAGGGCCGCCGCATCGCGCGTCTGGGGGTAGTCGAACGCGATGACCTCGACGCCCTCTGAGGCAAGCACCTCCATGAGGGCGTGGGTGTTGGAGCAGTCGCCCTGGATGACGCCGATGACGGTCCGGAGTCCGAGCCGCCGGGCCGTCGCATAGATGCCCTTGATCCAGGCGCAGCAGTTGGCCGGGAACCCGTGCCTCTCGGCCTCGGTCACGAGGCCCGCGGGGGCCGGCGCGGTGATGAAGACGTTGTTCAGGTCGAGAGGCGTGCGTCCGGCGGCCAGGAGGACCTCGACCGGCACGGTCGCCGTCAGCCCGACCGTCTTGGAGTCCGCCTGCCGCATCGCCCGCCCCGGCCGCCCTCGCATGGACCTTCCCGACTTGTCACGAAGGGGCGAGTATAGCGGAGTTGGCGGCGGATTTCCACCGCGAGAGGCGACTCGGGAGGGGCAGGCCGTGGCCGCAGAGGCGCCGGGCCGCGGGCCATTCGACGAAGCGGCCGCTCATCGCTCCCAGCCCGCGATGAGGTCGGCCAGCGCGGCCGCCGTCGGATGATAGTCCGACACCACGGGCAGACCCGAGCCGGTCGCCAGCCGTCCCTTGCGGTCAAGCCCGGCGGGGGGGACGCGGCCGTCCGAGTCGTAGAACTCCCACAGGGCGCCGGTCCGCTCGTACCACTGGATCACGCCGTAGAGCGTCCGCTGCCTCAGGTCCTCGGCGTCCTTTTTGTACCCGTAGCGGCGAAGCCCCTGGATGATGAGGTAGTTGACGTCGACCCACGTCGGTCCCCGCCACATGTCCTTCTTGAAAGTGGGGTCGTCGTGGGCGACGCTGGGGACGGGCATGGCGGTCCAGAACTTGTCCTGGTTGCGAAGGTGGCGGACGATCTGGGCGGCCTGGGTCCGCGTGGCGATGCCGGCCCACAGGGGGAGGAACCCCGCGTGGGTCCAGACGTCGACCCACTCGCCGCCGGGGCCTTTCCGATCAAAGAAGAAGCCCCGGTCCTCGTCCCACAGGTGGTCGCGGGTGGCCGACTCGATCGCCTCGGCCGTCCGGTCCCACTTCCGGGCGGTCTCGCGGTACCCGAGCTGCTGGGCCATCCGCTGGAGCATGCGGCACTCGTTGGCCAGGTAGCAGGCGAAGTCGACGGCGGCGAAGTCGGCCCCTTCGTCGAACCGGGGCGAGTTGTCGGCGCCGGCCTCCTCGCCCGACTGCCAGGCGAACAGCCATTCGCTTCCGAGGCGGCGGTTCTTCAGGATCCAGGTCACGTGCTTGTCGGCGGCCTTGAAAGACTGGGTGACGAACTCGCGGTCGCGCCCGGGATTGTGCGGATGGACGTGCGAAGCGGCCCATGCCACGAGCGGCGGATGCGTGTGGTCACTCGTGCTCTCGAGGCCTATCCGGTGCGGGATCATCCCCTCCGACGTCTGGAACGGGAAGACCGACAACAGGGCCTCCTTGGCCACGGCGGGGTCCAGGTGCACCAGCCCCACGCTGTGGAGCGCCGAGCCGCGGAGGAACATGTCCCGGTGGGGCCACCGGCTGGGCGTCGTCCAGCGGGTCCGCAGCGGCTCCTCGGCCGCATAGGTGTTCGCCTGCATCACCGTATAGGCCTTCAGCAGGGCCCGGGCGACCCGGGGCATGGTCTTGGGCGGCACGGGGAAGCGGCGCACCTCGGCGATCCGGTTCTCGACGATCGTCTTCAACGACGCCGAGAGACCGACGCTGGCGGCGTCGGCGGCGGCCCGGCCGCCCAACGGCTCGTAGGCGAAGGCGAACTGCGTCCGATCGCCCTGGGCTTCGCGCAGAAGGGCACACGTGTACCCCCCGCCCTCCTGGGCGATGCGCGCCCCCGGCGGCACCCGGCCCACGACCAGGTTCGGCCCCGAGAACGCAATGACCAGACCCAGCGGGTCGCCCTCGTGCTCCGCCGCCAGCACGTCGTTGACGGCGAGACGCCACTTGAGGGCCTCGGCCTCCTGGCGGGTCATCCGGACGATCAGTTTCGTGTCCTTGTCCAGATGGAAATGCAGGCCGGGCCCGGCGATGCTGACGGCGACGAACGGCTGCGACCACTTGGCGGGGGCGTCGAACCCGGACGCGGCGAACAGAATGCCCTCGCCGAAGACGTTCGGCAGAAACTCCTCGTCGACCCCCGTCGCCGGCTGCGCCAGCGCGGGGCTGCTCGCCGTCATCAGCAGGAACGCCAGCCAGGCGGCCCCTTGCGTTCCGCGGTTTCGCATGCGTCGATCCTCTCTCGGGTCCACTCCAGCGCGCCGGGGCGAAGCAGGGCGTCGCCGCGACGGGTCGCCCGACCGCGAAGGAGTCGCGCGAGTCTAGCGGCCGATCTGCGCGAATGCAACGCCCCCCCGTGCGTCCATTCAGACGCACGCGGCGCGAGATTGTTCGCGCCGACTCGCGGCAAGGGAGCACCCCTGTCGCGGCGGCGTCGACCCGCGCAGCCCCGGACGCGACGGCGCCCCGCCGATTTGTGCTTGGCACGGCGGCCCCTATTTTCTACGCTTCAGGACGCCCCGGCGGCGGGACGTTTTGCCGGAAACGAGGAAAAGACCCATGCGGAGTGCACCGGCAGTCGTTCTGGTGACGGGCTGGGTAGCCGCAGCCGCCTTGGCCGTCCTCGCGGGGGACGGTCTGCTTGAGGACCCGATGCCGCCCGAGACGGCCGACACGACGAGCGGCGCGTCGGCCGGGGATGCCCGCGAGGGGCGGACCGCCGCCATGTTCCAGGCCGATGCCGCCAACACGGGCGTCTACCACGCCGAGCCCGTCCTGGAGCTGAGGGCCGTCCGGTGGAAGTTCATCACCGGCGACCGAATCGAGACGACCCCGGCCGTCGCCCGGGGCACGGTCTTTTTCGGCAGCAACGACGACCACCTCTACGCCGTCGACGCCGCCACCGGGCGGGAGAGATGGCGATTCAAGACCCGAAACGACACCTCCAGCTCGCCGGCCTGGAGCGACGGGCTGGTCGTCTTCGGATGCGACGACAAGCACGTCTACGCCCTCGACGCCGAGAGCGGCCTCGAGGCCTGGCGGTACGAGGCTGGCCGGGACGTCAACTCCGGCATCACCATCGCCGACGGGCTGGTCCTGTTCGGCTGCGACGACCACTACGTCCGGGCCCTGGACCTGGCCTCGGGCGCCGAGCGGTGGCGGTTTCGCACCAAGGCCGGCGTCCGGTCGACCCCGGCCGTCGGCGGGGGGGTGGTTTTCTTCGGCGACACGAGCGGCCACGTCTACGCCGTCGACCTGGCGACGGGCCAGGAGCGGTGGCGGGTCAAAGAGGAGGCCCGCATCGAGGGCTCGGCGGCCGTCGCCGGCGACACGGTCTACATCGGCGATTACCGGGGCCATCTGTACGCCCTGACCGCCGGCACGGGACAGGAGCGCTGGCGCTTCAAGGCGGCCGACGACATCCGCGGGTCGCCCGCCGTCCGGGGCGACCGGATCTTCGTCGGGAGCAACGACGACCATCTCTACGCCCTCGACCGGGGCACCGGGCAGATCGCCTGGAAGTTCCGGACCGACGACGACGTCCGCGCGAGCCCGGCCGTCGCCGGCGAGGTCGTCTACGTCACCAGCGAGGACGATCACCTTTACGCCGTAGACGCTCGGACCGGCGTCCTGTTGTGGAAGTACCGGACGGAGAAGGACGTGCGCTCGTCGCCGGTCCTGTGGGGCGGGGCGGTCTTCTTCGGCAGCGACGACAAGGCCCTCTACGCCCTGGAATAGGCCCGCCGATGCTCGACCTCGCCACTCGCACCAGCGCCAGCGTCTACCCCTTCTACGAGGCGGGCGACGGCTGTCGGGACGCCGCCGTCACGACCATCCCGATGAGCGGGGCCGCCCGGCGGATCCTGGCCGAGGGTCTCGGCGTCGAGATCTGGGTCGGCGAGTACGATTTTCGTCCCTTCACCGCCGAGGCCGTCGCCGAGCTGGAGCAGGTCCTGCGGACTGACCGTCCCGTCACGGTCCACACCCGCGTGCAGGGCCGGGACCTGCCCGCCCTGGCGGCCGAGATCGTCCTGACGGCCCGCCTGAAGGCCGAGGCCCTGGTGGTCCACTGTGGGACCCTCGGCCTGGTGGAGGGCCGGCCGGACTGGGGGGCCGTCCGAGGTTTCTGCGAACGGGCAAGCGAGAGCGGCTTCGTATTGGCCCTGGAGAACAGCGGCCGCATCGGCATCGAGCCGCTCCGCCGTGCCCTCGATGAGATCGGCGCCGACCCGCCGGCCACGGGCCTGGGGATCTGCCTCGACGTCGGCCACGCCCACCGCAGCCGGAGCGTCGACGGCGTCGGGCCCGTGGAGTTCGTATCGGCGCTGCACGAGGCGATCGTCGAGGTCCACGTCCAGGACAACCTCGGCCGGGAGGACCTCCACCGCATCCCCGGCCGGGGCTCCATTGACTGGGACGTCCTCCTGACAGCCCTCGACACGCTCCCGGAGCGGACGATCGTCTGCCTGGAGACGAAGTGCTTCGGGACGCCGCCGGAGACGGTCCGTGCGGGCCGGCGGTTCCTGGAGGAGCGCCTCGCGAAGCTCCGCCGCTGACCGACCTCGCGCCGGCCGCCGGTCCCAAGCGGGCCGCGGGCCCGTGCGGACCCCGCCGCACGCTCTCCCCTGCCCTCGGCCAAAGCAAATTGACATCCCCGCCCCCGGTCCGCATAGTGGTGGCGTCGTCGACCCGACCGTAAGGAGGTCCGCCGTGGCGACCGCACCGTCCGACCGCGAGGTCCACGAGCAGTTCGACCGGGCCCGGGAGGCCTACGCGGCCTTCGGCGTCGACCCCGAGGCTGCCGTCCAACGGGCCCTCGAGGTCCCGATCTCGCTCCACTCCTGGCAGGGCGACGACGTCGTCGGCTTCGAGGCGCTCGAAGGCGCGGAGGCGGGCGGCGGCATCATGGCCACCGGCGGCTACCCCGGCCGGGCCCGCACCGGCGACGAGCTCCGCCGCGACCTGGAGCAGGTCCTCTCGCTCACGCCCGGCGTCCATCGCGCCAACCTCCAGGCGTTCCACGCCGAAGACCTGGAGCCGGGCATCGACCGCGACGCCTACGAGCCGAAGCACTTCGCCCGCTGGACAGACTGGGCCAAGGAGCGGACGCTTGGCCTCGACTTCAACCCGACGTTCTTCTCCCACGCCAAGGCGAACGACAACCTGACGCTGGCCCATCCGGACGCCGGCATCCGCGATTTCTGGGTCCGCCACGCCGTCGCCTCGCGCCGCATCGCCGAGGTCATGGCCCGCGAGACCGGCCGGCCCTGCGTCTGCAACCACTGGGTCCCCGACGGGTCGAAGGACCTGCCGGCCGACCGGTGGTCGCCCCGGCGGCGGCTTATCGAGGCCCTCGACGAGGTCCTCGACCGGGGCCACGGCGTGGACGAGTCGCTCTGCATCGACGCCCTGGAGGGGAAGCTGTTCGGTCTCGGCGTCGAGGCCTACACGGTCGGCTCGCACGAGTTCTACTGGCACTACTGCCTGAAGCGCGGGCTCGTGCCGTGCCTCGACACGGGGCACTTTCACCCGACCGAGACGATCGTCGACAAGCTCTCGGCCCTGCTGCTGTTCCACGAGCGGGTGCTGCTGCACGTCAGCCGGCCCATCCGGTGGGACAGCGACCACGTGACGCTGTTCGACGACGACGTGCGGGGCATCTTTCTGGAGCTGGCACGGGGCGGGGCCCTCGACCGGGCGTTCGTGGCGCTCGACTTCTTTGATGCGAGCATCAACCGCGTCGGGGCCTACGTCATCGGCGCCCGGGGCGTGCGGAAGGCCATCCTCTACGGCCTGCTCGACCCGTCCGAGCGGCTGAAGGAGCTGGAGCTGGCCGGACGCGGGGCCGAGCGGCTCGCCCTGATGGAAGAGATGAAGACGATGCCGGTGGGGGCGGTATGGAACGAGCTGTGCGTGCGGGCCGGCGTACCCCCCGCCGCCGACTGGGTCCCCGAGATCGAGGCGTACGAAAACGAGGTCCTCTCGAAGCGCACGTGAGGCCTCTGCGAGCCCCGAGCCGAAGCTCGGGAAGGCGTTGTGCCGTGATCCCACACGCGCCGGCGCAAAAGGCTGCCACATGTCCATCCGCGACGACCTGCACAGGCTGGGCCTGGCCCTGGCGGAGCACGGCCTGGTGATCGGCTCGGGCGGCAACCTCAGTGGCCGCGACGGCGACCGGATGGTCATCTCCCCCTCGGGCTACGACGTCGACAAGGTCGGGCCCGACGAGTGGTCGGTGGTTGACCTGGCCTCGGGCGAGCCCGTCTCGGGTCCGCGGCCGGCCAGCGAATGGGAGCTGCACCTTCGGGCGCTTAAGTCGCGCCCGGAGGCGAACGTCGTCTGCCACGCCCATCCGCCGGTCGCGATCGGCCTCATCTCCGGCGGGCGAGACCTGGAGGCCTACACGCCGGACTTCGTCGCGTTCGTCGACCGGGTCGAGCACGTGCCGTTTATCATGCCGGCGGGGCCGGAGCTGGCCCGCGCGGTGGAGGCGGCCCTCGCGACGGGGGCCCCCGCAGTGGGCCTGCGGAACCACGGGTTCGTGACGCTCGGCCGCAACGCCCGCGAGGCCCTCCTGCGGATGCGGACCATCGAGGACGCGGCGAAGACCCAGATGGCGGCCCTCGTCGCAGGCCGCCCTCGCCCCCTCTCGCCCGACGAGCAGGAGGCCATCCGCAACATGGCCGTCGAGGCCTACCGCCGCAAGGTCCTGGGCGGCGACTGACCCCGCCTGCCCTGCGCCTCGGCCGGCGCCCGAACGGGCCGGCGTCGCTCGGTCAAGGGAGGCAGGACCGCAAACCCCTCGACGAAAAGGACGCCTGATGAGCTACGAGCGGGGCATGGCGGCCATCCGGCTCGAGGCCCCCGACGAGGTCCCGCATACGCAGTACATCATCCACCCGGCGCGGCTGGAGCACCTCCGCCGGCGGACGGGCACGCCCGATGCCGACTTCCCCGAGCTGCTGGACTTCGACTTCCGCTGGGCGACCGACGGGCCGGCCATCGAGCGGGGCCGTTGGACCGACATGGGCCACGCCGTCTGGATGCCCGACGGGAGCGACCGCCGCGACGCCCCCCTCGCCGTTCGACGACCTCGAGGCGATCTACACGCTCGACCCGTTCGAGGAGTACGGAACCGTCGACGTCGCCGCACAGGCCGAGCGGTACCAGGCCTGGTACGCCGACCGGCGCGAGGGCTGCGGCGTCATCACCGGGGGCCTGTGCCGGTCGGTCATCAGCTTCGCCATCGCGGCGTTCCGATGGGAGAACCTGCTGCCGGCGGCCGGCACCGAGGCGGACTGATTCGGCAAGGTCCTCGGGCGGTGGGCCGATTACCTGATGCAGTACGTCGAGGTCTGGGCCCGCACGGACGTCGAGGTGTTCCTGACGTACGACGACTTCGTCTGGACCAGCGGGGGGGCCCTGCGGCCGGAGTTCTACCGGGCCCACGTCTTCCCGCATTACGCCCGCTACTGGGCGACGGTCAAGGACGCCGGCAAGAAGGTCCTGTTCTGCTCAGACGGGAACTTCACCGAGTACGTGGACGATCTGGCCGCCGCGGGGGCCGACGGCTTCATCTTCGAGCCGGCGACGGACCTCCAGGCCGTGTGCCAGCGCTATGGGCGGACGCACGTCATCATCGGGAACGCCGACTGCCGGGTCCTGACCGACGGCACGGCCGAGGACGTGCGGGCCGAGGCGGCCCGTTGTCTGGACCTGGGTCGCGAATGTCCGGGCTACTTCTTCGCGGCGGGCAACCACATCCCGCCGAACGTGCCGATCGCCAACGCCGACGCCCGCATCGAGGGCTATCGGGAGATGCGAAGGCGGTGAGCTCATCCCCCGGAGCCTGTCCACCGCGGCGCCGGCGCGGGCCGGGCGCCGCTTGACACCGGGCCGCCCAATCGGAGAACATACCGGGAGCGATTTCCCGCCTCGAGCCCGGAGCGGAAGCTCCGGGGGACGTGCTGACGGGGTGTCAGCTACGATGGGGCAGGCACAACGATGAACCAGGACGAGTGGTACCGGCAGTTCGACGCCCAGCTCTGGCTCCAGAGCGACGAGGGGGCCGAGGAGCAGGCCGCTTTCATCAAGCGGGCGCTTCGCCTCAGGAAGGGCTCCACCATCCTGGACGCCCCCTGCGGGAACGGCCGGATCGCCGTCCATCTGGCCGCCGGGGGGCTGCTGGTGGTGGGCGTGGACCACAACCCCTACTTCATCCGGCAGGCCCAGGACCGCTTCCGCGATGCGGAGCTCGAGGCGGAGTTCCTCGCTGCCGACCTGCGGGAGATCGGTTTCGTCGAGTGCTTCCACGGGGCGGTCAACTGGGGCGGCAGCTTCGGCTACTTCTCCGACGAGGAGAACCTTCAGGCCCTGAAGCGGCTCGCCCGGGCCGTCCGGCCCCGCGGGCGGGTCCTCGCCGACCAGCCCAACCGCGAGTACCTCCTCCGCCACTTCGAGAAGGAGAGGACGCGCGGCGACCTCGCGATCCGAAACCGCTGGGACCCGCGGACCGAGCGCGTCGACGGCGAATGGACCATCCACCGGCGAGGCGGAAAGCACACCTTCTCCACCTCGATCCGCCTCTACACCCACAGCCAGTTCGTCAAGCTGTTCGAGCGGGCCGGCCTGGAGGTCGAGGCGGAGTACGGCGGGGCCGACGGCGAGCCCTACGGCCGGGCGTCCCGCCGCCTCGTCCTCGTCGGCCGAAAGACCTGAGCCCATCCAGCCCGGAGGTCCTTCCGCCGTGCCCGATTCTCCACGCTTCGAAGGCGTCGTGTTCGACCTGTTCGGGACGCTGGTGGACATCTTCACCCGCGAGCAGGCGATCACATGGTACGGCCGGCAGGCGGCCCTGCTGGGGGTCGAGACCGAGGCCTTCATGGAGGCCTGGATCGCCTCGTGGGAGGACCGGGCCGTCGGGCGCCTGGCGACGACCGAGGCGTGCATCCGCCACGTGGCGGGCGTGCTCGGTATCGAGCCGGACGAGGCGGCCGTGTCGAAGCTCGTCCGCCTCCGCCGCGAGGGGACTCGGATCGCCCTTCGGCCCCGCCCCGACGCGCTGCCGACCCTCCGCCGGCTGCGGGGGGCGGGCCTCAAGGTCGGGCTCATCAGCGACGCCAGCATCTCGGACGTCGAGGTGTGGCGCGGGTCGGCCCTGGAGCCGGAGGTCGACGTCCCGGTCTTTTCGTGCCTGGAGGGCATCAAGAAGCCCGACCCGGCGATCTACCGCCTGGCGTGCCGGCGGATGGGCGTCGAGCCCGAGCAGTGCCTTTTCGTCGGCGACGGCGGGAGCCGTGAGCTTTCGGGGGCCGAGGCGGTCGGCATGACGGCCGTCATGATCCGGACGGCCGGCGACGGGCCGGCCGCCCACCGATACGACGCCGAGGACGACTGGCCCGGCCGGCGGATCGCCTCGCTCAGCGAGACGCCGGCCCTCGTGGGACTGGAGGAGGCTGCGCCGTGACGGGGCCTGAGCGTTTCGAAGCGGCGGTGTTCGACCTGGGCGGCGTCGTGATCGACGTCGACCCCGAACGGACGGTCCGGGCGTGGGCCGAGGAGACGGGCCTGGCGCCCGAGACGCTTCGGGAACGGCTCGCGGGGAAGGTCCTGTCGGACCCGTTCGAGCGGGGCGAGATCGGCCTGGAGGAGTTTCGCCGCGATGTCGTCGCAAAGCTCGGCGTCGACCTCCCGCCGGAGGCCTTCGAGCGGGGGTGGACCGCCCTGCTGGGGGGGGGCCTGCCGGGCATCGACCGGGTCCTGGAGGGCCTCGGGCGGCGGATGCGCCTCCTCATCCTGACCAATACGAACGCGCCGCACGCTGCCGTCTGGCGCCGCACCGGCACGGAAGTCCTGCGGCACTTCGAGCGGGTCTTCACCTCGTTCGAGATGGGCACGCGGAAACCCGAGCCGGCGTGCTTCCGACAGGTGCTGGACTACCTCGTGCTGCCGCCCGAGCGGGTGCTTTTCTTCGACGACAACCCGACGAACGTCGAGGTGGCGGCCCGGCTGGGCATGGTCGCCTGCCTCGTAGACGGGCCGGCGGCCCTGGAGCGGGAGCTGGCCGCCCTCGGCATCCCGATTGCCGACTGACCTGAGGGCACGCGGGCGCTGACCGCAAACCGGCTGAGGAGCCACGAATGCTCTGGGACATTGACGAGCTGTCGGTCGTGCCGACGACCCACCCGGCGTCGGACTTCGAGGCGGCGGGCGTCGGGGCCCTGTTCTACGAGGGCCTGCCCTGGCGGGGCAGACCGACCCGCGTCTTCGCCTGGTACGGCCGGCCCGAGGGGACCGGCGACGAGGCCGTGCCGGCCATGGTGCTGGTCCACGGCGGGGGCGGGACGGCCTTCGCCGACTGGGTCCGACTTTGGGTCGCCCGGGGCTACGCCGCCATCGCCATGGACACCTGTGGGTGCACGGCGGGCGGGGAGCACGGGAACCGGCCGCGCCACGACGTGGGCGGGCCGCCCGGATGGGGCGGATTCGACCAGCTCGACGAGCCCGTCGAAGACCAGTGGATGCACCACGCGGTCGCCGACGTGGTCCTGGCCCACTCGCTCCTGCGATCGATGCCCGGGGTGGATGCCGAACGCGTCGGCCTGACGGGCATCTCCTGGGGCGGCATCGTCGCGTGCACCGCGAGCGGCATCGACCCGCGGTTCCGCCTGGCGACCCCGGTCTACGGGTGCGGCTTTCTCGGCGACTTCTGGCGCGAGCGGTGGGCCGAGCTGGGCCCCGAGCGGACCGAGATGTGGCTCCGCCACTGGGACCCGTCGAACTACCTCCCGGCGGCCGAATGCCCGATGCTCTGGATGGTCGGGACGAACGACCTGGCGTTTCCCATCGCTCAGGTGCAGAAGTCGTACCGCCTGCCGCAGGGCTCGCGGACGGTCTCGATCCGCGTCGGCATGCCGCACAGCCAGGAGGAGGGGGCCGCACCGGCCGAGATCGGCGTCTTCGCCGACTCGATCCTCCGAGGGGGCACGCCGCTCGCCCACATCACCGATCAGGGGGCCAGCGGCGCCACTACGTGGGCGACGTTCGAGTCGGCCGTGCCCGTCGCGGCGGCCGAGGTCTGCTGGACCTGCGACGGCGGGCCGTGGAAGGAACGCGAGTGGCACGTCGCCCCGGCGACACTGGATGCGGCAGCCGGCCGGGCCGAGGCGGCCGTCCCGGAGGGGGCGATGCAGCACTTCCTCAACCTGATCGACGAACGGGGCCTCTTCACGAGCGCCGAGCACGTTGAGGCGGGCGGAGGCTGACGGAATTTCGTTGAGGGGACCCCCCAGGGGCGGTACATTAACGAATCCTCCGGGCCCCGCGCGGCCCGGTTGGCGAAGCGCTCTCGGGGGAACGCACGGGGAACCATGAGGCATCTGCCGCTCCGTCCCGCTCTGGCCGTCGCCTGCCTGCTTGTGCTTGCCCCGGCTGTCCCGTCAACCGGGGGCGACGCCTCTATGCCGCCCGCCGAAGTGCCCGACACACCCCCCGGCAGCCCCGGTCCGCCCGCCGAGATCGAGGCGGGGACCGGCGAGGCCCGGGCATCGGATGAGGAGGCCCCGAAGCCTCCGCCGCCGGAACGCCGGACGCTCGAAGCCGCCTGGAACGCCCTCATCCGGGCCAACTACCCGCTGGCCGAGGAGAAGTTCAAGCAGGTCCCCCAGGAAACGTCCGATAAGTCCCTACAGGCCGAGGCCCTGTTCGGCTTGGCCATGACGTACCAGATCCGCCGGCCGGGGGGCGACGCCCAGGCCGCCGCAGGGTTGTTCGAACATCTGACGACGGAGTTCCCCGAGACCCCCGCTGCTCCGTATGCCACGTTGTCGCTGGCGCGGCTGGCGGACATGCCGGAAAACGAGCAGGACCGGACCGAGGAGAAGATCGAGAAGGCCCGCGATCTGTACCGGGCGGTCCTGGCGCAGTGGCCGGAGCATCTGGCGGCCGACGAAGCGGCCCTGAGGCTCGGCCAGACCTACCTGGAGCACGTGGGGGAGACGGCCGAGGAGGACAAGGGAGCGGCCATCCTGAGGGACCGCCTGGAGGCCCGCCCCGAGAACCCCCTGGCCGCCCCGATGCACCTGCTCCTGGGGGACCTTTCCTATCGACGTGAGGCCTATCGCCGGGCCGTCGACCACTGGATCGCCGCCGACGAGGCGGGCATCCCGGGCCTGACGGACAAGGCCACCGTCTATTTCCACATCGGGTCAGTGGCCGAACATCGCCTGAAGGACTACCGGTTGGCGGCCGAGTGGTACATGAAGATTGTGACGGACGTGAAGCGGGACAGCAAGTACTACGTCGCGCTGAAGGCGGCCGAGCGGTGCCGCCGCCTCGCCGCCGAGACGGCCCGGTCCGGGGAGGCGCGGCCATGAGCGAAGGAGCCGAACCCCGGGGCCGCGGCGAACGCATCCGGAACGCCATCGGCATGGGCATCCTGCTCCTGGCTTTCGCCTGGGCCGTCATCCACGTCACCTACCAGGCGTTCTGGCTGGCCGGCGACACGACCATCACGGGCGACAAGCGGATCATCCGCTTCGTCCACTGGCAGCTCGAGGGCGGCATCGTGGAGGCCCTCGACGACGCCTGCGAACTTTACGAGCAACTCCACCCGGACGCCGACGTCCAGCAGATCGAGGTCCCCGAACGGGCCTACGTCCAGTGGGTGCGGACCCAGCTCGTCGGGCGGACCGCGCCGGACCTGATTGAGAGCCGGTTCCAGGACACCCTGATCTCCCGCTATTTCGTGCCCATCACGAACCGCGTCGCACAGCCCAACCCGTATAACGCGGAGGAATGGGACCGGCGGCTGGTGAAGCTCCTGGGCGACGACCCGGCAGGGGTGGACGACCTCGGCGAGCTGGAAGGGGTCCCCTGGCGTGACACGTACGTCGACAACATGGAGGGCGGGTTCCGCTGGCAGCTTCAGGACTACTACTTCATGCCCCTGTCGGTCTTCACCATCCGGATCTTCGCCAACCGCGACCTCCTGGAGACGGTCGCCGGAGACCTCCTGGAGAACCCCGAAACGGGCGAGATCGAAGGGCCGACGGACCTGGCGACCTTCTTCGAGGTCTGCGAGCGGATCAAGGCGTACCGCGGGGAGGAGGGCGAGCGCTACATCCCCATCGCCGGCAGCGACTACGTGGCCAACGTCTTCAACGGCCGGTACCGGACGATGTGCACGTGGAACCTCCGCGACAAGCTTGACCTGAACGAGAATGGGGGGGTCTCGAACGGTGAACGGCTCCTGGTGACGGCCCGGGGCGGCGTGGACCTGGCAACCGACCCGACGGTCGAGGCCCACCACAAGCTGATGTACCGCATCTGCCGGCAGTTCAACCCCGGGTTCATGAACGCCAAGCGGGAAGACTCGGTGTTCATGTTCGCCCAGGGCAAGGCCGTCATGATGGCCACCGGGAGCTGGGAAGCCGGCACGATGCAGAAGCAGGTCTCGGGCCTGTTCGACATCATGGTGTTCGACTTCCCCATCCCGAAGCCGGGGCAGCCCTACAGCGACATCATCCAGGACCGGCCGTCGGAGGCCGGAGAGAAGTCGGGCTTCCCCATGGCCCTGACGCGGTTCAGCAAGCATCCCGACCTGGCTGTCGACTTCATGCACTTCCTGTCGAGCCGGCGGGTCAACGAGTGGCTGAACGGGCGGTTCCGGTGGTTCCCGGCGGTCCGGGGGGCCCGGGTCGATCCGGTCCTGGAGGCGTTCAAGCCGGAGGTCGCGGGCATCTACGGCGTCTTCAACTACCACTTCGAGGGGACCACCAGGCTGGCCTACCAGCAGCAGTTCCAGAGCTTCGTCCTGACGAACCCGGACCCGAAGGTGCCGTTCGAGGACTTCCTGGGCCGGCACTACCGGGACTTCATCCAGATGTTTGTGCAAGACTACAACAAATATGCCGTCCCGGATTTCCGCAAGCTGAGGGACGATTCGTACTCGGCGGCGGCCCAGACCGAGATGCTCCTGGCCCAGGCCCGGGTACGGGTGATGCGCGAGGGCCTGCGGCCGAGGCACCAGCGCGACCTGGTGGCGCTGGTGTGGGGCCAGGTCCGGCGGATCGCCGAACGCAGCCAGAACGCCGTGTACCTGGAGGAGGCCGAGAAGGCCTTCGCCGAGCGGCGGAGGCAGGCCGAATGAAGATCGTTACGTTCAAGCAGCTCCGGCACCGCTGGCCGCTGTATCTGCTGGTCCTTCCCGCGCTGACGTTCATCTGCACCTTCTCCTACTTCCCCGCCGCCAGCGCCATCTACCACTCCCTCTATCGCTGGGACGGCGACGAGATCGAGGTGTACGTCGGCCTGGAGAACTTCCGGGAGGCGCTCGGGGACCGCCGGCTGCACAGCGCGTTCGGGACGGTCCTCATCCTGATCGTGGCGAACCTGTTCAAGATGGTCCCGTCGATCGTCACCGCCGTCATGATCCACCGGATGATCAGCGAGCGGGCCCGCTACATCTACCGGGTCCTGTTCGTCATCCCGATGATCATCCCGGCGATGGTCTGGCTGCTGCTGTGGAAGTTCTTCTACGACCCGTACTTCGGGCCGCTGAACCGTCTGCTGAATGCGACCGGCCTGATGCGGTTCCTGGAATGGCTGAACTCGCCGAACTACGGCCTCCCGTGGCTCGCGGGGGCGGCCGCACCGATCCGCGAGTCGAGCATCGACATCGTATTCGGGAGCGTGCCGCTGATGATCCTGGCCGGGGCGGGCATCCTCATACTGCGGATGCGGGAGGACCCCGGCTGGCGGGGCCAGCTCTGGCTGGCGGTCCGCGCCGCAGGATTCGCCCTTCTGGCCTTGGCCATCATGGGCGCCCTGGGGCCCATGTGGGCAGCGATGCGGCAAGCCGTCCGGGCCGAGTCGGTCGAGGCGGGCGTCCGGACCGCGGCCGACGGCCTGGGCAAGGAGCTGGCGGACCACCCCGAGCTGATGGCGCTCTGCGCGCTGGCCGCCGCGACGATCGTCCTGCGTCGGTTCCGCCTCCTCGGCGATGGGCTCAAGTGGCTAGGGGGCATTCTCCTCGTCGGAGGGGTCGTCGTCTACCTGACCACCATGTGGTGGACCGAGCCGACCGATGCGTTCCAGCGGATCGGAGGCGAGCCCCCGACCCCCGCCTGGCTCGGCCACCAGGACCTGATGCTCCCGGCCTTCATCTTCTGGGGTTTCCCCTGGGTGGCCGTCGTCTCGGTGCTCATCTACCTCTCGGGCCTGGGGAATATCGACCAGAGCATCTACGATGCGGCCGAGATCGACGGATGCGGCTGGTTCCGCAAGTTCTGGAACATCGAGCTGCCGCTCATCATGACCCAGGTCCGGCTCAACCTGATCCTGATGTGCATCGGAACCCTCAAAGCGTGGGGCCTGGTCTTTATCCTGTTCGGCGATACAGGCGGCCCGCAGGGCAAGCTGATGGTGCCGGGCCTCTATATGTTCTGGAACGCGTTCACGAACGGCCGGGCGGGCTACGGCTGCGCGATCGGCCTGCTCCTGTTCTTCGTCATCCTGGTTCTGACGATGATCAACAACCGCTACGTCCGGGTGAGCAAATGACCGCCGCCACCACCGGCTACATGAAATCGAAGTCGGCGCGAGGCCGGATGGCCGAGGTCGTCAAGCACCTGTTCGTCCTGGGCGTGCTGGTGTTCGCGTTCTTCCCGCTCTACATGATGCTGTCGATCTCGTTCAAGACGAACCAGGCGTTCTTCCGCAACCCGTGGGTGCCGACCTTCCCGCTCCACCCGGAGAACTACGCCGCGGGCTGGGAAACGATCGGCTCGTCGATCCCGAACACGATCTTCCTGGCGCTGGTGCCGACGGCGGGGCGGCTGGCGCTGGCGGTGCTGGCGGCCTACGTGTTCGCCCGGTTCCGCCTGCCCGGCCACAACATCCTGTGGTCCGCGTTTCTGGTCCTGATGCTCATGCCGGGTGTGGCCAACCTGATCCCCCTGTTCACGCTGCTCCGGGGCATGGGGCTCCTGAACACGTACACGGCCCTGGTCCTGACGGGCACGGCGGCCGGCCAGACGTTCAATATCTTTATCTTGCGGTACTTTATCGAGGACACGCCGGAGGACCTTTTCGAGGCCGCCGAGATGGACGGCGCGGGGTCGCTGAGGCAGATCTGGCACATCGTGATCCCGATGAACGGCTCGATCCTCGCCACCCTGGCGTGCCTGTCGTTCATCCAGGGGTGGAACGAGTTCCTGCTGCCGCTGCTCGTGATCCGCGACCCGGAGCGGCTGCCGATCGCCGTCGCCCTGTACCGGCTGGCCGACGCGTACGTCAAAAACTGGGGACCCATGATGTCGGCCTACACGATCGCCGCGGTGCCGCTGGTGGTCCTGTTCATCTTCACGATGCGGTTCCTGGTTCGCGGCGTGGCCGCCGGGGCCCTGAAGGGCTGAGCGGCTTCCGGCATGGGCTGCGCGATCGGTCGGGGCGCGTCCTCCTGAGTGCCGATGCGTCGGGACCGAAGGGTGCCGACCGCGCTGGCCGGACGCGGAACGCCGGGAGCCGCGTGGGGCCGCAATCCACAAGGAAGGCAGACGACATGCGTATCCTGTACCTCGACATCGACACCCTCCGGGCCGACCACCTCGGATGCTACGGCTACCTGAGGGACACCTCGCCGAACCTGGACCGGATCGCGGCCGACGGCGTCCGGTTCGACTCCTGCTACATCTCCGACGCGCCCTGCCTGCCGAGCCGGGCCAGCATGTTCACCGGCCGGTTCGGCATCCACACGGGCGTCGTGGGGCACGGCGGGTCGGCCGCCGACGTCCGGCCCGTCGGCTTCGAGCGAGGCTTCTCGACGATGGCCCAGCGCGGCGGCTTCGTGTGGCAGCTCCGCCGGCAGGGCCTCTACCCGGCCAGCGCCTCGCCCTACGCCGAACGCCACTCCGCCTGGTGGTTCTGCGAGGGCTGGCGCGAGTTCGACAACCCCGGCAAGAGCGGCGGCGAACGCGCCGACGAGGTCGTCCCCTGGGCCCTCGACTGGATCGACCGCAACGCCGAGCGCGACGACTGGATGCTCCACGTCAACGTCTGGGACCCCCACACGCCGTACCGGACGCCGGAGGACTTCGGCGACCCGTTCGCCGACGAGCCCATCGAGGACTGGTACACCGAGGAGCTTCGCCAAGCCCAGTGGGAGGGCTTCGGCCCCGGCACGCCGCAGGAGCCCTACGGCAACTTCGGCCGCCAGTCCAAGCACCGCCGCCAGCCCACGCAGATCGCCTCGATGGACGACTACCGGATGGTGATCGACGGCTACGACACGGGCATCCGCTACGCCGACGAGTGGCTCGGCCGCGTCCTCAACGCCCTGGCCGACAAGGGCGTCCTGGACGAGACGGTCGTCGTCATCACGTCGGACCACGGCGAGAACATGGGCGAGCTGGGCGTCATCGGCGACCACGCCGTCGCCGACCACGTCACGAGCCGCGTCCCGATGATCGTGCGGTGGCCCGGCCTCGCCGGCGGGCGGGTCGACGACGCCCTCCACTACCAGACGGACGTTGCGGCGACGCTGGTTGAGCTGGCCGGCGGCGAGGTGCCCGAGTGGTGGGACGGCCGGAGCTTCGCCCCGGCGATGCGCGACGGGCGATCCAAGGGCCGGCCGTACGTCGTCATGAGCCAGAACTGCTGGTCCTCCATGCGGAGCGTCCGGTGGGACGATCACCTGTTCGTCCGGACTTACCACACGGGCCTGAAGGACCTCCCGGCCCGGATGCTGTTCAACGTCCGCCAGGACCCGCACGAACTCAACGACCTGACGGTCAAGCAGCCGGCCCTGGCCGACCGCGGCCAAGCCTTGCTGGAGGAGTGGGTCGCCGAGATGATGACGCGAAGCGAGTCGGCGGTGGACCCCTTGTGGCAGGTGATGCGCGAGGGCGGTCCGTTCCACACGCGGAACGCCCTGCCGATGTACTGCGAGCGGCTCCGGGCGACCGGCCGGGGCCGTCACGCCGACTTCCTGGAGGCCCACCCGACGGGACTCACCGGCCGCGACGAGGCCAAGAGCCTGGCCCGCGCCGGCGGGGCGGCCTCGGCCACGACACGCTGAGCCTTCGAGCCTGCGCCCCCGCGACCGGGCCCCAGGGAGGCCATCTCTTCGGTTTCGCTTGACTTCACCACCGGACCGGGGGATGCTGGACCTTCGGGCCGGGTCTCGGACGTGCAAGCCCGCCGGGCGCCAGGCAACGCCCGACAATGGACAATGGACCCGCGCAGGATCGAGTGAGGAGAACGCCGTGGCCAAGGCGAACCAGATCACCGAGACTTACGAGGGCGAGCGCCAGACCGTCACCTTCGGCGTCTGCGCCACGTGCGATCCGCGCGTGGACGAAGAGTCCCGCCAGCGGGCCGGCAACATCGTCAAGATGGTCGCCGACACGATCGCCGCCACCGTCAAGACGCCCGACGGCAAGGCCGTCGAGGTCGCCTGGACGCCCCTGCTGATCGACGGCGAGGCCCAGGCGGACGTCGTCGCCCGCCAGTTCAAGGCGGCCGGCGTCGACGCCATCGTCTGCGCCCCGGACACGTGGGCGTTCCCGCAACTGACGCTCATCAGCCTCCTGTCGCAGTTCCCCGACGACCTGCCGGTCAACATCACGTGCGGCAACTCGGGCCCCAAGCCGGGCGTCGTCTACGCCCACGCCGTCAATGGCGCCCTCGCCCAGGGCGGCCGGCTGGTGGCCCTGAACGTCGGCACGTGGCCCGACACGGGCATGAAGCCGAAGATGACCGACTCGACCGCCCGGGCCCTCGTCGACTGGTGCTACGCCGCCCTTACCTACGCGGGCCTCAAGGGCCGCCGGATCGTCGTCTTCGGCCACGATTCGATGGGCATGGAGACGGCCCTGGCCCACGTCATCCCGACGCGTCGGACGTTCGGCCTGGAGATCGCGCGGCTCGACATGAAACTCCTGGCGGACATGCTGACGAAGGGGGCCTACGACGAGAAGGAGCTCAAGAAGCTCCGCCGATGGATGGACAAGTACGTCGGCGACCGGCTCGAGCTGCCTTCGGAGGAGGACGGCGAGCGGTTCGACAAGGGCCTCGCCCTCTATCTCATCATGCGCGACCTCATGGCCGAGTTGAACGCCGTCGGCGGCGGGTTCATGAACCAGCTCGAGTGGGGCTCCGAGCCGCGGGGCATTCCCCTGCCGATCGCCGACGCCGCCGAGTCGCTCTTCAACTCGACGTTCGACCACTGCGGCAACAAGCCGCCCCTGCCCTTCGCCACGGAGGCCGACGTCCAGGGCGTCCTGACGATGCTGTTCATGACGTGGCTCTCGGGCGGCGAGCCGCCGCTGTTCATGGATTTCCGCAAGGTGTGGGAGCCTTGGGAGATCCAGGCCCTGGCGGAGCAGCTCGGCGTCCCGTTCGGCCCGGACGACGCCTGGGCCCGGAAGGGGTTCGTCGACGGCGACAACTCGGGCTCGGCCAGCTTCGACTGGGCCGCCAGGCCCGGCGCCTCCCGCGAGGAGGTCATGGGTAGCGTCGGCATGCCGATGGCCGAGCTGTTCTACTTCCCCGGCGGCGGCAACAGCGTCACGTTCATTACGCCCGGCGGCATCGAGGGCATCGCCGGACGGCTGGCTTACTCCAACCTCTCGGGCGCCTTCAGCCTCATCTGGGACGAGGCCGAGACGCTCGACCTGCCCGAGCAGCTCGCCGAGGCCGTCCGCAACACCTCGACCTACACCTGGCCCCACACGTGGGTCTCGCCGAAGTACGCGTCGATGGCCGAGTACAAGCAGTTCGCCCCGGCGAACCATTTCCACATGACGTGGAACCTGGCCCCGGCCAGGCTTCAGCACTGGATGGACCTGGCCAACGTGCTGAGCGTCACGCCGTGGCAGGCCCGGCCGGGCTACATCGAGGGCACCGATCGGCCCCTGCCGCTCCTGTACCTCCTGAACGGCGGGGAAAACGAGACCAAGCTTCGCCGCGTCCGGCGATAGTACGGGTTACCCGCACGACCGCCTGCTCGAGATCGCGCGCAGGCGGTCGTCCTTTTCCCCTCCCCGGTGGCGCGATCGAACCGAGGCCCTCATGGCGAAACGCAAGAAGCTCGACCTGCCGATCACGCAGATCCATCTCGATTTCCACACGCCCGCCGAGGTCCCCGACGTCGGGGCCGACTTCGACGCCGACCGTTTTGCCGACCCATTCGACCGGGCGGGCGTCGGCCTCGTCACCGTCTTCGGCAAGTGCCATCACGGCTGGTCCTACTACCCGACGAAGGCCGGCAAGGTCCACCCGAGCCTCGGTTTCGACCTCCTGGGCGGGCAGATCGAGGCCCTCAAGGCCCGCGGCATCCGCGTGCCGGTCTACCTGAGCGTGGGGTGGGACGAGGCCCTCGTGGCCGAGCGGCCCGGCCTGATGGCCGTCGACCGCGAGGGGCGGCCCTGGACGGGGCCCCTGAAGGCCGGCTGGCGCCTGGTTTGCCTCAACCGGCCCGACTACCTCGACTACGTCGCCGCCCAGGCCGAGGAGGTCCTCGACGCCTACCCGGCCGACGGCATCTTCTACGACATCCTGATGCAGCCGTGGCCGGCGTGCTTCTGCCCGGCGTGCCTCCGGCGGATGGCCGACGAGGGCGTCGACCCGGCCGACGACGCCCAGGCGGCCGCCTGGCAGCGGAAGGTCATCGCCGAGGCCTGTGCCCGCCTCGCCAAACCCCTGAAGGGCCGCCGGTCGGACCTGTCGGTCTTCTTCAACTCGTGCTTCGGCCTGGAGGCGCGGGACCTGGCGGCCTACGATTCGCACGTCGACGTCGAGAGCTTGCCGACCGGTGGCTGGGGGTACATACACTTCCCGATCGTCGGCCGCTTCGCCCGGACGCTCGGCAAGACGGTCGTCGGCATGACGGCCCGGTTCCACCACCATTGGGGCGACTTCGGGGGCCTCAAGCCCCAGGCCGCCCTCGAGCAGGAATGCTTCCACGCCCTCATGCTCGGCTGCCGGGTCAACATCGGCGACCACCTGCCCCCGCGGGGCCTGCCCGAGCCGGCCGTCTACGAGCGGATAGGCCGCGTCTTGCGGCAGGTCCGGGACCGGGAGCCGTGGTGCACGGGCGCCGAGCCGATCGCCCCGATCGCCGTCCTCGCCGCCGAGGCCCGGACCGAGAGCACCCGGACCATCCCGCCCGGCGTCGCGGGCGCAGCACGCATGCTCATGGAGACGCATCACCTGTTCGACGTGATCGACGTCGAGGCCGACTTCGGCCGGTATGACGTGCTCGTCCTGCCCGACCGAGTGCGCCTCGATGCGCCGCTCGCCCGGAAGGTCGGGGCGTTCCTCAAGGGCGGTGGACGGGTCCTGGCGACCGCTTGGTCGGCCCTGGCAGACCGGGAGGACCACTTCGTCCTCGACGACTGGCCGGTCACCTACGCCGGCGAGGCCCGCCACAGCCAGCCCTACTGGCTGTTCGGCAAAGAGCTGGCCGACGGCATCCCCGACATGCCGCACGCCATCTACGTGCCCGGCCCGGAGGTCAGGGCGAAGCCCGGGTCGAAGGTCCTCGCGCGGATGGGCGATCCCTACTTCAGCCGCACGTGGGAGCACTTCTACGGGCACGGCGAAGCGGCCCTGGCCCGTCGAACAAAGCGGCCGGCCGTCGCCGTCACCCAGGCCGTGGCCTACGCCCAGGCGCCGCTCTTTGCGGCCTACGCCGAGACCGGCTACACCGTCTACCGGCAGGCGGTGGCGAACCTGCTCGATCGTCTGCTGCCGGAGCGGCCCTTGCGGGTCGAGATGCCGACGACGGGCCGGGCAACGCTCCTTCGCCAGGGGCCGCGGCTCGTCGTCCACCTGATGCACTATGTCCCCGAGCGGCGGACCGACCGGCTGGACCTCATCGAGGACCGCCTGCCGCTCTACGACGTGCCCGTGAGCGTCGCCCTGGGGCGGAGGGCCCGCCGCGTCTACCTCGCCCCGCAGGAGCGGGACCTCGCCTACGAGGTCGATGACGAGCGGGTCGCTTTCTCGGTGCCCGTCGTCGACGGCCACCAGATGATCGTCGTGGAGTGACCGATGAACCCGATCATTCGAGACCGGCAGGAGACCCTCGAGGCGTTCGTCGCGGGGCGACGCGAACGGACGCTGTTCCAGGTGGACCTGCCGCCTGTGGACGAAGACGAGGTGCCGGAGCACCTCCGCGGTCCCAAGGGCGAGATCATCCGCGACGGCGAGCTCCAGCTCCGCCGCCAGCTCTGGGCGAACGAGCGGCGAATGGCCTGGCCCGGCCCCGGCGACGACTGGGTCCCCACGCTCCACCCCTACATGGGCACGGGCGTCCTGGCGTCGGCCTTCGGGGCCGAGACGGCGTTCCCCGACGAGGAGGACCCGTGGACGCGGCCGTTCGTCCGGGGCCCGGACGAGGCGCTGGAGCTCGCGCGGCCCGCCGCCGACGCCGGGCTCCTCGGCGAGGTCATCCGCCGGACCCGCCGCATGCGACAGGTGGCCGGGCCGGACTACCCCATTCGCGTCACGGACATCCAGAGCCCGCTCGATACGGCCCTGCTGATCTGGGACCAGGCGGACCTTCTCACCAGCATGGTCCTCGCGCCGAAGGCCGTGCATCACCTGCTCGACCTGATCGCGGACCTGACGATCGAGTTCGTCGAGCGGCAGCGCGACGCGGCCGGCGAGGCGTTCGCACCGCTCCACTGGCCGGGCACGTGGTGGCCCCTGGGCCGCGGGCTCGGCGTCAGCGACGACATCCTGCCGCTGATCGGCCCGAAGGAATACGCCGAGTTCGGTCCGCCGTACCTGGCTCGCTTGTCGAAGGCGTTCGACGGAGTGATGGTCCACTCGTGCGGCAACTTCACGCACAACCTCGAGGTGCTCGCCGGGGTGCCGGGCCTCCGGATGGTGAACTTCGGGGCGACGGAGCAGCCCGTCCGCGCCGCGGCGGCGGCGCTGCCCGATGAGGTGGTCCTCTCGACGCATCTCGGCCTGAACAAGGACCCGCACTTCGAGACGGCGACGGCGTTCGTCGAGCATGCCCTGGACGAGGTGGACGACCCGCGGCGGCTGTGGGTGCTCGCGCCGCTCGACGAGCCGACGCCGGCGGCCCGGGAGGAGATGATCGCCCTGCTGGCCGGCCGGGGCCGGGCCGGTGCCGAGACGGAGACGTGACCCCTTGTCAGGCTTCGACTTGCGGCGGAGGCGGCGGCCCCTCCACGCCCACCTGGCCGACACGGATCTCCATATCTTCTCGGCGCTCGTCCCGCTCGACCCGGCCGTCGCGGATCCACACGATCCGGTCGCAGACGTCGAGCATCTTCAGGTCGTGCGTCGCCGTGATGACCGTCACGCCCCGCTCCTCGTTCATCGATTTCAGGAGCGTGATGATCTCGCGGCCGGTGTGGAGGTCGAGGTTTCCGGTCGGCTCGTCGGCGAGAATGATCGCCGGGTCGTTGGCGAACGCCCGGGCGATGGCGACCCGCTGCTGCTGGCCGCCGGACAGCTCGGCGGGCGTGTGCGTGACGCGGTCGCCGAGGCCGACGCGCTCCAGGATGTCGACGCCCCGGTCGAGGGCCTCGTCGGCCCCGACGCCGCCGAAAACCATCGGCAAGGTCACGTTCTCGATCGCCGTCATCACCTGGACGAGGTTGAAGGTCTGGAAGATGTAGCCGATCTTGCGGCAGCGGAGCCAGGCGAGCTCCAGGGCGTCGAGCTCGGCCACGTCGACCTCGTCGATGAAGACGGAGCCCTCGGAGGGCTGGTCGAGACCGCCGATGCAGTTGAACAGGGTCGTCTTGCCGCTGCCGGAGGGGCCCATGATGGCGACGTACTCGCCTCGCTTGACGTTCAGGTCGATGCCGTCGAGCGCCTTGACGACGATGTCGCCCATGTGATAGTAGCGTTTGACGCCGAGGGCCATGACGGCGTTCTCGACTTCGACCGAGAGGTCGATTTCCAGCTTGCGGGCCATTGCGCACTACCTTCTCGCAGGCGTCCCTGCGCCGGAAGCCGTTCCAGAACTCTCGCCCTCGCCCCGCCCCTCTCCCGCGCAGGGGAGAGGGTGGCATCAGATTCGCGCCCGCATGGCGTCGACGGGCTCCATCCGGGCGGCCACGTAGGCCGGATACAAGGCCCCCGCCACCGCCAGGAACATGCCGATCGCCACCGAGATGCCGACGTCGATTCCCACCGTCGGCCAGGGCACCACGGCGAAGGCCTTCCCGAGGCTGCCCCAGTATCGGAAGGCCGTAACGATAAAGGCCAGGCCGAGCCCTACCACGACGCCCCCGGCCGAACCGACCAGCCCCTGGAACACCGATTCCAGGAGGAACAGCTTCAGGACGAATTTGTCGAGGGCCCCGAGGCACTTCAGCGTCCCGATCTCGCGGTACCGCTCGGTGATGGACATCAGCATGGCGTTGACGATGCCGACCGTGCAGGCGCAGAGGCTGACGGCGACGACCCAGATGAGCCGTCCGCCGCGGGCCCCGCCGCCCTCCTCGGCATCGGCCTCCTCCTCCTGCTCGCGATCGATGGCCGTCCTGAGCTCACGGTCGGCGGCGTCCCGGATGTGCGTCTGGGCCAGGACGAACAGGACGAACCCGACGGCGGCGAGGATCGACAGGACCGTCAGCAGCGTCCGCGCGGGCCGCAGGCGGAGGTTCTGCCACGCCATGCGGATCGCCTTCGCCAGGGGCAGGACGACGACGCGCCCCACCCGCTGTCGGCGGGCGTGTCGGGCCTTGCTTTCGGACGTCTGCGTCACGTCGGCTCCTCTTGGAGCTCCATTCCGCCGACCGGGTCGGGCCGCCGTGCGGCACTGACGTCAGTACGGCAGCGGCGTCACGGCCTTCGACAGGAAGACGAACGCGATGCTGAGCATCGCCACCAGACCCATGCCGCACGAAAAGCCCGCCAGGATCACGGGCGTGTACCGCCGCCACCGCTCGGGCCCCACGCGCCGAGCCAGGTAGAGCCGCCCGATCAGCATCCCGATGAAGATGGCGATGGTGTGGTGCGGATAGGCCCCGATGCCGGCGACCATCCCGTAGAAGTAGCCCGTGTGGACACCCAGCAGCGTCAGGACGACGTAGAGCACCACCGCGACGGCCGCCGCGCCGCCGATGACCCAGCCCTTGAGGGCGTTGAGCATGAACGGCGTGCCGTCCGACAGGGCCGTCGACCACAGGGCCCGGTACGAGGCGTGCATCGGCCAGAACCTCTGGACGTAGGGGTACCGCTCGGACGGGATGTCGGCCAGGCTCCAGATGTACCACCAGAAGAAGAAGCCCGTCACGAGCAGGAGCGGATGGATGAGGGCCTCAACCTTCAGAATGCTGGTGAACTTCGTCCGGGTCAGCTCGACGATGCGGAAGAACTGGGCGGCGCCGCCGTAGTTGTGGAGCGGAATGGGGGCGTACCAGACGTCGGGCTTGTCATAGCCGCTCAGGAGGAACGACCCCTCGCGGACCAGCGGAAACGCGATGGGCCGGCCCGTGATGCCCTGCATGTGGGCCGCCAGGTACGTGTTGAGCGGCGTCCAGAGGAACGCGAAAATGGCGAAGAGCCACCAGGGGAACCACTCGCCCCGCGGGCTGACCGGATTGTCGCTCAGCCACCCCAGGTTCACCAGGCCGTGGCACAGGACGACGTAGCCGATGCTGGCGACCAGGAACAGCAGCAGCGCGACCCACAAGGGGATGTCGCCCCGCCCCTTCTCCGGTTTCCAGAGCCGGCTCCAGTCGTGACGCGTGTCGGCCTTGCGGCTGGCCCGGACCAGACCGAACAGGCCGATCGTGCAGACGGCAATGGCCGCCCCGATGCTCACCGACAGCCACAGGTCGAGCTGGTTGGCCATGTGGGTGGCGATGGCGTTGAAGCCCGAGCCCTCCTGCCACTGGGTCAGGATGCCGGACCAATGGAGGAACGGGCTGAGCAGGATGTGGATGACGACCGAGGAGACGAACATGCCGATGACGACCCGCCAAGGCAGGATGAACCCCGTCAGCAGGATGCCCAGATCGAGCGTGATGCCGATGATGGCCGCCGGGGCGATCCCCTCGAATGTCTCGGTGAGGTCGAGCCAGGGAATGGGCAGAAGCTGGACCGGCCGGGGGAAGATGGCCCCCGTGATGGCCGGGACGGCCACGTAGAACAGCGCGAATGTCACGCCGCAGGTCGCCCCGACCGAGAAGATGGGCCACCGCCAGGACTCGCGTTTCTGGCTGCTCTCGGCCAGGGCCGTCGCCCCCTCGGCGGCGACCGGGGCCATGGGGAACTCCAGCCGCTCCACCCCCGCCGTCACCCGGAACGCCAGGTACCCCAGCCCCAGCCACGAGAGCCGGTCCAGGACGAGCCCGGCCACCAGGACGAAGAACGCCGGCATCCACGCCTCGTGCCAGAAGGTCCGCATCTCGAGGACGGCGACGTCCGGGCAGACCCATTCGGGCAGGACCTCCGTCGAGGAGAGGCCGAACTGCTGAAAAATGACGGACTGGCGGCAGTATTGGTTGTAGATGGCCGTGGCGAACACCCCACCCGTCAGGGCCAGGTGCCCGATCCGCTTCGTCAGGACGCTCGCCGTGTAGAAGAGGACGTAGATCTCCTGTTTCTTGAGCGTGGTGAAGCTGCGGCGAGCCAGCTCCAGAAACAGGATGACCGTGACCCACTCGGCGGCGGGGTTGTCCTTGCCGATCAGCAGCCCGAGGTAGATGTTCCCCGGAAGCATGACGAAGGCGACGAAGAGGGCCCCGAGGATGGTCTTGCGGGTGAACCCGTCCTCGAACGGGCCGAGGTCCTCCTCGGTCCGGAGGAGGTCGCCGTGGGGCCCGGGCGTCACCGGCTTTTCCTGGGTCACTGAAATAGCTGCAACCCTTCCTCAATGTAGGTCCGCCGCTGCTCCAAGCGGATGGTTCGCCAGATGAGGAACTGCTTGCGGATGAGGTCCATGAAGCGGAAGTTCGTCCGCATCCACGACCCCTCGTCGCTCGAGAGCCGCCGCAGGCTGAACCGCACGCCGTAGACCCCCTCCCGGTCGGTCGGGTAGACGGTCACGAGGCAGCGCTGGCTGACACCCAGGTCGTACGGGGCCGGGAAGACCCGCATCTGGAGGGCCAGCAGGGCCTGCCCGTCGGAGGCCCAGGCCCGCGTCCTCAGGCCCGACGTGCTGAAGTCGGGGCTCGTCGGGTCGGCGTGGCCCTCGAAGTACTCGTGGAGGAACATGGCCATCCCGACGGCGTTGCCCCGCGTGAGCGTAAACGGCAGCTCGAGCACCAGGCGGCGTCCCTGGCGGGGCTCGGGCATGGCCCACCGGGCCGCCCCGGACGGGGTGGCGAGGGCGGCGGCCTTGCGGGCCGGGTACACCGTCGCCGCCAGGACGATCAGGGCCACCAGGGCCGCCGTGAAGATGGCCGCCAGGGACGAGTAGTTCAGCGACAGCTCCTCAAACCATCCCATCGACACGACCATCTTGGCCATGACCTGGCCGACGAGGTAGCCGACGACGACGCCGGCGTTGGCGTAGACGCTGGCCTCGGTGAAGAAGAGCATCGCCACGTGCCGCGGCGCCAGGCCGACGGCGCCGAGCATGCGGATCTCGCCCTTTCGCTCCTCGACCGTGCCGAGCATCGTGTTCAGGATAATGAGGACCGCCAGGACGATCGGGGCGACGAGCGTCCAGTCCGGCCGGATGGTCTTCAGGCCGACGCTGCGGATGAGGTAGCGCCGGCCGTCGACGCCGGCGTAGACGTTGACGGCAAGGCGGCTCATCAGCTCGTCGATGATCTGCTTGTGGTCCTCGGGCGAACCGGGGGCAAACTTGACGCAGACGGCCTTGACGTGGCTGTCGCTCATCTGGCGGATCGTGTCGAGGGGGGCGATGGCGACATCGGTGAAGCTCATGTGCTCGAAGGCCCGCTCCAGGCCGACCTCGGCCTCGATGTCGACGCCCTGGACGCCCGCGCCGCCGCTGCCGATCTTGCCCCCTTCGGAGCCGGAGGCCAGGTAGTCGATCGGGGCGATGGACTCCCCGTTCAGGCCGCGGACCTCGTCGGCCCCAATGGGCATCTCGCCGGCTTCCTTCTGGGCCGCGGTCCGGCGGGCGCGGAAGACCCCGATGAGGCGAAGCTCGCGGCCGCCGAGGATGATGCGGACCCTCCCGGCCTCGACGTCCTCGGGGTCGAGCTGGAGCTCGTGGGCGGCGCCCTCCGGGACGAGCAGGACGTCGCGTTCGCCCTCCCGCATCCACCGCCCGGCCACGACACAGCGGTCCAGGCCGGTCAACTCCTTCTCGGCGGCCTCGAAGCCGGCCAGGCAGTGGACGGTCGCCCGGGCGTCGGGGTTGTCCTGGCGGACCAAGGCCATCTCGTTGGAGCCCTCGAGCCACTGGTTCCAGCCGCCCTCGGTCTCCATCCGCCAGCCCCGCTTCACGAGCAGGTGCCGGCCCGCGAACTCCACCTCCAGGGCCGTGGAGACCGACTCCGGCATGTCCTTCCAGTGCGGGATGCGGAACATCAGCCCGTTGTACGGGGCGTCGGCACCCAGCTCGATCGGATAGTGGTCGGCCGCCTGCTGGACCGAGGTGAACGAAATGACGCTGAAGGCCAGCAGGATGAGCGTCCCGATGGTCAGGACGGTCCGGCTCTTTCGCTTGCCGAGGTTCGCAATGCCCAGGTTGAAGGCGACGGCGGTCGTCGAGAGGCGGCTGACGTCGGCCGAGTGGACCCCCGAGGCCTGCTGCCGCCACTTCTTCACCTGCTCCCCGAATCGGGCCGAGACCAGCACGAGGACCACCGACGCCAGCACCAGCAGAAGGAACGCCAGAAGGATCACCAGCGGCGTCAGCGAGATCTCGAACGCCGGGTGCACCCAGAACAGGATGCCGAACACGATCGCGAACCAGATGCTCATCCCGATCACCCGGTACACCGCGGTCTTGAAGACGAACGTCAGCCGTTCCATGAAGTAGGCGAACGGCAGGATCAGCGCCAGGAAGAACACGACGCCATAGACCGCATCGTTGGCCGTCGCCGTGACTTCCGGGTAGGCCCGGGCGGCGAAGCCCCAGGCGGAGTTGGCGAACCGGACGGCGTCGGCGTGCTGTCGCCCCTCGCGGGCCCGCTTGGCCCGGCCGATGTGCTCGTCGGCCTGGTCGACGAGCTCGTCGAGCTCGGTGGACCGGATGCCGGCGTTGCCTAGGCGTCGGAGCCGGTCGCGGTTAAGGCGGGTCATGTCCTCGGCCACCTTCAGAGGGGTATGCTCGAGGAGCCGTCCCCGCCCGATCGGATAGCCACCCCCGGTGGGGTCGTCCGCGGACGTGCCGAGCAGGACCAGCCGCCGGGTGCCGAGGTTCTGCTCGCCCATCATGACCTGGAGGTGAAGGTTTGGCGGGACGAAGACGACGGCACAGTTGGCGGCTTCGTCGGCCGAGCCCTCCTTGCCCTTGGTCTCGTCCGAGGCCAGGCTGGTGTAGTGGCGGGGCTGGGACTTGCTCTTGCCGTCCAGGATCCGCACGCTCTTCAGGACCCGCAGGTAGCGGGGGTCCACGGGGTTGAACAGGACGGCCCCCGCGCAGTCGAAGACGAGCAGGTCGAGCCGTTCGGTGGAGTCGTCGAGCCGGAGGCGGTTCGTGAGGCGGACGGTCTGCGACTCGCCCTCGTCGATGGCCAGGTCCACCACGCCGCGGCGCCGGTCGAACCCGAAGGCCCAGACCTTGGGCCTGCCGCGGCCTTGGCCGCGCGGCTCGAAGGGGAGGCGATAGCGCCCGTCGGGGTCGGCCAGGACGGCCAGGTGCGAGAACACGCCGCCGCACTTGCGGGCCCCCTTGCCGCCCTCGTCCATCTGGCCGCCCCGCACGAGGTACACCAGCGCGCCGTCGACGGGCATGTTAGGGAACGGGCCGGCCCGGATGTCGAATTTAACGACACGGCCGTGGATTTCGGTGTACCTGCTGCGAATCCGCTTCGCCTTGACGATCAGGGCCTCGTCCGAGAGGGCGTCGCAGATCAACGCCGAGACCGTCTTGGCCTGGACCGCGAGCCCCTCGAAGTCCATGGCCGAGGGAACGTCGGCCGGGGTGTTCCAGGCGTACTTGGGCTCCTCGCACGACTTGAAGGCGTAGGGCGTGATCTCGGCCATCAGGAGCGGCCCCTCGGGGCTCGTGCCGTCCGCCTCCGTATACTGCCGCCGGGTCTCCATCGACGCCGTGTTCGCAAACAACTGGCCGTGGGCCAGGTCCAGGACACGGTTCATCAACCGGCCGGCCTGGGTGTACTGCTGGCTGATGTTGGTCCGCGTCGTGAACGTGAAGTCCCCGGGCAGGCCCTGCATGGGGACGGCCTTGCTGCCCTCCCCGAGGGTGATCTGCGTGGTGTGGCTCGCCAGGTCGATGGAGAAGGCGACGTCGGTCCGGTACCGTTCCTCCCGGACGAGGCCCACCAGCCGCGTCTCGGCCTTTTCCAGGGCCCCCGGCTCGGGAGACGGGCCGGTGGCCTTGCCGGCGAGCTGGAGAGCGGTTTCCGAATCCGTGAGGCCGTCCAGCTGCCGGGCGAGGTCCGCGTCTTCCCGGGCCCCATCGAGGCGGTCCCGGTATCGCGCCAGCCGGCCCTCGTAGCTGCGGCGGAGCCAGGAGAGCGTGATGTCGTCCCCGCCCATGGCCGCCCGGACGGCGGCCAGCGTGTCGGGCGGCAGCGCCTCAAACGCCTCGGGGGAATCCGCCTCGTCCAGGTCCGCGAGGAGCCGTTCGAGCGTGGGCCTGCCCGCTGCCTTACCAAGCGGCGCGAGCACCGCCTCGCGGTCGGGCGACCGGCCCGAGGGGGCCTCCACCAGCGCAAGCACCTGTAGCACGTCGCCGAGCGAATCCAGACCGGAGGCGGCCTTGTAGAAGCCGAGCCGGACGTCCAGGGCTGCACGCTCGACCGGCAGCCGGTCCGTCTCCGCCCCCTTCCGCTGGGCCGCGACGTCCGCCCGCCGGAAGTTCATCCGGTCCTTCGCTTCGCGGAGCAAGGCGTTCTCGGCCCCGCTCGCCGTGCCGAACTCCCATTCGCCGGGCGATTCGAGGATCGCTTGGATCCGCTTGACCCGCTCGAGGTCATCCTCCAGCTCCGCCGCCCGGTCCCGGAAGTGCTGCTCCCCGAATCGGATGGCCCGGCACAGACTTCGGGCCCCGTACATCGACTGGAACTGGCTGTCGAAGGCGACGAACACGACCGACCGCTCGCGCGGCAGGGGGCTCAGAGCGACCATGTAGTCGGCCAGGGCCTCCAGCGCCACCAGCGACCCCGACTGGTCCGCCCCGTGAGGCGCCCCCGGAACCGCCGACAGCGAGTCCAACGGGGCGTTGATCAGGACGGCTTCCCGGCCGGGCACGAGACGGCGGACCTGCCGCGCCACCCGCTCGGCGTAGCCGTCCTCGTCGGCCCGAAGCCACCGCTTCAGGGCCCATCGGACCACCGGCTCGGGCCATTCGGCCACGGGCGACTCAAGGAACAAGGCCGCTTCGGTCCCCTTCCCCGCCTTCAGGGCCTCGGCCAGGTCCGGCGGCACCGCGTCCGCGACCTCCGCCAACTCCTGCTTCAAGGCGGCGTGGGCCTCGGTCACCGCCGTCGAAGGCAGGAACCCCAGCACGTTGCCGCACGCCACGTCCTGCCAATCCATCCGGCCGACGAGCCGCACCGGGTCGCCGCGACCGGCCATGCGGCGGAGGCGCGGCACGAGCGATGCCTCGGCGTAGTACCGGGGGAAGTCGACCGGCAGGTTGATGAATTTGCCCGCGGCTTCCTGGCGGCTCATGCCCTCCTGGTGGCAAAAGATGGCCGCCCGGGCCCCGAGCATGGCGGCCCACTGCCAGTTCGCCCGCGAGTTGAAGTCCAGCAGGACGATCGCCCCTTGGAGCTCCAGCCCGTCCGCCTCGAGCAGGCGGCCTGAGCCCATGTCCACGAGGGGGCCCTCGATGCCGCCCTCGGGCAGCATGGGCGGCACAGCTTGGTTCGGCCAGACGGAGAAAAGCCGCTCGGGCTCGCCGTCCGGCGGCCTCAGGTAGATCGTCGCTCCTTCGTCGATAGGCGCGGCCCGGGTGAAGCGGTCCAGCTGGACGCCGGCCAGGCCGGCCCGGCGGAAGCGATCCAGGACACGGGCGCGCGCGGGACGATGTCCCGGATGGCCGACGGCCCGAGGGCCGAGACGGTGGATCGCCTCGACCTCCGCCCGAAGGGCCTCGGCCTGGAGGGGCGGGAAGCGGTCCAGCTCGTGCAGCCGGACGTACTCCAGGACCCGCCGCCTCAGCCACCTTCGGGTCAGGTCTTCCCGGTCGACCACCTTGTCGGGGGCCGGGTAAAGGGCCGCGAGACGGGCCTTCAGGGACTCGTCGGCCGCCGCCAGGACGGGTTCGTAGACCTTTCGGAGACGTTCGAGGAGGCCGCCCGTGGCCTCTTCGAGGAAGGCCAGTTCATCGGGGGAGAGGTCGGCGAACGGAGTCTCGGCGTCGATACCGAGGTTCCGCCGCTCGCGCTCGAGGGTGGACCGGTGGAACTCGTAGCGTTCGGCGGCCTGCTCGTCGATGACCGCCGCCAACCAGGCTTCGGCCTCGGGCGAGGTGCCGAAGCGATAGACCGGCCACGCGTCCAGGAGGGCCAGGGCCTGCCGGGCCAGCTCGTAGTCGCTGCGACCTTCCGCGGCCGACCGGACGGGGTCGGCCGGCGAGGGGGCCGCCTCGACCGTCGGCCCAAGCGCCAGGGCCAGCGCGGCCACAGCCAGCCCGATCGGAACTCCCTGCCACTTCACGGTTCCATCCCTCCGCAGCTGCCGGCCGTGCACCGGCCCGCCCGACCTCACCGCATCGTTTTCCGACCGGCCTGGCGGGTCAATACGCCTCCGGCCAGTACACCGGCCGCTCCGCCGTCAGGTCAATCATCCACTTCTCCAGATCCAGCATGTCCATGGCGAACACGTGGGCCACCGACCAGAACGCCAGCATCAGGAGCTGGCCCAGGATCAGCCCCAGGAACACCGGCAGGAGCTTCCGGTACAGCTTCATGCCCCCGTAGCGGATCACCGTCCGCTTGATGAACCAGGCGATGAGCATCGGGGCCCAGAGCAGGTGCATCCACCGGACGTTCTGCGGCCGCTGGGCGAACGCCTCGTGGGCCGGCGCCACACAGTACACCAGGTACCCCAGGGGATGGAGCGGGAACCGGAGCCATTTCGTCCGGGCGACCAGGAGACCCGACATCAGAACCAGCCCCACCACCGTGGCGACCGCCTGCCCCTTGTGGATGAACCCCACCTCCAGGTTCTTGCCCCGGGCCCGGTAGAACGTCCACAGGGCTTGCGTGCCGTGGTTGACGTTTCGCCCGATGTAGCCGGTGCCCTGAAGGTGGACGTTGACCACGAAGCACAGGCCCCCCACGACCAGGGCCGCCACGAACGCCAGCAGGACGCCGATCGCGAGGGTCCGCGGGCCCGGCCCGTGCCGACGGGCCAGCGCCAACCCTTCGAGCTGCAAAGGCGCCATGGCCGGCAGGGACGACAGCGACATCCAGGCGTAGTGGTTGAGGAAGTTGGTGGAACGCCAGCCGAAGACGGCGGGTCCGCCCCACGTCCGGGGGACGCGGACCAGCGACGGGACGAGGAAGTTGTTCGGGATGCCCGCCTCGGCCCGAAGCCGCGCAAACGCCACCACCATCAGGAAGAACAGGCCCAGCCACAGAACGATCAACCCGTAGCTGATATCCCCGACCTCGCCGGTGGCGTCCAGCGCCGACCGGTCGAACCCCTCGGGCAGACGGAACATCCGGACCATGAAGGCCACCAGGAGGACGAAACAGACGATGAACCCCCACCCGGCGAATCGGCGAGGCATGAAGCCCTCGCCGTCGCCCGTGTCCACGGTCCGAACGAACGGGGCCTTGACGAGGGCCCACAGGCCGCCCCGGCTTCGCCACAGCAGGAAAGCCGCCAGGGCCGCCATCGCCCCAATCGCCTGGTCGCGGGGGTAGGGGTAGCCCGGGGCCTGCCAGTCGAGCGGCTCGGGGGGGTGTTCCACCACGTTCCACCCGATGTTCGCGGCCAACAGCATGAACAGGGCCCCCAGGGCGAAGAAGATCCAGATGCTCCGCGAAATCTCCAGATGCACCAGGTACCCGATGCCGATCACCAGCGGGCTGACGACCAGGATGTTCTGCCTCAGGGCGTCCCACGGCGATCTCGTGAACTTATCCTGGAAGTTGACCAGCAGCTCGGATTTGTCGAAGCCAAGCTCGTAGTACCGCATGCCGCTCAGGGCCACCATCAGCATCGAGATGCCCATGCCGATCCAGAGGAGCCAGTTGCCCAGCAGGGGATGGCGGATGCGCGCGTCGGTGGAGGTGCGTTCGTCGATCAGGGCGGCCGGCAAAACCGCCAGCGGGAACGCCAGGTTCTCCCGCTCCACCCACTGCTGCCTCAGAACCTCGACCAGGAACAGGATGCCCAGGAACAGGAGAAAGATGAACGCGGCCCAGTTCAGGAGCGGCTCGCGCCAAATCCGCCAGGGGACCTTGTCCCAGGCGTACTGAAGCTTCTGCCACGTCGAGGCCCCGCGGAGGCGGTACTGCTCGGCCAGTCCCAGCGGCGTGCCCGACCAGAACCGCTTCAGCGGCGCGATCTGCCGCTGCCGCTCTTCGCCCTTCAGGGCCGGGTCGAACTCGACCTTCGGATAGAACGCCGGGTCCTGGGCGGCATAGGCGGGGGCCACGCTCGGGACGTTCCGGTCCACGTACTCCGACGCCACCGACGTGATGTTCGTCAGGACGGGCTGCACGAGACCCACGTTCGCCACCGGCAGGCCCGTCACCAGCATCACGTAGAGCAGCACGAGCTGCCACCGGCGGAACGCTCGGGCCCGGGCGGCGGCAAACACCACCAAGTTCACCAGAAGCAGGCCGACCAGCAGGCCCACGGCCCCGGCCGGAGGGGCCGACAGCTCGAACGGGTTCGTGTAGGCCCCGTAGTCGACCCACTGAATGAACGGGATGAGCAGGACGAGCACCGCCAAGCCGAGCAGGATGGTCAGGGCGGCGCCGAGGAGGGTGGGACGTTCGGGAGCGCAGTCGGCGGCTTCCGGCCCGGGCACGGCCTCGACGGGTCCCTGAGCGGCAGGCCGCTCAGCTTCGGCGGTGACTGACACCCATCTCTCCTTGCCGGACCCGACGCTTCGCGAGGGGACCCCCTCGGCGGCATACCACGGATACCCCTGCCGGGGCTCGCCCCACCGAAACCGCTTGCACAGGAGGATGACGCGCCGCCGAAGACCCGCCCCGAGCGGCGCCACAGCGTCGCGAGAACGTCCAAAATGCGGCTTCTCGGCCGCCCAAACTAGCCGCCATCGCCTCTAGTGTCAAGGGCATGCACACCACGGCGGAAGGCGCGGCCCGGCCACGGCGCCTGACGCTTGAGACGGAGGCCCGTCGCAGGATTGGGGGGCTGCCATCAGCGGCGCCGGCGGGCCGCCGCTACGCCCAGACCCGTCAGGACAAGGGCGAGGGTGGCGGGCTCGGGGACGTGATGGCCGCCCGTCTTCCCCCAGTTGCCCAGAAGGATCGAGAAATCTTCGTCTCCGACCTGGCGGTTGTACGACAGGTCGCCGGTGTCCCAGGTCCCCGACTGGCCCCACCCGCCGAGCAGGGCGGCGAAGTCGGCGTCGCCGACCTGCCCGTCCATCGTCACGTCGCCGGCGAACACCGCCCGCAGCGCCACGTACGGGTCGCCGTGGGCGTCGATCCGCTGGTCCGTGTACCCGATCCGCTCGTCGGGCGCCGCCTGGGAGTCATAGATGCCGTCACCGCCGGTGGCGGTCCCCCCGTTGGCCATGGCAATCATGGCGGCCAGTCCGGACTCGACGCTCGTGTCGTAGATGCGGACGACGCGACCGTTCAGGTCGACCTCCTGAAGGCCGTCGGCGGGGGCCACGACCGCCAGCCGGCCCAGGTCCTGGTCGGCCCCCAGCACCACCTTGCTGCCCATGACCCAGATCTCCAGACCCGCCTCGGCCGGATCGTCCGCGGTGGCCGGCGTCCCCGCATTGGTGTCGAGGGCCAGGGTCCCGCCGTTGACCCACAGCTGGGCCGAGTGGTGGTGCGACTGGGGCCCGGCCAGCGTCAACGTTCCGGGGCCCTCCTTGGTGAGCTTTCCCCGGATGCCGGTCTCGCCGGCAAGCATCACGTCGGCCGAGGCGGTGTCGATGGCGGTTTCGTCGATCGACGCCACGCCCAGTTGGGCCGACCCCGTGAAGGCCAGCTCGTACCCGTGGGCGCCGACGGCCGTGAGCTCGGCGGTCGTCATGATGATGGACCCCAGCGAGTGCGTGCCGCCGACGCCGGCAGCCGTGTTGCGGTCCACCCGGACGGTCGCATCCTCGACGAGCGAAAGGTCATTGCCGAAGCTTGTCGGGGCGTCGGCGAGCAGGGCGAGCGTCCCGGCCAGCATCTCGACGGGCCCGGTGCCGAGCCCGGCGGCGGCGGTCACCCGGAGTGTGCCTCCCTCGATCCGCGTGCCCCCGTCGAAGGTGTTGTCGGTGGCGAGGGTGGCCGTCCCGGAACCGCCCTTTCGGAGTCCCGCCCCCGCGGCGCCCCCGATCGTGCCGTCGAGCAGCACGCTGTTGCCACCCACCACGTTGACCAGCAGCGAGTCCTCCAGGTCGAGGGCCGTCGAGACGGTGTGGCCGGCCACGCCGGCATAGTTGACCGCCTCGATGACGGCGTCGTCGATGCCGACCCCCAGGCTGAGCGTTTCGGACCCCGCGATCGTGTAGGCCTGAATTCCCTCGAAGCGGATCGACCCGACGGTCGCCGCCGCGTCGAGCGTGACGACGACCGGGGCGGTGGCGGCGGTGCCGAACACGGCCCACTTGTCCTGACCGTCCGGGGCGGCGGCCGGGTCCCAGTTCCCCCCCTCGGACCACGTGCCGTTCCCGTCGAGGGTCCACTCGGTGCGTCCCAGGACTTCGGCGATCCACGTCGCGTAGGAGCTGAGACGAACGAAGTCCATGCTGTCGGGATCCAGATTGCCCGTGACGGGCGAGCGGAACCGGCTCTCGTTCTTCCGCTCCACGCCGCGCCCGAGGCCCGCCACCTCCCAGCCGTCGCCCATCTCCAGGAGCAGGCCGCCGCCACTGTCGAAGTCGGCGATGCCGATCTCGCCCTCGACATAGTGGCGGCCGTTGCCGGGGTCTTCCGGGGCCAAGTCGGCGTCGAAGTCGGCCCCCAGCACGGCCATCGTGTAGCTGCCCGTGATGACGCCCGTGCCGTCGATCCGTTGTCGGCCCCAGGTGAGCGTGTCGTTGGCGGCGCCGGTCCAGGCATACGCATACGGGGCGCCGTCGCCGTCGGTGAGGGTGGACCCGCGCCGCTTGCCGAAGCCGCCAAAAACGCCGGTTTGGGTTACCTCGTCGGTGCCGGTGTAGACGCCGACCCAGTCGGTCAGTGCGGCGGGGCCGCCCCCGGCCGCCTCGATGAGAACGACGCGCAAGTCCGCCTTGCTGTGGGTGAAGATGTCAGCAGCGTCGTAGGTGGTGCCGCCGAGGACGACGTCCGTGCCGATGCCACCACCCTGGTGGGCCGTGGTCACGACGTGCCGCTCGCCGATGGCGACACAGGAGGCGTTGGGGCCCCACCGCCCGACGACGGCATCGGGAGGGGTGTCGCCCGTATAGGGATCGTCGCCGGGATGAAGGATGCCGGCCCCTGCGGCAGCCGCCCACAGGCCGCACGCCAAGACGACGGCGCACTCCGCCGCGATCCGCGTCTGGAAGCCACGGTGGTGTATCATGCCATCTCTGCCGAACAGGCCGCCTCCGCGCGAACCTCTCCCTTTGAAAGTCTACGCGAGAACGGGCCGGAGGCAAGTCGGTGCCGGGAAGTCCGGGCCAACGGCCCGGCCGCAGGCCCCAGACAGAGGAGAAGCCCCTCGCCCGGCAAGGGGCCTCTCCTGGCCGCCATCCAGGTACTACGTCTCGTCTTCGGGCCGGGCATCGCCTCAGCGGCGACGCCGGCGGGCCAGCAGCGTCGTGAGCAGCCCCACGCCCATGAGGGCCAGCGTGGCCGGCTCGGGAACGTGGTTGCCGTTCGTCCGGCCCCAGTGGCCCAGCAGGACGGCGAAGTCCTCGTCGCCGACCGTCAGGTTATAGGACAGGTCGCCGCTGTCCCACGTGGCCGCCTTGCCCCAGTTGCCGAGGAGCACGGCGAAGTCCTCGTCGCCGACCGTGCCGTTCATCGTGATGTCGCCCTTGAAGACGGTCCGGACGGCGACGTACGGGTCGCCGTGGGCGTCGACCCGCTGGTCGGTGAAACCGATGCTCTCGGTGGCGCCGTCGGCTTGGCTGTCGTAGATGCCGTCGCCTCCGATCTCCATGTTGCCCAGGAAGTCGAGGGCCAGCATCGAGGCCAGGTTGGCCTCGACGCCGAGGTCGTAGATTCGAAGCACGCGGTCGTTCAGGTCCAGGCCGACGAGGCCGGCGCCGGTGGCCAGCCCCAGGCCCCCGAGGTCCTGATCGGCATTGAGGGTGACGACCGCCGGTCCGTCGAAGCCCGTGACGTTGAGCGTCAGCGGGGTATCGGCGGCGACGCCCGCCACGGCGGGCGTGCCGGCGTTGCCGCCCAGGGCCACGGTGCCCTCGTCGACGTTGAGGACCGAACCCGGCCCGTGGTCCTGGGTGCCGACCGTGAGGGAGCCGAAGCCTGCCTTGGCCGCGGTCGAGCCGATGCTGAACGTGCCGCCGACCGTCACCTCCATGTCGTGGACCAGTTTCGTCCCGTCCGCCATGCTCACATCGTTGAAGGTGACCTTGCTGGCCGTCTCCAGCGTCGTGGTGCCGGCCTGGACGTTCAGGTTGCCGAGGACCGCGCCGTCCGGGCCGGAGGCGGCCAAGTCGACCGTGGTCGTCTCGCTGACGACCAGGTGCGTGTTGGACGAGTCGATGGCATCTCCGGCCCCCGCCCCGAGGCGAAACAGCGGCATCAGCTCCTTCTCGCCGGTCGGCGGGTCCCACCGGACCACGATGCCGTGACCGTGGATGCCCTGCTTGTGCAGCACGCGGATCGTGTGGATGCCGGTCGAGAGGCCCTTGGTCGCGCCCTTCTCGCTCCCGGCGAAGCCTTGGCCGAGATTGTTGTCCACAACCAACTCGCCGTCCACCTCCACGGTGCTGCCGTCGTCGCTCTGGGTGAAGAACTCGTACTCGCCGGCAACGGTCGCCATGAACGCGCCGACCCACTCCGAACCATGGTCGGTCACGTAGCCGGTCAGTTCCGGATGGACGGAGACGAAGAGCTCGTTGCCCGAACCCGGGTCGGGGAAGTCGATGACCGGGTCGATGGTGATGTCGTCGGGGTCCTCCTCGACGGGTACCGACTCGACCAGGTGGCCCCCGACGTTCTTCCAGTGCTTGCCTTCGGCCCCCGGTATGAGGGGATCGGCCGAGATGGCGACGGTCCCGCCCCCGACCGTAAGCGTCCGCTCCGAGACGATGTCCGCCCCGGTGACGCCGACGGAGTTCGGGCTGGCCGTCACGTCGACGTTGATGATGCCCACCTCGAAGACCTCGTTAGCGGAGACCTTCCGGGCCGCGGTGTCGACCGTGCCGCCGACCACCTGGCCGGTGTCGGTCTCGATGTCGGCGCCGGTCAGGTTGACCTGGCCGCCGGTCACCTGGAAGTCGCCCGTCGTCAGCTTCGCGCCGACGTTCAGCGTGGCGCCGGACTGGACGGTCGTGACGCCCGTCACGTCGAGGGTGCCCGCCCCGGCGAGGTCCAGCGTCGGCTGGTCGGTCCCGCCGCCCAGGGTCAGATTGGCGACGGTCGCGGCGGCCGCCGGGCCGGCCACGGTGAACGCCGAGCCTTCCGCGTCGTCGTTCTGGATAAAGACGTTCGATCCGACCTGGGGCGAAAGATCGCCCAGCGCGAAGTCCTGGACGACGAGCTTGCCGCCCGGACTGGCGTCCGTGGCATTGACGTAGACGACCCCGGTGTGGGCAACGCTGATCAGGTCCCAGTTCGCCGGGACGTCCCACGACCCGGTCCCGTCGGTCCAGTTGCAGTCCGGACCGGTGTTGACGAAGGTGCTGGCGTCCACCGTCCAGGCGTTGGGGTTGGTCGGATCGGTGCCGGACCAAGTGATCAGGTCGTAGTCGCCCGGGGCCACGTCGCCGCCCGCTTTGCGGACCATCAGCACCGGGGTGGCCGAGGCGGCCATATCGAACGAGCCGGTCACCTGGATGGCGTCGGCCCCGCCCGAGCCGACCTCCCACTCGTACCGGAGGTCGTCGCTCTGGATGTCGAGGTCGCCCGTGACGTTGAGGGTCCCGATGCTGGCGCCCGGGACCAGGCGGAACGGGTCCTCCTCGCCGCCCCCGGGCACGCCGAGGACGATATGGTTGCCGGCCGTATCGACCGTCCCGGAGCCGCCGACCGCCTCGTGGACCGTCACGGTGTTGGCGGCATTGACGTTGAACGAACCGGCCCCGTTGACGACCAACCGTCCGAGCTGCATGTCGCGGTTGACGTTGACCGTCCCGGCCGCGCCGACCGTGATGCCGGCGTTGCGGTAGTCGATCTCGGCCTCGAAGTCGGGATACGCGTCGTCCGGATCGCCGGCGCCGGTGTTGTCGGGCAGGACGGCCGGCGTGTTGAAGACCATCGTCCCTTCATCGATCTGGAGCGTCCCGGCGGCCGTGCTCTGCCACTCGAAGACGTCGTCTGCCGGGTCGTCGGGCGTCCCCCCGTCGCTGACGAAGACCGACTCGAAGAACTCCGTGCCCTCGTGCGTCCACGTGCCGGGGCCCGTCTTGACGAGCGTCCCGTCTCCGATGCCGAGCTGGCCGACGTGGAACACGTGCTGCGTCGGATCGATCGTCTGCGTCAGGTCGACCTGGGTCTCCAGGGTGCCGGTTGCATCGCCGGTGGATATCTCGCCCTGGTAAACGTAGCTCTGCGTGCCGCCCATGGACGGATCGTCCTTGAGCTGCACCAGGCCGCCGGACTGGTTGTCGAACTCGAGGCGGTGGACGGGCAGTTGGGCCTGCTTCTCGAAGACCACCTTGACGTTGCCGACCTCGGCCCCCCACCAGGCCTTGGCGTCCTCCTGGTTGGTGGGCGGACTGTCGGGGTCGATGCTCGTCCCGTCGGCGTCGGCCACGAAATCCAGGTCGAACGTCACGACGCTGCCCGCACCCTCGCCGAAGAAGCCGACCGACTGGGCGTTGGCCGCATCGTCCGATCCGTCGTAGCTGGCCACGCTGTCGAGGACGGTGCCGCTCGGTGGCACGACCGAGCCCGAGTCCGGCCCTCCCGAGCCCTGGACGGTCGGCCCGAAGTGCAGCTCGGAGCCGCCCTCGACGTAGAACGACATGGCGTGGCTGTTGCCCGTGTCGCTGTGGCCCCGGACGGTGCCGGCAATCGTCACGGTGGCTCCGCCCGTCACGCCAAGGTTGTGCGGTTCACCCGACCCGGTCGGCCCGCGGGGCTGGACCTGTGCGTTGATCGTCGACGTCTGGGTGAAGATGACCCCTTGAGTCGTCGGATCCTCCACCTCGTTGAGGGTCAGCAGGTCGTCGGCAGTGTCGCTGTAGCCGGCGATGCTCAGGGCCACCGTCTCGGTGTCGTTGGATGCCACGGCCAGGATGCCGATGTTGCCCGGGTTGGTCAGGGCGCTGGTCAAGGTGGTGTCGCCGAGGTTGCTGAAGAAGATGCCGCCGCTGGACGCCGGGTTGATGCTCGGTGGGTCCATGGCCCCAGACTCGCGGATGCCGAGGTTGCCGCCGTCGACCAGGAGGACGTCGGCCTCGGCGTCGATGGCGCCGCTCTCGGCGACGATGAGTGTGGAGCCCCCCTGGATCTGGACGTCGACCTTGTCCCCGACGCCGTCGCCGTCGCCGATGCGGCCCCAGGCCGTGCCGGTCCACGTCTCGAGACCGGGCGTCGTGCCCGGGCCGTCGATGATCAGGGTCCGGTCGCCCCCGACGGGCAGGACGTCGCCGAGATCGAAGTCGCTGGCGCCCTGGCCCGTGCCGCCGGGCGTGTCGGTGATGACCACGTCCGACTCGAGCTTCAGGTTCATGATGGTGTCGGTGTCGTCGCCGCCGCCCATCAGCGCCAGGTTGGTGACCAGGCCGTCGTCGACGGTGTCGCGGATGGTGACGTCGGTGAATTCGAGGTTTTCCCGGTCGCCCTCGCCGCTGCCCTTGACGCGCATCGTCTGGCCGCGGTCGCCGGTGCCCCGGGTGACCTGGGTCTGGACGCCGTCCAGGATGATGGTCTGGTCGATGAAATAGCCCGTCTCGCCGTCGGAGAGGGTGTCGGTGGGCGGGTCGCCGGCCGGGCCGAGGCCGCCGCCGGCAAACAGGTTCAGGAAGCCGCCCGAACCGGCGCCGGTGATCTCGATGGAGTCGGCGAACGTGCCGTCGCGGACCTGAAGGGCGACGGTGTCGTTGTTGAAAAGCTCGAACGCGTCGCCCTCGTGCCGGACGAAGCCCGTCACGGTGACGGTCTGGTCCTGAGTGGTCCCGATGGCGATGTCGTCGGAGGCGGGCTCGCCGATGATGTTGCGGACGCTGAAGGTGTGGCTGCTGCTATCGGCGTTCCAGGTGAAGCTGCCGTGGGAAACGATCAGGTCGCGGGCCGTCACCGACCGGAGGGCATTGACCGTGCCGTCCGCCACGACGCGGTCCAGGCTGAGGCCGCCTTCGCCGCCCTTCGGGACGTCGGCCTGTCCGATCCGCAGGTCGGCGACGACGCCGCTGCCGCCGGTGTCCGTCAGGTCGATGTTGGCCTGGACGTTGAAGCTGCCTTCGCCGCTGCCCAGGTGGACGCTGCCCTGGGTCTCGCCGCTGAAGAAGATGTCCGTGCCGTCGGTGGTCAGCGACCCGCCGCCGCCTTCGTTCCTGCCGGACCAATACAGGCCGCCGCCGTCCAGGAACGTGATGTCCTGGTTGCTGGCGATGTTCTTGGCCCCGCTGTCGGCCATGACGTAGATGACGTTGGCCGGCTGGCTCGCAGGTTCGGGGTTGATGGTCAGGCCGCTGAAGTTCAGGAGCACCATGGCCCCGTCCTCGTAGGCGAGGTCGACGCCCGCCGGCTCGATCTGGGCCAGCGTATCGACGGAGACGGCGCCGGGCCGGTTGCCGGTCGAGGCGAGGCCGCGAATCGTGACTTTGCCCTGCGTGGGCGTGTTCGTCCTGAGGTCCAGGCCGCCGCCCGCGTGGACGTCCAGGTGGCCGCCGCCGGGGCCCCCGTCGGCCGCCAACTGGTCCGCCGCGTCCAGAACGACGGCCAGGTTCTCGATCCGCACCGTCTTGCCGTCCGGCACCGTCCCGGCGACGTCGAAGCCGTTTCGGTTCCCTTCGTTGTTGACCGGCGCCCGGCGGGTGATCACGTCCGTCCCGTTCGGCCACCCGAAGTTCAGGTCGAGCTGCATCTCGCCCGTCCCGATGAACGTCGCCCCGGTGTCGGTGTTGCTCGTCGCCAGGGTGGTGAAGCCGTCCACGACCAGCCCTTCCGGGATCGCGTCGCCGTCCGGCCCCGGCAGGAACATCGCCGCCGTGATCCCGTCGGCCGTCAGGCTGACGTCGGTCAGCGTGCCGTTGAACGGGGTGCTGGCCACGTCGGACGCCGGGACCGAGATGAACGGGCTGTAAAGCGGATTGAACGAGACGCCCTTGTAGACGGAGAACCCGTCGTCCGGGCCGCCGTCCTCGTCGCCGTCGTCGCCGACGCTGACCGTCTCGTTGGCGGCGGTGACGCCCCGGAACAGGACCGGCACGAGGTGGGCGTTGGGCTTGCCGCCCGTGCCGTCGAGGCCCGAGTCGAAGAGCTGCCGCCGCGTCGGCGCCGGGCCGGTGTCGTGGGCCACGGTCGCACCCTCCTCGAACCGGATCGGCGCGAGCAGCGGGCCACCGTTGTCCGGATCGGCGAACGGGTCCACGGCGCCGCCGCTTGAGTCCATCAGGTCGCCCACCAGGGCCCCCCCGTCGCCGACCAGCACGTCGACGTGCGGCACGCCGTAGTCCTGCTGGGCGACGAAGTCGATGACCCCGCCGTCGCGGACGTCGACGGCGTTCGGCGTCGCCGGGCCGGGCGTGTGGCCGTGGGCCGCCGCCCCGTCCACCGCAAGCTGAAGAAAGCCCGTGCCGGTGACGCTGACGATGCCCGTGCCGAGGGCCCCCGGCTTGTTGGCCACGACGGTGCCCATCGGGACGTTCGTGTCGGAGTAGGTGTTCTCGCCGGCCGCCGGGTCGAGCGTCAGCTTGCCCTCGCCCAGGGTCAGGATGCCGGGCGAGGCTTCGCTGACGATGCCCGTCAGGGTCAGCTCCCCGGTGACGGTGGTCTCGCCAAGGAGCGTCAGGTCGCTGGCGTAGGTCCGGGACCCGGCGACGGCCGCCAGGATGGAGCCGTCGCCCATCTGGACGCCGTCGAACTCGGTCCCGACGTTGGTGCCGATGGCGTAGGTGCCGTCGATGGCCGCCGTCGGGACGGTGGCCCCGGAGGGGGTGTCCTGGCCGGCCGAGAGCTTCAGCGTCCCCCCGGCCTCGACGTCGACGACCGCCAGGTGGGCGTTGGCCGCGGTGGCATCCACCGTGCCGCCCCTCGCCACGTACGAGGTGACGTTGTCCAAGGCCTCGGAGACCTTGACGACCACCGTGCCGCCCCTCTGGTCGACGGACCAGGTGTCGAGCCCGCCGTTGCCTCCGCCGAGGGCCTTCTCGAGGTTGGTCGTGCCGCCGAAGACGACGAGTTCGCTGTCGCCCGTGCCGGCCGGGTCGGTCACGTCGCCGGTGGGCTTCAGATTGAACAGGCCGCCGGCCACGGACAGGACGGGCACGTTGAGATCGCCGACGACGTTGACCGTGCCTCCACTCTGGCCCATGCCGGCGCCTGCCACGACACCGGCCGCGTTGATATTGAAGGTGCCGCCGGTGACGATGATGGGTGCGAGGGCCTCGTCGGCCAGGTCCATGAGGGCCTCGATCTCGGTTTCGTTCAGCTCGCGGTTGAAGACGTAGACGTCGTCGATCCAGCCGTGGAAGTCGCCGTCGGCGTTGTAGCCTTGGCGCCCGATGAGGAAGGGGTCCTCGGGGGCGGAGAAGGTCCCGCCGGTGAGGCTGTCGACCTGGTCGCCGTCGATCCAGAGGGCCCGGAAATTGTCGCCCGCCCGGTAGGTGGCGGTCCAGAAGTGCCACTCGTCGTCCTGGGCGGCCAGGGGATCGTTGCCCTCCATGTCATCGCCGAAGAAGTTGTACAGGTAGCCGTCCGCACCGGTCGGCCCCGCATGGAGGGCCCCGCCGGCGCCGTTGTTGCCCTGGCCGAAGATGATGTCGCGGGTGCCGCCGGAGGCCCGCTTGGCCCAGCCGGCCAACGTGAAGGACGTGCCGGAAACGTCCACGGAGTCGATCTCGACCCCGTCGCCGGCGCCGTCGAAGAAGTACGACAGGCCGCTTCGTCCGGGCTGCCCGGACTGGGCGTCGCCCTCGAGGCTGCCGGTGTTGCCGTTGCCGGAGACGTCCTGGGCCTCGGTGGCGCCGGCGGCCTCGTCGAACCGCCACCATCCGAGGAGCCCCGCCGGGGGGGCGGCCCCCCCGCCTCCCTGCACCGAGATCGTGGCGTTGACGTTCATCGCGCCGCCCGAGACCGTCACGCCGGTCGTCCCGCTCAGGTCGGCGTCGACGGTGACCGTCCCGCCCGAGGCGATCGTCCGGCCGGAGTAGTCCTTGGCGACGGACTTGAGGTTGACGGTGCCCTCGCTCGCCTCGAAGCTGCCGTCGCCGGTGATCGGGCCGGTGATGTCGAGGGTCAGCCCGTCCTGGCCCCGGGCGATGAGCGTCTGGTCCGCCTCGACCGTCAGCGTCCCCGACGCCACCATCGGCGTGAACGCCGCCGCCCCCACCCCGCCGGCCCGGCCCGCCGTCAGCGTGCCACTCGTCGTGACCGTCACGGGGGTGTTGAACGTCTTGCCGAAGAAGTTGCTCGTGCCCAGGACGACCTCGCCGCCGGCGATGTCGATCCCCCCCACGCCGAACGGGTTCGTCGTGTTCTGGATGGCGACGATGCGGCCCTCCCGGGCCTCGTAGGTCGAGCCGGCCACGGCGTTCACCGGGGCCTTCAGCAGCAGCGCGTCGCCCGACCCCTGCTTGACCAGGCGCCCGGCCGCGTTCTGGAAATCGACCGTCCCGAGGTCGACGGCCGTGCCCTCGACGCCCACGTTGAACGTCCCGCTGACCGTGGTCGTCGTGAAGGCGACCCGGCCGCCGCTGTTCGTAAAGTTGACCGTCGCGCCGCCCTGGTTCGTCAGGTCGCCGAGAAGGCCCTGGACGGACGGGCCGGTGGGCGAAAACAGGACGGTGCTGGTCACGTTCCGGGCGGCCAGCTCGGTGCCCCGGTAATCGGTGAGCGCTTCGTAGACCAGCTCCAGCGTGCCGCCGTCGAGCGCCACGAGGTCCGGCAGGCCGGGCGTCCCGCTCAACCCGCTCGGGGTGACCAGCGAGAAGGTGCCTTCCTGGACGACGATCTCGGCGCCGGCCCCCATGACGTTCGCATCGCTACCCTGGTCGAAAACGAGCGTCCCGGGGCCGACCTTCGTCAGGGTCTGGCCGGCGGCGATGCTGAGGGCGTCGTAGCGGAACGACTTTCCCTCGGGCGACTGAACGTCGATCGTAGCATCGGCCGTGACGGCGATGTCGGCGTCGGTGTCGGCGACGGCGACGCCGAAGTTGTCGGTGACGCCGAAGAACTCGTTCTGGGCGCCCGGATTGATGCTGAAGAAACCGTCCGTAAACGCGCCGCTTGCCAACTCGCTACCGGCGGGTCCCTTGACGAACGCGCCGAAGTTCTCGCCGCCGCCGTTCTCGTTGAAGCCGATGGCGATGGGGTAGTGCTGGCCGGCCGTCAGGACGGCCCCGATGGTCGCCTCGCCGGTCGTCGCCTGGCCCTCGCCGGCGGCGAAGTTGTCGTTCAAGTCCACGTCGATCCAGAACGAGCCGTCGTCGTCGATGCCCCCGGCGCCGTCGGCCTGAGTGACGCGGAACTGCCAGGAGCCCGAGACGTCCGGGCTGAACCAGCCCGTCCAGACGAACTGGAAGTTGTCGCCCCCCCCGAACTCGGCGATGCCGGCGTCGTCGGTCAGGGACGTCGTCCAGTCCAGCTTGGTCGCGGCCGGGACGTCGGCCAAGGCGCCGCCGGCGCCCGTGAACGGCTGGGCCGTCGGATCAAACGACCCCGTGAAGTTGACCTGCGAGGCGCCGCCTCCGGCATCGTAGTGGGCGGCCATGAGCATGCCGCCGCCGGGGTGCTCGTAGGACAGGAGCGTCAGGAGCGCCCCGTCGACGCTGTCGTTGCCCAGGACGATGTTCGTCGCACCGAGGGCGTCGGCGGTGACTTCGAGCTCGGTCCCGCCGGCCACGTTCGCCGTGCCGCCGACCGCCACCTGGTTGTTGGCGTTGGTGAACTTCAGGACGCCGGCGTCGAGGTCGATGTCGAGTCCCGACGCCGCCACCACCTTGGCCGAGATCGTGTTGGTGGCCCCGCCGGTCTGGACGACGTCGGGGGCGGCGGTGCCCTCGCCGAGCTTCAGCGCCCGGGTGCCGCCGCTGTCGGCGATGGTGTAGTCGCCGGCGCCGCCGCTGGCGTTGGAGAAGGTCAGGACGCCGACCGTCCGATCGGCGCCGCTTAAATCGATCGTGTTCTGGCCGGTCGGGGTGTCGTTGATCGTCGCCGTGTCGGTCGAGGCCGACGGGAACCCGCTGTCGAGGTGCCAGTTCAGCGGATCGTTCCAGGCGCTGCTGCCCGCGTCGCCGTCCCAGGTGTAGTCGACGGCCTGGGCGGCGGGCGCGGCGACGAAGGCGAGAACGGCGACGGCGGCAACAAACCGGCTGCACTCAGAGCGCGACATGACCTATCCTCCTCTCGCGGTGCGTCCGGCCCGGACGCACCCCGGCCCCTGGAAATGACGACGTCATCGGCCCGGCGGCCCGGCCGGCCAGGACAGGCGCCGGCCCTCACGGCCCCGGCCGCCGGAGGCCCTCTTACGACAAGAAGGCGGCCCCGCAGGTCACCCCCGGAACTCGCCTTCAGAGCGAATCACCTCGAGTTGTGGACAGATCGAGAATCGCTCGGGGGCGGCTTCGGCCCCCTGCGCAGACCCCTCTTCGCTATACTATACCACACATTTCGCGGTTCGGCAAACGCGTTCGCCGGCCCGACCCGCGCTTTTCCGAGGGCGGCCGAGCCGACCCGCCCCGGCGGGTTCCGGCCCCCCGGCGCACGACGGAAAGCCCCTCGCCAAGCGAGGGGCTTTCCGTGATCGTACAGGGTGCTTCCACCCGTTACCGGGCTCGCAGGCGCGTCTTTGACGCTGCTCAGCGACGGCGACGACGGCGGCCGAAGAGGGTGCCCGCCAGACCGACGCCCACCAGGGCCAGCGTCGCCGGCTCGGGCAGGATCGTCAGGGCACCCGTCGCGTCCGTGTCCATCTCCGTCCCGTCGCTGACCGTCAGCCGGAGGTCGTACGTCTGGAACTCTTCCAGGCCCATGCCGAGAAGCGTGCCGAGCAGCACGTCCTGCATCTCGTTCGTGCCCAGATTGACCCAGTTCTCCAGCACCGCGTCCAGGTCGGTGTCCAGCTCCCACAGGAAGGTGAGCGGGTCCCCGTCCGGATCGCTGGAGTTCGAGCCGTCCAGGGTGACCTTCCAGTCGTCGGTCGGGTCGGCGACACCCGGCGAAAGGAGCGTGATGTGCCAGTCGTTGATGAACCACTGGTCGCCGATCTGCTGACCGTCGCGGTTCGGGTCGCCCACCGGGTAGGCCTCGTAGTGGCCGTCGGGGTCGGTGGCGTCGCCGGGCGGCGTGACGCGGTCGCCGCGAAGGTCGGCGACGGGCGGCTCGTTGACCTGCTGCATGACCAACTGGCCGTCCACAATGGCCCACTCGCCCTGGTCGAGCACCTCAGCTGGAGTGCCCTCGCCGGCAAAGGTGGCGACCTTGACCGTCCCCTGGGCCACACTGTTGTCCGACAGCGTGATCCGGGCGATCGTCCACGGTCCGTGGTCCGCATCGACGATCGTGTCGCCCCAGGAGATGTTGAGCCGCGTGTCGCTGAACTCCTTGACCGGGTCGCCGAAGATGGCGGCGCCACCCGGAACGAGGGGCGACTCAGTCGCATTGAAGTTGGTGGCCGGCGGAACAGGCGTCGGCCTCGACACGAACGTGTCGAACTCCAGGTCCGGGGCCAGGGCGAAGAACGCCGTGTTGGGCGTCGTCTCGCCGCCGAAAGCGTCCTGGTAGAACGCGCCCTCGGTCAGCTCGATCAGCAGGGCCGCGTTCGTCCAGTCCTGGCCAGCGGATTGTGCGATCTGGATGTCGAAGGTGTTCCAGTCATCCTCGTTCACTTCGGTGAGCGGCGCGCCCGAGGCCACGATCGGCACCGGCACAAAGCTCAGCACCACGTCCGCCCGGGCCGTCGAGGCCAGAAGGCCCGCCGTTCCCAGGACGACCAACAGCACCATCAGTTTCTTCTGCATGCTACACCTCCTCCGGTTCGCTACGTCGTTCTTAACGCGCCTGCGTCCAGCAAGCACCCCCAACCCGCCGATCGCCAGCAGGGCCAGCGTGGCGGGCTCCGGTACGTGGTTGCCGCCCGACTTACCCCAGTTGCCGAGCAGCACCGAGAAGTCTTCATCGCCGACCGTCCCGTTGTAGGAGATATCGCCGCCGTCCCAGTTGGCGGCGCCGCCCCAGTTGCCGAGCATGACGGAGAAGTCGCCGTCGCCGACGCTCCCGTCCATCGTGATGTCGCCCTTGAAGACGGTCCGGACGGCGACGTACGGGTCGCCGTTGGCGTCGACCCGCTGGTCGGTGAAGCCGATGGCCTCGTCGCCGGCGGCCTGGCTGTCGAAGATGCCGTCGCCACCGATGAGCATGTTGCCCGAGCCGTCCAGGGACAGCATGGCGACGAGGTTGGCCTCGACGGCGAGGTCGTAGATCCGCATCTGCTGGTCGTTGAGGTCGAAGCCGACGATGTTCAGGCCGCCGGTCGAGACGCTCAGGGCCCCGAGGTCCTGCTCGGACCCGAGGGTGACGAGGACTTCGCCCACGTTGCCGGTGGCGTTGAGCGTCAGCGGCGTGGCGGCCGGCGTGCCGACGGTGGCCGGCGTGCCGGCGTTGCCGTTCATCGCGAGGCTGCCCTGGTTGACGTTCAGGACCGACCCGCCGGCGTGGTTCTGGGCCGTGACGGCCAGGGTCCCGATGCCGCTCTTGGCGACCGTCGAGCCGATGCCGAAGGTCCCGTCGACCGTCACGTCCATGTCGTGGACCAGCTCGGTGCCGTCTGCCATGTTGAGGTCGCCGAGGACGACCTTGCTGGCGGTGGCCAGCGTGGTGGTCCCGGCCTGGAGGTCGAGGTTGCCGAGCGTGGCGCCATCGACGCCCGGAGCGCTGATGTCGAGGGTGGTGGTCTCGGTGACGACGAAGTGGGACTTATCGTCGGAGATGACATCGCCGAAGCCGGCCCCGAGGCGCTTCAGGTTGGTCATGACCTCCTTGGGACCGGTGGGCGGATCCCAGCGGACGATGATGCCGTGCCCGCCGCCGCCCTGGGCATGCTTGACGGTGATCTCGTGCATGCCCGGCGAGAGCTCGATCGTGCCGCCCCGCTCGGTCATGCCCTGGCCGAAGTCGTTGAAGACGACCTGGCCGCCGTCGATGAACAGGGTGCTGCCGTCGTCGCTCTCGGTGGTGAACTCGTAGGTGCCGGCCTCGGTGGCGATGAAGACGCCGTCCCAGACCGAGCCGTGGTTCGAGATGTAGCCGGTCAGGCCGGGGAACAGCTCCTGGCCGCCGCTGGCCTCGAAGTTGATGCTCGTGTCAAAGGTGATGTCGTCGGGCGGATCGCCCTCGGGGATCGTGGTGGTCAGCTGGCCCGTGCCCTGCCAGTGCTTGCCTTCGGCCCCGTCTTCGAGGGTTCGGGCCTGGACGAGGACCGTCCCGCCGCCGACCGTGAAGGTCCGCTCGAGCGCGACGCTCGAGCCGGTGACCTCGGCCGGGTTCGTGCTGCCGGTCACGTTGACGTTCGTGATGCCGACCGTGACGTTGTCGTTGACGACGATCTTGTTGGCCATGGTGTCGATGGCACCGCCGGTGATCGTGCCGACCTCGGTCTCGATGTCGGCGGCGGTCAGGTTGGTGGCGCCGGCGACGAGCCGGAGTTCGGCAGTGGTGAGCTTATCGCCGACGTTGAGGGTACCCTTGGTGGTGACGCGGGCCTGCTCGGTGGCCGTAATCGGCGCGCCGGCCTGGATGTCGAGGGTCGGCGAGTCGGTGCCGCCGCCGACGGTCAGCCTTTCGACCGTGGTGGGGGCGACCGGGCCGGTGACGGTGAAGGCGCTCGGGCCTTCGGTGCTGTCGTTCTGGATGAAGACGCGGGAGTCAGCCTGCGGCCCGAGGTCGTCGACGGAGTAGTTCGACAGGACGAGCTTGCCGCCCGGCGTCGCGTCGTTGGCGTCGACATACTGGACGCCGCCGCTGGCATCGACGTCGACGAGGTCCCAGTTGGCCGGCGGCTCCCAGGCGCCGGTGCCGTTGATCCAGTTGACGTCGTTGCCGTCGACCGGATCGAGGTCGTTGAGGTTGTCGGTGTTGACGATCCAGGCGGGCTGGTTCGTCGGGTCGGCGCCGCCCCAGGTGATGAGGTCGAAGTCGGCGGCGGCAATATCGCCACCGGTGTGGCTGATGATCAGGACGGGCCGGGTGGTCTCGGTGCCGTCGGCGGGCACGGGCATCTCGAAGTCGCCGGTGACCGCGATGAGGTCGGACCCGCCCGCGCCGGCCTCCCAGTTGTAGTGGACGTCGTCGACCGGCGGCTCGGGGTCGCCCTCGTCCGGCGGCTCCGGATCGGGGGCGTCGTGGACGATGATGAGGTCGCCGGTGACGTTCAGCGTGCCGACGCTCTCGCCCGGATCGAGCTCGAACGGGGCGCCCGCGCCGCCCACACCGACCGTCATGTTGGGCACGGAGACCGTGCCGGAGCCGCCCAGGAGCTGGTGCAGGACCAGCGAGTTGGCCGCGTCGACGTCGAAGACGCCGGTCCCGTTGACGCGGAGCCGTCCGAGCTGCATGTCGCGGTTGACGTCGGCGGTGCCGCCGGAGTTGACGGTGATGCCGGCCGCACGGAGGTCGATCTCGGCCTCGAAGTCGGGCCAGTTGTCGTCCGGGTCGACGCCGATGCCGTTGTCGGGCAGGGTGGCCGGGGTGTTGAACTCGACCTCGCCCTCGTCGATCTGGAGGGTGCCGGGGGCGTTGCCGATCCAGTCGAAGGTGTCGTCGCCCGGGTCCTCGGGCGTCTCCTGCCCGCCGGTCTGGACGCGGGTCAGCGGCTCGGTGCCCTCGTGGGTGTACTGGCCGGCGCCGGTCTTGATGAGTGTGGATTCGGCGTTGCCGCCGAGGGCGAGCTGGCCGACGTTGAACACGTGCTGCGTGGTGTCGATGGTGTGCATCAGGTCGGCGTCGACCTGAAGGGTGCCGGTGATGTCGTTGTCATCGGTGCCAAGCTCGCCTTGGAAGGTGTAGGTGGCCTGGCCCTCGGAATCGTCGAGGACCACGAGGCCGCCCGTCTGCTCGCCGAAGCCGAGGCGATGGACCGGGAGCTGGGCCTCCTTCTGGAAGGTCATCTTGACGTTGCCCACCTCGGCCCGCCACCAGGCCTTGGAGAACTCCTGGAGGGTGGTGTCGTCGCTGTCGTCGAGGGGCGTGCCGGCGTCGTCGAACGGGATGTTGTCCGGATCGATGCCGGGCCCGTCGGCGTCGGCCACGAAGTCGAGGTCGAACGTCACCAGGCTGCCGGCCCCGTCGCCGAAGAACCGCGTGGGCTTGTGGTTGGCCCGGGACGCACCCCCGGCGTCGGTGTAGCCGGCGACGCCGTCAATAATGGCGCCGCTCGGCTCGACGATGGTGTCGTCCTCCGGCCCGCCGGAGCCCTGGACGGTCGGCCCGAAGTGCAGCTCGGAGCCGTCCTCGACGTAGAACGAGATGGTGTGGCTGTTGGACGTATCGCGATGGTGCCGGACCGTCCCGGCGATCGTCAGCGTCGAGTTGTCGGTGACGCCGAGGTTGTGGTTCGTGCCGGAACCGGTCAGGCCTCGCGGCCGGACCTGGGCGTTCACGGTGGCATCGTCGATGAAGAAGATGCCCTGGGTCAGCGGGTCGTTGACCTTGTTGACGGTCAGGATGTCGGTGGCCTCGTCGGCGTAGCCGTCGATTCGCAGGGCGACCTCCTCGGTGTCGTTCGAGCCGGCCGGCAGGAGGCCGACGTTGCCCGGGTTGTTGATCGCCGAATCGAGGGTCGAATCGCCGGAGCTGCTGAAGAACAGGCCGCCGTTGGAGGCCGGGTCGATGGCCGGCACGGGGATGGGCCCGCCGGCGAAGTCGTCGTTGGTGAAGCCGATGCCGAGCGACCCGCCGTCGACCAGCAGGAGGTTGGCCTCGGTGTCGATGGCCGCCGTGGGCGCCAGGGTCAGGCTGGAGCCGTTGCGGATGACCACGTCGACCTTGTCCCCGACGCCGTCGCCGTCACCGATGCGACCGTAGACGGTGCCGTCGAACGTCTCGGCGCCGATCTCGGCCGGGCCGCCGACGGTCATGGTGCGGTTGCCGCCCACGGGCGTCACGGTGCCGAGGTTCCAGTCGTCGGACCCGGTGCCGGTGCCGCCGGGCGTGTCGAGGATGAGGACGTCGGACTCCAGTTTCAGGTCGTAGATGGCCTGGTTCTCGTCGCCGTTCATGATGGCCAGGGTGGTGGTCAGGCCGTCGTCGATGGTGTCGCGGATGGTGAAGTCGGTGAACTGGTAGCGCTTCTGGGCGCTGGAGCCGCTGGCCTTGACGCGCATCGTCTGGCGGCGGTCGCCGGTGCCCTTCTGGGCTTGCATGACGACGCCGTCGAAGATGATGGCCTGGTTGATCAGGGTCCCGGTCGTGCCGTCGGCGAGGGTGTCGTCTGCGTCGGAGCCCGGGCCGATCCCGCCGTTGGCGAACAGCTCGAGGCGACCGCCGCTGCCGGCGCCGGTGACGGTGATGCCGCCCGGCACCAGCGTGCCGTCGATGAAGGCCTTGGCGATGCTGTCGTTCTCGCCGCGTTTCTTGATGGCCAGGGTGTCACCCTCGTGCTTGATGAAGCCCGAGATGCTCATGTTCGGGTTGTTCGAGTTGCCGAGGAGGATGTCGCCGGAACCGGGCTCGCCGATGATGTTGCGGGCCGTCAGGGTGTAGTTGCTGTAGGGCTTCCACTCGAAGTCGCCGCGGGACACGACGATGTCGCGGACGGTGATATCGCGCCGCGTCAGGACCTTGCCGGTGCTCGCCACGCGGTCGAGGTTCAGATCCTGGCCGGTGGGAACGATCTCGGACTGGTTGATGGCCAGGTCGGCGGTGATGTCGTCGCCTTCTTCCTCGGGCGTCCCCTGGTCGTCGACCAGGTTGATGACGGACTCGACGTTGAAGGTGTCGTGGCCGCTTCCGAGGTGGACGGCGCCCTGGGCGGCCCCCTTGTAGAGGATGGCGAAGCGCTCCTCGCTGGCGGTCAGCTTGCCGCCGTCGGACTCGCCCTTGCCGGACCAGTAGACACCGCCGCCATCGTTGAACGTCAGGTCAGTCTCGTTGTCGGTGATCTTCTTGTTGATGGTGGTGGCCATGACGTAGATGACGTTTTCGAGGTCGCCGCCCGGCTGGCCGTCGAGGACGAGCTTGCCGCCGGTCCCGATCAGGACCATGGCCCCGTCCTCGTAGGTGATGTCGACGCCGGCCGGCTGGATCTTGGTCATGTCCACGTTGACCTTGACGGCGCCGGGCCGGTTGCCGGTCGAGGCGAGGCCGCGGACGGTGACCTTGCCCTGGGTGGGCGTCGTGGTTTCGAGGTCGAGTCCGCCGCCGGTGTTGACGTCGAGGTGGCCGGCTTCCTGGCCGCCTTCGCCGTCCGGGTCGGCCGCCAACTGGGTCTCATTGTCCAGGGCCAGGGCCAGGTTCTCGATGCGGATGGTCCGATCGACCGGCACGTCGCCGACCAGGTCGAAGCCGGCCGCCGTGCCCTCGTCGTTGACCGGGGCCCGGCGGGTGATGACCGTGGAGGTGCCGGGGATCCAGCCGAGCGAGATGTCGAGCGTCAGGTCGCCCTCGCCGGTGAAGACGGCGCCTTCGGTGGTCTCGGTGGTGTTGAAGGTGGCCTGGGAATCGACCGTCACGTCCTGGAACCCGAGGTCGATGGTGAAGCTCTCGCCGGCGGGGTCGGCCGTGACCGAGCCCGTGAAGGCGTCGGTGCCGGGCGTGCCCTTGTTGGTGAAGTCGCCGTAGGCCACGCCGCCGAAGATGCTGTTGGACCCGACGGAGAAGTTCTCGGTGCCGGTGACGATGGCGTTCAGCAGGTTGGTGCCGCCGGGCACGTCGGGCGGGGCCGGGAAGCTGCCGGCCGTGGCGGCCAGGACGGCCCCGGCCTCGACCAGAACGCGGTGCGTGCCGGGGTCATCGACGCCCAGGACGCCCCAGTCGGCCGAGACGAGGCCGGTGTAGTCGCCGATGAATCGGCCGCCGTCGTGCACCTGGACGGTGCCGGGCATGCCGGTCTTGTCGCCGGCGGCGCCCTGCTCGACGTCGTAGAACAGCTTGCCGAAGTCCTCGACGTCCAGGGTGCCCACGCCGCCGAGCTGTCCGCCGGCGACGTCGGCCCGGAAGGTCCCGCCGTCCGAGAGGGTCATCTGGGGCGCGACGATCTGGCCCGCGGCATCGATGATGCTGCCGTCGCCGTCGATCAGGATGCTGGTGGAGGCGTCGACGCTGGTGGCCGGGTCGTCCGCCGTCAGCGAGCCGCCCGCCAGGACCTGGAGGTCGGTCGTAGTGAGCTGCTTGGTCAGCGTCGCCGTGCCGCCGTTAACGAGCATGCTGGCGCCGGTGGTGGTGGTGGTGCCGCTGACGTTCAGCGTGGCGCCGCCCTGGACCTCGATGCGGTTGGCGGTGAGGTCGACGTCGGCGCCGTCGCTGAAGTCGGCCGTCCCGGCGTTGACGATGACGTCGGCGCCGGTGGTGAAGCTGTTGGTGAGCTTCAGCGTGCCGGCGTTGACCGTCGTGTTGCCCGTGTAATGGCCGGCGGTCAGGCCGGTCAGCGTGATGAGGTTGTCGCCGTTCTTGATGAGCGAGCCGACGAACGGGTCGCCGTTTCCGTCGACCCCGGCGGCGTCGACGAAGTCGCCGCTCATCGTGAGGTCGTTGCCGGCGTCGCCGGAGAGGGTCAGGCTGCCCTGGATCTCGAGGGTGTCGGTGAAGGTCGGGAGGGCGGCGGCGATGACGTTGATCTCGCTGCCGGGCCCGATGTCCTGGAGCTCGAAGTCGGCCTCGGAGGTCATGTCGGCCCCGTAGCCGAGGATGCCGCCCGCCAGCGTGACGCTGTTGTTGTTATTGGCGTCGAGGAGGGCGGTGGTCGAGTTGGCGTTCAACCGGCCGCCGGTGATGGAGACGCCGGTGGCGGAGTTGTAGTTGCCGGAGGCGTCGAGCGTGCCGCCGCTGACCTCGATCGCGGCCGCCACGGCCGTCACGTCGGTGTAACCCGTCAGGGAGCCGCTGGAGACGGCGATGCCGTTGTCGACGCTGAGATTGCCGGTGCCGGTGACGTTGGCGCCGGAGACGGTCAAGTCGCGGACGTTATCGAGGGCGCCGGCGACGGTGGCGTTTAGGGTGCCGCCGCTGAGGTTGAGCTCCCAGGTGTCGAGCCCGCCGTTGCCTCCGCCGAGCACCTCGTTCAGGGTGATCGTGCCGCCTTCCTGGGTCAGCGCGCTGTCGCCCGTGCCGGCCGGGTCGGTAAGGACGCCGAGGGCGTTCAGGGTCAGCGAGCCGCTCGTGACGGTGACGGTCTCGACGTTCAGGGTGCCGTCGACGACGGTCGCCCCGCCGGACTGGATGTAGTCCTCGGCGCTCATCGAGCCGGAGGCGTTGAGGTTCAGGGCGCCGTCGGTGACGCGGATGATGGCCCTCGGGGGCTGGCTGACGCTGAAGAGCTGGAGGACGCCGTCCTCGCCGATGTCCGAGAGGTAGATGTACATGTCATCGAGAGCACCGTCGTAGCGGCCGCCGCCGTCCTGGGGGCGGACGCCGAAGATCATCGGGCTGCCCGGATCGGGATTGAGGCTGCCGGAGCCGGCGTTGCCGGAGGCGAGCAGCTCGCCGTCGACGTAGATCCGTCGCTCGCCGGTGTCGTTGTTGTACGTCCCGGTCCACATGTGCCATTCGCCGATCTCCTCCACTCGGGCGTCGTCGACGTTCTGGTCGTTGCCCCAGAAGGCGTTCGTGAAGGTGTTGTTGTCGCGGAAGCCGAAGTGGAAGGCCTTGCCGTTGGTCTTCGGCCCCTGGGCGAACAGGTAGCCGTCGTCGGCCTCGTCGTGCTTGGCCCAGCCGCTGACGGTGTAGGAGGTGCCGGCCAGCAGGATGTCGGAACCGACGTTGATCTCGTCGTTGGAGCCGTCGAAGTCGAGGGCCCCGCCGATGATGCCGGCCACGGCGTTGTCGTCGAAGTTCAGGTCGCCGATGAGGGTGCCGTCGGCCGTGCCCGGATTGGCCGAGTTCTCGGCCACCGTGCCGGTCGTTTCGTCGAAGGTCCAGTGTCCGGCGGCGCCGGCCGGGGCGATGGCGGCGCCCGGCACCTGGACGGAGACGGCGGCGTTGACGTTCATCGCGCCGCCCGAGACCGTCACGCCGGTCGTCCCGGTCAGGTTGGCATTGACGTTGACCGTGCCGCCCGTGGCGGTGGTCCGGCCGGAGTAGTCCTTGGCGACGGTGGTCAGGTCGACCACGCCGTCGGTGGTCTCGATGTTGCCGTCGCCGGTGACCGAGCCGGAGAGTTCGAGGGTCAGGCCGTCCTGGCCGCGGGCGGTCAGGGTCTGGTCGGCGTTGATGGCGACCGTGCCGCTGGCGATGATCGGGTCGGTGGTGATCGAGCCGACGCCGCCCGTCCCGGCGGTCAGGGTGCCGCTGCCGGTGACGTTGACGGCGTTGGGATAGGTTTTGCCGGCCAGGTCGGCCGACCCGAGAACGACCTCGCCGCCGGCGATCTCGATGTCGCCGGCGCCGAACGGGTTGGACGCGTGGACGCCGATGAGGCGTCCGGCCTCGGCCTTGTAGGTGTGGCCGCCGCCGCCCGGCTCGTTGATCGGGGCGTTCTGGACGATCAGGTCGCCCGTGCCCTGCTTGGCGATCGTGCCGACGGCCGTCTGCCAGTCGACCTCGCCGAGGTCGACCGGGACGGTCCCGACGCCGATGTTGAAGGTGCCGGTCACCGTCGTGCCGGTGAAGATGACGTCGCCGTCGGTGCCGGTGAAGTTCAGGGTCGCGCCGTCCTGGTTCGAGAGGTTGCCGAAGAGGCCGACGAAGTCGCCGGTCGGGTTGTAGGCCACGCCGCTGGTGGTGGCGTTGGCGACGAGGTTCGAGGCGCTGTAGTTGCCGATCGACTCGGGGACCAGCTCGAGGGTCCCGCCGTCGAGGGTCGTGGTCGGGGCCAGGCCCGGCGCCGCGGGGGCGATCAGGGCCGGGCTGATCAGCGAGAAGGTGCCCTCCTGGACGACGATCTCGGCGCCGGCGCCCATCGTGTTGGTGTCGACCGCCTGGTCGAACTGGAGCGTGCCGACGCCCGTCTTCGTCAGGGTCTGGTTGTCGGCGATGTGCAGGGCGTCGTAGCGGAACGTGGCCTCGGCCGTGACGTCGACGGTGGCGTCGGCCGTCACGGTGATGTCGGCGTCGGTGTCGGCGCCGGCGATGCTCAGGATGCCCCAGAAGTCGCTCTGGGTGGCGTCGCCGGGCTCGATGCGGAAGAAGTCGTCTTTGAAGGCGCCGGTTTCCAGGTCGCTGCCGGTGGGGCCCTTGACGAACGCGCCGTAGTTCTCGCCGCCCCCGTGCTCGCCGTACATAAAGGAAACGGGGTAGCGCTCGCCGGCGGCCAGGTTGACGTCGATCGTCGTGTTATTGGTGACCGCCTTGCCTTCGTCACTGGCAAAGTTATCGTTCTGGTCGACGTCGATCCAGACGCCGCCGCGGTCGTCAATGCCGCCCGTGCCCGACCGTTTCGTCTGACGAAACGTCCAATCGCCCGAGACGTCCGGGACGAACCAGCCGGTCCAGACCAGGGTGAAGCTGTCTCCGCCGCCACCGAGGTTCGTTTTGCCGTCCTCGTCGGTCAGGGCCGCCGAGTAGTCCAGGTTCACCAGGTCGGGGGTCAAGGCCAGGATGCCTTTGTCGCCGGTGAACGGCGTGGCGTCCGTGTCGATGTTGACTCCGCCGATCTCCAGCAGGCTGCCCGTGGACTTCACCTCGTAGCGGGCGCCCATGAGCTTGCCGGTGCCGAATGCCGTGACGGGGTTCAGCGTCAGGATGGCCCCGGCGACGCTGTCGTTGCCCAGGTTGATGTCGGTATCGCCGAGGGCGTTGCCGTTGATGACCAGCTCGGCGCCGCCGGCGACGTCGGCCGTCCCGCCGGCGCCGATCAGGTTGTTCGTGTTGGCGATGACCAGGACGCCGGCGTCGAGGTCGACGTTGAGACCGAACCCGGCCTGGACCTTGGCCGAAATCGTGTTGGTGGCCCCGCCGGTCTGGACGATGCTGCCCGGGGCGGTCGTGCCCAGGGTCAGGCTGCCGGAGCTGCTCGTGTCCTGGACGGTGTAGTCGTTGCCCAGGGCGGAGGTGAACTCCAGCGTGCCGGCCGTCTGGGTGTTGGCCGTGCCGCTGATGTCGACGAGGAAGGTCGACGTCGTGTCGGTGAAGGTGGCCTTGTCGGTCTCAGCGGCTGGGAACCCGCTGTCGGCCGTCCAGTTGGTGGCGTCGTCCCAGGCGCTGCTCGTGTCGCCGTCCCACGTGAAATCGACGGCGAAGGCAGCAGGCGCCGCAACGAAGATGAGTACGGCGATTGCGGCAAGAAGACTGCTCAATTTGGTCCGCGACATGTCCCTCTCCTTACAGAGCTTCGACAGGTTTCCGCCCCTACGCCTGAAATGCTTGGGCAAACCAACAGGGCAAGCCGTCCGGCAGGGAACCCTTCCCCCGCCGGCGGCGATCCGACGTTCGTGGTCCGTCGACAACGTGTCTGTCACCTGCATCCAAATCCGATGCTATGACCCTGGCCCAAATGGAACTGAAAACTGCGTTAGAACTGCCCATAACCGCGGCCCCGTCCCCCAACGGGACACAGAGAATATACCCGATAAACGGCCGGAAAGCAAATGACAGGGCCGATTTTTTTGCGGCCGGTTAGGGCCATAGACGCCCAGGCTACCCCAAATTACCTGGTTTAACATTTACCGGACCCAGCGCCCGCCTCTAAGGTCGACTCTCGGACGGCCCGGCCCGACGGACGGAGCGACCCCCATCAGGGGCTCGGCGCAACCCCCTGGACGTACCCCCTGGATGTCCCCTGGGGGGCCGGGGCTCCCCTTTGCCGACAAGGCCCGCACTGCGGGCTCCGGGTCGCCGGGAGCGGCCGACGGGGATTTTCCCCTTGCCTCAGGCGTAATACGTGGCAATAATGCCGCCGGCCTCTACCTTCTATACATAGGGACTCGCCATGGCACCCGTCAGGAAGCCCGAGATCGTCACCTTCAAGGCCCCCGCCGACCTCCTGGAGGCCATGAAGGCCATACCGAACCGCTCGGAGTTCATCCGGGCCGCCGTCCTGGCGGCCCTGGGCAACCTCTGCCCGGTGTGCGGCGGGACGGGCATCCTGACGCCGAAGCAGCAGGCCCACTGGGGCCGCTTCGCCGAGAGCCACTCCGTCGAGGAATGCCAGGATTGCCACGAGACGCACCTGGTGTGCGAGCGGGCCGAACGCCCCGGCCCGGGCCACGGCGCCGCCGGCGGCGGACCAGGCCCGCAGGAGGCCGGCGCCGCCGGACCGGGGCCCTGGCCGCCGCCCGGGGGGGAGACCGGATAATGTTGCCGCACGGGCCACCCGGGGCCGGGGCTCTGCTATACTCGGGGCCTGGCGAGGCATCGGGCCTCGCCGCAACTTACGAGGGGCGACCCACGAGACGGAAAGGACCCGAACATGGCGGAACCGAGAACATTCGACGTCTTTAAGTGCATGGAGACCGACCCGCACGAGTGCCAGACCACCATCGAGTTCCTCCAGGCCTGCGGCGAGAAGGGCGACGTCGTCTGCTGCGGCACGCCCATGAAGAAGCTCGTCGAGAAGACCGAGGACACCGGGGCCGAGAAGCACGTCCCGGTCGTCGAGAAGGTCGACGGCGGCATCCAGGTGAAGATCGGCGCCGTGCCGCACCCGATGGAGGAGGACCATTACATCCAGTGGTGCGAGGTGCGGGCCGGCAACCGGCTGATGCGGCACCTGTTCAAGCCGGGCGATGCGCCCGAGGCGGTGCTGCCCATCGACGCCGACCCCGGGGAGTGCGTCGTGCGGGAGCTGTGCAACCTGCACGGCCTGTGGCGGGCGTAGGAGCCGTTCCCTATCCTCCCTCTCCCGTCGAGGGAGAGGGGACCGTCCGCCGGAGACGACCGAGGAGACCGCCGAGCGATGAAGACCGGCCTGCGCAACCTGCCGCGGGAGCTGCTCTCGCACCTGCCCTTCTCGATCTTCTCGACGGTGGGCGGGATGGCCCTGGTGGCGATCCTGACGTTCGTTGGGAAGCCGTTCTACGAGGCCGCCGAGGGGCCCCATCCGCATCCCGCCGAGCCGGCCCACGTCGAAGCCCATCCCGAAGCCGAGGCCGGGCCGGAATCGGACGAGCCCGCCGGGGCCCACGACCACGATCACGATCACGCCGCCGGCGGTCTGGCCGGGGCCATGGGCGACCTCTTTCACATCTTCCACCCGGCCCACATGCTGTTCTCGGCCACGGCCACGACGGCCATGTTCTGGCGGTACGAGCGGCGGCTCCTGAAGGCCTGCATCGTGGGCTTTCTGGGGGCGATCGTCGTCTGCGGCGTCAGCGACGTCCTGATCCCGTACCTCTCGGGCCTGCTGCTGGGGGCCGAAATGGATGTGCACATCTGCATCCTTCAGCATCCGGGCCTGGTCCTCCCGTTCGCCGTCGTGGGGATCATCGCGGGGCTCCTCTCGGCCGAGCACATCGGCCGGGCGACGTTCTTCTCGCACACGGCCCACGTCCTGACCTCGAGCACGGCGTCGCTGCTGTACCTGGTCAGCTTCGGCCTTCAGGACTGGATCGACCTGGCGGGCCTGGTGTTCATCTTCGTCGTGCTGGCGGTGATGATCCCCTGCTGCGCCAGCGACATCGTCTTTCCGCTGCTGGCGGTGACCCGCGAGGACGAGCCGGCGCCCCACGCCCACGCGCACGCCCACTGAGCGGCTTCAGACAGGACCCGCGCGGTCGGTCCGAGCCTGGACTGAGTTCAGCGGCCGCCCGGGACGAGGGGCACTTCCTGTCGTCTCGCCTCCGGTTCGGCCCAGGACGGGGCACCTCCTCGGCGTTGACCCGCTCCCGAGGCACGCCCATAATGTCGGCGCTCCCATTCGGCCGATGGACAACGGTGGCGCCCGCGGGCGGGTGCCTCGACCCTTGGAGGGACCGCCCTACGTGATGCCGGACGGTCAACCCGGAGATGCCGCCCCGAGCAAGCGGTCCCTCGGCCGGGTCGCTGCGCTGGCGGGGGCGCTCGTCCTGGCGGCGGCCGTCTGGGCCGTCTTCTGGCCCGTCCTGGGCCACGGCTTCGTCGGCTACGACGAGCAGGGCCAGATCGTCGAGAACCCGCTCATCCGCAGCCTCTCCCCGCCGGCCCTCGTCCGCATGTTCACCCAGCGGAGCGACACCAGCTACTACCCCGTCCGGCTCCTGTCGCTCGCCGTCGATTACGCCGTCTGGGGGCTCGACCCCACCGGCTACCACCTGACGAACCTCCTGCTGCACACGGCCAACGCCCTGCTTCTCTACGGCCTGGTCCTGCGGCTGCTCCGGCGGAGACGGCGGCCCGACTCGCCCGACCGTGCGTCACGCGCCGGGGGCGGCGTCTGGCCGGCGGTCGCCGCGGCGCTCGGCGCGGGCCTGTTCGCCCTGCACCCGGTCGTCGTCGAGCCGGTCGTCTGGACCGGGGCACGCGAAGAGGTCCTCATGGTCTTCGGGGCCCTGGTGTGCGTGCACCTGCACCTGTCGGGCCGGCGGCTGGCGGCGCGGGGCGGCCGGACGGCCGGCGTCGTCGCCTGCCACGCCGGGGCCGTCCTGGGGTGCGTCATCGCCTGCGGCTCCAGCGCCGTCGGCGCCGCCGTGCCGCTGATTGTCACGGCCTGGGACCTGCTGGCCCGCCGCCGCCCCCGGTGGTGGCGGCTGGTGGCGGCCGATGCGCCGCTGTGGGCGGTGGGCGCAGCGACGATCGTCCTGAAGGTCACCGAGCCGGTGTCGGCCTCCGCCGCGGAGTTGCGGACCGGCCTGTCGATCTCCCAGCGGCTCCTGGTCGCCGTCAACCTGTATCCGATGAACCTGCGGGCGGTGCTGTGGCCTGACAGGCTCTCGACCCAGTACCCCTGGCGTGTGCCGCAGGGCCTCCTCGATCCCTGGGTCCTCTGGGGGTTGGCGGCGATCGCCGGGACGGTGGCGGCGGGGGTCCTCCTGAGGCGGCGCCGGGCCGGGGCCGCCCTGGTGGCGGGCCTGGCCTGGTTCGTTCTGGGCCTGGCGCCGAGCTCGCAGCTCGTCCCGCACCACATCTACCGGGCCGACCGGTTCCTGTACCTGCCGCTGGTGGGCCTGGCGGTGCTGGCGGGGGCGGGTCTGGAGCGGCTTCGACGGCGGGTCCTGCGAGGGGCGGCCGCCGCCGCCGGCGTCGCCGTCCTCTCGGTGTGGGGCGTCCTGGCCGCAGGCGAGGTCCCCGTCTGGAGGGACAGCCTCAGCCTCTTCGGGCGGGCCCTCGAAATCGATCCCACCAACACGGGGGCCCATTACAACCTCGGCGTGACCTACGCCGGGAAAAAGCAGTACCGCAAGGCCATCGAGCACTACAAACGGGCCCTGGAGGTCCATCCGGGGTACCTGGCCGTCCTCAACAATCTCGGGGGTGTCCTGCTGGACACCGGCCGGCCCGACCAGGCCGTCGCGTACCTGGAGCGGGCGGTCCGCATCGACCCGTCCTATCTGAACGCCCGGGTCAACCTGGGCAACGCCCTGATCGCCGCCGGCCGCGACGCCGAAGCGGCCCACCATCTCCGCCACGCCCTGACCCTCGACCCGGACGACGTTCAGGCCCGTCACAACCTGGCCAACCTCCTGGCCAAGCACGGGCAGCTTGGGCGGGCCGAGGCCCACTACCGCCGCCTGCTGGCGGTCCACCCCGACAACGTCGACGCCCGCTACAGCCTGGGAAACGCCCTGCTGGGCCAGCAGAAGTACCCGGCGGCCATCGAGCAGTATCGCCGGGCCCTCCAACTCGACCCCGGCCGGGCCAAACCCCACAACAACCTCGCCAGCGCCTACCTGGCGATGGGCCGGCTGGACGAGGCCGCCGCCCAGTACCGGGAAGCAATCCGCATCGACCCCCGCCACGAACGGGCCCACTACAACCTGGCCAACCTCCTCGCCCGCCGCCTGGCCTATGCCGAGGCGAAGGAGCACTTCGAGCGGGCCATCGCCATCCGGCCAGGCTACACCCACGCCATGTACGAGTTCGCCAGGCTCCTGAGGACCTGCCCCGATCCGGGCGTCCGCGACGTCGACCGGGCCGTCCGCATGGCCGAGAGGCTGTGCGGCCTGAGCGGCTACGCCGACCCGCGGCACCTGTCGGCCCTGGCAGAATGCTACGCGGCCGCCGGTCGGCTGGACCAGGCGGTCGGCGCGGCGGAGGCGGCCATCGAGCTGGCTCGAGAGGCCGGGCGTGAGGAGCTGGCCGAGGCCATCGGCCGGCAGCTCCAGCAATACAGGGACGGCGGGCCATGACGACTGACGCCCGGCATCCGGATCGGGCCCGCAGGGGTCGGCCTGTGAGGCCCTGGGCGGCCGTCCTGGCGGGGGTGGCCCTGGTCGCCCTCGTCTGGGCCGTCTACCATCCGGCCCTGGGCCACGGGTTCATCGAGTACGACGAACAGGCCCAGGTGGTCCGCAACCCGCTGGTTCGCAGCCTGAGTCCGGGGAACCTCGCCCGCATCTTTTCCAGCCGCAGCGACTCCAGCTACTATCCCGTCCGGCTCCTCTCGTTCGCCGTCGATTACGCCGTCTGGGACCTCGACCCCACCGGCTATCACCTGACGAACCTGCTGCTGCACGCGGCCAACGTGCTGCTTCTCTACGGTCTGGCCCTGCGGCTGCTTCGGCGGAGACGGCGGCCCGACTCGCCCGACTGTGCGTCACGCGCCGGGGGCGGCGTGTGGCCGGCGGCCGCCGCGGCGCTCGGGGCCGGCCTGTTCGCCCTGCACCCGGTGGTCGTCGAGCCGGTCGCCTGGGTCGGTGGGCGGGAAGAGCTGTTGATGGTCTTCGGGGCCCTCGCGTGCCTCCACTGCCACCTCCGGGCCCGGCGGTCCGAACGGGCGGCCGGCCGCGTGACGGGTCGGGCCGTCGCCTGGCACGGCGGGGCCGTCCTGGGCGGCATCGTCGCCTGCGGGTCGAACGTCGTCGGGGCGGCCGTCCCGGCGGTGGTCACGGTCTACGACCTGCTGAGTCGGCCGCGGCCCCCGGCCCGTCGCATCGCCGGCGGCACCGCGCTGCTGTGGCTGATCGGGATCGGGGCGATTGCGGCGAAAGTCACCGAGCCGATCACGTCGGCCTCCCGGGCCCTGCGGGTCGCGCCGTCGGCGTTTCAGCGGATGCTGGTCGTCCTGGCGGTCTACTGGGAGGACCTGCGGACGCTCCTCTGGCCCGAGGACCTGACCGTCCGGTATCCCTGGGCCATTCCGTCGGGGCCCCTGTCGCCGCGGGTGCTTGTGGGGGCGGCGGCGGTGGCGGTCACGGCGGCGGGGGTGGTCCTGGCGTACAGGCGGCGGCGGCGTCTCGCCGCGTTCGGCCTGGCCTGGTTCGTGCTGGCCCTGCTGCCGACGCTCCAGATCGTGCCGCACCACGTCTATCGGGCGGACCGGTTCCTCTATCTGCCGCTGGCGGGGGCGGCCGTCGTTGTCGCGGCGGGGCTTGGGGCGGCCCGGCGGCCCGCGACGCGGGGCATGGCCGCAGGGTTGGTCGGGGCCCTGCTGATCGTCTGGGGCCGGCTGAGCGCCGCCCAACTGCCGGTCTGGCAGGACAGTTTGACGCTGTTCGGACGGCATGTGACGCTCCACCCCGACAGCGCGACGGGACACTACAATCTGGGGACCGTCCTGGGCGAGGGGGACCAGGTGCAGGAGGCCGTCCGGCACTACCGCATGGCCCTCGAGGCCAACCCCGACCATCCCGGGGCCCACAACAACCTGGGCACCATCCTCTTCCGGAAAGGCGACGCGGAGGGGGCCATCCGACACTACGAATCGGCCCTGGCCGCCTACGAGCACTACTTCCCCGCCCGCTACAATCTGGGCAACGCCCTGTCGAGCCTGGGCCGGCACGCCGAGGCCCTGCCCCACTACCGGGCGGTGGTCGCGGCCGACCCCTCGGACGCCGAGGCCCACTTCCGCCTGGCCGATGCTCTGTTCCATCACGGTGACGCGGCCGAAGCCGTGACCCACTACCGGCGGTCCATCGAGCTTCGCCCACGCGATCCGGAGGCCCACAGCAACCTGGCCGGCGCCCTGCTGGTCCTGGGGCGACCGGACGAGGCGGCCCGGGCCTGCCGGGAGGCCCTCCGCATCAACCCGCGCTTCCCGCAGGCCCACTACAACCTGGGCGGGAGTCTCGCCGCTCAGGGCCGGTTCAGGCGAGCGATCGAGTCCTTTGAGCGTGCCCTCCGCCTCCGGCCCGACTACGAGCGGGCGCTGGCGGCCCTGGCGAGGCTCCTGGCGGCCTGTCCCGACCCGGAGGTCAGGGACCCCGCCCGGGCCGTCACGCTGGCCGAGGAACTGTGCCGGCGAACGGCCTATGCCGATCCGGAGTACCTGGGGGTGCTGGCGGCCGCCTACGCCGCCGCCGGACGGCCCGACGAGGCCCTCCGGGCGGCCGAGAGCGCCGTCGAACTGGCCCGCGAACGGGGCAACGCAGCGATTTTGGAGCAGCTCCGGCTCCTGGTCGAACGGATCAACGGCCGGACAGGCGACGCCGCTGCGCCCTGAGCGCCGCGGGCATCGAGGGATGGACGAGACCGGCTGCCGTCTCCGGCTCGGCACGGCCTGCGGCGGGCCGGACCGGCGGCGTTGACCCGGTCTCCCGCGACGCCCATAATGCCGGCGCCCCCATCCGGCCGATGGAAACAGGCGCCGGCCGCGAAGCAGGCGCGACTCGGCCCGGGGCGGCAGCAGACGCGGGGCGGCAACCGACGCGGGACATTCCCATGCGAACCGGCACCTTCAGGCGGATCGACCGATGGGTCGGCGGGCCGGTCTGCGCCGTCCTGTCGGCACTGCGGCGGGTCGCCGGCGTCTTCCTCCGGCCGCGTCTCCCGCCGCCGGAGGCCATCCGCCGCGTGCTGTTCGTCAAGCTGGCCGAGCAGGGGGCGACGGTCCAGGCCTGGCCGGCCCTTCGGCGGGCCGTCGATCGCGTCGGCGCCGAGAACGTCTACTTCCTCGTCTTCGAGGAAAACCGGTTCATCCTGGACGTGCTCGGCGTTATTCCGCCGGAAAACGTCATCGCCATCCGAACGGGCGGCCTGCTGAGGCTGGCGGCCTCCCTGGCGGGGGCGATCTGGCGGATGCGCGGGCTGGAACTGGACGCGGCGATCGACTTCGAGTTCTTCGCCCGCGGGTCGGCCATCCTGGCGGCCCTGAGCGGCGCCCCCGTCCGCGTCGGCTTCAACGCCCGGGCCAGCGGCGGCCCCTGGCGGGGGCGCCTCCTGACGCACCGCCTCTGCTACAACCCCCACCTGCACGTGCGGCACCTCTACGACACGATGGTCCGGGCCCTGGACTGCGACCCGGCCCGGCTGCCGGCCCTGCCGATGGACCTGGCTCCGGACCTGCCGGCGCCGCCGCGGTTCCAGCCGACGCCCGAGCAGCGGGACCGCGTCCGCGGAATCATCGAGGAGGCGACCGGGACGGCCGACTTCTCGCCGCTCGTGCTGCTCAACGCCAACGCGTCGGACCTGCTGCCGCTCAGACGGTGGCCGACCGAGCGGTACGTCGAGTTGGCCCGGCGGCTGCTGGCGGCGAGCGGCCGCCTGCGGATCGGCTTCACGGGGGCACCCGACGAGGCCCCGGCCATCGAGCGGCTCGTCGCCGAGGTAGACGACCCGCGGTGCGTCTCCCTGGCCGGCAAGACCACCCTTCAGGACCTGCTCGTCGTCTACACGCTGGCCGACGTCCTGGTCACGAACGACAGCGGGCCGGGCCAGTTCGCCCAGCTCACCGACATCCGGAGCGTCATCCTGTTCGGCCCGGAGACGCCGCGGATCTTCGGCCCGGAGTCCGACCGGGCCCACGTCCTGTGGAAGGGCATCCCGTGCAGCCCCTGCGTCAGCGCCTACAACAACCGCGACTCGATCTGCCCGGACAACGTCTGCATGCAGCGCCTCGGCCCAGGCGAGGTGTTCGACGTGGTCCGCGGCCTGCTGGGGCTGTAGGGCCGCCGACCCCGCATACACTATAATTTTCAGGGGGGTCCGCGAAACGGGCTGAAAACCCGGCAT
>CAZGKW010000007.1:0-150152 GCA_964526295.1 uncultured Anaerolineales bacterium
TCCTTGCTTCCTCCATCCGTCCGCGGTACCCTCAAAACCTGCGAAAGGGCAGGTATAATAGTATCGTGGGCAACACGGTCAACTACTTCACACAGGAGGGCGTGGCGAGCCTCGGCCGGGGGACCGTCGTGGCGGAGAACGTCGTCCTGGCCGAGGCGTACCCGCACCCGGAGCGCGAGCCGTTCGTGAAGCACGACCGCCCGCACCAGGCCCGCGAGTTCACCCGCGACAGGATCCAGCGGTACATCCGCGACCTGCGGCAGTAGGCCAGGAACGAAAGGGACATAAGCTGATGCGATTGACTCACGCGTTGACGGCAGCGGGGGCGATGATGGCGGTGCTGCTCGGCGCAGGGCCGGCGGCGCCCGGAAAGTCCCCGGCGGCGGACGCGCCGGCCGCCGAGACGCCCGCGAACGAGGACGCCTTCGAGGGCGAGGTCCACCTCGTCCTCTACGAGGCCCTGTTCCAGGGCGAGGTGCCCGGGCCCATCCGGGCCAACCTCGTCCTGAGCGTCGAGGCCGACGACGGCGTCTGGGGCAAGGTCTTCGGCATGGCCCTGAACTACAACCAGGGCGACCACTTCGGCTACGTCGAGGACTCGGCGGTTGAGCCCGACCGGCTTCGCCTCGAGATCGGCATGCGGATCGGCCGCGACAACTGGGTCAGCGGCGGGCCCGGCCAGTACACCGTCACGCTCGAGCGCGGCCCCGACGGCTCCCTCGAAGGCACTTACGAAGGGACGTTCAAGGAGCAGCCCGTCTCGGGGCGGGCGAGCGGCGAGGTCCGGCCCCCGCGGCCCATCCGCGTCGAGGACTGCCGCCCGCTCGACCCGACGGAGCACCCGCGCCTCCTCTTCCGGGAGGCCGACCTGCCGGCCCTCCGCGCCAAGCTCGAGACGCCCCTCGGCAAGGCCTATCTGGAGAAGGCGAAGTCCGCGACGAAGTGCCCCCTGACGCAGGGCATGCTCTACCAGCTCACCGGCGACGAGACCTACGCCGGGCGGGCCATGGAGATCATCCGCGGCTACGGACCGGCCATCGACCCGGGCCCGCAGGGCCGGGGCTCGGGCGGCGTGGGGCACCAGTTCGTGGCCGTCTCCATCGCCTACGACCTGTGCCACGACGCCTGGCCGGCCGCCTTCCGGAAAGACCTGGCCGACCGGATGCTGAACATCGTCCAATACGCCCAGCGGACGCTCGACATCTCGTTCGCCAACTTCCACCCGTGCTCGAACTACTACGGGCCGGGGCGGGGGTCGCCGGCCATCGCCAGCCTGGCCCTCTACGGCGACAAAGGCCCCCTGCCGGAGAAGCCCGTCTCGCCCGACGAGCTGATCGCCGGCGGGGGATTCCGGGCCAAGCTGCTGGCCAGGAGCGGCGAGCTCGATAAGTACCGCCAGGCCTACGCCCGCATGCTCGCCCAGTGGAAGGCCGACCGACAGGCCTGGGAGCAGTCGGGCGGGGCGGACCTGGCGAAGCTCGGCGTCTTCTTCGCGGGCCTGGCGCACATGCGGCGGCACTACCGCGTGGGCATCGGCGACGGGGGGTTCCAGGCCGAGACCGGCGGCTACGCCGACATCGGCTCCTGGTACCCCCTGGTCTACGCCACGTGCTACCAGAACATGTTCGGCCGGTCCCCCTCCTCCTACCCCGACGTGACCCACCTGATGGTCCGGCGCGTGATGCAGGTGATCTTTCAGGAGGACGGGGGGATGCGGGTCCAGAAGATCAACTCGGCCTGCGGGGTCCGCCCGCGGTGGTGCGCGGCGGCGTATCCGGTCGTCCCGAAGGAGTACCGGCGGTCGCTGCTCTGGGCGTGGAACCATGCCGCCGGGGTGGAGGGCGAGGAGGACCTCGGGAACCTGATCGAGGACTTCCGGGGGTTCGGCCTGCCCCAGGCCCTGGCGCTGGTGAACTACCCGCTCGACGTCGAGCCGCAGCACCCGTCGGAGGCGATGCCCCTGACGTGGCAGGCCCCGACGCTGGGGTTCTACCTGTTCCGCGACGGGTGGCAGGGCCGGGACGACTTCGTGGGGCAGGTGTTTCTGAAGGCCCACCCCGTCGGGGGATGGAACCACCCCAATGCGGGGGCATTTACCCTGCTCGGCCTCGGGCACACCTGGGCCGCCACGGCCGAAGGCCGAAACGGCGTCCGCGAGCAGGAATCCGTCGTCCTCCTGCCCGAGGACCGGATCAACCAGGGCTCCTGCGGCCTGCTCGCCCACCTGGAGACCCGCGACGACGGCTCCGGGAGCCTGACGATCGACTACCGCGACCTCTACGGCGGCCGCAAGACCGTTCAGGTGAAGCCTGAGGAGCGGGTCCAGACCAAGGGCGGCGGCATCGTCATCGACCGGACGCCCGGCCAGGGGGGCCTGGTCACCAGGACGCTCCGCGTGTGGGACTCCCAGGGCGTCCGCAATCCGGACCACTGGGCCCCGAGCGGCATCGACGGCCTCCGGGCCGTCGCGTTCGACTATAGTGGCGCGAGCGGCGCCCCCGGCCTCATGGTCCTCGTGGACCGGGTCACGGGCGGGAAGAAGAAGGTCTGGACGTGGCAGATTCCGCGCGAAGGGCGACGCGGGGACTCCGTCCCGACGGTCGAGGTCGACGGCCGCTCGTTCACCATGAGCTACCCGGACGCCTCGCTCCGGGGGACGTTCGTCTCGCCGGCCGACGTGAAGGTCGAGGTCGCGTCCGACTACATCGAGGTGGGCACCCCCCGGCACGGGTTCCACGGGACGGTCAACCGTATCAAGGCCACCGGGGCCGACCCGACGGCGGGGGACTTCTTCGTCGTCATCACGGTCCAGCGGACGGACCCGCCGGAGGTGAAGGTGGCGGGGGAGGGCCTGGGGGCCACGGCGACCGTCGGGCGGCAGACGGTGCGGTTCGAGGAGGGCCCACCGGCCAGAATTGTCCTGGGCGCCGGCTGGGCCCCTCGAGCCCGGAGCGGAAGCTCCGGGTGACGCGTGGCGTCGGTGAGATCTTCGATCGCCGACGAGCCCTGCCTACCGGTGGTACGCCTCGACGGTCGAGACGAGCGCCACCCAGACCGTGTTCATCTCCTGCTGGAGCTTCCGGTCCTTCGGCAGGAGCACCGTCCGGTAGTCCCGCAGCTTCAGGGCGACGCCGCCGAAGTGGTGGGTGGGCATGTCCTTCTCGTAGGGCGGGAGCTGGGCGTATTCCCGCCGAAACCGGGCCACCTCCAGCTCCTCGGCCGTCCCGCGGGGCATCAGCTCGCCCTGCTCGTTCCGCGGGACCATCGCCACCTTGTGAAGCACCCGCTCGTGTTCCTTGCGGATCGCCTCGTTTTCGGCCCACCGCTCGGGGTATTCCTCGGGCGGGATGAACGGTTTCGGGCTGACGGCGAAGTGAAGCGTCCCCGGGTCCTCCGGGGGGACGATGGCCGGGGGTCGGGACACCAGGGGGGTCTTCTCGGGGCGCCAGACGACCAGGTCGCCCCCTTCGACCCCCTCCCGGAGGGGGAATTCGACGTCGCGGGCGTAGTCGACCTGCCACCCGTCGGGCACTTTCCGCGCGAGGACCCCGCGGAGGTGCTCGAGCGTCTCCTCGGGCGTCCGGGGTTCGCTCTCGCAGCCCAGGGGGCCGGCCAGGACCATCGCGGCGGCGACGCACGCCCCGAGCAGACCGGTGCGCAGCGGCACGTGGCCGATGGCCGGGCTCACTCGCCTTCGGTCTCGCCGTGCTGCCTCAGGGCCCATCTCGCCCACTTGGTTACCTCCGCGTCGGGGTCGCCCATGGCGGCCTGGATGTGCGGGACGGCGGCCGGGCGTTTCATCCGGCCGAGGGCCTTGACGGCCCACTGGCGGACCTCGTCGTCGTCGCTTTGGGCTAGCGTGCCAAGCAGGTCGGCCGCCGAGTCGTCGTCGATCCGCCAGGCGGCCTCGACGACGCGCCCGAGGACGTGCCGCTTCTTCGTCTTCCGGGCCACCTCCGAGAGGTCGTCGACGGCGTCGGCCCCGAGCAGCGCAAGGAGCTGGGCGGCGTAAATGCCCGGGTCCGAGGCCGTCTCGTCCTTCACGGGCGGGGCCTCCGCGAGCAGCTCCAGCAGCCCCTCCTTGGCCACCGGCCCGATGGCCGCCAGGGCCGGTCCGACGCCCGTTTCCTTGACGGCCGGGTCGATCTTCGGGTCGGCCAGGTACCCGAGGAGGACGCGTGCCGACTCGGGGCACCGGAGGCGGCCGAGGGCCCGGAAGGCGTGGTCCTGGGTGGGTTTGTCGGGGGGCCGGCGGACGAAGCGGTCCAAGAGGGGCACCGCCAGGGGGTCGCCCAGGGCGACGAGGGCATCGATGCCCGCCTGGGTGGTGTAGTTGACGTGCTTGTCGCCCTTGAAGCGGTACGGCCCGCGGCGGAGGCGGTCGACGAGCGGCTCGACGGCCGCGCGGTCGCCGATCGCCCCGAGGGCTGTCATGGCCTGGTGCACGAGGCCCCAATCCCTCTCGCCCTGGATGATCTCGACGAGCAGGGGCAGGGCCTCGGCCGCCTTGACCTGACCCATGGCGGCGAGGAGCCGCTCCGTGGCCCATCGCAGCGGCCGCTCCTCATTCTTGTCGAGGCCCGACCGGTCGACGGCCGAGACGGCCCGGTAGATTTCGATGAGGCCTTCGCCGGCCGACAGGTCGCCGATGCGGCCGACGGCCTCGATGGCGTCGAACTGGCGGGGATGGTCGAGCTGGGCGGCGATCTTCATCAGGGCGGGCACGGCCCGCCGGTCGCCGATGGCCGCCAGCGTCTCGATGACCTGCTTGTGGCAGTCGGCGGCCCGCGAGTCCTTCAGCAGCGAGAGCAGCTTCGGCACGGGCCGCGGGTCGCGGAAGTTCGCGAGCCCTGAGATCGCCCGCCGCCGGACGTCCGGGTCGTCCGAATCGAGGAGGCCGATAAGCGGCTCGACGGCGGCCTCGACCTTCCTCTCGGCCAGGAGGCCCGCCGCGTAGGCCCGGAAGGCGCGATCCGGGTCTTCGAGGGCGTCGATGAGGGCGGCCCGTAGCCGCGGGTCGAGGGACGGAAGGGGCCTGGCGAGGGCCTCGGCGGGGGTCGCCCCGACGGTGGTGTCGTTGCCGGTCGTCTCACCGCGAAGGGCCCGGAGGAGCTGCTCGTCGGCCCTCGGCCGGGCGGCCTCGGCGCCCTCGCGGAGGAGGACCCGAACGGCCCGGATGCGGGCGACGGTGGGCCGCTTCGCATCGGCGACGGCCGCGTACAGGAGGTCCTTGGCGGCCTCGCGGTCGTCGAGGGCGTCCCGGACGGCCTCGGCCACGTCGGCGTCGTCGGCGGCCAGGAGGTCCAGGACCGCCTCGTCGGCCTTCGGCCCGCCGATCTGGAGGATCGCCGCCAAGGCGCTCGACCGGACGAGCCGGGCGGCGTCGCGACGCCGGCGGTCGATCAGGCGGCGCAGCATCGGCTTGGCGGCGTCCGGCGAACGGGTCAGCCACGAGTGGCTCCCCTTTCCGGGCCGCTCGCCGCGGCGGACCAGCTCGGCGTCGAGCATCTGGCGGATGGCGTCGAGGTCGGCCTCCGTAACAGGCCGGCTGGACCGCTCCTCGAAGCCCGCGAGGCGGGCCTTGCTGAGCGGCTCGCGGACCAGCTCGACCAGCGGCCCGACGGCCTGCTCGTCGCCGAGGCGGCCCAGGGCGTCGGCGGCCGAGCGGCGGAGGGCGTCCTCGTCGGCCTTCAGGGCCTCGAGGAGCTTCTCGACGCGGCCGGGGTCGCCGCTTCGGCCGAAGGCGTCCGCGATGGCGGCCCGTTCCTCGGTCGAGCCCTCCGCGAACATCCGGTCCAGCCGCGAGAGGCCGGCCGGACCCAGCCGGCTGAGGGCCTCGATGGCCGCCAGCCGCACGAACGTCACGTCGTCGGTGACGCACTCGGCCAGGGGATCGACCGCCTCGGGCCGGCCGAGCCGCCCCAGGACCTCGCAGGTGGCGAGGCGGACCTCGTCCTCGGGGCTCGAGAGCAGCCTCACGAGCGGCCCGACGTCCTCGACGAGGTCGGGCCGGGCCAGGGCACGGATCGCGCGGATCCTCAGGTGCACCTGGATGTCGTTGCAGGCGGCGTTAAGGAGGGGCTCGACGACGACCGGGTGGTCGATGCGCGAGAGCGCATCGATGGCGGCGGCCCGTTCGGGGGGCTCGCCGGCGGCCAACTGGTCGATCCAGGGCCGGGCCGCCAGGACCTGGGGGTCGGCGGGGACCTCGGGCTCCTCGGCGCAGCCCGCGAGGGCCGCGGTCGCCGCCAGCACGACGGCCGCCACGAGCGGGCGGGTCCCGCATCCCGGCCCCGCCGGCCTATTCCCTCTCGTCGGCGAAGCCATGGCTGCTCCGCATGTAGACCCGGCGAAGTCCGAACAGCTCCAGGTTGTCCACGACGTCCATGAGGTGATAGTACGGGGTCCGTCGGTCGATGTCGAGGCGGATGGGCATGTCGCGGTCCTGTTCGGCGACCGACCGAAGGAACTCCATCATCTCGGCCCGGCCCACCGGGGCCTGGTTGTAGAACTGGTTGTCGTCGTGGATGTAGCGGTCGCCCTCGTGCGTGACGGTGATGACGATCTCCTTCTGGAGGCGGGTGTCGCGGGCGTGGGCGGCCCGGGGCATCTCGATGGGCAGCACCTTCTGGGGCTTCTTCAGGCTGGCGGTCACGATGAAGAAGATCAGCAGGATGAACGCCAGGTCCAGGAGGCTGGTCATCTGGACCGCCCCTTCTTCGGAATCATCGTCGCGGTGGATCAGGGCCATCTGGGTCCTCCCGGCGGCCCGTCGATTCAGGGCCGTGTTCTGTCCGCCGTCTATTCCAGCTCCTTGACCGCCTCGATCAGCTCGCGGTCCTCGTGGGTCATCAGAATGACGCTGAACCCCGTCGTGCCGGTGGCGTTCTCCAGCTTGAAGAGGAACCGGTTGAAACCTGCCCTCAGGGGCACCGCCCGGAACCCGTATCGCGTGAACGGGACCCACGGCTGGGTGTCGGGCGGGCTCTGGTAGAGGCGCTGGCCGTTGACCCAGCAGACGCCGTAATCGTCGCTGGCGAACGAGGCCAGCACGGTCCGGTCCTTGTCCGACCACACCTCGGTGTAGAAGTACCAGATGGCGTAGGCCTCGTTGTCGACCGTGTAGGGCTCGAACCGGACGCCCCCTTCGATGAAGTCCGAGCCGATGTGGCGGTACTTCCACCGGAGCTTCCGTCCGCCCTTGCCCTCGTAGACGGCGTCGAGGTCGGGGGTGCTGTTGGGGGTCTCCGGGGGGTACTTCCGCTCCAGTTCCGAGAGGCGCCGGGTGGCCCCGGGGTGGTGGAAGGGCCCCACCGAGTACCACCGGTCGATGCTGACCCACTGGGCCCCGAGGGTCACCTCGCCCTCGCCGATGCGGTTGCCCAGGGCGACCTCCGGGTCGATCAACTGCTGGAGGTCCACTTGGCGGAGGAGCTTCGGGTTCAGGTAGTGGCCGAAGTAGGGCACCGGCGGGGGGACGATGTCGTACTGCTGGCCGAACATGGTCGAGAGGAGGAAGCCGCGGTCCTTCGCCTGGGCCAGCTCCAGCCACCGCCGGGCCGTGTTCAGCATGTCCTGGGTCTCGAGCCAGGCGTCGACCAGCTCCTGCTTGTACTGCTTGAACGGCTCCCCGAGCCAGGAGGTGATGCGGGTCGTATCGAGCAGCTCGGCCCGGACGTCGCGCCGCTGGGGCAGGTCCAGGCGGGTGTTCTCCAGGGCCTGGCCCAAGGGGATGGGGTCCTCGAGCGATTCGGCCAGTTCCAGGGCGTGGAACCGCTGATAGATGGCCCCGATCTCCCGCTCCAACGGCGGGTGCAGCCGGTACAGCTCGACCAGGCCCATCCCGGAGGTATCCGCGAGGGGCTCGAAGTGAAACCGCGTGGGCTCGACGTCCACGCGGGGGAAGTACTCCGCCTGCGGGTCGGGGTCCTCGGCGGTGGGCCAGACGCCCAGGCGGACCTTCTCCCGCCGGTCCTCGTCCTCGGCCTTCATCCGGCGGAGCTTGGCCAGCTGGAGGGCGTCGAGCTGGGCCCGGATCTCGGTCAGCTCGAACAGCGACTCCTCGAACCGCCGGGTGTAGAGCTTCTTCAGCGTCTGGATGGCCTGGCGGACCTCCCACGGCGCGACCTGGACCTCGCGTCCCTCCTCGGTCTTGATGAGGAAGTCGTAGACGTAGCGGTTCGACAGGGCGATCGCCACGATCACGTGGACGATGACCGAGACGATGAAGAAGGCCCGTACGTGCTTCGACTGGACCATCCACCGCCACAGGCGGGGCCGAGGCGACTCGGGAGGCCCTCCGGGGGGTTCGTCCTGCGGCCTGACGCCGGAGGAACTCGGCCCCGGCCTTTTGTCGGCCGCGTCGCCCGATTGTCTGGGTTCGTCGCTCACCGTCGGTCCTGCCCTTCCGGGGGCATCGAGGGGGCTTGCCGGGGGTTCACTCGGTCGCCTGGTCCACGGTCTCGGCCTCTTCGTCTTCCTCCCGCTCGACGAACCAGTCGCGCAGGAGTTCCTGGACCGCCACGTCCAGCTCGTCGGCGTAGGTGTTCGTGCGGTTGCGGAAGTAGTTCCACAGGGCCAGCGTCACGATGGCCACCAGGAGGCCGAACTGGGTCGTCACGAGGGCCAGCGAGATGTTGCCCGCGAAGACCGAGGGGTCGCCCGTCTCGCCGAGGAGTCGGAAGTCCTTGAACGCCCCCAGGACGCCCGTGACCGTCCCGAACAGTCCCAGCAGCGGCGCGATGGTGGCGGAGGCGAACATGGGCTGGAGCCGCCGCGAATGGACGCTGATGGCCGAGCTCATCATGTCGCCGACCACGGTCCGCATCTGCTCCAGGTCGACCCGGCGGTTCTCGACCATCAGGAGGATGCCCTGCGCCAGGACGCTGCCGTCCCGCTCGCACCGGGCCACCAGCTCGTCCAGCCGGCCTTGCTGCCACAGCCGCCGGGCCTCGGAGACGAGCCACATCGGGGCGATGCGCCTCCGCCGCAGCCTCACCAGCCGCTCGATCGTGAACGCGATCGTCACGATGCTGCAGATGAGGATGAGCCACATCGTCGTGCCGCCGGCCATGAACCAGTTCTTCAACTCGGTCCAGTAGTAGCCGGGGCTGAGTTCCACGGCCAGGGCCTGCGAGGCCCAGACCGTCATGACCAGGCCGCCGATGAGGACGATCCAGAGCCGCCTTCTTCGCATGCCGTCTCCTTTGCCATGTGGGCCCCGGGCCGGGGCTGCATGCAGTTCTAACGACAGGGGGGAGGGGAGGTTCCGCCGGAAAAGGGCCGGACGCCGGCCGCCCCGCGGCGGGTGACAGCACTGCCGTGACTGCCCGCTGGTCCATCGCGGCCGGCCGGGGACGTCGCCACGCAGGAGTGCGGGTGCCGCGGGACTTGCCCGAAGCGCTTCCCCCTTCTATCTCTGCGGCCGTTGCGGTATCCTCCGCCGGGCTCGGGGCGGGGAGGCCCCGATGGCTGACACCTGGGTCGACAAGTTCGGCTACCTCAATGCGAGCCGGCCCCTCCACCCCAACGACGACTACTGGCGTTTCCTCGTTCGCGAGGTCTGGCGATTGGACGAGGGCCCCCGCCGCGTGATCGACTTCGGCTGTGGGTTTGGGCGAACCGGCCTGCACCTGATGCCGCTGCTTCCGGCCGGGAGCACGTACACCGGTTTCGACCGGTCGCGGCCCCTGCTGGCCAAGGGCAACGAGGTGTCTGCGTCGCTGCCATGCCCGGCCCGGTTCGTGCAGGGGGACGTGCATGCCGCCCCGTTCGGAGACAGCCGCTTCGACGTGGCCGTTGCCCACACGGTGCTGATGCACGTCGTGTCGCCGGAGCGCGTCATGGCGGAGATGGTTCGCGTGACCCGGCATGGGGGGACGGTCATCACGTGCGATGCCAGCCGCAACGCCCACAACGCGCTCTTCCACATCCATGAGACCCAGGAACAGGACCAGACGCCTCTGTCCCTGTTCCAGGCAATGAACGCCGCCATCAGGAAGCGGACAGGCGTGGACTACAACATCATCGGGATGAAGACGCCGATCCTGATGCACCTGGCAGGGCTGCGGGACGTGCAGGCCCGGACCAGCGATGCCGTCCGCCTTCTCTTCCCTCCGGTCGACACGCCGGAGAAGGAGCGGCTTTTCCGGGCAATCTGCGACGATGGTTTCGGGTACTGCCCCACGGACGAGGACGGCATCCGCAAGTGGCAGGCCCGGCTCGTCGAGCAGGGGGTGAGCGAGTCCGATGCGGCGGCCGAGATCCAGAGAGAGATCGACCGCGACTTCCCGCGAAAGGGGCGGCAGTATCACACCGTTTACGCCGGCGTCCTGACGTTCAGCTTCGGGACCGTCCACAAGGACGGGTGATCCGGCCCATGCCGTAGGGCTTCTCGGCGTTGCGAACGAGGCCGGGGGCCGGCCTCAGGTCTGGACGGCGGTTCGCCGAAGGACTCAAGCCACCCACGGGTCGGCGGCCCTCCGGGGCCCGCCGGCTTGTCCCCGATTCCTCCTTGACTGCGGTTAGGGCTTGGTTACGATTGAATTAGCAGTGCCGTTCTTCGGTATCTGCGTCCTTTCGTTGTGGGCGCACCGGACCAGCAGCCGGTGCGTCCTTTTTTCTGTGCGGTCCCCGGGGGCCGCACGTCTTCGCATCCGGGGCGATTACGACTGGAAGGGGACCGGCGGCTTTGTGTTCGACCTGGACCTCACCGACGAGTTCCTGAAGCCCGGACGTCACCACACGCCGATGGGGACCGCCGGGGCCCTGCTGGAGCACTACTTCGGGGCCTTGGACGACAAGACCTTCCTGCGGCGCCTCGGCACCCCGGCCGGCGGAGGAGACGATGTGTTCCAGTGGGCGTCGAACCGCTGGTTGGATGCAAGCGATCACCGCGTTGTCGTGTGGGGATTCGTGGTGGTCAATCCCCCCGCGCGGCGTGCCAAGGTCGTGTGCCACGGGGTTGCCGAGTGACGCCGCAATCCGATGGTTCGGAAACCCGTGGCGCCGCCAACGGTGTGCTCGCTGACGCTGCGGTTTCGCCTCCAGGCACGCCCGGGGGCGCGCCGCTCAAGCTGCCTCCTTGAGGATCGCGTCGATCTCGGCCATCTGCTCGGCGCTCAGGGGGCCGTACTCGGCCGCACCGACGTTCTCCTCCACCTGCTCGACCGTCTTGAAGCCCGGGATGGGGATCGTGACCTCGCTCCGGGCCCAGATCCACCCCAGGGCCGCCTGGGCCAGGCTCCGGCCGTCCCGCGTCAATACGCCGCGCAGCTTCTCCAGCCGGTCCAGCCACTCGGCCTCGCGGCCCGCCTTGAGGTCCCACCCCGGGGCCCGGACGTCGTCGTCGGGGAACGTCGTCTCGTGGGTGAACTTGCCCGTCAGGAGTCCCTTCGCCAGGGGCCCCCGGTTGATGCTCGCCAGGTCCTCCTGCTCACAGAGGGCCAGCGTCTCGGGGTCCCCCTCGAAGAGGCTCAGCCGCTGCTGGATGGCCGTGCAGTGCGGCCCCTGGGCGAACAGGCGGGCCCGGTCCGGATCGTCCGTGCTCCAGCCGTACCAGCGGACCTTGCCTTCGGCGACCAGCTCCTCGAGCGTGTCGCGGACCGGGGCGGCCTGCTCGGCGGGGTAGTTGCCCTGGTGGAACTGGTACAGGTCGATGCGGTCGGTGCCGAGCCGCCGGAGGCTCGCCTCCAGGGCGGGCTTGATCTCCGCCGGACCCTTGTAGGGGCCGGTGACGCGCTTCGCCTCCGGGTCGAAGTGGTGCCAGAACTTCGTGGCGATGAGGACCTCGTCGCGGCGGCCGGCGAGGGCCTTGCCCAGGACCTCCTCGCTGTGGCCGCAGCCGTAGCAGGCGGCCGTGTCGAAGAGCGTGACGCCGAGGTCGAGTGCCCGGTGGAAGGCCCGGACGGACTCCTCGTCGTCGACCCGGCTCCATCCGACGGGGCGGCCCTGTTCGTCATTGTAGGGTCCGCCGATGGCCCAGCACCCGAGGCCGAGGGCGGAGGTTTCGATGCCGCTACGCCCGAGAACGCGTGTCATCATGGTGCGCCGCTCCTTTCGTGTGCGGGTCATTAAGGCTGATGCCGGGGATCCAGCCTAGCGGGTCGGGCGGGCCGTCGCAAGCGGAGCGGCGAATCGGGCCGGGCCCGCGTTCGCTGGAGCCCCTCTCCGAGCCGCCCTCCGTGTCATTCCGAACGGGGTCCCGATGTACGCCCGGACGGAGTCGAGGATTCTCGCCGTGGTCGTTCTTGGTGACGGACGGGGAGATTTCTCCACTCGCCCCGGCTGCGTCGGGACTCGGTCGAAATGACAGGCGCGGGGCGGGCAACGGTTCCCTCGACGGGCCATGCCTGCTTTTCCCTGTCGCGGCGCCCGCGGCGGAGGCATAATGGCCCGGCACAACCGGCACCACCAGCGAAAGGGAGAGCACACATGGCCTTCACGCTCCAGATCGGCGAGCGAGCACCCGACTTCAGCCTGCCCGGCATCGACGGCAAGACGTGGTCGCTGGAGGACTTCGACGACGCCGACGTCCTCGTCGTCGTGTTCCGATGCAACCACTGCCCCTACGTGATCGGCTCGGAGGAGCGGATCAGTGCGGTCTACGAGGACTACCGGCCCAAGGGCGTCGCCTTGGTCGGCATCAACTCGAACGAGACCGAGAACCATCCCACGGACGACTTCGACCACATGGTCTCGCACGCCGAGGAGCACGGCATCGCGTACCCCTATCTGTGGGACGAGTCGCAGGACGTCGCCCGGGCCTACGGGGCCCTCCGGACGCCCCACTTCTACGTCTTCGACCGCGACCGGAAGCTTCGCTACACGGGCCGCCTGGACGACCAGCCGCGGGACGCCTCGCAGGCGACCACGCAGGAGCTCCGCGGCGCCCTCGACGCCGTGCTCGAGGGGCGCGATCCGCCGGTGCCGCTCACGAATCCCATCGGGTGCAACGTGAAGTGGCAGGGCCAGGACGCGCACTGGATGCCGCCCGAGGCCTGCGACCTGGTCTGAGCGGCGCCGCGAGCGATCGGCGCGGTCGGTCTCCGTGCCGACCGCGCTCGGCGGGCGAGGCAGGTCGTGCCGCCCGGCGCGCTTTCTTTCACGTTTTGCCGCGCGGCGGCCAGGACTTTCCATCATTTTGGGGCGCGGCGGCCAGTCTTGGCCGCCGCGTGATTCGCGTTTGGAAGTCCCCTCGCGGCGGGCAGGACTGCGCGGCGCGCTTTCTTTCACATTTTGTCGCGCGGCGGGCAGGACTTTCCATCATTTTGCCGCGCGGCGGCCAGTCTTGGCCGCCGCGTGATTCGCGTTTGGAAGCCCCCTCGCGGCGGGCAGGACTGCCCGCCGCGCCTTCGGTTGGGCTGCCCGCCGCGCTTTCGCTTGGACTGCGCGGCGCGCTTTCTTTCACATTTTGCTGCGCGGCGGCCAGTCTTGGCCGCCGCGTGATTCGCGTTTGGAAGCCCCCTCGCGGCGGGCAGGACAGCCCGCCGCGCCTTCGGTTGGGCTGCCCGCCGCGCTTTCGGTTGGACTGCCCGCCGCGCTTTCTTTCACATTTTGCTGCGCGGCGGCCAGTCTTGGCCGCCGCGTGACCCGCGTTTCGAAGTCCCTTCGCGGCGGGCAGGACTGCCCGCCGCGCTTTCGGTTGGACTGCGCGGCGCGCTTTCGGTTGGACTGCCCGCCGCGTGATTCGCGTTTCGAAGCCCCCTCGCGGCGGGCAGGACTGCCCGCCGCGCCTTCGGTTGGGCTGCCCGCCGCGCTTTCTTTCACGTTTTGCTGCGCGGCGGCCAGTCTTGGCCGCCGCGTGACCCGCGTTTCGAAGTCCCTTCGCGGCGGGCAGGACAGCCCGCCGCGCCTTCGGTTGGACTGCCCGCCGCGCTTTCTTTCACGTTTTGCCGCCCGGCGGGCTTTCCTTCACATTTTGCCTCGCGGCGGGCAGGACAGCCCGCCGCGCTTTCGGTTGGGCTGCCCGCCGCGTGATTCGCGTTTCGAAGTCCCTTCGCGGCGGGCAGGACTGCCCGCCGCGCCGACTCTTGACGGAACCTGCCAGACCTCGCCGCACGCAGGAACCCCCTAAGGACCCCCTGTTTCGAGGTTCGTTGGACCCCCGGTGACCCCCCGGCAGCGCCCCGGTTGCCTCGCGGTTCTCCCCCTGGCGTCGAAGGCGTCTTGCGCCGGCTGGCGGTCACGGACTCGGCGGCCCCTACCGACGAAGCGGGGCCGTCCCACGGGCAACTCCTCGGAGAAGTTGAATCCGCTCGCCAAGCCTCGGCGAACCCTACCTGAACGCAAGCACGGGGTAAGACAAGGATAACCGAGGGGTAATCAGGGAGCACGACCATGGACGCCTACAGGACAACGAGGACGTTTGGGAGGTTGATCGGGGCGGGTTCGGTGGTTCTGGCGGCCGCCGCGGTGGCCCTTGGGAGCGGTGGATGCACGCCTGAGTCGCACCAGGCGGGACAGGCAGGATCGAAGGACATCGTCGAGCTGGCGGTGGCGGCCGGCGACTTCGAGACGCTGACGGCTGCGGCCAAGGCGGCCGGCCTCGTCGACGCGCTCAAGGGGCCCGGGCCGTTCACCGTGTTCGCCCCCACCGACGCCGCTTTCGCGAAGCTGCCCGAGGGCACCGTCGAGTCGCTCCTGGGGCCCGAGAACCGGGGCAAGCTGGCGGCCATCCTCAAGTACCACGTCGTCCCCGGCCGCGTAACGGCCGCCGACGTGGTGAAGCTCTCCGGCGCGGCGACCCTGAACGGTCAGCGCATCGAGATCAAGGCCGCCGGCGGCAAGGTCATGGTCGACGGGGCGACCGTCACCAAGACCGACATCTTCGCCTCCAACGGCGTGATCCACGTGATCGACGCGGTCCTCCTCCCCGCGAGCGACGACATCGTCACGACCGCCGTCAAGGCCGGCAGCTTCAGCACCCTGGCCGCGGCCCTCAAGGCGGCCGGGCTGATCGACACCCTGAAGGGCGAAGGCCCGTTCACCGTGTTCGCCCCGACCGATACGGCCTTCGCCAGGCTGCCGGCCGGGACGGTCGAGTCGCTGCTCGAGCCCGAGAACCGGGAGAAGCTGGCCGCGATCCTCACCTATCACGTGGTGCCGGGCCGGGTCTACGCCGAGGACGCCCTCGCCGCCAAGAAAGCCGGCACGGTCGGCGGGCCGCCCCTGCGGTTCGCCAGCAAGGGCGGCGCCGTCCGCGTCAACGGGGCGACCGTCGTCCTGGCCGACCTCGACGCCTCCAACGGCGTCATCCACGTGATCGACTCGGTCCTGCTGCCGCCCGAAAGGCAGGCCCGGGGCCCGTCGGCCCGCGATGAGATCGTCACGGCCATCGGGCACGGCTCCAGGATGTACAACGCCGGCCACCACGCCGCGTGTGCCGATCTGTACGAGAAGACGGCCCTGGAACTGGCCCACGCCCGGCCGTCGGAGCTGACCGCCGGCATGCGTCAGCACCTGATGGCGAGCGTGGAGCGGAGCCGCGGGATGGATTCCGCCAGCGCCAGGGCCTGGCAGATGAGGCATGCATTGGATGCCGCCCTGGCGTCGCTGGGCCGCTAGGCCCGTTCCCATCGAGCGGCGCCAGGGTCCAGCCGGGCAATGCCCAGGCGACGTCCAGACCGGGACGCTCCCCGCGTCCCGGTCTCTGCTTCGCTCGCGTTCGCCCCGGATCCCGGCCCGTTCGGCCGGACGAGAAATTGACACACCGTACGCGAAGCTCGACAATGGCAAGCGGCACGCACGGGGGCCGTGTGCTACGGAGGGGCAGTCATCGTCGCCCAGCCGGCTACCTCGACGCTCCAGCGGATCGCCGACGGCGACGCCGCCGCCGTCCGCGAGGGCATGGAGCGGTTTGGCGGCCTCGTCTGGTCGCTGGCCCGGCGGCTCCTTGCGAACCCCGTCGACGCCGAGGACGCCGTTCAGGAGATCTTCATCGACCTCTGGCGAAGTGCCGACCGGTTCGACCCGTCGGCCGGGTCGGAGACGGCGTTCGTGGCGACGATCGCCAGGCGCCGCCTCATCGACCGGCACCGCCGCCGCGGGCGGCGCATCGAGACCGTCCCCCTGGACGAGCGGCTGCCTCACCCGGCGAGCGAGACGGCCAATCCCGTCGACGCCCGCGACGAGGCCGACCGGGCCCGGGAGCACCTCTCGCGCCTCCGGCTGGACGAGCGGCGGGTCATCGAGCTGTCGGTCTACGAGGGCCTGTCGCAGAGTGAGATCGCCGCCGCCACCGACCTGCCCCTCGGCACCGTCAAGACCCACGCCCGGCGGGGCCTGGCGAGGCTGCGGCGCCTCGTCGGCGAGGACCCCCCCGACACAGGCGACTGACTCCGGCGGCGGCGCGTCGCCTCGGAGAAAGCGGAGACGACCCATGAGCGAGCCGCGCGTGCTCCTGGCCACGGTCCTTGGCGAGGCGAGCGGGGCCTTGGCCGCCTATGCCGCCGGCGATCTGCTTGAGCGCCGGCCCGAGGCGGCCGAGGCGTTCGAGGCCGATCCCGCGGCGGGATGGCGAGGGTTTTTGGCCAAGCGGCTGCGGGACCTGGCGGCCTCGGCGGCCCACGGCGAGGCGGCGCTTTTCGTCTCGCAGGTCCAGTGGGCGGGTGCGGCGTTCGCCGCCCGCGGCGTGGACCTGGAGCACCTCCGGGTCGCCCTGGAGGCGGTCGGCGGGGTGCTGGCGGCGGAGCTGCCCGTCCCGGCCCGGCCGCCGGCGGCCGAGTACGTCTCGGCGGCGCTGGAGGCCCTGGAGGCGGGTCCGCCGGACCTGCCGACGGAACTCTCGCCCGAGACGCCGGACGGCCGGCTCGCCCTGGCGTATATCCTGGCCCTGCTGGAGGGCGACGCCCGGCGGGCGACGGCCCTCATCTTGGAGGTCGCCGAGGACGGCCGCTCGCCGCCGGACCTGTACCTGAACGTCCTGGCGCCGGCGCTGCGGGATGTGGGACGGATGTGGCTGGCCGGCGAGGTCAGCATCGGCGAGGAGCACTTCGTCACGGCGACGACGAAGACGGTCATCTGCCGGCTGCTCGCACTGGCCGAGTTCGGCCCGCCCAACGGCAAGACCGTGGTGGCGGCCTGCGTCCAGGGAAACCGGCACGACGTCGCCGTCCAGCTCCTGGCGGCCCTGTTCGAGATGGACGGCTGGCGGGTCGTGGCGCTGGGCGCCGACGCGCCGGTGCCGGACGTCGTCGCGGCGTCGGCCGACTTCGAGGCCGACCTGGTGGTCCTCTCGGCCGCCCTGACGTCGCAGCTCGGCGTCCTGGAGCGGACCGTCCGGACGGTGAAACGGAACGCCCCGGCGGCCGGGGTGAAGGTCCTGGTGGGCGGGGCCGTCTTTCGGAAGGTGCCGACGCTGACGGGGCGGCTCGGGGCGGACGCGTGCAGCGACGACGTCGCCGAGGCGGTCCATCTCGGCCGCCGCCTGGTCGGCCTGCCGACGCACTACGAGGAGGCTTGAGATGAGAGGACACCCCCCGATGCGGTCGAGATGGCAGAAAAGGCGAGCAGGACGGTGGATCGGGGCAGCGCTTGTCGCAGCGGCGCTGGCCGCCGGCGGCGATGACGTTCGGGCCGCATCCCCCTGGGACGCCGCCAACGAGGACACCTGGCGGTTCCCGCCCTCGATGAAGGTCGTCGACGTCAAGGAAGCGTTCGGCGCCGTCGGCGACGGCCGGCACGACGACACGGACGCCCTCAAGCGGGCCTTCGACCAGCGAAACGCATTCGTCTACCTCCCGAACGGCACCTACCTGGTGCGGGACCGCATCCAGTACACCCAGGGCCCGAGCATCGGCCCGACCATCCAGGGGGAGAGCCGCGACGGCGTCGTCATCAAGCTGGCCGACGATGCTCCCGGCTTCGACGATCCGAAGGACCCCCGGGCGGTCGTCCGGCTGATCCGCGACGGCAAAGTCTCGGCCGACTACTTCAAGATCAAGCTGCGGAACCTGACCATCGACGCGGGTCGGCACCGCGGGGCGATCGGCCTGATGTTCTACGCCAACAACAACGGGCAGTGCCGCAGCGTCCGCATCGTCGGCCGGGGGGCGATCGGCCTGGACCTCTCCTATCAGCTCAACGGGCCGCTCCTGGTGAGCAACGTCGAGATCGACGGGTTCGACGTCGGCATCAAGGGCGGCTCGGGACCGTACAACTCGCAGACCCTCGAACACGTCGTCCTGAGGAACCAGCGCGAGTGGGGCGTCTACAACGACGGCGAGTGCCTCTCGATCCGCGGCTTACGCAGCACGAACACGTGCCCGGCCGTCTTCACCCGCGGCGGCAGCATGGTGCTCATCGATTCGGAGCTGGTCGGCGGGGCGGCCAACAGCGCGGCCGTTACCTGCGCCGGGCAGCTCTTCGTCCGGGACCTGAAGACGGCCGGGTACGGCCGGGCCATCCAGAGGCACGCCTACGACCGCCGCCGGGGCCTCGGCCCGGCCGAAGGGTCGCCCGTCCCCGGCGGGACCGTCGCCGAGTGGACCAGCCACCCGCCGGCGAGCGCGTGGAGGGAGCCCGGAATTAAGTCCCTGAATCTGCCTGTCGAAGAGGCCCCCTACGTCCCGCTGGAGAAGGACTTCGACCGGTGGGTCTGCGTCGACGACTTCGGGGCCGACGGCTCGGACAAACAGGACGATACGGCCGCCGTCCGGAAGGCGTTCGATCACGCGGTCGTGACCGGCAAGTCGGTGGTCTCGTTCGCCGCGAACGGCCGCTACATCGTGAACGGCGAGCTGGTCGTCCGCGGGCCGATCGCCCGCCTCCAGGGGGCGAACTCGTACCTGACGACCGGCCGGGGCGAGGCGCTGAGAATCCGCGTCGAGGACGGCCCGCCGCCGGTGGTCGTCTTCGACCTTCTCGACCGGCCGCTGGGGCGCATCGCGATCACGATCGAGAACGCCTCGTCCCGGACGCTGGTCGTCAACAACTTCCGCGGCGAGCTGGTCGGGTCCGGCCCGGGCAAGACCTTCCTCGAGGACGCCTGCTCGAACGTCTGGATCACCCATCCGAAGCACCGGTGCTGGGTCCGCCAGCTCAACTCCGAGCGCCGCGGCGCCCGCGACGGGGTGAACAACCACAACCAGGGCGGCACGTTGTGGGTCCTGAGCCTCAAGACCGAGGGGCAGAACCTGCTGGTCAAGACGACCGGCGGCGGACGGACCGAGGTCCTCGGCGGATGGGTCTACGTCCTGGGAAAAGAGGTCCCGACGAATCCCATGTTCCAGATCGTCGATGCGAAGGCCTCGTTCGCCGGCATCGCCCAGTGGCACTACAGGGGCATGACGTACCCCGTCCTCCTGGACGAGACGCAGGGCGGCCAGCACCGGCAGGTCACGAAGGAGTCGAACGGCGGCCGGGCCTCGTTTACACTCGTGACCTCGAAGTGAGGGCGACCCGGCGGCGGGGGGCGGCCGGCACGGGACCGATGGGCGGAAAGGGACACCCGTGACGAACTTTCTGGGCCTCGAACCCCCAGATGAGGGCGGCCCGGCGGCGGCGCGGTTCGCCGTCCTGCCCGTCCCATACGAGGCGACGGTCACGTACGAGCGCGGCACGGCCGACGGGCCCGCCGCCATCCTGCGGGCGTCCGAGCAGGTCGAGTTGTACGACGAAGAGCTGGGCGTCGAGTTTCCCCGGGGGGGCGTCGCCACGCTGCCGCCGGTGAGCTTCGCCGAGCCCGGCCCCGCCCCCGAAAAAGACACTAAGTGTCTTTTCCTCCGAAGGAGCCCGGCGGGTGCTCCGCAGAAAAGACACTTAGTGTCTTTTTCGGGGGGTTTGCGGCGGGTCCGGGAGGCGGCGCTGCCCCTGATGGAGGCGGGGCAATTCGTCCTGGCCCTCGGCGGCGAGCACAGCATCACCGTCCCGCTCGTCGAGGCGGCTGCCGAGGCCTTCGGCCCCTTGAGCGTCCTCCAGATCGACGCCCACGCCGACCTCCGCGACACGTACGACGACACGCCGCACTCGCACGCCTGCGTTATGCGGCGGGTCCTGGAGGTGACGGACCGCATGTGCCAGGTGGGCGTCCGGAGCTACTCGAAGGAGGAGGCGGACGCGTGCCCCGAGGCGATCGGGCGGCTCATCACGCCGGCCATGATTCGCCGGGACCCGGACTGGATCGACCGGGCCCTCGACCTGCTCACCGGGCGGGTCTACGTGACGGTGGACATGGACGGGCTGGACCCGTCTCTCGCCCCGGGCGTCGGGACGCCCGAGCCGGGGGGCCTTTCGTGGGAGGAGGTGACGGGGCTGCTCAGGCGCGTCGCGAGCGACCGGGAGGTCGTGGCGGCCGACGTGGTGGAGGTCCGGCCCATCCCGCCGCACCACGTGACGGAGTTCGTCGCGGCTCGCCTGGCGGCGAAGCTGATCGCCTACACCGAAGCGAGGCGGTAACATGGCATAGGCGAGGTGCGGGGACCCGCCCCGCAGAACTCCTGGGCGCTGCCAAAGCCCACGGGTGGCGCCCCGTGGGCTGCCGTGCCGAATGCGGTCGGTGAGGATGTCCCCCTCGCCCCGCCCCTCTCCCGCCAAGTGAGAGGGAGGTGATGGGACAGCTTTTCAGCGGCTTCTCTTCGGCCCCTCCTTCGCCGCCTTCATGCTCACCAGCATGTCCCCGTCCCACTCGAACCGGAGCCGCGGCCGGGCCGGGGCCGGGTACCGGTCGAAGGCGTAGCCGGCCAGCAGCGGCAGCGAGACGCTGGGCTCGACCCAGGCCATGGCGAAACGGGCCTGGCGGTCGATCTTGCCCCACGACTGGGCCTCCCCCAGCGTCGAGCTCGACAGCCCCCCGTCCTGCGTCACCGCCGTCGTCACCTGGATGGCGTAGTCGTGGCCCCGCTCCTGGTTGAAGATGTAGGCCATGACGATCGAATCGTTGATGTAGTTCTTCGGGACGCCCCCGGCGACGTAGATGGCGGCGGTCTTCCTGCTCGCCAGGACGATCTGGACCAGCTCGTAGTTGTCGCGGATGGCGTCGATGGCGATCCCTGGGCGGCCCTCCTCCCGGCAGCGGTGGTAGTGGTGCGTCAGGCCGATGCCGATCGACGAATCGTTCAGGGCCGGCGAGAACATCGGCACGCCGAGCCGGTGGCACTGGCCGACGATCGAGTCCGGGTCGTCCAGGTGCGAGCCGAGGAAGTCGAGGTAGGCCCGGCTGGAGGTGTTGCCCGGCTCCAGCTCGTCGGCCACCCGGCCGCACCACGTGTCGGTCTCCCAGAACTTCTCCTCGTCGACATAGGTGTCGTAGATGCGGTCGATCCGAAGGTCGCGCAGCTCGACGTCGTCGGCCTCGGGCGTCCCGCGCCAGTGGCGGAAGCCCCGGGCCTGGTAGACGTCCTGGTAGAAGATGGCGCCGGTCGAGACGACGACGTCGACGTAGCCGCCGACCACGAGGTCTCGGATGACGCGCCTCAGGCCCGCAGCGATCAGCGGCCCGGCGAGGCCCAGGAAGACCGTCGGGCGGTCGGCGTCCTCGTACATCGCCGAGAGGACCCGGGCGCACGTCCCGACGTTGCGGGCCTGGATCGACATGCCGGCCATCCCGTCGACGAGGTCGGCGACCGTCATGCCGGGCCGGACGTGGGCGGCCTCGACGGGCCGGGACAGGATGCGGCGCTTCCGCCGCCGCTGGGCCGGGGGAAGGGGGCCGTAGGGGCCGGCCTCGGCGCCGGATTTCTTGCCGCTGCGCTTGCGTGCCATGGGGCGGCCTCCCTCGATCAGAGCAAGAACACGGCGGCGGCGATGGCGGTGGTCCATCGGCCGGTCGGATCGCCCTTGGCCGTCTGGACGCACGCCCGGGTCCGTACGATCTTGCCCGACATGCGATAGACTTCCTTGCGTTCGTCGTAGGCCTTCTCGGGGTCGAACTCGATGCCGAGGGTCGTGGCGAGCATGGTGGCGGCCATGTCCTCGACGAGGTCGGCGATCCGCCGCCGCTGCATGCCGAAACCGTGGTGCTCGCTGATGTAACCGTACTGGCTCCCCTCGGCGGGCTGGGCCAGGCCGAGGCCGGCCCCGATGAGCCGCGAGGGCTCGTCCGTGGCCGCCTCCGCCAGGACGAGGAACGTGATCTGCCCCGGCTGGAGCTGCATCAGGCCGCGGCCCTTGGGGATGACGCGGCAGCCGGGGGGGAGGATGCTCGAGACGCGGACCAGGTTGCACTTCTCGATGCCGGCCTTTCGGAGGGCGAGCTCGAAGCTCTGGAGCCGGTTGCGGTGCCGGCCCACGCCTTGGGTGAAGAAGACCCGTCGAGGAACGAGAGGCTGTCGCTGCATCGTTTCGCCCTCCGAATCATCTGAGAGGAAGGGGTTCGGCGCCGCCCCCGGCCGGGCTGGCGGTCCCCTGGAGATCGGCTGGGATGGCCGATGAGCGGGCCTTTGTAGCATCCGGGCGGGCCGGGAGCAAGCGCCGACTTGCCGCGGCCCGAGGGACAGCCCGGCCGGTCTCCCGCGAGGCGGCCCGCCGGTCTCGCCGGCCGGCCTTAGAAGACGCCCCCACCGCCGGGCAGGAGAAACTTCCACCGCGACGCGGGCCGCCACCCGATTCACGCCGTCCCGGCGCGGCCCTATCATGAATGAACGGATGGGGCCCCGCGGCCGGCAGCGTGTGTCGATCCGCTGCCGACCCGGCCCAAGACAGGCGGGAGGCCGATCGATGAAGACCATCACGAGAGACGAGCTGAAGCGGAAGATCGAGGAGAACGGCGACTTCGCCCTGGTCGAGGTGCTGGACAAGAAATATTTCGACAAATACCACCTTCCGGGCGCCATCAACGTGCCCGCCGACGAGCACTTCGAGGAGGCCATCCAGGAGGCCGTGCCGGACAAGGACACCCCGGTGGTCGTCTACTGCCTGAACACGCAGTGCTCGGCCTCGCCGCGGGCCGCCCGGCAGCTCGACCACCTCGGCTACGCAGAGGTCTACGACTACGAGGCCGGCAAGGAGGACTGGAAGGAGGCCGGCCTGCCGACCGAGTCCTGAGCACAGGCATCGCACCATCGTCACCCTGACGCCGACGCCCGGCGCTATTGGTATGCCGGTGGTTGGCCCGAGGCGCTTGGCACCGACGCCGGGCCTGCCTATACTTGCTTCGTAGTCCGTCCCGCGCGTCGTGTCGGGGCCGGACGCAAGGGGGAACGCTCCGGGAAAGGAACGGCGATGGTGCACGTGCGCGGTATGCGGAACTGGGTGAGCGGCATCGGCCTGGCCGGGGCGGCCTTGGCGGCGCTGGCGGCGACCGCGGCGGCCGACTGGCCGAAGTACCTCGGCCCGAACGGAAGCGGCGTCGTCACCGATGCCAAGGTCGCCAAGGCGTGGCCCGACGGCGGGCCGCCCGTCTTCTGGGAGACGGACGTCGGGCCGGGTTTCGGCGGCGCGGCCGTCGTCGACGGTAAGGTCTATCTGCTCGACCGGGTGGGTGAGGAGGGCGACAAGCTCCGCGTCCTCGACCTCGCCTCCGGGCGCGAGCTGTGGGCGTCCTTTTACGAGGCCCCCGGCAAGGTCGGCCACCACGGTTCCCGCTCGACGCCGACCGTCGACGCCGGCCGCGTCTACACCGTCGGCCCGTTCGGCCACCTCTACTGCTTCGACACGCGGACTCGCCGGCCCGCCTGGCACGTGGACTTGGCGAAGGACCTCGGCGCGAAGCGGGGGGGGTGGGCGTTCGCCCAGTCGCCGCTTGTCCACGGCGGCCGCGTCATCGTCTCGATCAAGAGCGCCTCGTGCGGCGCCGCGGCGTTCGACAAGGCGACCGGCCGGCTCCTGTGGAAGTCCGACCGGATCGGCGGGGCCGACTGCTACACGTCGCCCGCCATCGCCACCGTCGCGGGCGTCGAGCAGGTCCTCGTCCTCCAGAAAGGGGCGCTCGCCGGGCTCGATCCGGCCGACGGGCGAATCCTCTGGAAGTACGAGGGCTACGCGGGCAAGCGGCCCATCCCGAACCCGGTCGTCGTCGGCGAGGACCGCATCTTCATCACCTCGGGCTACGGGGCGGGCTGCGCGATGGTCCGCCTCGAGCGCGCGGCGGCGGGCTTCGCCGTCAAGGAACTCTTCAACGACAAACGCAGCGGCTCGAAGACCTCGCCCGCCCTCTACGCCGACGGGCACATCTACTCGAACACCGAGACCGGCGACGGGCTCCAGTGCATGACGGCCGACGGCGAGGTCAAGTGGCGGACCGGCCGAAGCCCGAGCTTCCACCTCGGCAGCCTCATCCTGGCCGACGGGGTCCTGTTCGTCATGGACGGCAAGGGCGGTGTGCTGCACATGGTCGAGGCATCGCCCGAGGGCTACAAGGAGTTCGGCAGGGCCGACGTCCTCGACGGCAAGACGACGTGGGGGCCGCTCGCCCTTGCCGACGGCAAGCTCCTCGTCCGCGACACATCGACGATGAAGTGCCTCGACGTCGCCGCGAAGTAAGCCCGCGTACCCGATGCGGCGGCCCGCGGCGTGGTCATGGCCGGGCCGTGCCGCCGGCCGCAAGCCCACAAGACCCGGAAGGAGGTCGGCGTGGAGTATACGCAGCTTGGCAGGACCGGTGTTCGCGTCTCGCGGCTCGGGTTCGGGGCCATGCGGCTGCCGATGGTCCAGGTCGGAGACGAGCAGTACGTCGACATGGACCGGGCGGTCGAGGCGTTCCATCGGGCGTTCGAGCTGGGCGTCACCTACGTCGACACGGCGTTCCTCTATTGCTCGCAGCAGAGCGAGTTCGCCGTCGGCCGGGCCCTCCGGGGGCGGCGCGACCAAGTGGTCCTGACGACCAAGGCGACGAAGCAGCGGATGGCCCGCCAGGGCGACCTCCGACGGATGCTCGACCACCAGCTCCAGCGGCTCGAGGTCGACTACCTCGACTTCTACCTGTTCCACGGGATCGGCCTGGAGAACTTCCACGAGTTCGACCGCAAAGGCGGGTGGCTCGCCGACATGATGCGGGCCCGAGACGAGGGCCTCGTCCGCCACGTGGGCTTTTCGTTCCACGACAAGCCTGAGGGCCTCGTGAGGCTCGTCGACCTCGGACACTTCGAGATGCTGACCTGCCAGTACAACTATCTCGACCGTAAGAACGCCGAGGCGATGGCCTACGCCAGGGAGAGGGGCCTCGGCGTCGTCGTGATGGGCCCGGTGGGCGGGGGACGCCTGGCCGGCCTGCCGGGGTTCCTCTCCGGCGCCGCCGGGCTCGACACCTCCCATGCCGCCCAGCTCGCCCTGCGGTTCGTCCTGGCGAACCCGAACGTCGACGTGGCCCTCTCGGGGATGGGCAGCCGCGAGATGGTCGAGGAGAACGTGGCGGCGGTGGAGGCCGGGCCGCTCTCGGAGGATGAGCACGAGGCCCTCGCCCGGCTCCTCGAGGAGACGCGCCAGCTCGCCGACCTCTACTGTACCGGCTGCGGCTACTGCATGCCGTGTCCCCAGGGGGTGGACATCCCCGGCCGATTCGCGGCGATGAACGCCTTCAAGGTCTACCGGATGGAGGACCACGCCCGCCGGAGCTACGCGAACGTCCGCCGCCGGGAGGCGAAGAGCGAAGGGCAGGGCACGTGCATCGAGTGCCGCGAGTGCGAGGCCAAGTGCACCCAGGAGATCGCGATCGTCGACCAGCTCCGCGAGACCGATGCCGCCCTGGCCGAGCCGGCCGCCGCCGCCGCGGCGACGTAGGCCGACTTGATACCGTGCGAGGGCCTGCCGGGCGTCACCACATGGCCTCCGACAGCTCCCCGTGGCGGTCGATCCAGAGGGACGTCTTGTCGGCATCGAGGGCCTTGATCGTCCGGGCGATCGCGCTGCCCGATTCCTCCGGCGCGAGTGTCGCGTTCGGACCGCCCATGTCCGTCCGCACCCATCCCGGCGAGAGGGCCACCACCGTGATCCCGTCGTCCTTCAGGGCAAAGGCGAGCTGGCGGGTGATCATGTTCAGGGCCGCCTTGCTCGTCCGGTAATGGACCATGTCGGGGCCCTTGATGCCCTTCAGGGACCCGGCCCCGGACGAGACGTTGACGATGCGCGGACGGTCGGATTTCCGAAGGAGCGGCAGCATCGCCCGGGCGACGCGAAGCGGTCCCAGGGCGTTCGTCTCGAACGTCCGCCGCATCTGGTCGAAGTTGATCTCCAGCGGCGAGGCCGGCTCGACCTTCGGGTTGATCCCGGCGTTGTTGAGGAGGGCGTCCAGCCGGTCCACCTTGGCGGCTACTTCCTTCGCGGCGGCCGAGGCCGACTCGTCCGAATCGACGTCCAGTTCGACGACGTGGACCGTCTCGGGGTGGTCATCGCGGAGGGCCTTGAGATCGCCGGCGTCGTCCGGCCACCGGCACGCCGCCACGACCGTGTCGCCGGCGGCCACCAGGGCCCGGGCGACCTCCAGGCCGATGCCGCGGTTTGCTCCCGTCACGAGGACAATCTCCGGCACGGATGGCCCCTTTCGTCGGTTAAGAGGCTGTTTCATCGCTTCCCTCTCCCCCTCGCGGGAAAGGGGCGGGGGGAGGGGGCTGAGAGCGACTGAGACAGCCTTCATGCATCTGCGGGACAGGGTTATCCTAGACCCGTCCGACAGGCGGGGTCAAGCGCGGCCGAATGTGCCAGAGGGCCGGACGAGATCGGCGGCCCGCGAGGCCGGCCGCGGCGGTCTGTGAATGACAGGAGCGGGCCAGATGATGGCGCGAATGCGTCGGATGGCATCGGGCCTTGCGGCGATCGCCCTGCTGGCGGCCGCATGCGGACCACGCGCCTTGGCGGCGGAGGAGACGGTCGTCGGCTATCGCGGCGACGGGACGTGCGTCTTCCCCGGCTCGGACCCGCCCATCGACTGGGACGAGCAGACCGGCCGCAACATCCTGTGGAAGACGCCCCTGCCGCACTTCGGCCACAGCAGCCCCATCGTCGTCCGACCGGCCTCCGGCGGCCCGGGCCGGGTGTTCCTCACGTGCGAGCCGGGCTGGAAGCACGACTTCCCGCTGCTTCTCTGCCTCGACGCCGACACCGGCCGCATCCTCTGGCAGCGCGAGGTCAACCACCTGCCCGTCGCGCCGGTCTCGGACGCGGAGCGGGCCGAGATCGCCCGGACTTGGCACGACCTGATGGCCCGGTACCGGCAGGCGTACGGGACCTTTTACGAGTGGCTGCACGGCGACCGTGACGCGGCCCAGAAGCAGTTTGAGGCCGCCGGCTTCCAGTTCCGCGGCTACAAGGGCGGCGGGTACGGCCAGCTCCGCTCCATGCGGTTCGCCGACGCCGACGCCCACAAGCACCGGATGAAGACCCTCAAGGCCGCCGGCCTCGAGCTGAACACGTGGCAGCACAACTGCGGCATGGGCACCCACTGCGTCGGCCAGACGTTCGCCACCCCGGTGAGCGACGGCCGGTTCGTCTACCTCGCCACGTCGTTCCACAGTTTCTCCTGCTGGGACCTGGACGGGGACCTCCGGTGGATGCGGCTGGACCACGGCGAGTTCAGCCTCCGGGGCAACGACTACTGCAAGAACGCCCGCTCGCCGCTCCTCTATAAGGACCTTTTTATCAGCGACGTCGGCAACATCGTCCGGGCGTTCGACCGTCGAACCGGCGAGCTGCGGTGGTCGCACAGCTACTTCGGCAGCCACACGATCTTCACACCGGTCGTGATCACGGTCGGCGGGACGGACGTCCTGCTGTGCGTCGACGCCCACGCCTTTCGCCTGCCCGGCGGCGAACCGCTCGACGTGACCGGCTACCGCCAGTTCGGCGCGAGCGGCGTCGTCAACACCGACGAGCCCGACGTCGTCTTCTTCAGCGGCGGCGGGGAGCACGGCGGATGGGAGGGCAAGGGCCAGTGCCCGACGCCCCCGCCCGCCGCCGTCCGGTTCCGGCTCGAAGGCGACCGCCTCGTCGGGACGCCCCTCTGGTGCGGCATCGACGGCGAGATCGTCCGCGAGCACGTCGGCCTGACGTACTACCGCGGCGAGCTGTTCCATCCGCAGGGGTTCGTCGTGGACGCCGCGACGGGGAAGCTCCTCCGCGGCAGCCGCGAGAAGCGGGGGCCCCGGGCCGTCCCGCAGACGAGGCACCTCCTCCTGGTCGCCGGCGACCGGACCTACGGCCTTCGCGAGGGTCGCCGCGGGCGCCACGAGTGGGAGGAGTCGCAGATCGGCATCGCCGAGGTCTACTCCCTCGACGGCCGAAAGCTGGCCGAGAGCACCCTCACGAACCTGCCCGTCGAGGGCGAGAAACGCGACCAGGTCCGCCAGACCGTCGGCTACGAGAAGTGGCAGTTCAGCTACGCCTGTCCGTTCACGATCGCCGGCGACCGGCTCTACGTCCGGTGCAACGACTACATCGTCTGCATCGCGGATACGTCCAAGGCCCGGCGCACTGAGGCGGCGGCGCGGTGACCGCGCTGCCTGTCAATGACCGAGGAAGGCTTGGCGCTATGACGTCGATGCTTTTCATGGCATGCGTTGCCGCGGTGCTCCTTGGTGTTGGTGCACGCGCGTCGGCCGCCCCTGCCGCTGTGCCCGCAGCGACAGTCGCGCCCGGGTTTCGCCCCGCCCGGCCGCTCGGCGGCGCCGCCGAGGACCATCTCGACGTCGCCTACCTCCCCGACCGCGTCGTCGACGCGTGGGAGGACCGGTGGGTCCGCATGAACGTTCACGTGCCGGCCGGCGGCGGGCCGTTTCCGTGCATCCTGTTCGTCCACGGCGGCGGATACGGCGGGGGCGACAAGGACGGCGGGTACGGGGGCGCCGGGCCCCCGCCGCGGGAGGTCATGGAGCGGGCCGTCCGCGAGGGCTACGTCGTCGCCAACCTGAACTACATCCTCAACCACGGCGGCCGGGGCTTGCCGCAAATCTGGTGGGACTTTCGCAGCGCCGTCCGGTTTCTCCGCGGCCGCGCGGCGGCGTACCGGATCGATCCGGGCCGCATCGCCGCGTGGGGCATCTCGGCGGGCGGATGGCTCGCCTCGTCGGCCTCCTTCTCCACCGCCGACGACCTCCAGCCGACCGAGCTGACGGCCATCGACCTGGACCGTGGGGCCCGGCGGCGGATGCGGATCGGCGTCCCGATGGACGCCCCGCGGCCGGTGTATCCGGCCGAGAGCTCGCGCCTGTCGGCCATCGTGGCCGACTTTTGGCAACATGCGGAGCTGCTGGCGCCCGACGATCCGGCCCTCCTGACGTTCGTCGGCGAAGGCGCGAGGCACAAGAAGGCCGACCTGGTGGCGCAGGGCGGCATCGACTTCACGGCCCTCGTCCTGACGGGCGAGAAGTATCGCGCCGCGACCTCCGTTCACGTCCCGAAGTCGACAGCGCCCGCGGTGCCGCTGGACGGGGGAGAGGGTCCGAGCACGCTGGCCGACGAGGCCATGAAGTGGCTCGCGAAGCGGCTGAAGACGGACCGGCGGAGCGTGCCGCCGGAGTTTCGCCCGAACCGCCGCTTCTTCGCCGACCGCGTCCGGGTGACGCTCGTCCCGCCCGCGCCCGATGCAGCCATCCACTTCACCATCGACGACACCGCCCCGACGCCCCGCTCACCTCGCAGCGAGGGGCCGATCGGTCTGGCCGAGACGACCACGGTCAAGGCCGTCACGGTGCGAAGGGGCGAGCGTCCGTCGGCCGTGGCGTCGGCGACGTTCGTGCGCGGCGGCGGGCCGCCGGCCATCGTCCGGCCCGAGGGCCTCCGCCTGCCGGACGCCAAGGTGGGCACGCCCTACGAAGTGCAGTTCGCCGCCGAGGAGGCCGACGAGGTCGTGTGGAACCTGACGGGGCACCTCCAGCCGACCAAGCCGCGGCACGGCCGCGAGGTCGTCAGCCCCGTCGGCCTGGCCCTCGATCGCGGGACGGGCGTCCTGGCCGGTACGCCGACCCGCGCCGGGGCGTTCACGTTCCAGGTGCAGGCGGCCCGAGGGATTGGCGAGCCCGCCGACGCCCGGACGTACCTGCTCGTCGTCGAACCCTGACCGGCCCGCCCGCCGACCCGGCCGCGTTGCGTCCTGACGAGGCGCCGCGAAGCGGGAACACCGTTGCTTTCTCCGCCCCGCGGGGTTAGACGAAGAGGCCGAATCGCGAGCAGCGGAGTCCATGCAGCCACAGGAGGCGTACCGATGAGGATGAGCGGCAAGGCAATGAGCTGGGTCGTGGCGACCGTCATGGCGGCGACGGTCGCGCTGGCCTGGACGAGTGCCGAGTGTGCCCCGAAAGGGCCGGCGTACGCCTCGGTCGAGGAGGCCCGCAAGACCGGGCCCGGCTACGACCTCCAGGGCGAGTACGAGGGCACCGTCGGCGGAGAGAAGATCGGCGTTCAGGTCATCGCCCTCGGCAGCGACCAGTTCCAGGCCGTCTTCCTGCCGGGGGGTCTGCCGGGCGCCGGCTGGGACGAAAAGACCAAGGTCCTGTGCCAGGGCAAGCTCGACGGCGACACCGTCGCCTTCGGGCCCGCGGCGGGGGATCGCAAGTACATGGCCGGCAAGCCCGAGGAGTTCAGCGCCACCAAGCAGTTCCCGCCCGAGGGGCAGAAGCCCTACACCGCCACGCTCAAAGACGGCAAACTGAGCGGCAAGACCGACGCCGGGGAGCCCATCGAGGCGAAGCGCGTCGAGCGGAAGGGCCCTACGCTCGAGATGAAGCCGCCCGCCGGCGCGATCGTCCTGCTCCCTTACGAGGCGGGCCAGCCCACCTCGCTCGAGGAGTGGACGAACCAGGATTGGGACGTCAAGGGGCACGGCGGTGTCACCGTGACGAAGGGCAGCAACAAGACGAAGAAGACGTTCAGCGGCCCGTGGCGGATGCACCTGGAGTTCAAGACGCCTTTCCAGCCGACGGCCCGCAGCCAGGGGCGGGGCAACAGCGGCGTCTTTCCGCCGGGGGGACGCGAGATCCAGGTCCTCGACTCGTTCGGCCTGGAAGGGCTGCCTAACGAGTGCGGAGGCATCTACAAGAGCCATGCCCCCCGAGTGAACATGTGCCTCCCGCCCCTCCAGTGGCAGACCTACGACGTCTGGTACTACCCGGCGAAGCGGGGCGACGACGGCAAGATCGCCCAGCCCGCCTGGTACAAGGTGGTCCACAACGGCGTCACCATCCACGAGAAGGTGGACCTGGGCGAGGGCAAGGAAGGCGCCCTGAGCCTCCAGGACCACCGCAACCCGGTTTCGTATCGCAACATCTGGATCGAGCCGGAGCGGCCCGGCGCGGAATGAGTGCGGCGGGGTACTGCGCGTGACCAGCGCGGACCGCTACGCTTCGCGGAACAGCTCCACGGCGCCGTAGAGGACCGCCTCGTCCCACAGGGCCGCCCGGCGGATGGGCACGTCCGCCAAGCCTTCCACATCGATCAGGCGGCGGAACCGTTCCCGGACAGGCTCGACCATCCACGCCGGGTCCCGGCACAGGCCTCCGGCGAGGGTCACGACGTCCGGCGCCAGGAGCTCGACGACGAACGCGAGCGCCGCCGCCAGCACGTCCCGGGCCCGCTCGACCACCCGGACCGCCACCGGGTCGCCCGCCTCCATGGCCGCTACGACGGCCTCCGCGGTCAGGCCCTCGCGGGGCAGACCGGTTTCCTCGCCGCGGGCCATCCGCTCCAGGGCCCGCTTCACCAGTCCTGTGCCGGAGGCCGTGTCGTTGAGGTTCGGCAGGTCGGGCTCCCCCTGGAAGGCCCCCGGCCGGAAGCACCAGATGTCGCCGGCCAGGCCCCGGTGCCCCTGCCATATTCGCCCGTCGACGACGGTCCCCGTCCCGAGGCCCGTGCTGATCGTCATGTAAAAGAGGCCCCGGCAGCCCCGGCCGCTGCCGTGGAGCGCTTCGCCCAGGGCCCCGGCGTTGGCATCGTTCTCCAGGCGAACCGGGACGCCGAGCCGCTCGCTCAATCGGGCCGCGAGGGGGAAGTCCCGCCACTCGGGCAGGTTCGGCGGCGCGAGCACGACGCCGTCCGCCTGGCTCAGCGGTCCGGGGCACCCGACACCCACGCCGCCGAGAGGCGCGGGCAGATTTGCCTCCGCGATGGCGTTGCCGATCAGCCGGGCGGCGGCGTCCGGGTCCCGAGGCGTGGCGGCGCGGAGGAGCGTCTCGATCCGCTCGCCGCGGAAGTGCCCGATTTGCGTCTTCGTGCCGCCGATGTCGACGCCGACGATGGTCCCTGGCTGGGCCACGGTCATGACCTTACTCGCTCAGGCAGCGGACGCCTTCGGCCGCGGCGGCCGCCGCGAGCCGCTCGACCTCCTCGTCCGGCAGCGGCGCCTCGTATGCTCCGTACGCATACGCTCGTCCGAGGCGCCGATATTTCGACCGGGCGAGCGGATTGAAGTTGATCAGCTCGACCGGCACCCGCTCGTCGACTTCGCGGACGTACCGGGCGACGGCCCGGACGTTCTCCTCGGTGGCCGTCACGGCGGGGATGAGCGGCACGCGGACGCGGACGTTCGTCCCGCGCCGGCAAAGCGCCTCGAAGTTCGCCCGGATCGGGTCGCTTGGGCGGCCGGTCAGCTCCTCGTGCCGCGCCGAGTCGGTCAGCTTCAGGTCGACCAGGAACAGGTCCACCAGGTCGACCAGTGGCTCGACCGTCTCGGGCGCGGCGAAGAGGCACGTCTCGATGGCCGTGTGCAACCCCTCCTCGCGGCAGAGGCCCAGCACCTCGCGGCTGAAGGCCGCCTGAAACAGCGGGTCGCCGCCCGAGAGCGTCACGCCCCCGCCGGAGGTCTCGTAGAACACGCGGTCCTTGAGGACCTCCTCGACGACCTCGGCGGCGCCCATCTCGCGGGCGTCGAACTCGAGCGCCGCCGAGGGGCATTCCCGGACGCACGCGCCGCAGACGGTGCACCGCTCGCGGTGGATGCGGACGGCCGGCTCCCCCTCGGCCTCGCCCGCCGAGAGGGCGTCCTCGGGGCAGACCTCGATACATCGATGGCACCGGATGCATCGGCCCTCGGTGTACCAGATGCCGATCTCCGGCGCGATGCCCTCCGGGTTCTGGCACCACGGGCACGCCAGGGGGCACCCCTTGAGGAACACCGTCGTCCGGATGCCCGGCCCGTCGTGGACCGCGAATCGCTTGATGTCGAACACCGTGCCGCGCAACGCCTACCTCCCGAACGTCGTCCGCGCGATGATCTCGTCCTGGAGCTCCTCGGCCAGCTCCGTGAAGTAGGCCGTGTAGCCCGCGACGCGGACCGTCAGGTGGCGGTACGCCTCGGGGTCGGCCTTGGCCCGGAGGAGGTCCTCGCGTCGGACGACGTTGAACTGGGCGTGATGGATGCCGAGCCGGACCAGCCCTTCCAGCAGGGCCGCGAACTTCTCCCGGTCGGCCTCCCGCCGGAAGAACGCCGGCAGGAACTTCATGTTCAGAAGCGTCCCGTTGCTGCCCCAGATCGAGCCGACCCGGGCGACGCTCTTCAGGACCGCCGTCGGTCCCCGGACGTCCCGCCCGGACATCGGCGAGAGACCTCCGTCCGCCAGGGGCGCCCCGGCCCGGCGGCCGTCGGGTGTCGCGCCGACGTTGCGGCCCATCGGCACGTGGGCCGAGACCGTGTAGAAGCCGGCGTGGTACGGCCCGCCGCGGGCGTTCTCGTGCGTGGCGAGCTTCCGGGCGAACGCCTCCGCCCACTTCGCCGCGAGACGGTCGACCCACTCGACGTCGTTGCCGTACTTCGGCACGTGCGCGAGGAGATGCTGCCTGAGCGGCTCGTCGCCCTCGAAGTCGCGCCGCAGGGCGTCCAGCAAGCGGCCGGGCTCCACGGATCGCTCCTCGAAGACGCACTGCCGGATGGCCGCCAGGCTGTCGGCCAGGTTCGCCGGCTGGATGCCCTGGACGCCGGAGAGGTTGTACCGGGCGCCGCCGGCGGTCACGTCGACGCCGCGCGCCAGACAATCGTCGACCACGCTCGAGAGGAGCGGCGACGGGACGACCTCGGCGTGGGTCCGGTCCACGGCGTCGCAGGCCCGGACCATGATGGGCAGGAAGTAATCGAGCTGGGCTTCGAGGGCCCGCTCGACGTCCTCGAACGAGCGGTGGTCGGCCAGCGTGCCCGTCCGCGGCCCCAGAGGCTCGCCCGTCAGCAGACATCGACCGTCGTTGATGGCCAGCTCCAGGGCCTTGACGAGGTTGAGCATGGCGGCGTCGCTCCAGCCCAGGAAGTTGCCCTGGGCCGACAGCTCGACGCACCCGACCACGCCGTAGTCCCGGGCGGCGCGCTCCTCGACGCCGCGGGCCATGAGGGCGGGAACCACGCTCTCGTCGTTGAAGACCTGGGGCATGCCGCTCCCGAGGCCGATCACGCGGACGACCTCCAGGAGGAACCGCCGCGGCGAGCCCCGATGGAGACGGGCCGAGAGGTTCGGCTGCGGCAGGCCGAGGTGCTCCTGGGCCTTGAGGCAGAGGTACGAGAGGGCGTTCGTCGCGTCGGTGCCGTCCGGCGTCCGGCCGCCGATCGCGCCGTTGAAACCGATCGGGAAGCCGGCGAAGTAGCGGGCCCCCTCGGTGCTTCGCATGTAGACGATCGAATTGAACTTCAGGAAGAGGGCTTCGAGGACCTCCAGGGCGCCGGGCAGGTCGAGCCGGCCGCTCGCCAGGTCGGCCGACAGGCAGGGCTCGAGTGTCTGGTCGATGCGGCCCGGCGAGAAGCTCGACGCGTTCGATTCCATCTGGAGCAGGACGAACAGGAACCAGAGCGACTGGACCGCCTCGCGGAAGGTTGCCGGCGGATGGTCGGCCAGCCGGTCGGCGATGCGACCGATCGCCCCGAGGTCCGACCGCTCGGCCTCCGGCCGGTCGGCGCGGGCCATTTCGTCGGCGAGGCGGGCGTAGCGCCGCATGAAGTCCCGCGACGCCGACAGGGCCGTCACCACCGCGCGGTAGAAGTCGGCCCGCTCGCCGTCGGCCCCGGCCAGGCGCTGCTCGGCCTCGGCTTGGAGGCCCGCCGGGCCGAGCCGCAGCCACGTCCGGACGTTCGGGATGATGTGTCCCTGGGCGTGGTCCTTCTGGTTGATCTTGACGACGCGGTCGGCCCGCCGCACGTCCGCATCCAGCCGCTCGGCGACGCGGTCCTCCAGCGTCCGGCCCCGCCAGTAGGGCAGGACCTCGGCGCGGAAGCGGCGGACGTCCTCGGCGGAGACGTCGAAGGTGTCCTGGGGCCGGGTCGGGAGCGACTCGATCTCGCGGTCGATCCACTCGACGGCCGCCTCGGGAAAGACGACGCCCGCCCGGCTCGTCGGCGTCCGGTTGCCGACGATCAGCTCGTCCGGGTCGATGCGGATGGTGATGTGGCGGAGCGTGTGGGCGAGGGCCTCGGCCCGCTGGACGATCCGCGGGGCCGACTCGTGGCGGCGATAGCTTTCCGTCACGAGCAGGGCCTGCTCGAGGCTGACGACCCGCCGCTCGGCCAGGAGCTTCTCCCTCAGGCGGCGGATGCGCGGCGTCGGCTCCAGGCCCGCCAGGGCCGCCGGGTCGGCCGCATCCAGTTGGCTCGGTGCGTCGGGCATCGCTCTATCTTACACGGGCGTCGGCCGGGGGAAAGGCCGCCGGGTCGTCGCGAAGCGTCCGCGCGTCAGCGGTAACGGTCGACGAAGCCGATCGTCCGGCCCCGGTCGAAGAACGGGTCCGGGTGCCGCGGGGCCCCGAGGTAGGACGGCTCCTTCTGGCTGACGTTGTTGGCGCAGGTCGTCCCCTCGCCCTCGGCCAGGACGTCGCCCTCGGTGAAGAAGTTGACGTTGTTTCCGAGGATGACGTTGTTGCGGCACGAGGCGTGCTCGCGGATGCCGTATTCCATCCAGAGCTGGCCGCCCCAGTTGAAGACGGAGTTGCCGACGACCTGGACGCCCGCGGTCTCGCCCTCCAGGAGGATCCCGATGAGGCGGGCGTCGCGGCGCCCCGAGCCCGAGTCGATGACGTTGTTGGCGTTGATCGAGCCCCACTTGACGTCCCGCACGACGATGCCGTGCCCCAGGTGCCAGCAAAATATATTACTTGAGATATTGATCTCGTGGGCGGTGTCGACGACGACCGCCGCATCGGAGACCTGGAAGCTCCGGCAGCCCGATACGAGGACGCTGTTGCTCGTCGTGTGGATGTGGTAGGCGGGCCCGGCGCTCTGGTACACCGCGCAGCCGAGGATGTTCAGGACGATGGCGCGTCGGCACTCGATCCCGGCACCGCCCGCGTAGACGACGCAGCCGGAGACCAGGTTCGGCACGTAGTTGCCGATGCGTCCCCCGTCGGCCAGGTGGTCGGCGAAAACGCCCGCCTTGCCGTTCTCGGCCAGGCGGCAGCCCCGGACCTCGCACAGAAACGAGTTATTGCGCATCCACACGCCGTACCCCGCGAAGCCGACGCAGAAGAGGTCCCGCACCTGGCAGTCGCCGCAGTCGTCGAGGACGACGCCGGCCTCGGCGTCGGCGTTCTCGCCCGCCTTGAGGGCGAGGTCCGAGACGAGCGCCCCCCCGAGCCCCCGGCACAGGATTCCGACGCCGGTGTCGTGCTCCCGCGCGAGGACCAGCTCGGTGGCCCGTCCGCTGCCGCGGAGCCACACGTTGTCCGCCAGGTGCAGCTCCTTCCGAAGGACGTACCGCCCCTCGTGGAGGAGGACGGAGCCGCCGGTCTCGGGCAGGCGGTCGACGGCCGCCTGGATGGCCTCCGAGGCGTCCGCCGTCGCGAGGACCTCCCGGCCGCTCGCCCGGTGACGGGCCCGGACGGTCCCGTCGTCGAGGTAGACTTCGCAGCCCTGCGAGCTTCCTCCGGTCATGGTCGGTCTCCGGTCTTGCGTCGCGTCGTCTTGCGCCTCTTGTACTGAGACAGCGCCGGCGTGCAAGCCGAAACCGTCGCGCCGCACGCCCCGTTCCGGGAAAGCACTACCCATGCGGCCGCGGGTCGTATAGTCTGGGACAGCGTTGCCAGCCCGGCGCGTGTGTACAGGCACCGGCTCATGGCCACGAAGCGCACCAAGCGAAGGAGGTCCCGGCATGGCCGACAAGGTCCGTTACGGCGTCATCAGCACGGCCCGCATCGCCCGGAAGTCGCACATCCCCGCCGCCGCCAAGACGACGAACTGCGAGATCGTCGCCATCGCCAGCCGCGACCAGAGTCGGGCGGAGCACTGGGCGGGCGAGCTGGACATCCCCCGGGCCTATGGTTCCTACGCCGAGCTGCTCGACGATCCGGACGTCGACGCCGTCATCAACGCCACGCCGAACAGCCTCCATGCCGAGTGGACCGTCCGGGCGGCCGAGGCCGGCAAGCACATCCTGTGCGAGAAGCCGTTCGCGATGACCGTGGAGGAGGCCGACGGGATGATCGCCGCCGCCCGCGACGGGGGCGTGCTGCTGATGGAGGCGTTCCGCTACCGGTTCCACCCGCAGGTGCCGTTCGTCCGCGAGACGATCGATTCGGGCGAGGTCGGCGAGCTGCGCCTGACGCGCGTCGAGCTTCTCTACACGATCCAGGACTGGGCGGGCGACTCGCGCGTCAAGCCGGGGCTCGGCGGCGGGTGCCTCATGGACGCCGGCTGCTACACCGTCAACCTGACGCGGTTCCTCATGGGGGCCGAGCCGGTCCGCGTGCAGGCGTTCGAGCGGCGCCGGGCCGAGCCGGCCGTCGACACGACCTTCGCGGGCCTCATGGAGTTCCCCGGCGACCGGCTCGCGTACGTCGCGACGGGCATGGAGGAGCCGTTCCGGTTTACGTGCGAGGTGATCGGTTCGGAGGGCACGATCCGCGTGGCACACTGTTTCGCGGGCGGGGCGGTGACCGTGGAGTCCGGCGGCCAGGAGAAGGTCCGCGAGTTCGACGGCATTGACCAGTTCCAGGCCCAACTCGAACACTTCTCCGACTGCATCCTGAGCGGCACGCCGCCGATGTTGCCGGTGGAAGACGCCCGGGGCAACACGGCGGCGCTGGTGGCCCTCCGCCGCGCCGCCGCGGAAGGACGGGCGATTGACGTGTAGCGACGGCGGGGGCGAGCGGCGTTACGTCGAGGCGTGAGGAAGGGCAGGGGATGGCTAGGACGGTCGAAGTTGCGGAGTTGGTGGGCCGGCCGGACACGCCGCGCGTCGCCGACCTGAGGCTGCGGGTCTGGGAGGCGATGGAGCGGCCGCCCGTCGCGTGGGATTGCCCCGAGCGGATCGCCGAGGCGCCCATGGCCGAGCCGCTCGCGGTCCGCAAGGCCCGCGCGATCGCCCTGAAGCTCGCCCACATGCCCACGGACCTGTGGCGGGGGCAGCTCCTGGCCGGGTCGATGACGCTCGAGGAGCCCCGCGTCCACGCCGAGCGGGGCTTCCCGGATTACACGACCGAGGCCGAACGGGCCGCGGCGGCCGAGAAGGGCCTCTCGGTCCACTCCGTCTTCGGCCACATCGTGCCGGACTACCCGCGGTTGCTGGCGAAGGGGCTTCGGGGCATCCTGGCCGACGTCGACGCCCAGCGCCCCTCAGCCGAGTCTCCCGAGGAGACGGCGTTCCTCGATTCGGTCGCCATCGCGCTGAAGGCGGTGATGGCGTTCGCTTCGCGCCTGGCCGACCGGTGCGATGCCGAGGCCGAGGCGTGCGCCGACGCATCGCGGGCCGCCGAGCTGTCGCAGATGGCCGCCGACCTGCGGCAGGTGCCCGCCGGGCCCGCCCGGACCTTCGCCCAGGCCCTCCAGTCGGTCTGGCTGCTGCACATGATCTTCCATTCGACGATGAACGGCAACGCCCTCGGGCGGCTCGACCAGTACGCCTGGCCCTACCTGGAGGCGGACCTGGCGGCGGGCCGCACGTCGTGGACCGAGGCGGCCGAGCGGGTCGACTGCTTTTGCCTCAAGTTCAACGAGCGGGCCAAGACCACCGAGGAGCAGCGGCCCGATGGCCGCGAGGACGAGCCGATCGACCTCCGGCAGCGGACGCGGCACACGACCTCGTCGCAGCTCGGACGCCGCCGCGACCGGCTCGACGCGACGAACCACTGGCTCCAGAACATCGTCGTCGGCGGTCGGACGCCCGGCGGGGGGGACGGCACGAACTCGCTCTCGCTGCTCCTCCTGGAGAGCTATCGCCGGAACCGGATGACCAACCCGCTGGTGACGGTGCGGCTCCATCGCGGCTCGCCCGAGGGGCTCGTGCGGCGGGCCGCCGAGGTGCTCAAAGAAGGCGGCGGGATGCCCGCCCTCTTCAACGACGAGGCGCTCGTCCCGGCCCTGGAGCGGATCGGCATCCCGACGCCCGACGCCCGCGACTATACGAACGACGGCTGCTGGGAGGTGATCGTCCCCGGGCGGACGGACTTCCGGTTCCAGCGCTTAAGCGCGATGCTGTGCCTGGAGCGGGCCCTCGGCCGCGGGCAGGCCCGGCTGGACGGCTGGCCGATGGGCCCGGACACGGGCGACCCGCGGGCGTTCGAGGCGTTCGAGGACATCTGGCGGGCGTTCGAGGCGCAGCTCGATGCGATGATCGCTCGGACCGTCCGGCGGGTCGTCAAGCGGCTGGACGAGCGGTCGACGATCGCCCCGGTGCCGCTCCTCTCGGCCCTCGTTGATGGGGCGATCGAGTCGCGGCGCGACATGACGGCCGGCGGGGCCCGGTTCCGCATGTTCGGGATGCTCTGCGAAGGGGCGGCCCACGCCATCGACTCGCTCGTGGCGATCCGGACGGTGGTCTTCGAGGACGAGGCCGCGACGATGGCCGAGCTTTGCGATGCGCTCGAGGCGGACTTCGAGGGCCGCGAGCCGCTCCGGCGCCGGCTGCGCGCCGCCCCGAAGTACGGCAACGACGACGACCGGGCGGATGCCCTCGGGCGGCGGATGATCGAGGCGTTCACCGCGTCGGTGGCGCGGCACGCCGAGGCCCACCGCTGGCGGGTGCGGTTCCCGTGCGGCGTGGGGACGTTCTCGTGGTACGTCGGCATCGGCGAGGGGCTGGGGGCGTCGGCCGACGGTCGCGGCGCGGGCGAGCCGGTCTCGTCGAACTTCTCGCCCGCCCTGGGGCGCGACGTCGAGGGGATCCCCGGGGCGATCCTCTCCTACGCGAAGATGCACCAGGCCCATCTGCCGGCCGGCGGACCGCTCGACGTGCGCCTGGCGCGGCGGCTGGTCGAGGGGGAGGCCGGCACGGAGCGTCTGGCCGCCCTCCTCCGGGGCTTCGTCGACACCGGCGGGGCCATGCTCACCCTCACCGTCGCCGACACCGAGGAGCTTCGGGCCGCCCAGCGGGAACCCGAGCGGCACCGGTCGCTCCGCGTCCGGATGGGCGGCTGGAGCGCCTACTTTACGATGCTGAGCCGCGAGCAGCAGGACCATCACATCCGCCGCCAGGAAGGGCGGGCATGACGGCACCGGCGGACCCGCTCGCGCCCCGTGGCCTGGTGTTCGACGTCGACACGTTCGCCGTCCACGACGGGCCGGGCATCCGCCTGGCGGTCTACCTGAAGGGCTGCCCGCTGGCGTGCCGGTGGTGTCACAGCCCGGAGTCGATCTCGCCACGTCCCGAGGTGCTGTTCCACCGCGACCGGTGCGTCCTGTGCGGACGGTGCGCCCGTGTCTGTCCGGCGGGCGTCCACACGGTGAGCGAGGCCGGGCACGCGGTGGACCGCGAACAGTGCGAGGTCTGCGGACGGTGCGTCGAGGCGTGCCCGGCGGGGGCGCTGCGGATCGCGGGACGCGAGGTGACGGCCCGAGAGATCGTCGAGCGGGCCGGGCGGATGCGGCCGTTCTTCGACCACTCCGGCGGCGGCGTGACGCTGACCGGCGGCGAGGTGACCGCCCAGCCGGAGTTCGCCGAGGCGGTGCTCGACGGGTGCCGCGGGCTCGGCGTGCACACGGCGATCGAGACGTGCGGGGCCGCCTCGTGGCCGACGCTGGAGCGGCTGGCCGACCGGGCCGACCTCGTGCTCTATGACCTGAAGCTGATCGACGAGGCCGACCACCGGGTCTGGACGGGCGGGAGCAACCGGGCCATCCGGGCGAACGCCCGACGGCTGGCCGGTCGCAGCGTCGAGGTCCGCGTGCCGCTCATCCCCGGCGTCACGGACACCGAGGCGAACCTGCGGGGCCTGTTTGGCTTCTGCCGCGAGGCGGACCTTGAGCGCGTGACGCTGCTGCCGTTCAATCCGTCGGCGGGGGCGAAGTACGAGTGGCTCGGCCGGCCGTTCGAGGTCGACGCCGAGCCACAGACGGACGAGCAGCTTGGGGGAATCTGCGAGATGGGACGGGCGGCCGGGCTGGACGTGTCGGTCGGCTGAGAAGTAGCCATGCTGATGGCAGGGGCCCGGACCCGCCCCGCCAATTGCTCAAGACCGGCCCTGGTAGCGGTCACATCTCGGCCAGCTCGTTTCGCCAGAGCTCCCTCGCCTGCTCGACCACCTCCACGGGCGGATACTTGCCGTCGGCCGCCTCCAGGAGGCCGTCGGCCTGCTGCGGCGTGTTGATGCCGACGATGACGCTCGCCACCACCGGGTGGGCCAGGGCGAAGCGGATGGCGAACGAGACGAGCGAGTCGCCGATCTGGTCGCGGAACGCCTCGACCACCTTGGCCCGCTTGGAGAACTCGGCCGCATGCCTGGGGTCGCTCAGGCGGTGCCCGTCCGGGGCGTCCTCCGGCGAGACGAACCGGTCGGTCAGGATGCCCTGGTAGAGTGGCCGAATGCACAGGAACCCCATCCCCCGCCGCTGGAGGTCGTCGAACAGGTCGGCCATCTCCATCTCGCACGGGTTGTAGTAGGCGATGAGGCCGTCGAAGCGTCCCGTCTCGATGGCCGCCCGGCCGCACGGGACCGTGTAGGGGAAGGTGAAGAGGTGGCCGACCTTCCCCTCGTCGCGCATCGTCTCGAACGTCTGGACGACCTCGGGCAGGACCTGCGCCAGGAGCGGCAGGCGCCGCTCGTCGGTGTTCGGGTCGGACCGCCACATATACTGAAGGATGGCGATGCGTTCGGCGTGCAGGTCCCTGAGGGCCTCCTCGACCCGGAGGCGGAACTCCGCCGGGTCGAACCGGTCGCCGTCCTGGAAGTCCGGGACGGGCACCTTGATGACGTGGTGCAGCTCGCCCCGGCGGGGATGGTCCTTCAGGACCCGCTCGAGCATCCACCGGGTGCCGTACTCGTAGCTGGAGTGGATGAAGTTGACGCCGCCGTCGAGGACCCGCCGGAGGGCGGCCTCGCCGAGGCGGGACTTCTCGTCGTCGCCGGGGCTCCGAGCGGCGGCCCGCATGGGGCCGAGACAGATGACGCTCGCTACGATGTCCGTGCCGCCGATCGTGCGGTATTTCATGGGCAGTCCTTTCGTCAACGGTGAGCGGAGCCGGGGCCCCGGCCTGGCCCTACGGCGTGCTCTTGCACGCCGCGCGAAACTGACACCTTCCGAGCCTGTACCCTCAGGCGGTCGCTTCGTCGAGGCGCTGCATCTGGTCGGCCGTCAGATCCAGGTCCGCCGCCCCGAGGTCCTCCTCGATCTGGTCCACGCTGCTGCACGAAAAGAGCGGCACGACGGCCGGGTCGCTCTGCATCATCCACGCCAGGACGACCTGGTTGGGCGTGGCGCCGGTTTCCTCGGCGACGGCCCGGAGGGCCTCGAGGCGGGCCTCGTTCTCGGCCGTCCGGTAGGGCTCGCCGATCTCCTTGTCGTCACGGGTGTAGGCCCCCTTCATGAGCGGCGAGTAGGCGACGATTCGGACGTCGCGGCTGCGGCAGGCGTCCATCAGGTCGTCGTTCGCGGGCGGCCACAGCCTGTAGTCCACGCCCCGCTCGGGCCGCAGGTAGGTGTGCTTCTGCTGGACGGCGACGAAGGCGGCCGAGCCGTTCGCTTCGCTCACTTTGAGGGCCTCGGCCAGCCGCCACGCCTTGTGGTTGCTGGCGGCGACGAAGCGGACCTTGCCCGCCTTGACGAGCCGGTCGAACGCCTCCAGGGACTCCTCCAGGGGCGTGGAGCGGTCGTCGTTGTGGGTGTAGTAGAGGTCGATCGTGTCGATGTCGAGCCGCTTCAGGCTTTTCTCGCACTCGGCCTGGATGATGGCGGCCTTGAGGCCCCGCTCCGGGCCGGGCTCGTCGCCGGTCCCGGTGTAGTCGAAGCCGACCTTCGTGGCGAGGAACAACTGGTCGCGGTTGCCTCGGTCGGCCATCCATCGGCCGAGAAGCGACTCGCTTTCGCCGCCCACCCCGCCGGGCATCCAGTGGGCGTAGGCGTTGGCCGTATCGAGGAACGTCCCGCCGGCCTCGACGTAGCGGTCGAGCAGGCGGCGGGAGGTCTCCTCGTCGGTTCGCGTGCCGAACATCATCGTGCCCAGGCAAAGGGCGCTCACGTCGGCTCCCGAACGTCCAAGCGACAGCGTCTTCATGCGTCTCCTCCTGTAGGTCGAACGATCACACGCATTGGCGCGTCAGCCCGGCGTGTATTCACACCGGGCGAAACAGGCCGTGCGAGATGGGCCGGGCGAAATGCGCCCGGCGCCGGCATCCCGCTCCTCTTTTCGCTCATAAGGCGCCGAGCGCCTCCTGGTCGGCGGCGATCCGGTCGAGCAGGGCGTGGCGGGCCTCGTCCGGCTCGTAGGCCCCCGCCCGCCGTTCGTAGAACTCGGCCGTCCGGGCCATGGCCTCGCCCAGGCTGAGTCGGCACTCGAACTCCCCCGCCACGTCCATCACCTTGGTGTTGTCGAACAGGACCGGCCAGGCCTTGTCCCCGAGGAGCGGCCCCTCCCACTTCGGATCGTACCGGATCAGCGTGTCGGTCGGGACGTGGACGAGCCGGGCCTCTGCCCCGAGGGCCCGGCCCACCTCCTCGTAGATGCGGTTCCAGGTGTAGCTTTCCATGTGGCGGGTGATGTGGAACGCCTCGCCGAGGGCCCGGTCGTTGCCCAGGAGGCCGACGAAGGGCCGGGCGAAGTCCTCGCTGGGCGTCAGCGTCCAGAGGGCCGTTCCGTCGCCGTGGACGATGACGGGGCGGCCGTTTCGGATCCGCCAGGCCCAGTCGTCGCCGCCCGCGATCCCGCCGGGGAACCGACGACGGTGCGTGTGGCTGGGCCGGACGACCGTGACGGGCATCCGCCCGGCGGCATGGGCCTCCATCAGCAGCCTCTCCATCGCCGCCTTCTCCCGGCTGTAGGCCCAGTAGGGGTTTTCGAGGGGCACCTCCTCGGTGACGACGAGCCGCTCGGGGGGCTTCCGGTAGGCCGAGGCCGTCGAGATGAAGACGTACTGCTCGACGCGACCGCCGAAGACCTCCAGGTCGCGCTCGACCGTCGCCCGCTTGTAGGCGAGGAACTGGCAGACGACGTCGAAGCCGCCGTCGCCGAGGCGGGCGCAGGCCGCGTCGTCGGCGAGGTCGCCGGTGATGCGGCGGGCGGCCGCGGGCAGGGGCTCCTCGGTCCGGCCGCGGTTGAAGACGGTCACGTCGTGGCCGGCCCGGAGGGTCTCGACGACGCAAGGGTGGCTGATCTCGCCCGTCCCGCCGACGTAAAGGACCTTCATGGGGCCTCCTGGCGTTGGTCGCTTCTTCGCGTCCTTGTGCTCCTCGCGCGTCAGCCCCCGGTGTGTTCGCCGGGGGCCAAATGGGCCTGCCTGAGTGCTCGGGCGCGGCCTCAACGGCCCACGTGGCCTTCTTCGATGTCGAGGTCCTCGCGCCGCTCGATGCGTTCGACGGCCCCGTCGCGCATCCACAGGACCCGGTCGGAGTTGGCCAGCATCTTGTGGTCGTGGGTGGCGGCGATGATCGTCACGCCCTCCTCGACCGAGAGGCGTTTCAGCAGATCGATGATGTCGGCCCCGGTCTTCAGGTCGAGGTTCCCGGTCGGCTCGTCGGCCAGGATGATGACCGGGTCGTTGACAAGGGCCCGGGCGATGGCAACCCGCTGCTGCTGGCCGCCGGAGAGCTCGTCCGGGCGGTGGTCGAGGCGGTCGCCCAGGCCGACCCGCTCGAGGACCCGGGCGGCGGCCACGGTGGCCGTCCGCGTGTCGGTCCCGGAGAGGACCCGCGGCAGCGCGACGTTCCGCGACGCCGTCAGCGACGGCAGCAGGTTGTAGGACTGGAAGACGTAGCCGATGTACTGGCACCGGACGTAGGCGAGCTGGCGGCTCGAGAGCTTCGTCAGGTCCATCGGGCCGATGGTCACCGAGCCTGAGCTGGGCACGTCGAGGGCCCCGATCATGTTGAACAGGGTCGTCTTGCCCGAGCCCGAGGGGCCCATGACCGAGAGGTACTCGCCGCAGAGGATGTCGGCGGAGACGTCCTTGAGGGCGTGGACGGTCTCGCCGCGGAGGCGATAGACCTTCGAGACGTTGCGGGCGCGGATGAGGACCTCGCCCAGGGCGATGCCGTCGCTTGCGGTTTCGAGCCCGGCCGTCATTTGCTTCTTCGGTCTCCTCTGAGCGTGTTCAGGGGAGTCTCGTCAGTTTTTGGCGCGGCGGGTCACCGTGCCCGCCGCGTTCCGGTGGGCCAGGCGCGGCCGGCACGGAGACCGACCGCGCAGGACCATCCTGGACCCGCCTTAGAACGGCAGTTGGAACACGCTTTTCATCAGGAACGTCACGCCGATGCTGAACGTTCCGACCAGCCCGACGCCGCACATGAACCCCGCCGCCACGACGGGGATATACTGCCGCCAATTGAGGCCCAGCCGCCGCTGGAAGTAATACCGGCCGAGCAGGGCCCCGATGAAGTTGGGGATGACCGCGTGGGGCATGGTCTGCCCCAGACCGCGGACGACGCCGTAGACGAGGAACGTCGGGGCCCCCAGCCGCGTCAGCAGCGTGAACATGAAGGTCCCCAGGACCAGCCCCGCCGCCAGGTAGTCCAGGTTGAACGCCCGCTCGAACAGGGAGTACCCGCCGAGGGTGGCGCTGTGCATGATGGCCTCGTTCTCGGCGTAGAGGTCCCACATTTTCTGGGCGAACGGGTACTGCGGCCCCGGCACCGGCGCCAGGCCCCAGATGAAGTTCGCGAACAGCAGGCTCGACAGGATGATGATCGGCGCGAGGATGAGGTCCGACTTCCAGATGCTCGTCACCTTCGTTCCCGTCAGCTCGGCCTGCCGGAACGACACGGTCTTGACGCCGTAGTTGTGGAGGGGGATGGGCAGGAACCAGACGGCCACCCCCTGGTAGCCCGACAGGATGAACGAGGCCTCCCGGACGAACGGAATGTTGACCACCTGGCCCGCGATGCCCTCCAGGCGGGCCGTGGCATAGCTGATGAACGGCGTGTAGAGGAAGCCGTAGAAGACCAGGACCAAGAGCACGCCCGTGTGGACCCGGCCGTCGGTCAGATAGAGGAGGTAACACGATACGAGGATGTATAGGGCCGTCGAGATGATGTAGGTGATGATGATGAAGCGGGTGCGGATGTCGCCCCGGCCGGGCGGCGGGGCGAAGCCCTCCTCCTGGAGCGTGTCCCGCTCCCGGTGCCACCGCCGCAGCTTCACGATGGCCTGGCAGATGGCCCCGATGCCCACCAGCGCGATCGCCAGCATCAGCCCGATCTGGAAGCTGAAGTAGAAGTCCACCTGGTTCTTGAACAGTGTCGAGATGGTGTTGTCGGCCCCGGCCTGCCACGCCTCCAGGACGTCCAGCCGATACAGGGCGGGGTTCGCGACCACCGTTACGAGCAGCCCGATGAAGCTGCCCACCATCGCCCAGAACGGCAGGACCATGCCGGTGATGAGGTGTCCCAGGTCGAACGAGAGGCCCGTGGCGACGGCGGGCAGGTACTTGCCCGTCTGGGGGGTCCAGTCGACGAACGGGATGGGCAGCAGGACGATCGGCTTGTCGAGCAGGGCCCCCGTCACGGTCGGAATGCCGATATAGACGGCCCCGAAGACGATGCCGATAATCGAGCCGATGGAGAAGACGCGGTATCGCCATCGGGTGGCGGGGCCGGAGGAGGTCTCGTCGGGCGCGCGGTTGGGGTTCTCCTCCTCCTGCTCCTCGCTGAGCGCCAGCACGCCCTGGGCCTGCAAGGGCGCCAGCGGGAACGGGAGCTTCTCCACGTCGCTTGCCAGGCGGAACAGGCCGTAGCCGAGGATCGTGTTGTTGAGGCGGCTCATGATCGTCGTGAAGACGATCAGGCCGATCGCCGGGAGCCACTCCCACGTGAAAATCGACCGGTGCGCCAGCACCTCCTGGCTCGGGACGAACCAGAACGGGATGTGCTCGGCGATGCCGTGGGCCTCGGCCGCCGTCGACTGGGCGTAGAACTGCTTCCACAGGAGCGAGCCCTTGGGGATGACGGCGGCCGTGCCGGCCATCGCCGCCGCCGCCAGGTAGAACAGCGTGAAGATCTCGGCCCGTTTGAGGGTCTTGTTCGCCCGCCGGGCCACCTCGATGAACAGGATCACCGTGACCCACTGGGCGGCCGGGCCGATCGCCTTGCCCGCCACCAGCGTCATGTAGAGCGCCCCGGGCACCATCACCAGGGCGACGAAGCAGACGCCGATGAACGACGACCATGTGAAGCCCTCCTCAAACGTGGAGGGGACCTCCAGGAGGCTTCGAAACTCCTGGACTTCCCGGTCGTCGGCGAGTTTTCTGGCCATCGGCCGATCCTCAGGCCCGTTCGGGCTTCCCTCGTTCCGCCATCTCCGCGGCGGGGCCCGGCTACTCCGCCGTCGCCTCCGCTTCCTCCTCGCCCAAGGCCGTCAGCGTCGCCATCCGGTACGACTCGACCGTCTCGGGCGTCAGCGTCCGCCACAGGAGGAACTGCCGCCTCAGGTCGTGCAGAAAGACCCGGTTGGCCCGTTTCCAGTCGGCGGCGGCGCCGCTGAGGCGGTCGGCCTCGACGGTCACCTCCTCGACGCCGGGGACCTCCGACGGGGCGCTCGAGAGCTCGAAGTGCTGCGTCACCCCCAGGTCGAACGGCGCCAGGGCCAGCTCGGCCTCCAGCGCCAGGCCGTCCGTCTCGCCGACCCGCCGGATGCGGACGTCGCGCGAGGCGAACACCCCGAGCCCGGCATCGTCGTGCTGGCGAAAATGCTCCGCCAGGTAGCCCACCACCCCGGTAATGTCGTAGGCCGAGACGGTGAAGGGGAACGTCATCCGGAGGGTGTCGCCCTCGGGTGGGGGCATCTTCCAGGACCGCTTCAGGCCCGGGTTCGCACTCCGGGAGGCCCGGTAGGCGGGGAAGATCGCCGACGCCAGGACCGTCGCCATCACGATGCCGATGGCGAACAGGGCGTTGGTGGAGGAGAAGTTGATGTTCGTGGGCTGGATGAGGCCCCGCTCGGCCAGCATCAGCGTCCCCTGGGCCACGCCCTGGGCGAGGACTTGGCCGGCCATCCCGCCGACGACCGCGTAGACGGCCGCCTCGGCGAAAAACAGGAACCCCACGTCCAGCGGCGCCAGGCCCAGGGCGCTGAACGAGTAGATCTCCCGCTCCCGGTCGGCGATGCTCCCGAGCATCGTCCCGAAGATGATCAGCCCGCCCAGCAGGACCGGCACCGCCAGGGCCGCCGCCCCCGTCACCTCCGTCAGCTCCGAGAAGACCAGCCGTACGACGCCTTCCGTGCCGTTGGCCCAGACGGGCAGGGCGGTCTGCTCGGCCGCCGCCGCGCCGGCCTCCACCCGGTCGGTCTCCTCGGGTGGGTAGACCGTGACGACGTGCAGCCGTCCACCGAGCCGGCGGACGAGGTCGGCCGAGGCGATGGCCACCTGGTTCGGGCTCAACCGGACGAACTCGCGGGCCAGGACGTCCTCGGACGCCCCCTCTTTCTCCTCCGCCTTGACGGCCGAGGAGGGGTCGCGGAAGTCGACCGGCAGGGCGCTGCGGCCGTCCAGGTGGTTGAGCCGCTGGAGAAGGCGGTCGTCCAGGACGCCGGCGAACCGGCACCGCTCGCCCGCCACGAGGATCGGGTCCCCGGCATGGAGGTCCATCTGGTCGCGGAGGATCCGGGGCAGATAGACCCCCCCGCCGGCCAAGGCCGCGCACTTCTCCTCCAAGGTCTCGCCCTGGAGCAGCTCGGCCATCTGGGGCCACCGCCGCACCTCCTCCGGCGTCACGCCGATGACGCCGTCGACCCACAGGCTGGCCCCCGACGCCGGTCGGACCACGCCGAAAGCCGGGTCGCCTTCCAGCTTCGGGGCCAGCCACCACTGGCCGGTGACGAGCCCGCCGCCCGGGGCCCGGCGGGAGGCCGGGGCCGGGTCCTGGCCGGGCAGGTCCGCACCGGGGCGGGGGGCCGCCCCGCCCAGCGCCGCCTCGGGCGAGGCCGGGCCCTCCGAGCCGCCCAGCATCACCAGGGCGTCGCTGGAGAGGGCCTTGTAGTCGAGCTTCCGCAGGAAGAGGCCGGCGGCGTCGTCGCCGGGCGGCCGCTCGTAGACCTCCCGCACGCCCACCAGGTTCGCGAGCGAAGCGAAGCACATCACCGTGAAGGTCAGCATGACCACCGTGACGGCCGTCAGGACGGTCCGCAGCGGCCGACGCCGCATCGTCGAGATGCCCATGTTGACGGCTGCGATCAGCGTCGAGAGCCGCGACTGCTGCACCCGGTGACGGGCGCTCGACTGGCCCTGCATTGCCCTCAGCTCGGTCTGGAACTTGCGGGTCACGATGAAAATGACCACCGACGAGAGGAGGATGATGAGGAACGCCAGGAGAATGACGATCGGCGTGGCGGCGATCTTGAACCCCGGATGCGTCAGGAACAAGAGGACGAACGTCACCAGGAACAGGGCGGCGAACCCCACCAGCCGCGTGTAGATGCTCGTTGCGCAGACGATGAGACGTTCCATGACGAAGGCGAACGGGATGGCCAGCAGTAGCAGCAGGACAATCGCCCGGATCAGGTCGTTCATCACGTTCTTGAGCGGCAGGTAGACGTCGCGCGACAGGGCGGCGCTGCGGCCGAAGCGGGTCGTCCGCAGGGCCGTCGAATCCGCCCGGTGGGCCTCGGTCCTGATGCGCTGGGCCCGCCCGTGGAGCCGTTCCAGGTCGGCCGCGACGATGCCCCGCGTCCGGAGGATGCTCAGGCGGCCCTCGTTCAGCCGCCACAGGTCCTCGGCGCTCGTGGGGTCGGTCGGCGGCGGCGTCTGGAACGCCTCGAACGGGAACCCGTCGCCGGTTGCGCGTCGCGTCGGCTCGCCCAGGAACACCGGGCCCTTCGGATGGAAGACCTTGACCGTGCCGGGGAGACCCTCGAACATGTAGAAGAACGCGAAGTCGTCGCCGTGGCCGAGCAGGCGCCGCTGGATCCTGAACGGGGTGTCCGACCCGCCCGCCAGGACGTGGATTTCCTCGTCCGTGCCCCACTCGGCCATCAGGGGCCGGCCCACCACCTGGCCCTGGCATCGGAACAGGTTCAGGCGGACCCATTCGGCGCTCTTGCGGGTGTCCTCCTCGCGGTTCGTGATGGCGGTCGGCCGTCCCCGCGAGTCGAACATCGCCCCCACCACCTGGTACGTCGAGAAGAAGATCTTCTGGATGCCGACCAGTTCAAAGCGGCCGTCGGCGTTGGCGGCGGCGATGAACGTCGGGTCGAAGAAGGTGAACGAGTCGTCAAGGACGAGCGGGTTGACCCACTTGCGAGGTTCGCCGTTCTTCTTGGGCCAGACGGCGATCAGGGCGCCCGCGGCGGGCCGGTTCTCCTCCAGGCTTCCGGTCACCTGGAGACCAGCGAAGTTGCCCGTCGCGGTCTTCTTGGCATCGTCCCACTGGGAGAACCGCTTCAGCGAGAGGTCCTCGAACGTTCGCCGAAGCGACAGGGCCCGGAGGTCGGCCGCCCGCGCCAGGAGACGGGTCCCGGCCGCCGCGTGCCGGCGAAGCTCGCGCCACGCCAGCCGGTCCACTGTGTCGGCGGGGTGCCCGTCGCGGGGCCGGCGGTCGTGGCCCGTCATCAGCGACACGTTGTAGATGCCGTGCACCCCGGCGACGCGCCCGTCGGAGACGAACCGGCCGGGGGCGTAGCGTCGGCTCTCGGTCGGCTCGCTGAGCGTTTTCGTGTCGAGGCTCGCGAGCCCGGTCGCGGCCGCATCGGTGGTCTCGGGGGCGCCGAACGACTCGGCCGCCTCGCGAAAGGCCGCCAGGACCTGGGCGTAGTGGCCGGCCGAGTCGGCGTTCGGGTTGGTGGCGATGTCGTGCAGGGCATCCCGCACGACCACGCCCCAGGTCGGCCCCTCGCCCGAGAGGTTGTAGCCGGTGTGCAGGACGATCGTCCGGTCCGCCAGCCGGGTCCGCAGCCGGCGGCCCTGCTCGTCGATTCGGACCCGCACGGCCAGCTCGTCGCGTCGGCGGGCGAAACCCGCGGCCGTCGCCTCGACCAGCTCCGCGTACAGCGCCGGATGGTCCCGGTGTACGAGGACGGTGCCCCCCAGGGCGGCCTCCGGGTCCGCCGCGCCGAACAGCCAGCGGAAGGACCGGACCAGGTGGCTCTGTCGCCGCGTCCCGTGCAGGGCCCGGCGGACGGCGTCCCATCGACTCACCATCGCCCTGAGGTCATCGACCTCTTGCATCTCAGGCGTCTCGCCCGCGGCCGCTTCCTCCTCGGCCCGGCGGCGAAGCTGCATGAGGCGGACGTTCAAGTCGGCCCGGAGATGGTCGGCCTGTCGGCTGAGCGCATCCTTGGCCGCGTCGACGTCCCCCGTCTCGACGTTCCACTGGCCCGGCGCCTGGCGGAGCAGCGCCAGGATGCCCTCGACGAAGGCCTTCTCCTGGCGATGCGCCTCGGCGAGCTTCTCGGCCTGTCCGCTCTCGAGGGTCAGGGCCGTGTAGAACGCCCGGGCCCCCGCGAAGGACCGGGCTTGGCCGTCCAGGAACGCCACCAGCACGTCCCGCCGGGGCCGGTTCTCCTTCAGCCAGGCCGTTGCTTCCAGCAGGGCCGCCACGTTGGCCGCTCCCCGGGCCCCCGGCGACAGGCGAGGCACTACGCCGAACGAATCGTAGTTGGCCGACAGGACGACCAGCTCCGGTCCGGGGCTGTCGAAAATGGGGTTGGTGCCCGGCAGGAAGGCGAACACGTTTCGCCCGGACGTCCGTTTCCACTCGACGTGGCTGACGACGGTCACCTCGGGGTGGTCCCGCCGAAGGTCGACGCCGGCCCGGCGGGCCTCCTCGGCCGGGGCGTAGAGGCGGACCAGGTTGGCCGGCACGTAGGCGTGCTTGCGGGCCAGGGGGGTGGCTCGATGATCGGCACCGGCGGCGGGGCCGGGCTGCGCCGCCGGACCGCCCAGGAAGATCACCGCCTTGGCCCCCATCCGGAACGCCCGCTCCCACTGGTCGTCGCAGTCGTACTCCAGTCCGACGATGGCCCCTGCGCAGGGGCGGTCTCCGTACTCGGCCAGCGTGCCGCGGCCGGCGTAGAGGTACGGCCCCCTCAGGCCCTCGTCCGGCGTGACGGGCGGCATGAGGATGTTCGGGCGGACGGGGAGCAGCTCGACCTTCGCCGCGCCGCCCGGGGCATCCGTGCCCAGGAGCAACTCGCACCGCGCGGGCTGGGTCTGCCACAGCGGCACGTCGAGGATGAAGACGTCCTGGGCGGCCGTCAGCGGGGCCTCGGCCGGGGTCGTCTCGCCCGCCGGGGGGGGCACCGCTAGGCCCATAGCTGCGAGACGCCCCAGGACATAGTCGGCGGCCCGCCGTCCTTCGGACGTGCCCGCCAGACGGTGCGGGTCCCGCGTCAGGGCCTCGAGGTCGGCCCGGAAGGCCTCCTCCCCGGGCTCGCGGGCGGGGGCCCCGGCCGCGCAGTCGGGGCCCGCGGCGGCCGCGGCCAGCGCCGCCCACCCCGCCAGCGACAACGCGATGACCCGAGCACCCATCACGCCTGCCCCCCGATCCGGCCCACCCGGACCTCGACGTCCTCGCGTCGGTCGACCCGCTCGATCTGGCCGTCGCGGATCCACATCATCCGGTCGCAGACGTCGAGCAGGCGATGGTCGTGCGTCGCACAGACGACCGTCACGCCCTGGCTCTCGTTGAGGCGCTGGAGGACCTGGAGGATCTCGGCCCCGGTTGCCAGGTCCAGGTTGGCGGTCGGCTCGTCCGCCAGGAGGACCTTGGGCTGGTTGCACATGGCCCGGGCGATGGCGACCCGCTGCTGCTGGCCTCCCGACATCTCCTTCGGCCGATGGGTCCACCGGTCCGCCAGACCCACCAGGTCCAGCAGCTCCATCCCCCGCCGGCGGGCGGCCTCGGGCGCCACCCCGGCGAAGGCCATTGGCACCGTCACGTTCTCCAGGGCCGTCATGTACCGGATCAGGTTGTAGCCCTGAAAGATGTAGCCGATCTTGCGGCACCGGAGGAAGGCCAGCTCCTCGGCGCTGAGTTGGGCGACGTCGGTTTCGTCAATGAGGACCCGCCCCTCGGTGGGCGAGTCGAGCGCCCCGATCATGTTGAAGAACGTCGTCTTGCCCGAGCCCGAGGGGCCGAGGATGGCGATAAACTCGCCCCGGTGGATGACCGCGTTGACCCCGTTCAGGGCGTAGGTGGTCTTCTCGCCCATCTGGTAGCACTTGACGAGCCGGAGGGTCCGGATGATGACCGGCTCGTCGGTGGATTGCGGTGTCTCGGTCATCTCAGCTTGCGTGAATCCTTGCGCGTCCACAGGCCCCGGCGAGCTTCCGCTCGCCGCTCGAAAACTTTCGACTCGGGTTCCCGCCTTCGCCAAGGCGACGGCGGGCAAGCCCGCTTGCCGCTCGAAGACTTCCGCGGCAGGCTCGAACCGTTTTCATTCGATTCGCATCGCTTCCATCGGCGCGAGGCGGGCCGCCGCCCACGCCGGGCCCACCGCTGCCAGCACCGCCAGCACCAGGCCCGAGGCGAGGCACGCCGCCGCCCCCACGAACGTCTCCCGCACCGGCAGCACCATCAGGCTGCCGAAGGCGACCGCGCCTCGCAGCATCGCCAGGGCGTAGCCCAGGATGATCCCCGCGATGGCCCCCACCAGGCCTTGCGTCCCCGACTCGAATAGAAACTGGAGCCGGATGAACCCGTCCATCGCCCCCAGGCACTTCATCGTGGCGATCTCGGCGAACCGCTCCGCCACCGACATGAACATGGCGTTCGCCACGCCCACCGTGCACACCAGGAACGACAGGCCGATCAGCCACTTGACCCAACCGGGGACGGTCAGCAGACCGCCGCCCTCGACCGGGGGCGGCCCTTCGCCCACGGCCGCCGAGAGCCGCGACTGCTCCCGCAGCGACTCGGCCAGCGCCAGCAGCCGTTGCGGCTCCACACGCGGCCCGGCCGCGTACCGGTTGATCAGCGTCCCCAGAAACGCCGCCTTCTTCCGCGAGTCCAGCCACGCGAGCACCCGGCCGTGGGTCACCTCGGTGGCCTTGAGGTCCAGCTCCTTGGCCAGGGCCCGGGCCACGTCGGGCAGCTTGACGGCTTCGGTCAGGCGGATCTGCTCCTCGGCCTGCCGCGCCAGGGCCGCCAGCTTCGGCAGGGCCTCCTGGGGCAACTCGAACCCCGCGGCCGCCAGCGTCTCGGCGAAGTCCGGCGGCGGGTAGGCGAACAGCTCCCGCGGCGACCGGCCCGGATACGCCGCTTCGATACGCCGGATGGCCGCCTCCTGGCCCCGGCGGATCCGCTCGGCCATCGCCAGGGCCTCGGGGCGGTCTCCCGTCAGCACCGCCCGGAACCGCTCGACGCTACCGAGCGGCGGCTCCAGCCGGAGCTCCTTCAGGTGGGCGAGGAACGCCTCGAACCGCTGCGCTTCGCTCAGGCGGCCCGCCGCCTCGTGCGGCTCAAGGTCCGCCACCAGGACCGTCCGCGTCGCCACCGGCAGGCCCTCCAGGTAACCGTAGAGCCGGGCCAGCGACCGGGCGGCCTCGCGGGCCGAGGCGAACTCCGCCTCGGTCGCGCCGCTCCAGGTCCGGTACGCACCCACCCGCGGCCCGTCGGCCCCCGCCAGGCGCGAGAGGATCGCCGCCGCGTCGTCCGGCACCGTCAGGCGGGTCGTCCACTCGCCCAGGAGCCGGGCATCGCGGAGCTGCCGGTACGCCGCCAGACGCGTCCGGTTCTCGATCACGCTGTACCCGAGGACGTGGGCGAGGAACGCCACCGCCAGGGCCAGGATCGAGACCGTCACCATCGACCGGAACATCCGGTACGACATCCCGGTCAGCGTCAGACCGAAGCACCGGGCCGGCCCGATGCGAACCTGGTTCTTGACCACCAGCGGCTTCACGTCTCGGCCCCCTCGGCCGCCGGACCGGCCCCGTCGGTCGGCGTGCCGATCATCACGATCAGCCCCCGCCGGGTCAGGTCGCGGAGGAACTGCATGACGCTGATCCGGGCCTCCTGGAACGTCAGGTGGTGGGCCCGTGAAAAGCGCTCGATGATCTCTTCGGCGGTCCGCCGCCCGTCGCAGGCCTCCCACACCTCCCGGCCCAGCCGGTCGAGGCCCACGGCCCGCTCGCGGCTGAACGGCATCACCCACGACAGCGGCGGCCGCATGTACCACCGGCGGACGAGCGGCACGCGAAGGACGATCCCGCCTCCTCCCGGTCCCCGGCCCGACGGTTGCGGCTCGGCGCGGACCGACTCGTTCGGCACGGGGACGGCGTCGAGCAGGTCGGTCGGCCCCAGCGTCGTCTCGGTCTCCGGTTGCGTCTTCTTCTTCATGTCAGCTCGCGCTCCGCCCCGTCCGGCGCCCCGTCGCAGCAGCGGACGGCGAAGGCCTCCGGCCGCACCAGGTCCTTCCGCGGGCCCCGCGTCGTCACCAGGAACACTGCGTGGGCCGACGGGCACAGCCACGCCCGGTCGAGCCGCTCCGGCGTCCGCCGCACGAACCGGGCGACGGCGTTCGGGGCCTCGTTGCTGCGGCCGTCGCGGGCCTCGTGGGTCCCGTACGTCGTCTCGGACACCTGGCACCGGGCGGGGCCCGTCTGGTTCCTCAGGAACGCCGCCAGGTCCCCGCCGAACCAGGCGTCGACCGCCCCCAGCCGCCGCACGACCGCCTCCCGCCGCCGGTCCTTGCGGAACGTCATCGACGCATCGGCCGGCCGGGCCGACACCTCGGCCAGCGGCCACTCGGGCGGGACGCGGATGTCGAGGCCGAAGGCCCGCCACCGACGCGGCGGATCGGCCTCGTCGTCCACCTCGAACCCCTCCAGGAGCCGCCGCTCCAGGCCCGTATCGACCGCCTCGGGCCACGAGACCACCATCTCGACCCACCGCTTCAAGGCCGCCAGGTACCGCCCGGCCCGGGTGATGGTGCCGGCCTCGCCCCGGCGGCGGAAGCCCCGCCAGCCGGCCGTCCGCTCCAGGCGAGTCAGCTTGCAGTCGGGGTCCTCGGCCAGCTCGTCGGCCCGGTAGTCCGAGAGCGTCCGCTTGACGTCCGGCTCGGCCTCGGCCCGGATCCACGAGACCTGGAGCCGTTGCCGACGTCGGTCCGCCAGGGCCAGGCTGCCCCGCTCGGCGCCCAGGGCGTGGCGGACGATCTCCCACGCCTCCGGCACCGCCAGGTGCATGCCCAGCCACACGATGTCGCGGGTCGTCTGCATCCGCTTGGCTCGCCAAGGCAGGCCCGCCTGCCCCCCTCACCCCACCCCTCTCCCACCAGGGGAGAGGGAGGTCATGGCATGCCGGCTCAGCCCGGCAACAGGCTGTAGGTCACCGGGGCCTTCCCCGTCAGGGCGAAATAGACGGCCCCGACGATGGCCCATCCGATGGCCGCCAGCAGCTCGCCGGCGATCACGCCGACCATAAGCGGCTTGATCAACTGGTACCCCTTGGCGCCGCCGAGCTTGACGACGGCGGTCTTGATGGCCCAGCCGAGGAAGAACGAGGCGGCGAGCTCGAACCCGGGCTTCGTGCCCCAGACGAGAAACATTACCGGATGGATAAACCACCAACTGATACGCAGCCGCGCGATCGAGACCCCCACCACCAGCGCCAGGCCGAGGCCCACCCAGCCCATGACTTCCGGGTCGAACCGGGCCTCCGCCAGGGCCCCCAGCCCCGACGTGGCCGTCGCCCGGGCCAGGTCGCCTCGGGCCCGGAGCTCCACGATGTGCTTCTCGATGCTGTTGAAGACCTCCCGCGGCAGCGACACCGTCGCCCACTTGTCCCGGTGGTTGACCCCGAGGTTGTACTGGAACCACAACGTTACCAGCAGGGCCGCGACGAAGGCGGCCACCAGCATCACAAGCAGCCAGGGGGCCAGGCGGCGCGGCCGGGCGCCGGCGCCGCTGTGGCCCATCCGCAGGCCGTTCGCCAGATACGGCATGATGGCTTCCCGCGGGTCGCCCACCAGGATCACGCTGGCCAGGGCCAGCAGGACGTACGCCTGGGGACTGATGGCCGAATGCCCCAGCACCGCCACCAGGACGGTCGCCGGCAGCCAGTAAGCCTGGAGGAAGAACGCCCCGGTCTCGACGTTGATCCGCGTGATGATCAACAGCGTCAGCATCACCAGCGCGATTGCCAGGATGCTGAGCGGCCAGTCGAGCCCCGCCCGACACAGAAGCAGCACCGCCAGGACCAGGCACACGATCAGGCCGCGCGCCGCCCACGTGGCATAGGGGGGCGTGTCGCGCCGCCGACTGAGGCCGAAGGCGCTGCCCAGCACGTTCAGGTAATACCGCCGTCCGATGTAAAGCAGGACGCCCGCCATCCCAAGGTAGGCCCCGAAGACCATCAGGTTCACGTTCTTGGCGTCGAAGTACGGGCTGACCATCGCCGTGCCGCGGGCCACCAGGATCGTCCCGAACGCCACGTACGCGACGCCCGAGATGCCCAGGCTGAACGAGACCCCCTTGTTCAGGAAGAAGGCGAACGCCACGACGCTGAGGTAGATCGTCGGGTTCCAAACGCCCTGCCAGTCGTAGACCTTCTTGGCCGTGGGGAAGAGCTTCTTCAGGGGCGTAAAGTCGACCTGCGTCGGGACCTTGATGAAGAACGTTTCGTTGTCCCACTTGTTCAGGCCGTTCACGAGGTGCAGCAGGACCAGCGCCAAGAGGCCGTACCAGAAGAGCCGCGACAGAAGGACCGCCGGGGTCCGGCTTTCCGCGGCGGGGCGCGTCACCTCCTCGACGAACCGGGCGATGGGGTAGGCCAGCAGCTCCCGCTGCGACCACTGGGGGTGGACGATCAGCGTCAGGCAAAGCGCCGCCGTGCCCACCAGCAGCGCCAGGCCACCCCACAGCTTCAGCGTCGGCCACCATGTCCTCCAGGGCAGGTCCGCCAGGCCGAGGCCGAATCGCTCCCCGGTGCCGCCCCGCCACCCCTGCTGGAGCGTCTCGACGGCGAAAGGGTCGATCGTCCCGCCGGCCAGCAGGGGGCCCTCGTCCGGGTCGTACGGCGCGAGCAGCTCCGGCCAGGCCGCCTCCAACGCGATGCGGTTGATCTCGGCCTCCAGGCGGCCCACCTGGTTCGCCGTGCCGATCCGGTGGTCGATCGAGTCGATGCGTTCCTGGAGGAGGCGGATGGGGTTGTCGTAGGCGGCAAGCCGCCCCGTGACGTCGCGAATGCGGGCCTCCAGCGGGGCCATGCGGGCATCCAGGGCCTCGATCTCCCGGCGGAGGGCCTCGATCCGGCTCGTCAGGTCGGAGGGGGCCTCGGCCGCCGGGGCCGGTTCGCCGCCGGGGCCCTCGGCCTTGCGGAGGCGGGCCTGGAGGTCGGCAAGCTGCCGGGCCAAGGCCTCGCGCTGGAGGCGCAGGGGCTCGCGCTCGGCGATGAGGGCCTCCCGCTCGGGCTCCAGGCGGACCCGGAGGCTCGTCCGCCGGGCTTCCAACTCCCGGAGCCGATCGCCGAGATCCTCGCGCTGCACGGCCAGCTCGGCCCGCTCCTCGAGGAGCGCCTCGGCGACCTCCGGCAGTCGGTCCCCCAGGGCGGTATAGAACGCCCGGTCCTCGATGACGTTCTCGTTGATGGCCCGCAGGAGGGCGGATTCCTCGGCGTCCGAGAGGCGGGCGTCGTCGGGCCGCTCGCCCGCGATCCGTCGGGCCCCCTCGGGCAGAAGGGTCCAGACCAGCCGGTCGGTTTCGTCCTCCGCCGCCTCGGCGGCGGCCAGCCGCTCGACCAGCGCTTCCCAGTCGCGGACGTGGCCCCGGGCGAGGTGAGGAGAGCCGCCCGGCACGTACGACATGATCTGGGCGTCCTGCCACCCGGTCCGGTTCCGGATGAGCTGGCTGGGCATGGCGAGGTTCGTGGTGAACGTCCGGAAGAACCCCGAGCCGGGCCATCCGCAGGCCGCCAGGCCGATCGCCGTGATCACGACCAGCTCGGACGACTTCAGCCGCCACCTCGTTCCGACGGCGCCGAGCGTCGGGTTCACCGCCAGCAGCAGGACCACCAGGACGCCGAAGACCGCGATGGGAAGGAAGTTCCCGATCAGTTGGGTCTGGTTGATGACGGCGTCGTTGAAGTAGGTGACGGCCGAGACGAGGAGGCCGAGCAGGAGGCCCAGGATGACCGCGCGGAGCGTCATAGGCGGCTTCTCGATCCTCCCCGGCCCGCCCGGTGCGAAGACACGTGCGAGCGGGGCCGGTTCGCCCCCGTGATGCCGGCGGACCACGGCCGGGCCCGCCGGGGCGTCGGATTCTAATGGCGCGGCGGGGCGTTGCCAAGACCAAAGACGGACAAGACACAAGGGACAAGGGTGGACGCCCGTCGGCCCGGCTCGATTCACGTGAACCGATCAGGCGAGAGGGGCGCCGGGTCGAGGAGCGGCCGCTCTCCGACCAGGAGCTGCGCGACGAGCCGGCCGGTCGCCGGCGCCTGGCAGATGCCCTTCATGGCGTGCCCCGTCGCGACCAGGAGGTCCTCGCACCGGCCGGTCCGGCCGACGGCCGGCAGGCCGTCCGGCAGGCACGGCCTGAGGCCCCGCCAGATCTCGACCTTCCGCTCGTCCGGACCTTCGACGGGCGGCCTGGCCGGCTCGCCGGCGTCGCACGCGTGGTAGGTCGACACGGCCCGCCGCACGGCCGCCACGCGGCGGCGGTCGACCGACTCGTCCAGGCCCGCCAGCTCCAGCGTCCCGGCGAACCGCAAGGCCCCGCCGAGGGGCGTGACGGCCACCTTCGCCTCCGACAGCAGCAGCGGCCGTTCCGGCGCCGGCGCCCGTTCATTCGGACACGTCGTAGTAGAGCGGCGTGCGGGGCCCCCGGCCGAGGGTCTCCGAGAGCAGGTCGGCCTCGACCTCCGGGTGGGCGTCCATCGGTTCGGCCACCAGGACGTAGCTTCGTCCGACGGGCCGCCGGGCGATCGGCAGCACGTGCCCGTCCAGCAGCGTCCGGTGGCCCATGAAGATCGTCCTGCCGCGGTACTTGCCCGTCAGGACCTCCTCGACCTCGTACTCGTAGATGGTGACGGCGCGGGGGTAGGGGGCGGCCTGGCGGGCGTCGGCCGGGTCCGGGCCGGCGAGACGACGGCCGTACTGGGACGGAACGGACGCAAAACCGGAAAGGTTTTGCGCATTCTGAGGCCGGGGGCCGGTTTTTTCTCCGTTTCGATTTGCCTCCGGGCGTTTTCTATGCTATATAAAGGGCGCTCGGCCTTACGGGTCCCCGCCCGCGGCGACCTCTGCCGCCGCCGGCCCTCTCCAACCGGACAAGCCAGATTCGCGGGAATTCCATGCTTGGCCGTCGAGAGCGTCCGCCACCGCCATCGCCTTTGTTTCGTCCACTGTATCACCCTTTCCACTGACGGCAAGACCCCATCCACGGGGCAACTCGATTCTAGGGGACCATGATCTAGGGGGCCAAGGAAATTCTGGTGAGGCTTGCGGGATGGGTTTGACAGAAGGAATGAAGATCAGGCGGGGCCTAGTTACTGCAGATTTCGGCCACGTTCTCGATAAACTTCTCGGGGCTTATATCGGTGCTAATGAAGTCTCGGACAAGGGGGCTATATTGCTGATCTAGGTGCCCCTCGCGGGGCCTGCGGTGCATACATTCATAGATCCTATTCAATGTCGAATCCCAAACCTCCCCGTAAGCGTCAATCTCTCCTTTAAGCCGTTCCTTTTCTGCTTCTGTTTCGGCATTTGTGTATTGATTGACGAGCGCCTTGTATCGTCCCAGCCTATCGGCCAGCTCGCCCAACGTACACCCATCTGCGTTATCGAGATACCACTTTCTGGCGTTGAATTGGCGATTGCCCTTGCCCATTTGCTCCTCCCCTTCCTCTGCGCCTACGGGTGTGATCGGTTCACTTGCTAGCTCATTCTACAGACTCCCTCACTCAGATTAGACGGCGCGGTCGGCGTTTTTCCTTGGCCCATCCCGATTCGCGCGGTACTGGCGTCATCGTTTCCGAAGTGACGCCAGCCCAAAGCCGACGACAGTTGGGATTGAACCCACGACAATAATTACGAGTATGCTATCGATGGTATTTGCTAGCGCGAAGAATAGGAGCGCCGAGAGAATCAGCCCCCCTAGGACGGCAATGGCACCCCATCCCGTTGTTGCTTCGGTCTTCTCTCCTGAGATCGGATGCCCACAGTGGGGGCATTGGCAAGCAGATGAACTAACTTGACTGGAGCAAACAGGGCATCTTATCAGTCCCATTGCAGCCACCTCTTCAGGATCCAAAGATTGTGGCCCGCAACTCAAGCAGACGGTCGAGACTTAGAGTTGCACGCTCAGAGGAACGGGACCAACCCGAGGAGGAACGGGATCAGCCCGAGAATGAAGACGCCGACTATGAGCCAAAGTGAACCAACGAAGCCAAGAATTAGTCCGGCCGTGGCTAATCCCTTCGGTTCGCTGAACATCCCGCAAAAGCTGAGCAGAAGGCCAATGGGTGCAAGGACGCCGCAGGAAAAGAATCCCAGGAGCGAAAAGACGAAACCCGCGACCCCCAAAACGTTGCTTCGTGGAGCCTCTATGACAACCACTTGAGACTGGCTTTGCCTTGAAGTTCGGCTGACTTGGCGATAAGGCGCACCCCTGTTGCTTGGTTGTATATTCGCATTCGTGTGTACATGTGCCGAGGATGGTACAGGAAGCTTCTGTTCGTAAGGTTGAAGGACTTCGCCCTCTATCGCCTGTGTACGTCCTGCGGTTTCTGTCTTTGCCTTAGCGTCTAGATAAGCCTCAGACTCGCGACGTTTTTGCTCCTGTTCTCTCTTATGTTCTGCTGCGGCTTTGACCTTGCGCTGTTTTGCTGCTTTTCGTTTCTGTCGATATTCCTTCATTCGCTGTTGCATCTCGGGCCACAGAAGCTGAAACCCAGCGGCTTGGACGATGTTCTGACACTTTGAGCACTGGATATCGTCGCGTCGGTGCTCGTAAGAAACCGTGATCCCGTCGCCACAAACAGGGCACTTAAACCGGACTGGGTGTTTTGCAACCATGTCGAATCGCTCTACCTTGACAATCGGAACGGAGCAAATAAGAACTTCATCACTGAGAACGCACGCTTCCCCCCTTCTTCTTCGATTCAATCAGGACTTCAAACGCTTCCTGCTGTACGATCCCAGAAACCCGAGCCCAATAAGGCCGGAAGCCAACGTTACCGGTTCGGGAATCACGTAACCAGGTTCAAGGTCCACTTCAATCCTGAGCGTAGCGTAGTCTATGGCCGCATCGTCAGTCAAACGCATGTCGAGTACCCCGTCTTGGAGAAGCGGAAGCCTATCATCCCCCAAGACGTTCGCGAGGTCGAGCGTCCTCATGCTAGTTCCCGACTCAGGGACGGGGAGCCACCCTAGGTCGCTGAAGGTGTAGTATGGATAGTCCTCAATGGGGTTGTCCTTGTGAAACACCACCCAGTCGGTGGTCACCAGGCCATCCGTCGCTCGCAAAGCGAAAGTCAGCGTAGCTGCCGTCACTTGCTCTCCTGTCGCAAGCGAAAACTCCAGCGTGAACGGCACCAACTGGTTGGCGTGGAGTTCGTCAAAGTCGGACGTTCGAGGAACACGAGGGACTGCAAGCCAAGCTTGCATGCCCGGACTCAGATATACGTCATCTTCGCTTCCTGCGCCTTCGTAGGTGAACCCGTCAGCGTCGCCCAGCAGGTACTCACGGGTTTCAGGATATGTTATGGCTAGGGCTGGGACCTGGGCGCAGGCGAAGAAGCCAATCCCACCGGCAACCAAAAAGGCAGCACACTTCCCAAGACATGTCATTCCGCTTCCCCCACTTTTACATTGTCATAAACATTCGGCGAACTGGGCAATGTACCTCAAGAACCCGGTTGCGTCAAATAGAAAATGGCGCGCTACTTAGTTCGAGTTGTGCACTTATGCCGCTCGTGAACAGAGATCCGGCAGGGACTGAAGGGATTTGCGCGAACCCTGGTCCCAGGCCGGGGTCTCCGAAAACCGCTGTCGCAGCGACTGCCGCCGGAGGGTCGTCAGCAGGTCCGCGAACGCGGCCCGACGCTTCCGGCGGTACCACGGCCGGTGCGGAAAGGACAGATGGCGATGGCCGTCCTGGACGAACCACAGGACGCTCAGACTGTACAGGAGCGGGGCCGTGGGAGCGGTCCGCTCGACGGCCCGGCGGGTCCAGCCCCGGGGCCCCTCGAAGCCCAGGTGCCCCTTGGCCACGCCGATGTCATGCTCCTCGCTCACCCACAGCAGCCGGGCCTCGCCCAGGTCGTCCACCAGGTCCGCCCCGTAGTCCCGCGGGACGAAGTTGCCGAACGGTCCGTTGAACATCGGCCAGGCGGGCGGCCGCGCGCCCTCGGCCGCTGCCGCCATGCCCACTCCCACCAGGGCGATCAGCAGCGTCGCGGCCCGCAGGATCCGAAGAACACTATTCGCGTTGCCGTGCATAAGGTTTGCTCCCGTGAACCTGGTTGTTCGGTGAGTTGCGCAGGTCGTAGCAGACGATCGCCCCCAAGGACGTGCGCAAGTAGATACGGCCGTCGTAGTAGGGAACCTCGATCGGCACGCCCGAGCCCGTTGCGGCGAAGTGCGGCGCGATCCAGCCGTGCGAGAGACGCTCCACCCGGCCGCCGGAGATGTCGAACCAGGACGCCCCGAACTGCCGGTCGTTGTGGACGACGTCGTAGAACGTCATCATGTGGTCCCCGCAGAGCAGGATCTGGTTGAAGCCGTTCTTCTCCGGCGTCTCCGGAAGCGGGCGTACCTCCTGGAGGACCTCGCCGGTCTCCTCCCCGATGACGAACAGATATCGCTTGTCACGGAGGCCCTGGCTGTTGCCGAGCCAGACGATGCCGTCCCGGATCACCACCTTCCGGTGCGTGCCGGGGCCCGGGCCGACCTTGAAGTCGTACTTCGCCTCGTCCGGCAGCTTCCAGGCGAGTTCGGCCCCGCCCAAGTCGAAGCGGTAGGCGCCCCACCGCCCGCCGTAACGCCCATCCGGCGCCGTCTCGGGGTCCGGCCGGACGTTCACCAGCACGTGCGAGTCCGACGGGCCGAGGGGGGAGAGCATCGGCCCCAGACCCTCTACCGTCCAGAGCACCTCGCCGGAGCGGGGGTCGATCAGCCGAAGCTCGCCCCGGCCCGAGTTGGCCAGCAGGTACTCCCGCCCCTCCAAGCGGACGACGGCCGGTGTCGAGAACTTGCTCAGCACCCCGCCGATCTCCCAGAGGATCTCGCCGTTTTCCGGATCCACGCCGGCCAGGCCGCGCGGGCTGCCCGTAAACGTCGGGCAGATCAGCACGTCGGCGGCCACCACCAGCGAACTGAGCCAGCCACTGAGCAGCTGCGCATCGCCGAAGCGCTGCTGCTCCAGCGCAGCCGCCTTGGCTTGTTCGGCCAGCTCGTGCGTGCGGCCGAGGCCCTGTTCCCAGATCTTCGCGCCGGTCTGCGCATCGTAGCAGTACAGTCGGGCCGTCGTGCCGAGATGGTAGACGCGCCCGTCGTGGTAGACTGGCGAGACGCCCCAGCCGCCGCGCTTCAGCCCCGGCGTCCGTACGCCCTTGCGCTGCTCGATGGCCTTCCACTTCGTTCGTCCGGTCTCGGCGTCGATCGCCACGACGACGTCGTGGGCGTCGATCGCCCAGATGTCCCACCACGTCTCCGGGGCCTCGGCCCGCGTGCCCACCGTCCGCAGGGACTCCGGCGAGTATGGCGGACCGACCGGGCGGAAGAAGGCGACATAGACGGTCCCTTCGGCCACGATCGGGCTGCTCCGCCCGCCGGGGTGGGGACTGGCGCCTTCGGCGACGATCCGTTGCGGGCCGTACGGCCCCTTGGCGATGCCGATGTCCTCCTCCTCGCTCACCCACAGCAGGCGGGCGTCGGCCAGGTCGTCCACGAGTTGCACGTCGAAGCGGAGCGGGACGAAGTTGCCGCAGGGCCCGTTGAACATCGGCCAGGCTGCCCGGGCGGCGTGGGCAGATGTCTCGTCGGCGCCCGCTGCGATCCCAACTGTGCATCCGGCCACCAGGCCGAGCACGGCAAGTGAACCCGCGCCAAGTAGCCGATTCCATCCGAGATCCGTGCTCATGGTCCTTCCTTTCCATTAGTGCAGGTCTGCACCTGTACTCATCGCCACTCTTGTCCAAAACAATCTTGAAACCGCGTGAACGCTTGAAGGTTTCGACGTCTCCCGGAATGGGGTAGCATGGGGATTGGTTAAAGCCCAAACACCCCATCCAGGAGACGCTTACAGGGTATCAGTGGCCAGTCTGTTGGGTCAAGTCCCAGAAACAAGTCGGCTGGGTTCAGGCCGCGGGGACGAGGTTCCGCACCTCGAAGCCGTCGGCCCGTCGGGCCTGGATGTAGCGATTCAGTTCCTCCCGTTCCAGCGTCGTGAACTTCACGCCGCGCCACCGCTCGCTCGCCCGCCACAGCGTGGCGAACACGAGTTTCAGGCACTCCTTCTCACCCCGGAAGCGCGGCAGGACCTTCGCCCGGCGCCGCTCCTCCACGAAACTCCGCTCGCACAGGTTCGTCGTCCGCACCGTCCGGGGGTGCCGGCCCGGCAGCTTCAGGTGGGCCAGGCTGGCCGCCAGGTCGTCCTCCAGGCACCCCGCCGCCGACGGCAGGTCCCGCGAACGCAGCTCCTCCACCAGGGCCTGGGCCCGCTCCCGCCCCAGCTCGTGGTTCGGGGCCTCCCGCACGTCCACCAGCAGCCGCTTGATCTCCTCACGCTGAGCCTCCGGCACTTTTTCCAGCACGTTCTTCATCTTGTGCACCCAGCACCGGATCCGCTCCGCCGACGGCCACGTCGCCTCGATCGCCGCCAGGCACCCCGGCGCCCCGTCGCTCGTCACGGTCAGCGGCGTCGGCAGGCCCCGCTTGCGGGCCAGGGTGTCGTCGACGGCTAGCCAGACCCCGGCGGCGGGGTCCAGCAGACGCAGCACGAGGTCCAAGGCGGCCAGACCCAACTCGTCGAGCGACCACCGGGCGGCGGCGAAGACCCGGTGGAACGCCGAGTGGTGCTTCGTGCCGACGGCCCCGGCCGCCTGGATCATGCCGGTGACCGTCCGCCGACGGGCGAATATCCATCCCGCCAGCACGATGAGGAAACTCTGAAAGGTCGGCCGGGTCATCACGAAAGAAACCTCACGAACCAGCGTCTCGAACGTCGAGACGAATTCCACAGGCGAGCCCTCCTCCGTTCGGTGCGTTTGCCACTCACTGAACCGGCAGGAAGGCTCGTTATTTATTGACAAAACTCCCGGCGCCCCACCACCTTGAAAAGTGCGAAACACGAACTGAGTGTCCTTTTGACAGAAGCTAAGCCCTTTATCCACACCGGGTTAGGCGCAGAAAAAAGACACTTAGTGTCTTTTTTTTCCCGCCTCCGGGCGTTTGTGGCCTGCCGCCTTGGTCTCGGCCTTCTCGCTCGGCCTCGTGACGAACCGATTACTTGGACAGGCCCTTAACGCTATCCTTGCGTGCTGCTAACGGTTTCGCCGCAAAACTCACCGCCATCTAACGCGCGGCTAGTGAAACTAGCGCGCTTTTAACTTGCCCTTAACCGAACGCTAACCTTTCGTGGGTAGCGTCACTGCGGGGCGTGACGGATCGGGGGCCGGCCGAGAGGGGTCGGACGGGCCCGACGGGGGGCCAGGGGGGGTATCAAGGGGCCGCCCCCGGCCCTCCGACGCCGACCCTTCCGCGGCGAAGCAAGGGGCGAGGCGCCGTCGCCGGCGCCACGGGTGAGAGGAGTACTGCGATGGGGCACCGGGGGTGGCCGGGGGGGTCTGTCGTCATCGTGGTCGTCGTGGTCCTGGCCGCTTCGGCGAGGGCCGAGCAGCCGGACGGATCGGTGGAGGCCAGGCTCCAGGGGCTCCGTGGCGAGATGGCCGTGCTCCAGGGCCGCATCGACGAGCTGGAGGCGGAGGCCGAGAGGTCCCGCCGGGTCGACGCCGCCCTCGAGGAGCTGGGTCCGGAGGCCCTGCCGAACGACTTCCGCCTCTACTGGGACAAGGGCATGCGGGCCAAGACGACCGACGGCCGGCTCAGCATGAAGTTCGGCGGGCGGTTGATGTACGATTGGATCTGGATCGACGACGGGGACTTCGACGAGCGGGGCGAGGACCTCCTCGACGGGGGAGAGGTCCGGCGGGCCCGGCTCTACTGGGAGGGCACGTTCTGGAAGCGGATCAAATTTAAATGGCAGTACGACTTCGCCGAGGGCGAGGCTACGGTCAAGGACCTGTACCTGGAGCTGGCGAACCTGCCCGGATCGGGCGACGGCCGGGCCTGGCACCTCCGGGGCGGGCACTTCAAGGAGCCGTTCAGCCTGAACGAGCTGACCAGCTCGAAGTACATTACCTTCATGGAGCGGGCCCTGCCGAACGCCTTCGTTGCGGGCCGCAACCCCGGCTTCATGGTCCACGGCCACGCGTTCACCGAGCGGATGACGTTCGCGGCCGGCGTTTTCAAGGACGCCTCGGCCTCCGAGGACTGCGAGGCCGAGCTGGTCGACGTCGACGACGACGGCGACATCGACCCGGACGATGCGATCGATTGCGACATCGACCTCCAGCTCGACGACGCCCAGTTCCAGCGGGACGGCGACTACGTCGGCGCCGCCCGGATGACGTTCCTGCCGTGGTACGACCCGGGCAAGGGCCTGTTCCACGTGGGCGGGTCGTACAGCTTCCGGCCCATGGACGTCCGGTACCGGTCGCGGCCGGAGGCCCACCTGACGGAGCGGCTGATCGGCACGGCCGTCATTCCCGTCGACGAGGCCCACCTGGTCGGGGCGGAGGGGGCGTTCGCCTACGGGCCGCTGCACTGCCAGGGCGAATACGTCTGGGCCGTGACGGACCTCTCGTCGTCGGCCCCGGGGGGCTTCGACGACCCCACCTTCGCCGGCTGGTACGCCCAGGCGGGCGTCTTCCTGACCGGCGAGAGCCGCCCTTACAAGCCGACGGCCGGCACGTGGGACCGCGTGAAGCCGAAGAAGAGCTACGGCCAGGACGGCGGCTACGGCGCGGTCGAGCTGGCGGGGCGCTACTCGGTCCTCGACCTGGACGACGCCGACTTCGAGTTCGGCGAGATGCGCAACTGGACGGTGGCACTGAATTGGTACCTGACGCCGAACGTCGTGGTCAAGTGGAACTACATCCGGACGATGCTCGAGGACCTCGCGGAGATAGACGGTGACGATTCGCCCGAGACGGACCTGTTCATGATGCGGCTCCAGGTGGACTTCTAGGGGGCCGCTGGGTAGACTCAGGGGCGTCGGATCGCAGGCCCCCGGGGGGGAGAAGGCCGCCGAGCCTGGGGGTCCGGGAAGCGGAGAGGAAGGGTCGACCGGCGATGTCCATCCATTTCACGCGGGAGCTGTCGAAGCTGAAGCGTCTGAATCTGGCCCTCGGGGCCCGAGTCGAGGAGGCCATCGCCAAGGCCGTCACGGCCCTGTCGAGCCGCGACACGGTCATGGCCGACGAGGTCATCGAGCAGGACGCCGAGATCGACCGCCTGGAGGTTGAGGTGGAGGAGGAGTGCCTGAAGCTCCTGGCGCTGTATCAGCCGGTGGCGACGGACATGCGGTTCATCGTCGCGGTCCTGAAAATGAACAACGACCTGGAGCGGATGGGCGACCTGGCGGTCAACATCGCCAAGGCCGCCAAACGGGTGGTGTCGAACCCGCCGATCGCCTCGCCGCAGGACTTCACGGAGATGGCGGTGAAGGTCCGCTCCATGGTCAAGCGGTGCCTGGACGCCCTCGTGAACGGCGACGCCGCCCTCGCCCAGCAGGTCTGTGCCGACGATGACGAGGTCGATGCCATGCGGCAGACGTTCCGCGAGCAGATCGAGTCGCAGCTTGCGGCCGACGGCGGCGACAACACGTCGGTCCTGGTCTCGCTCTACACGATCGTCGGGCACCTGGAGCGGCTGGCCGACATGGCGACGAACATCGCCGAGGACGTGATCTACATGGTCCAGGGCCGGATTATCCGCCACGGCGGGGCGACCCGCTCGAGCTGAGGTCTTAATGAGCAGCTAACATAAATCGCGCGGGAAGCTAACAGGAAAACGAAGGAGACCCCGTGTAGAATGGCTGATCGGGCCCTGCCGCGCTGAACGTCAAGGGTGCGCCCCGGTCGCGGCGATCGTTCCGGACGACCGGACGGGGCATTGAACGGGGGGCCGGACCCCGGCGGCGGGGTGGGCCGGGCAGCCGTTACGCAGAAGGGAGAGAGACATGGTCGCGATGACGAGAAATCTGCTCGGGATGGCCGTCGTTCTGGCGGTCGCACTCGTCCTGGCCGCATCGGCCCAGGCCCAGGTCAAGGTCGACCCCCGCATCCCGGACTACCAGAAGAGGTCCGGCGTCTCAGGCAGCATCAAGAGCGTCGGCTCCGATACCATGAACAACCTGATGACCCTGTGGGCCGAAGGGTTCCAGCGGATGTACCCGAACGTCGACATCGAGATCGAGGGCAAGGGGTCCTCGACGGCCCCGCCGGCCCTGGAGGCCGGGACGGCCACGTTCGGCCCCATGAGCCGCGCCATGAAGAAGGCCGAGCAGGACGCTTTCGCGGCCAAGTTCGGCTACGAGGCCACCCAGCTCCCCGGGGCCATCGACCTGCTGGCCGTCTTCGTCAACAAGAGCAACCCCATCCAGGACCGGGGCCTGACCATCCCGGAGCTCGACGCCATCTTCTCCAAGACCCGCAAGATGGGCTACCCCCGGGACATCACCAAGTGGGGCGACCTCGGCCTGACCGGCGAATGGGCCAACAGGCCGATCAGCCTCTACGGTCGAAACGCCGCCTCCGGGACCTACGGCTTCTATAAGGAACACGTCCTCGGCGGCGGGGATTTCAAGGACGAGGTCAAGGAGCAGCCGGGCAGCAGCGCGGTCATCAACGCGGTGGCCAACGACCGGGCGGGCATCGGGTACTCGGGCATGGGGTACCGGACGGCGGACGTGGTGATGGTTCCCCTGGCGCCCGACGCCGGGATGCGCCCGGTGCCGCCCGCGGCGGATCGGGCCGAGGACTATCCGCTGGCCCGGTTTCTCTACCTGACGGTGAACTACCAGCCGGGCCAGGAGTTGGACCCGCTCCGGCGGGAGTTCATCAAGTACGTTTTCAGCCGCCAGGGCCAGGCGATCGTCATCAAGGACGGGTACTTGCCGCTGACCTTCGATCTGGCGAAGCAGGCGCTGGCACAGGTGGGGACCACGCTGGCGCCGGCCCGCTAGGCGCCGCCTCGCCGGAAAGCGCCTCCTCGTCGGGCCAACCGGCTGCCCAAGGCCCACTCGCACAGGCGGCGGGTGGCCCCTCGGGGCCGCACGCGGCCCGGCGTGAGGGGGCCGGACGGGACGCCTCTCATGGCCGAGCCCCCAAGGGCCTTCACCGGCCGCACCCGCCATCGCAAGACGCGGCCCCTGATCCGCCTGACCGACCGGCTGTCGCGGGTTGTCATCACGGTCGGGGGTATCAGCACCATCGTCGCCGTCATGACCGTGGCGGTGTTCCTGGCGTTTGTGGTGTGGCCGCTGTTCGAAGGGGCGACCGTCACGCCGAAGCCCCCCCATGAGGGCCCTTGGGACGGGCCGCCCCTGAGGCTGTCGGTAGACGATTACCGCGTCGCGGGGTGGGCGTTCATGCCCGACGGGACGGTCCACCTGTTCCGTCTCGACACCGGCGAATCCCTCGACGTCCGGTCCGTCCTGGGGGAGGGGGACCCGCCGCTGGCGGCGGTCTCGTTCGCCACGGCCGGCGAGGACGTCGTCCTGGCGCTGGCGGATGGGTCGCTGCGGCTGGGGGCCATCCGGTTCGCCACGACCTTCCGGGAAGGCGAGGACGTTCCGCAGGAGCTTCAGGACCTCGGGGTGGGCGAGGTGGCCCCGTACGGGGGAGGAATGGTCGAGAAGACGCCCATCGGCCAATACCGCGTCCAGAAGCTCGAGATGGACTTCACCGACCTGGCCGAACTCGGGGTCGAGGCCGAGCCGCTCGCCGTGGCCCATGCGGCGGCGGGCAGGCAGACCGTCTTCGCGACGCTCACGAAGGACGGGCGTCTCAGGGCCGTCCGGGCCGACCGCAAGACCAGCATGCTGACGGGCCGGACCCGGTTCGTGCCGGCCAGGACCTACGACCTGCCGCTTCCCGAGGGCCGCCCGCCCCCGAAGTGGGTGCTCGTCTCGGAGCTGGGCGTCAACGTCTACGCCGCCTGGCCCGACGGCCACCTTCTCCGCTATAACGTCCGGGACGTGCCGGAGCCGAAGGTGGCCGAAGAGGTGGACCTCGTGCCCCGCCCCGGGGCAAGGCTGACCGCCCTGGACTTCCTGATCGGCGACATGACGCTGATTGCGGGCGACTCCGAGGGGCGGCTCCGGGGCTACTTCACGGCCGAGGACCCCACGAACCCGGTGGACGGCCGGTCGCTCGTGGTGCCGCACGAGTTCGGGCGGGTGGCCGAGGCGGCCGTGACGGCCCTGAGGAGCTCGACGCGGAGCCGGGCGTTCGCGGCGGGCTTCGCCGACGGCACGGCCCGCCTCTTTCACATGACCAGCCAGAAGCGTCTGGCGGCCGTGCGTCCCCAGGGCGGGGAGCCCATTACGAACGTGGCGATCGCCCCGAAGGACGACGCCCTGATCGTCGCGGCGGACGGGAAGCTCCACCGCTACGGGTTCGACCCGGGATACCCGGAGGCCACGCTCCATACGCTCTTCGCCAAGGTCTGGTACGAGGGCTATGCCGAGCCGACCTGGGTGTGGGCGTCCTCCAGCGGGCACCAGAGCTACGAGATGAAGCTGTCGCTCGTGCCGCTGGTCTTCGGGACGGCCAAGGCGACGCTGTACTCGATGCTGTTCGGGGGCCCGATTGCGCTGCTGGCGGCGGTGTTCACCAGTGAATTCCTCCATCCCAAGGCGAAGGCCCGGATCAAGCCGGCCGTCGAGCTGATGGCCAGCCTGCCGTCGGTCGTGCTGGGTTTTCTGGCGGCCCTGGTGTTCGCCCCGTTGATCGAGCGGGTGATCCCGCAGGTGATGGTGGGCTTCATCGCGGTGCCGCTGGCGATCCTGGCGGGGTCCTACGTCTGGCAGGCCCTGCCGCGGGGATTCACGCTTCGGATGCGTCACTGGCGTCCGGTGTTCATCCTGCCGGCGATCGCGTCGGGGGTGGGCCTGGCGTGGCTGGTCGGGCCGCTCTTCGAGGAGGCCTACTTCGCCGGCGACGTCGTGCTGTGGCTGCACGATCCGAGCGTGGGCGACGGGACGGGGGCCTGGCTGTTCATGCTGGTGCCTCCGGCGGCCCTTGTGATGGCGCTTTTCATGGCCCGGGTCGTGACGCCGGCGATCCGCCAGCGGGGCGAAGGGTGGAGCCGGGCCCGGTTCGCCGCCGTCGACGTCGTCAAGTTCGTCGCCGGGACGGCCGTTGCGCTGGCCCTGGCGTGGGCCGGGTCGAAGGTGATGGTCCTGGCGGGCCTGGACCCGCGGGCGACGTGGGACGCCGGCGGCGTGGACGTCTCGCCCTTCGGCGTCTACATCCAGCGAAACGCCCTGATCGTCGGGTTCGTGATGGGCTTCGCGATCATCCCGATCATCTACACGATCGCCGAGGACGCCCTCTCGACCGTGCCGGAGCACCTTCGAAGCGCCTCCCTGGGCAGCGGGGCCACGCCCTGGCAGACCGCCGTCCGCATCGTGATTCCCATGGCGATGAGCGGCCTGTTCTCGGCCCTGATGATCGGCCTGGGCCGGGCCGTCGGCGAGACGATGATTGTCCTGATGGCCGCCGGCAACACCCCCATCCTCAAGATGAACGTTTTCGAGGGCTTCCGGACGCTCTCGGCGAACATCGCCACGGAGCTTCCCGAGACGGTCCGCTACAGCACCCACTACCGGACGCTGTTCCTGGCAGCGCTGGTGCTGTTCGCCATGACGTTCGTCATCAACACGCTGGCGGAGCTGGTCCGGCTCCGCTTCCGCAGGAAGGCCGTCGAGCTATGAGCTCGCTCATGGACCGGAAACCGACGCAGGTGGCCGCCGACGGGGCGGGCCGCCCCCCCGGTCCGGGCGGCAAAAGGCGGCGGGTCCCCCGGGCCGTCCTCTCGGCCTACGGCGAGCCGATGGTCTGGCTGACCGGCGGGGCCCTGGTCCTGTGCCTGGCGATGATCCTCGGCCTCCTGGTCCTCATCGTCTGGCAGGGGCTCGTTACGTTCTGGCCGAAGCCGCTCTATCGCATCCGGACCTGGGACGGCGCCCACTACCTCGGCCCGATCACCCGGGACGAGTGGTACCGGCCGACCGAGGCGGAGCTGGCGGCCGACCTGGCGAAGCTTCCGGACGAAGCCGCCGCCGAGGCCCGCGAGGCCATCGCCGACGAGGAGGGCCGGGCCCACCGGGTCCTCGTTCGCGTCGGCAACTACGAGATTGCCGAGACGCACTTCGAGTGGGTCAAGGTCCACACGGTCCGCGAGCGGAACGCCGACCCCTGGGCCGTCACGGTCGAGCGGCTCGAATGGGGACGGTTCTACGGGTGCCCGGAGGCCTACGCCTTTGTCCACCCGGTGGATGCCTGGCGGGCGGCCATGGAACGCCGCGAGCCCCCCGACGTCCAACGCGCCGAGGCCCGCCAGGCCGCCGACCGCACGGCCCGACGCCTCGACCCGGAAGAGGGGGTCGCCGTCGAGTACCTCGTCGAGCGCCGAACCGGTCAGCAGAGATTCAAGTGCCTGGTCCGACCCGACGCCGTCGCGGACGAGGACCTCGTGCTGGGCGTGGCGGAGGTCCGGCGGGGTCGGCCCGCCGCCTGGGACCGGTACCAGGCCCTTCACGACGAGGTCCGCGACCTGTGGCACGAGCGGCGGGAGCTGGAGACCGACGACGTCGGCGAAGTCAACGCCGTCCTGGAGGAGGCCCGGCTCGACCTGAAGGAGGCCGACCTGGCGCACGATCCCCCCGCCGCCTGGGTCCACACCTACCACGACCTGGAGCGGACCCGCGAGCAGGCCCGGCTCGTCCGCCAGGACACGGAACGGTTCCTGGAACGGGTCGCCGAGAAGTACGGCAAGGACTCCGACCGCTACGCTGAGGCCGTCGGCACGGCCGAAGCCGACCGGGCCGCCGCCCGGCAGCGCGTCCAGGACGCCGAGAAGGAGCTCGAAGAGGTCGAGGAGCACTTCGGGGAGCCCCCGGAGGCGTACCTGGAGGCCGTCGCCGAGACCGAGAAGGTCGAGGCGGAGGCCCGGGCCGAATTCGCCGGCATCATGGACCGGATCCACGAGCTGGACCGCCGGATGGAGCGGCACCAGGTCGAGTTCTCCACCGCCCAGGGCCGCGACAAGCTGATCGGCCTGGCCGAGATCGTCCGGGCCTACCGGGCCAACGACCTGGGGCCCATCGAGCGGCTCGGCGTCTACTTCTCCCGGTGGTGGGAGTTCCTGACCGCACCGCCTCGCGAGGCGAACCAGGAGGGCGGCGTCTGGCCCGCCATCGTCGGGACCGTGAGTATGACGCTGATCATGTCGGTGGCCGTCGTGCCTTTCGGCGTCCTGGCCGCCCTGTACCTGAAGGAATACGCCAAGGCGGGCCTGGTGGTCAGCATCGTGCGGATCGCCATCAACAACCTGGCCGGCGTGCCGAGCATTGTCTTCGGCGTCTTCGGCCTGGGGTTCTTCTGCTACCTGGTGGGGGCGTACATCGACGGAGGGCCGGCCAACATCCAGGTCGAGCCCTGGCCGCCGCTCAGGTGGTGGCTTTTTCTGGGCGGGGCGGTCGCCGTCGGGGTGGCGGCGTTCTTCGTCGGCCTGGCCGGGGCGGTCCGTCCGGGGTCGCGGCCGTCGGTGGGCAAGCGGTTCCTCGGACGCCTGAGCATCGGCCTGTGGATCCTCATGACGGTCGTGGTCGTCCTGCTCCTGGTGCGGACCCCCTACTTTGACGGCTTCTACCGGGCCCGCCTGGCCGACAACGAGCCGACCCTCGGCACGGACGGCCTCCTGTGGGCGTCGCTGACGCTGGCCCTGCTGACGCTGCCGGTCGTCATCGTGGCCACGGAGGAGGCCCTGGCGGCCGTGCCGAACTCGATGCGCGAGGGGTCCTACGCCTGCGGGGCGAGCAAGTGGCAGACCATCAAGCGGATCGTCCTGCCGCGGGCCATGCCGGGGATCATGACGGGGCTGGTGCTGGCGGTGGCCCGGGGGGCGGGAGAGGTGGCCCCGCTGATGCTCGTCGGGGCCGAGAAGCTCGCCCCGGCCCTGCCGGTCGACGGCGAGTTCCCCTTCATACACCTGGACCGGACGTTCATGCACCTCGGGTTTCACATCTACGACCTGGCGCTTCAGGCCCCGAACGCCGACGCCGCCAAGCCGCTGGTCTTTTCGACGACGCTGCTTCTGGTTACGATCGTGGCGCTTCTGAACATCGGGGCCGTGCTGCTGCGGATCCGGCTTCGGAAGAAGTTCCTGACGGCGCAGTTCTAGGAGGTCCGTGACGATGGCGAGACGGCAGGACATCGAAGCCGAGCGAGACGGGGTGGAGGGCGTTTCGCCGGCCGCCGGTTCGCCGCCCGCCGACGCCGAGGCCGCCCTCCGGCCGGGCCCGGAGGCCAGCCGCGGCGGCGGCCGGGCCCGTGCCGAGAGCCGCCTCGCCGCCATCGCCTCCGGCGCCGAGATCGAGCCCGAAATCCACGAGGCCGTCTACGACGAAGAGGCCGTCCTCGAAGTCGACGGCTTCAACCTGTGGTACGGCGAGAAGCAGGCCCTTTACGACATCTCCATGGTCGTCCCGAAGGGCAAGATTACCGCCCTGATCGGCCCCTCCGGGTGCGGCAAGTCCACGCTCCTCAGGTCCGTCAACCGCCTGAACGACCTGATCGACATCGTCCGCGTCAGCGGCGACATGCGCCTCAGGGGCGACCCCATCTACGCCCCCGGCGTCGACGTCATCGAGCTTCGCAAACGCATGGGCATGGTCTTCCAGAAGTCGAACCCGTTCCCCATGAGTATCTTCGAGAACGTCGTCTATCCCCTGCGGATCGACGGCGAGCGGGACCGCCGCGTCCTCGACCAGGTCTGCGAACGGTCGCTCCGGGGGGCGGCCCTGTGGGACGAGGTGCGGAACCGCCTCTCCGAGAGCGGCCTGGGCCTCTCGGGCGGTCAGCAGCAGCGGCTCTGCATCGCCCGGGCCATCGCCGCCGAGCCCGAGGTCCTCCTCATGGACGAGCCCTGCTCGGCCCTCGACCCCATCGCCACCGCCAAGATCGAGGACCTCATGCGGGACCTCCGCGGCGAGTACACCCTCCTGATCGTCACCCACAACATGCAGCAGGCGTCCCGCGTCAGCGACTACACGGCCCTGATGTACCTGGGGCGGCTCATCGAGTTCGGCCCGACGCTCGACATCTTCGAGAACCCCCGCCTCCGGGAGACCGAGGACTACATCACCGGCCGATTCGGTTAGGCCTTCGCAACGGCGTTCCGATAGCAGTCAAGCACAGGCCTCGGGCCGACCTCGTACCACGGGAATCAGAGGCAACCTGCCGGCTCGATGGCGGCGTTTCGCCGGCGGGCTTGCCCGGCGCGTTCGCCCCGGCACCGGTGGGTCCCGGCGCGGCGGGAAGGAGATAACGCATGACTCGACACATCAGCTTCAAGCCATGGATCGCACTGGCCGCCCTCCTGGCGTCCGCCGGCTGTCAGGGCATGGGCGACGACCGGCCCGAGCCGATCGCCGAGACGCCCGGGCCCGCAACCTCGGCGACGGCCGAGACGGCGGCCGCACCCGCGACCCCCTCCCAGGCCGAGGACGAGGCCGCACCCGACACCGCCACGCAGACGCCCGCCAAGGCCGGCGGCGACGTCGAGCCGGCGCCCCGGGCCGGCCTCTATGCCAAGCCCGGCTTCGTCACCGAGATCGAGGACGGCCGCCTGTGGGTCCTCCGTCCCGGCGAGCAGAAGTCCGGCAAGCACGTGACGCTCGTCGGCAAGGGCCCCGCCGGCATGACGATCAAGGCCCCGGAGAAGGAGACGGCCCTGGAGTACCTCGCCGCCAAGCCCGGCTTCGTCACCGAGATCGAGGACGGCCGCCTGTGGGTCCTCCGTCCCGGCGAGCAGAAGTCCGGCAAGCACGTGACGCTCGTCGGCAAGGGCCCCGCCGGCATGACGATCAAGGCCCCGGAGAAGGAGACGGCCCTGGAGTACCTCGCCGCCAAGCCCGGCTTCGTCACCGAGATCGAGGACGGCCGCCTGTGGGTCCTCCGTCCCGGCGAGCAGAAGTCCGGCAAGCACGTCACCCTCATCGGCAAGGGCCCCGCCGGCATGACCGTCAAGGCCCTGGACCGGGAGACGGCTGAGGCGTATCTGGCGGCGGGGGGGTGACCCGCGGCCCGGCGGCGCGTAGGATATGTGAGGACCGTGCTGTCGAACGCTTCGGAGGCTCGCCCGCCCATGTCTGACGATCCGGACCGCCCGCACCTGTACGTTGGCGTCGACGTCGGCGGCACGAACATCCAGGCCTGCCTCTTGGAGGAGGCCGGCAACGTTCTGGCCCGCGAGAAACGGCCCACCCCCCGCGAGGGCGGACCCGCCGAGGCCATCGACGCCATCGAGGAGGCCGTCCGCGACGTCCTCTCCGGCCGCAAAGGCGCCGCCGGCGACGTGACGGCCGTCGGCGTCGCCGTCGCGGGCGTCGTCGACCCGAAGAAGGGCCGCGTCGTCGTCACGCCCAACATGGACCTGTCGGGGGCCCATCTGGTCGAGGAGCTCCAGGACCGCCTGGGCGTCCGCGTCGTTCTGGGCAACGACACGAACCTCGGCACGCTCGGCGAGGCCTGGCTCGGCGCCGCCCAGGGCGCATCGAGCGCGTTCGGCATCCTGGTCGGCACGGGCATCGGCGGCGGGTTCGTCGTCCGCCGACGCCTGTGGCGGGGCTATCGCGAGTCGGCCGCCGAGATCGGACACATCGTCATGGAGATCGGCGGCCCCGAGTGCGGGTGCGGCAACCGGGGCTGCTTCGAGGCGCTGGCCAGCCGCACCGCCATCGAACGCGACATCCGCGCCGCCGCAGACGCCGGCGAGAAGACCGCCCTGACGGACCTCCTCGACGGGGACCTGTCGCTCATCAAGAGCGGGTCGCTCCGCCAGGCCCTGGCCGCCGAGGACCCCCTTGTCACGCGGGTCCTGCGGCGGGCCGCCGAGGTCCTCGGCTACGCCTGCCTCACGGTCCGGCACCTGGTCGACCCGGAGGTGATCGTCCTGGGGGGCGGCGTCATCGAGGCGTGCGGCGAGTTCATTTTTCCCATCGTCAAGGACATCGTCGATGCCGACCGCCTGCCCGGGGCCCGCCAGGGGGGCGAGGTCCGCCTTTCGGCCCTCGGCGACGACGCCGTCGTCCTTGGGGCCATCGCCCTGGCACGCATCCGGGCCAAGCGAAGCCCCTTCAGCCGCCGCTTCGCCGCCGTCCCGGACTACCCCGCCATCGAGGGCACCTCGTTCGGCGAAGTGACGGTCGGCGGCACGACCTACGAGCACGACGTCGTCGTCCGGGCCGGCGGCCAGGTCAAGAGGCGGAAGAAAGGCCCCGCGAAGAAACGCTACGGCACGAGCCACAAGATCGGGCCGAAGGAGTTGTCGCGGACTTGCCGCGGCGGGCCGGCCATCCTGTTCATCGGCACCGGCCAGGAGGCCCAGGTCGATCTGACCGAGGAAGGGCGGGCCTACCTCCAGCGCCGCGGCATCGAGGTGGCGCTGCACCCCACGCCCGAGGTCGCCGGGCCGTTCAACGCCTGCAAGCGCCGCAAGGCGGCCCTCATCCACGTCACGTGCTGAGGCGTAGCGCCGCCCGCCCGCCTGACAGTGCGCGGCGGGTCTCCATGCCCGCCGCGCTCGCCTCCGCCGAGGGGCTTACGCCTCCGGCGCCATCAGGGGCCGGAACCGGGCCCCTGCCTGCTGACGCGCCAGGGCCGCCTCCATCGCCTCCCGGTAGAACCGTTCCTGGGCCCGGACGGGCTCGCCCTCGGTGGGCATCCGCTCCCACGTCCCGTCCGCCAGCAGACGCCGGGCCTTCACGTTGTCGGCGAAGTACGTTTCCAGGAAGCCGATCAGGCGGCGGACCAGGTCCGGATCGACCACCTGGAACAGGATTTCCAGCCGCTTGTCCAGGTTGCGGGTCATCCAGTCGGCGCTCGACAGGTACACTTCCTCGTGGCCGCCGTTGCGGAAATAGAAGATGCGGGCGTGCTCCAGGAACCGGTCGACGATGGACCGGACCACGACGGTCTCGGAGATGCCCTCCAGGCCGGGCCGGACGCAGCAGATGCCCCGGACGTTCAGTCGGACCTCGACGCCTGCCCGGCTCGCCCGATAGAGGGCCTTGGCGATGCCCTTGTCGTGGAGGGAGTTGACCTTGACCACGATCAGGCCGGGCCGGTCGGGCGTGGAGGCCCGGACCTCCCGCTCGATCAGCTCCGTGAACCGCCGCCTCAGGCCCGTCGGGGCGATCGCCAGACGCGAGAAGCCCACCGCCTCGGAGTAGCCCGTCAGCAGGTTGAAGTACGCCGCCACGTCGGTCGCATAATCGTTGTTGCACGTCAGCATGCCGATATCTGAGTACAGCTTGGCCGTCCGGTCGTTGTAGTTGCCGGTGGCCAGGTGGACGTAGCGGCGGATGCGGTTGGCCTCGCGGCGGACGATCAGGAGGGCCTTCGAGTGGGTCTTGTAGCCGGCGATGCCGTAGATGACGAGGCACCCGGCGTCCTCGAGCTGGCGGGCCCATTCGACGTTGCGGGCCTCGTCGAACCGGGCCTTCAGCTCGACGAGCACCGTGACCTGCTTGCCGTTCTCGGCGGCCCGCTCCAGGGCCCGGATGACCGGCGAGTCGCTGCTCGTCCGATAGAGCGTCTGCTTGATGGCCAGGACGCTGGAATCCTCGGCGGCTTGCTCCATGAGCTGGACGACCGGCTCGAAGCCCTCGTAAGGGTGGAACAGGAGGCAATCGTGGTCCTGGACGGCAAGCCAGAGATCGTCGGCCCCGACGAGGTCCCGCGGGGGCTCGGGGGGCCATTCCTGGAGCTTCAGGCTGTCGAACCCCGGGCGGGTGGCGATCTCCATCAGGTCCGTCGCGTCGAGCATGCCGTCGATCTCGTAGATCGCCTCCGGCTTGAGGTCGAGCCACTCGGCGAAGAACCGCCGGATCCGACGGTCGGCCCGGGCCGAGACCTCCAGGCGGACCGCCTGCCGCCGACGACGGGCCACGACCGCCTCCTCCATCGCCTGCAACAGGTCCGACACCTCGTCGTCGTGGACGGCGACGTCGGCGTCCCGCGTGACGCGGAACACGGCGGCGGCCTTGACCTGGCACCGGCGGAACCATCGGCCGGCCCCGGCGGCGATCACGTCCTCCAGCCGCGCCAGGAACACACCCTCCGTCTCGGCCGGGATCGTGATGAATCGGGGGAACTGCCCCGGCACGGGCACCACGACGATCTGGTCGGCCTTGCCGCCCGTCTCGGCCTCGGCCTCGTCGGTCGGCGTGTCGCCGCTCATCACGAGGGCCAGGTTCAGCCCCAGGCCGGGCAGGACCGGGGGCGGCGAGAGCTCCTGGACGGCCAGCGGCGTCAGGACCGGCTCCACCTCGGTCTGGAAGTGCGTCAGGAGGAACCGACGTTGCTCGGGGTCCCATTCCCCCGGCTCCAGGACCGAGAGGCCGTGTTCCCGCAGGGCCGTCAGGGCCTCGCGGATGCCCTCGGCCTGCTCCTCGACCATGCGGTGGACCCGCAGGCTGATGCGGCGGAGCTGCTGAACGGGGGTCAGCCCGGCGATGTCGCGTGTCCGGAGCCCCGCCTGCCGCTGCTGCTCCAGGCCCGCCACCCGGATCATGAAGAACTCGTCCAGGTTCGAGCCGACGATCGAGAGGAACTTGAGCCGCTCCAGAAGCGGCAGGTCCTCCGACAGGCCCTCCTCCAGGACGCGTTGGTTGAACTCCAGCCAGCTCAGCTCCCGGTTGATGTAGAGCTCCGGGGCGTCCAGATCGACGGTCTCGTTCCTGGTCTTCTTCGTTGCCATACGCCTCTTTCGGGTGGCGGCCCTCAGGCCAGCGGCAGCTCGGCTTCCTCCAGGCGGACCCGCATGCCGTAGACGTCCTCGAACAGGTCGCCCTTGGTCTGGAGGGCCCGGCGCTCGAGGGTCAGGTCGGAGACGCCCGGCACGTAGATGACGAACTCCTCGTCGCGGCGGGCGCAGCGGACCTCCCGGACCTGCTGGGCGTGGCCCGCCTCCAGGGCGTCCGCCACGCGCAACAGCGCCGCCAGCTTGCTGACGATCAGCCGCCGCTCGCGGGGCAGCGACATGTACTCGGCGTGCGACGGCTTGGGGCAGCTCCGCCGGTGGTACCGGGCCACCAGGGCCACCAGGTTCAACTCGTTCCGGGTCAGGCCGAAGATCTCGCTGTTCGCCAGGAGGTAGTGGCTGTGCTTGTGGTGGGCCCGGCTGCTGACGAACCCGCCCACCTCGTGCACCAGGCCCGCCACCCTCAGGAGCAGCCCGTGCCGCGGGCCCAAGCCGTGCTCCGCCCGGAGCTCGTCGAACAGCCGGTCCGCCAGGTCCGAAACCTGCCGGGCGTGGTCCAGGTCGACGCGGTACTTCTCGGCCACCGCCAGGGCCGACTGGACCACCGCGTCGGAGAGGGTCTCGTCCTCCTGCCCCGTGACCTGGCGGGCCAGGTCCAGCAGCAGCCCGTCGCGCATCGAGACCGAGGCGACGACCATCTCGCGGGCCCGTGTGGCGTGGAGCAGGGCCTGGTAGACCAGCAGGGCCGGCCCCAGGGTCTCGGCCGCCGCGAACCCCAGGCCGTACGACCGGGCCAGCTCCTCGGAGGTCCGCCGCTCGATCCGCTCGACCAGCCGGTCGAGGTCGGCCCGCGAGACGGCCGACAGGCCCGCCGTCGGCATGGGTCTTCCGACCTGGGCGGCGGCGAAACGGGCGTCGCCCCCCACGGCCACGAACTGCCGCACCTTCTTCAGCGGCAGCGACGCTTCGAGGACCGAGAGGGTGTTGGTGATGCGGCGGCGGAGCATCCGGGCCAGCCGGTCGGGCGGCTCGTAGGTCGTCGACAGGGCCTCCTGCATCCGGATCGACCCGAGCCGCAGGCTCTGGGCCGCGGCGACCTCCCCCTCGTGCAGGATCGTCAGCAGCGTGCTGCCCCCGCCGACCTCCGCAATCAGGGCGTGCCCGGAGGCGACGTCGACGCCGTCCCCGATCGACTGGCGGACCGCCGAGACGGTCAGGCGGCCCTCCTCGCTGGTGGCGATGACCTCGACGTCCAGCCCCGTGGCCATGAACACGCGGTCGAGGAACGTGTCGCTGTTGGCCGCCTCGCGGACCGCGCTGGTGGCGACGGTGCGGATGTGCTTGACGTGGTAGAGGTCCAGGACGCGGCGATAGTCCCGGAGGATGCCGGTGGCGGCCCGGAGGGCCTGGGCGCCGATGCGGCCGTCGCGGAAGCTGTCCTGGCCCAGGCGGACGGCCCGCTGGAGCTGCTCCAGGACCTCGAAGTTCCCGTCGGGCGTCACGTTGGCCACGACCATCCGGACGGAGTTCGAGCCGATGTCGATGGCCGCGACCGTGTCGCCGGTCGCGGTGGTGCCGTCGGTTTGGGTGGCAGTGCTCATGGGTTCGGCGCCTCGCGCGGAACGTCGTCGATGGCCGAGAGACCGGGCGTCGCTTTCCCCATTATGGCCCGCCGGGGGCCGCCCGTCCAATAGTAACCGTCCGGCCGAGGGCGTCCCGCAGGAGCTCGGCCTTCTTCTCGGCGGCCGCCAGCTCGGCCGCCATCGGGCCGGCCGACTCGCACCAGACCGCCACGGCGCCGTCGTCGGCGACGTCGCACCGCACGCGCCGGACGCGGTCCAGGTGGCTCCGGTCCAGGCCGTCGGCCACGCGGAGGAGGCCCGCCAGGACTCGGACGCGGCGGCGGTCTTCGGCCCCCAGGGCGGCGAAGTCGGCGTGCTTCGGCTTCGGCAGGCCCTTGCGATGGTACCGGGCGACCAGCGCAACGATCCGCCTCTCGCGGTCCGAGAAGGGCAGGTCGTCGGCCTCCAGGACGAGCCGCCGGGCCGTTTTGTGGTGCCCTTGGCGGCCCTCGATCCAGCCGATGTCGTGCAGGAGCGCTCCGCACCTCAGGAGGAACCGCTCCGGCGGGCCGTAGCCGTGCAGGTCGGCCAGCTCGTCGAACAGCTCCAGCGCCAGGCGCGTCACCTGGTGGGTGTGCTCCCGCTCATAGTCGCACCGCCGGGCCAGCGCCAGGACGGCCTCCAGACGGGGGCCGTCCTCGGAGGGGCCGGGCGGGGCAGGGCCGTCGTTGCGCGTCATGGGGCGACGGCCTCGCCCGGGTCGCTCGCGGCCGGTCCGGAGGCGAGGGCGGCATCCGACGCGGCCGCAGGGCGGGCCGGGTCCGGAGCCGGGTCGCTCGCGGCCGGCCGGTCGAACTCCAGGAGCGTCCGGATCAGCTTCTCCCACAGGCCGTCCCGGTTCAGCCGGGCCCACTCGTCGCACAGCTCGCGGAAGAGGAGCTCGCGGCCCATCTCGCGCTCCTGGAGGAGGTACTCCAGGCCCGGCCGCAGCCGGTTGAACGGACGGGCGTGACCGTAGTAGACCGCCGTCCGCTCCCGCTCCTGCTCCAGGAAGACCGTCAGGTCCTCCCGCCACACGTCGCAGTCATGGACGTTGCCCAGGACCTCCTGGAGTTCCTTGATGGCCGCGATGAACGGGTCGAGCCGCTCGCCGTAGGCCCGGCGGCAGATCTCGGTGCCGTAGCGGAGCCGCTTGGTGGCGATCCGCATCTCGTGGTGCCGGTGCCGGTCGCGGGGGTCCTTCAAGCAGCCCTGGAGCTCGAGGAGCTTGCTGAGGCGGTCCATAAGGATGGTCCGGGCCCGGTGGAAGACCGCCGCGCTCTGGTACTCGTGGATGGACGAGCCGGGGCGGGGGGCGATGGCGTCGACGGCGGCGGCGATCTCGTCCAGGGCGCCGTCCTTCTCGATCCGGTCGGCGGCCTTGACGACCCTGAGCTGGGCGGCCTCGCGCCCCTGGCGGAGCCTCAGCAGCAGCCGCGCGATGCCCGGCCGGTAGGCTTTGTCCTCCAGGCCCGCCAGGACGCGACGGACGAAGGCGATATGGACGTCCTGGTCGCGGGCCGGACCGAGGGCCTTCAGGAGCCGCCGGATACGCTTCCGCCACTTCCTGGCCCGCTTCGCCGGGAAGCAGTCGTCGAACATCCCGAGGGCGACCCGGAGCCGCCTCGACCCCACGCGGGCCTGGTGGACCGGCTCGGCGGTCTCCGGCTCGCGGACGCCGGCCAGCTCCTTGCGGAGCTTGTGGACCTGCTTGCGAACGGTGTCGGCGGCGAGGAGGTGCAGACTTCCGTCGACGGCGGACATGGCTGTGCGGCGCCCCCCGTGTTGACCCCGGATCGGTCACTGTAGGGCGAGTGATTGTGTTCGTAAAGTGAGGATTATGTTAGCGAAAGGTTAAGGCCCCGGGCCCGGACAGGAATCCGCCCCTGGCGTCCTTGGCAGGCGCCAGGGGGTCGGCGGCCCTCCGCCGGAGGGGCCATCGAGGGGGGTTCGCAGTCGCGCTTGTGATTCCGCCGCCGGGAGGCTACGATGCGGTTTCGCCCCGTCGGTGCCTCCGCGCCGGCGACCCGGCAGGGACCGGGGCCGGACCGACGGGAAGGAGCCGCCCATGCGAATGACCGACCGATTCATCGTCGAGCCGGGCACGCGGGTGGACCTCGCCCGGCACGACCCGGCCGACACCGCCGGCATCCGCACCAAGAGGGACGCCCGCAAACGCCTCAAGGACAACCTCGACCGCCTCTCGGAGCTCCAGTACCTCCTCTACGCCGAGGGCCGGAGGGCCCTGCTCGTCGTCTTCCAGGCCATGGACGCCGGCGGCAAGGACGGGGCCATCCGCCACGTCCTCGGACCGATCAACCCCCAGGGGTGCCGCGTCACCAGCTTCAAGGTCCCCACCGAGGAGGAGTTGGCCCACGACTTCCTCTGGCGGGTCCACAAGGCCGTCCCCCGCAAAAGCATGATCGGCGTCTTCAACCGGTCGCACTACGAGGACGTCCTGGTCGTCCGGGTCCACAACCTCGTGCCGCGGGGGGTCTGGTCGCGGCGGTACGCCATGATCAACGCCTTCGAGAAGCTGCTGGCCGCCGAGGGCTGCCACATCCTCAAGTTCTTCCTCCATATCAGTAAGCGCGAGCAGCTCGACCGCTTCCGCGACCGCCTGGAGGAGCCCGACCGCCACTGGAAGGTCAACCCGAAGGACTTCGAGGAACGCAAGCTCTGGCCCGATTACATGGCGGCCTACGAGGATGCCCTGTCGAAGTGCAGCACGCGGCACGCCCCGTGGTTCGTCATCCCGTCCGACAGGAAGTGGTTCCGCAACCTGGCGGTTTCGGAGGTCCTGGTGGAGGCGATGGAGGGTTTCAGCATGGCGTACCCCGAGCCGGAATTCGACCTGTCGAAGCTCAAGGTCGAGTAGCCCGAAAAAGGGCAAAAAAAAGACACTAAGTGTCTTTTTTTTGCTCGTAAGTGGTTGCACGGTAAGGGCTTAGGCATCACAGAAAAGACACTTAGTGTCTTTTTTCCCGCCGCTGCAAGCCCGGGAGCGGGGCCCCGTGGGCTGTGAACGAAGGGCTGGGAGGTGAAGATGGCCGATCGCGAAAGGAACCGGTTGAACGCGGGCGTTGCCGAGGTCGACATCACGCCGCCTGTGGGCGTCGAGCTGGCCGGCGGGGCGTTCGGTCCGGCCAGGGGCGTCCTGCATCCGCTGAAAGCCCGGGCCCTCGTCCTGGAGAGCGGTCCCGCGCGGCTCGTCCTTATCTCGTGCGACCTCCTCGGCTTCGACGCCGACTACGCGACGGCCGTCCGCCGCGACGTCGCCGCGGCCTGCGAGACGCCCCCCGAAGCGGTCATGCTGGCCGCGACGCACACCCACGGGGGGCCGGCGACCATGACGCTCCGCAACTGGGGCCGCCCGGACGAGGCGTATCGGACGGAGCTGGCCGAGAAGCTCGTGGCGGCAGCCTCCCGTGCTTGGGCCGACGCCGAGCGTGCCCGGGCGGGAGCGGCGTCGATCGCCTGCCCCGGCGTGACGGTCAACCGCGTCCTGGGCGAGGTCGGCCCGACCGACGACCGCCTCGGCCTGGTGCGGATCGACCGCGAGGGCGGCGGCCCCCTGGCCGTCCTCGTCGACTTCGCCTGCCACCCCGTCAACCTCCACTCGACCGGCCTGATCACGCCGGACTTTCCGCACTTCGTGGAGGCCGAGCTGCGGCGCGGCCTGGGGCCGGACGTCGCCGTCCTCTACCTGACGGGGGCGGCGGGCGACCTGAATCCGGCCAACTTCGGCCCCGACCGGACCGAGGCCCGGGCCTGCGAGACGGCCGGCCGCATCGCCGCCGCGGCCCTCGATGTGTTCCCGGCGATCCGGCCCGACGCCTCGCCGCGGCTCGCGCACGCGACGGCCGAGGTCGAGGTGCCGCTCGCGCCGCTGCCGCCCGCCGAGGAGCTGGCGGCGATGGCCCTGGAGGCCCGCCGCCTGATGGACGAGATGCCGGAGAAGTCGGCGACGAACTGGGACTACGCCAAGTATAAGACGCGGGCCGAGTGGGCCGAGGAGGCCCGCCGGACCATCGAGTCGGGCCGGACCGAGACCGCCCGGCGCGTCCCGCTCCAAGCCTTCGCCATCGGAGACGCCGCCTTGGTCGGCCTTCCGGGCGAGCCGTTCGCCGAGCTGGGCCTGGAGGTGGCCCGGTCGCGGGCGTTCGCCGAGCCGATGGTCGTGGCCCTGGCGAACGGGGCGATGGGGTACTTCCCGACGCGGGCGGCCTACGAGCGGAGGTCGTACGAGGCGGTCCACTGTCCCCGGTACCTGGGGGTGTACGCCTTCGCTCCGGGCGTCTGCGAGCGGCTGGCCGAGGCGTGCCGGTCGCTGCTTTCGGACCTGGCGGCGTCGGCCGGGTCGGCCGCCGGCGGCGTTTAACCCCCGAGCAGTTGGGTCCCTCACACGTGAGAAGGAGGACCGGATGTCGCCGAAACCGTACACCGTCGAGACCTCCCGGTCGATGCTCGAGCGGAGCGACCGGACCATCCTCCGCGGGTGCCAGGGGCACAAGCGGAGCCACGAGATGCTCGCCCGGGGCTACCCCGTCTTCGCCGCCCGGGCGGCGGGCGCCAGGTTCTGGGACGTCGATGGAAACGAGTATCTCGACTATCTCATGGGTTTCGGGCCGATCCTCCTGGGCTACGACGACCCGGCCGTGGCCCGGGCCGTCTGCCGCCAGATGGGCGAGGGCACCATCTTCACCACGGCCCATCCCAAGGAGATCGAGATCGCCGAGACGCTCGTGGACCTCCTGCCCGGGGCGGAGATGGTGGCTTTCCTCCTGGGCGGCAGCGCCGCCGCCACCGCCGCCGTCCGCCTCGCCCGGGCCTGGACCGGCCGCGACCGCGTCATCCGGTGCGGCTACCACGGGTGGCACGACTGGGCCCGCCCGAACGACGTGGGCGTCCCGAAGGCCGTCAGCGACCTGACGCTTGAAGCCCCCTACGGCGACCTGGAGGCCCTGGACGCCCTGTTCGCCGGCGCCCCCGGCCAGGTCGCGTGCCTCATCGTCGAGACCGTCCAGGACGACGGGCCGCCCGAGGGGTACCTCGAAGGGTGCGTCGAGACGGCCCACCGCCACGGGGCCCTGTGCGTCTTCGACGAGATCAAGGTGGGCTTTCGCATCGCCTTCGGCGGGGCGGCCGAATACTACGGCGTCACGCCCGACCTGTCGAGCTATGGCAAGGCCTGCTTCAACGGCTATCCGGGGAGCTTCGTGGTCGGCCGCCGCGAGGTCCTGGGCTCGGAGAGGTGCCAGGCGGCCTGGCTCGCCGCCACGTTCCACTGCGACCTGTTGAGCCTCGTCGCGCTGGAGACGGTCATCGGCGAGATGAAGCGGCGCGACGGCATCGAGCACCAGTGGCGGCTGGGGCGGCGGCTCATGGAGGGCGTCAACCGGGCCTGCGAGGAGGGGGGCCTGGGGTACCGGCTGACGGGCCTCGCGCCGATGCCGAAGCCCGTCATCGCCGAGGGCCAGAAACCCCGGGCCATCGCCATGCTTCAGGGGTGCCTGGCGCGCGGCGTCTACCTTCACCCGGGCCACGCCATGTTCCTGTCGCTCGCCCACACCGAAGCGGACATCGACGCGACGATCGCCGCGGTTGAAGCGTCGATCGCCGAGCTGGATTGAGCACCGGGGCGAGCCAGGCCCATACGGTTCTCTGCGGTCGGTCTTCGTGCCGACCGCGCTCTGTGCGAAGTGGACGCGGCGGGCACGGAGACCCGCCGCCCCGAACGCTCGCGCTTGCGGTTCGACATGCGCGACGGGGGGGCGGCTGACTACGCCTCCTCGGCCAGGCTGCGGATGAAGTCGAGGTCCAGCTCGCCCTTGGCGCCCCAGCCGCGGCGGCCGCGGGGAATCGCCGGCCGGAACCGCTCGTACAGGCCGTAAGCCGCCTCCGCGAGCGCGTCCTCGTCGAACGCCCCCGCCAGGTCGGCCATCGCGTCGCGGACGGCCGCCAGGTCGTCGCCGAACTTCTTTTCAAGATACGTTTGGACCGCCGCCGGGTCGATGGGCTGGTCCTTGACGACGGCCCGGACGCCTTCCTCGGTGTTCTTGGCCGGGAGGGGCCGGCCGCAGACCTCGACCCGGAACGCTTCGCCCAGGCCGGCCTTGCTGGGCTTGCCGCGCTCGCCTTCCTTGGGCGGTCCGTAGATGCCGAGGCGTCGGCCCTTGGCCTGGGCGTTGAGGCCCGCCAGGCACTTGCCGAGGGTCAGGGCCTCGTCGCGGTCGTAGCCGAGCCGCTCGGCGACGACGGCCCCCCACAGCGTCAGGACGGGTGCCCGGTTGATCAGGACGGTCTCGGCCATGGGTCGGTCTCCACGAGGGGGTCCGTTTGATGGTACACGGCGGGGGCAGGGCCGGACAACGCGCAACCGCAACCGCTCTCTTTCCGCCCCCCGGAATGCGCTGGATTTTGACCGAAACTCCTGGCATGGTAACGGTATCACAATGACGGCCGCGCGCCGGCCGAACGGTCGGCCGCCCTTTTTTCAAACGACGCTTCGCGACAGAACGGAGGACGCGTCATGGCAGGCGACCAGGACAGGACCATCGGGGCGGACCTCGGCGACGAGCAGGCCGTCCAGCGGCTGGGCGAGGCCCGGGACCGCATCGTGGGCGAGATCCGAAAGATCATCGTCGGCATGGACCAGGTCATCGACGAGCTGATGATCGCCATTTTTTGCCGCGGCCACTGTCTCCTGGTGGGCGTGCCGGGGCTTGCCAAAACACTCCTCGTCTCGAGCCTGGCCGAGACGCTCTCGCTCTCGTTCAAGCGGATCCAGTTCACCCCCGACCTGATGCCCTCCGACATCACCGGCACGGAGGTCCTCCAGGACGACCCGGAGACCGGCCAGCGGATGTTCAAGTTCATGCACGGGCCGGTCTTTGCGAACCTGATCCTGGCCGACGAGATCAACCGGACGCCGCCCAAGACCCAGGCGGCCCTGCTGGAGGCGATGCAGGAGAAGAAGATCTCGGCCGGAGGCGTCGACTACCCGCTGGACCTGCCGTTCTTCGTCCTGGCGACGCAGAACCCCATCGAGCAGGAAGGCACCTACCCCCTGCCGGAGGCCCAGCTCGACCGGTTCCTGTTCAACATCCTGGTCCGCTACCCCTCGTGGCAGGAAGAGCTGGACATCATGCAGAAGTCGCCGGACGTCGTCCCCCGCGACGCCGTCACCTCGCTGGAGGAGGTCCTCCACAAGGACGAGATCCTCACCCTTCAGGACCTCGTGCGGCGCGTCCCGGCCGCCGGGCACATCATGCAGTACGCCGCCACGCTTGCCCGTGCGACCCGGCCCACCGAGACCGAGGCCCCGGACTTCATCAAGGAATGGCTGGCCTGGGGCGCCGGGCCGCGGGCCAGCCTGTTCATGGTCCTGGCGGGGAAGGCCCGGGCCGTCCTCCGCGGCCGGTATCACGTGGCCGTCGAGGACATCCAGGCGGTGGCCCCGCCGGTGCTCAGGCACCGGATCATCCCGAATTTCGCGGCCCAGAGCGAGGGCCTGACGACCGACGACATTATCGACCGGCTCCTGGAGCACGTCCCGGCAGACGAGCGGCTCTACGATGGCAAGGCAGCGAGCGAAATCTCGGTATCTTGACCCGGAGGTCCTCCAGAAGATCGGCTCCCTGGAGCTGGTGGCCCGGGAAGCGGTCGAAGGCCTTCGCGTCGGCATGCACAAGAGCCCCCTGCGGGGGTTCTCCACGGAGTTCGTCCATCATCGCCCGTACGTCCCGGGCGACGCCCTGCGGCACCTCGACTGGCGGGTCTACGGCCGGACCGAGCGGTACTACATCAAGCTCTACGAGGCCGAGACCAACTTCGACGCCTACCTCCTCCTCGACGCGTCCCACTCCATGCGGTACGGCTCGGGGCCCATCACCAAGCTCGAGTACGCCAAGTACATGGCGGCCAGCCTGGCCTACGTCGTCCTGGAGCAGCGCGACTCGGTGGGGCTGGGCATTTTCGACTCCGAGCTTCGGACCTATCTGGAGCCGTCGAGCCAGATGGGCGTCATCCACAACATCGACGAGGGGCTCCAGGCCGTCGAGGGCGAGCCGAAGACCGACCTGGCCCCGATCCTCCACCAGTTCGCCGGCCAGATCACCCGCCGAGGCTTCATCATGGTCTTCTCGGACCTGTTCGACGATCCTGACCGCTTCCTCCGCGGCCTGGACCACCTCCGGTTCCGCGGGCACAACGTGGCGGTGTTTCAGGTGCTGGACCCGTACGAGCTGACGTTCCCCATGCGGGGGACGTGGCTCTTTGAGGGGCTGGAGAACGATGGGCAGATCACGACCCAGCCGGCCCGCATCCGGCAGGCGTACCTGGCGGTGGCGAACGAGGCCATCTCGCGGGTCAAGCGGGCCTGCGACCGGAGCCACGTCGACTACCTGCTGGTCGATACGTCCCGGCCCCTGGATGCGGTCCTGGCGGCCTACCTGCTGAAGCGGAAGCGGACCGCGAGCAAGACGATCTGACACGCCGAAACGGAAAGACCGAGCGTGTTCCCGGCGAGACGACGGCTGAGAACGATCGTGGCGTGCCTGGCGGCCGTAACGGCGGCCGCGGGCCCGGCTCGCGCCGGCGCCGTCGAGACCTTCGCCGGCCGGCTCGAGGGGCCGGTGACGCTGGAGAATGGTCGGATCGAGGTGGGCGGCCGGGCGGTGGCGTGGAGCGAGGTGCTCTACGTCCTGCGGGGGCCGTCCTCGTCGACGTTCGAGCCGCCCGATGCGGTCCGGTTCGCCGGCGGCGAGCGGTGGGGCGGCGAGCTGCTCTCGCTTGAGGGCGGGACGATCCGGTTCCGCAGCCGCCTCGTCGGCGAGCGGGAACTCCCGGCCGGGACGGTCACGATGCTGGAGTTCGAGCCGGGCCTGCCCGAGCCGGCGGGGCCGCTCGCGCCGGGCCTGTACCGGCCCCAGGGGCCGCCCGTGCCGGGGACGCTCCTCTGGATCGACGCCCGGCGGATCGCCATCGACAGCCTGCTCGGCGTCCTGAAGCTGCCGCGGGAGACCGCCGAGCGATACGTGTTCGCCCGTCCGGCCTCGGCGGCGCCGCCGGCGGGGTCGGACGAGGTGGGTCTGGTCGACGGGAGCGTCATGCGAGGGCGGTTCGGCTTCGACGCCGACGGGCCGCGGCTTGAGCATCCGGTCCTCGGGACGGTCCGCATTCCGCCGGCGATGGTCGTGTGGCTCGTCCGCCGGCCGCCGACGGCCGTCTACCTGGCCGACGCCGAGCCCGAGGTGGAGCGGGCGGCCGGCGTGGTCGGCGGGTCGCCGAGGCCGGAGACGATCCGGCGGCGGCCGGGCTCGCGGCCGGGGCCGGGGGCCGAGCCGTTCATCGCGGCCGTGCGGCTGGAGCCGCACACGGAGGTCCGCTACGGCCTGACGCTGACGGGCCGGCGGCGGCTGGTGGCGCTGGTGCGGCCGGTGCGGGGCGCCCGCGGCCAGGCGCGCCTCAGGGTCGAGGCCGGCGACGCCGTGCTGGAGGAGGTGGTCGTGGCCCCGGGCGACGCGGCCGTGCGGCTGAGCCTGGCGTTGCCGCCCCGGGCGAGCGACGTCCGGTTCGACGTGACGTTCGGCGAGGGGATCGCCCTGCCGTGCGGCGTCGTCATCGCCGACCCGCTCGTCGTGGTCGATGCGAGTTGATGACGCAAAAAAGCTGAAAAAAAGGGCCCTGGACCCTTACTTGGCAAGCTTTTGCCGGCGAAACAGGCCCGGAACGAGACAAGGGGCGCGCGAGAAAAGGGGTCCTGGACCCTTTTTCCGGGGCGGATAGGACGCCAATGGGCTTCCTGAATCCATGGTTGCTGGTGGGGACGGCGGCGGTGGCCGTCCCGATCCTCATCCACCTGCTGAACCGGTTCCGCCGCCGGCGGGTCCGGTGGGCGGCCATGGAATGGCTCCGCCGGGCGGTGGTGATGCGGTCGCGGCGGGTCCGCCTCGAAGACCTCCTCCTCCTGGCCATGCGGTGCCTGGCGGTCCTCCTGATCGCCCTGGCGATGGCCCGGCCGACGTTCACCTGCACCGGCGCCCGGTGGTTCGGCGGCGAGGTCCACGTCGGCGCCGTCATCGCCGTCGACGGCTCCTACAGCATGGACTACCGACCGGCGGCGGTGCGGAGCCGGTTCGACCACGCCATGGCCACCGTCCGCGAGATCGGCCGGACCCTGAGCGCCGGCGACCGCCTCAGCGTCGTCCTGATGGGCGAGGAGCCGCGGATCCTCCTGCGGAACGTGGTCTTCGACGAGCAGACGCTGGCCGACCTCGTCGAGGCCGAGCACGTCCGGCCGCTGCCCGAGCGGCTGAACCTGGAGCTGGCCCTGGAGCAGACGGCCGCGCTGGTCGCCGAGATGAAGACGCCCATCCGCGAGTGCTACATCGTGACGGACGGCCAGGCGTCGACCTGGGAAGACGTCTCGGAGAAGTCGCGCCAGGCCCTGGACGAGATCGGGTCGCTGGCCTCCGTGCGGTTCCTGCCCGTGCCGGAGGATGCCGGCGAGAACCTCGCCGTCCGGTCGCTGGCGCTGGCGTCCGGGGCGGTCCGGGCGGGGGCGTCGGCCCGCTACGTCGCCGAGGTCCACAACTACGGCCGGCGGACCCGCGAGAAGGTGCCCGTCGAGCTGCTCCTCGACGGCCGGCCCGTCGACCAGGTGGTGATCGACCGCCTGGAGCCCGGCCGGACGCGGGCCGTGCCGCTTTTCGTCCGCTTCGAGCGGGCCGGCGCCGCGCGTCTGAAGGCGGGCCTCGGCCGCGACGCCCTCGAGATGGACAACACGCGGCACGCCGTGGCCCACGTCATGGAGACGGTCCGCATCCTGTGCGTCGACGGCGACCCGTCGGACCGGCCGTTCCGGGGCGAGACGGACTTCCTGCGGCTCGGGTTCGTGCCGAAACCCGGCACGCCCGCCGCCGAGTCCCTCGCCGTCGAGGTCGTCTCGTACCTGGAGCTGGTGCCGAAGAAGCTGGCCGACTACGACGTGGTGGTCCTGGCGAACGTGCCGGACGTCCACGAGTCGAAGGTGGCGGAGCTGGCCCGGTTCGTCCGTGGCGGCGGGGGGCTGGTCCTCTTCCTGGGCGACCGGGTCCAGGCGGAGCTTCTGAACCGTCGGCTGATGGGCGTCGAGGCGGACCTGCTGCCGGCCACGCTGGGCGACGTGGCCTCCGCCCCGGCCGAGGAGGCCGGCGGTTGGCCCGTCGCCGTCGCTGATGCGGCGCATCCCCTGGCCCAGGGCCTCAGGCACCTGCCGGCCGAGCTGCTGGCCGAGGCCCGCGTCGAGCGGAGGTTCCGGGTCGAGCCGGTCGAGGCGGCCCGGCCCGTGCTGACCGTGGCGGGCAGCTCGCTGCCGCTGGTCCTGGAGCGGACCGTCGGCCGGGGCAAGGTCGTCCTCGTCACGACCTCGGCCGACCGCGACTGGACGAACCTGCCGGCCCACCCGGCGTTCCCCATCCTGCTGCACGAGGCGGTGACGCACCTGACGCGGCAGCCGTTCGAGCACCCCGTGACGGTAGGCGAGCCGCTGGTCGCGCCCGTCCCGAGCCAGAGCAAGCAGGTCAGCGTCATGTTCGTCGGCCCGGACGGGCGGGACTTCCCCGTCCAGGTGACGCAGCAGGAGGGCGGCCTGCGGGCGGCCAAGCACCGCCGGGCCGAGGAGCCGGGCTTCTACGAGGTGCGGTACGAAGAGGCGGCGCCGCCGCTGGTGCTGGCGGTGAACGTCGACCCGGCGGAGTCGGACGCCCGGACCCTCTCGGCCCTCGGGCTGGAGGCGGCCCTGGCGGGCCTGCCGGCCAAGGTCCTGGCCGAGGAGGCCCAGTTGGCGGCGGCCATCAAGGAGGGCCGCATCGGACGGGAGCTGTGGCGGACGCTGATGATCGCCGGGCTGGTGGTCCTGGCGCTGGAGTCGCTCTTGGCCCACGTGTTCACGCGGCGGCTGGTGGAAGCCGACCGCGAGAGCGCCCGCCGCGGCCGCGAGGAGCGGGTCGTGGCCGCCGAGGCCATCGGTTGACGCAACAGCAAGCGCGGGGATAGACCCCGCGGCTGACACAGGCGCTCAATACGAGGTCGGCGGCCGCGAGTAGCAGTTGGAGCCATCGATGGTCCCGAGACTGCTGGGCTTCGAGAAGGTCGGGCCGATTACCCGGCTCGATCCCTACCTCGGTCTCGGCTGGGGCGTGGTGGTCCTGCTGGTGCTGGCCGCCGCGGCGATCATCTACGTCGTGGCCCTGTACCGGATGGAGCGGATGCTGACGAAGGGCCGGCGGATCGTCCTCGGCGTTCTCCGGGCGGTCGTCCTGGTGCTGGTGCTGGTGCTTCTTTTCGAGCCGATGCTGGGCGTCGAGATGATCGCCGACCTTCCGCGGACGCTCCTGGTGCTGCTGGACGTCTCCGAGAGCATGGCCATCGAGGACGACCGGACGAGCGAGGAGGCCCTGAAGGAGGCGGCCCTGGGCCTGGGGAAGATCTCTTACGCCGAGGCGGCCGAGCCGCTGCCCGAAGGCGTCAAGGCCGACGTGGCCGGGGTCTCGCGGATCGAGATCGCCAAGGCGATCCTGTCGGCCCCGCCGGAGGGCCCGTTCGCCCGGCTCAGCGAGGACTACAAGCTCCGCTACTTCCGCTTCGGCCGCCGCCTGGAGCCGACCGCCGGCGAGGGCGAGGTCCTGCCGAACACGCTCCAGGCCTCCGAGGCGACCGACCCGGTCACGCGCCTCGGCTCCGCGATCGTCGAGGCCCTGGGCCGATACAGCGGCCAGTCGATCGCCGGCATCATCGTCCTGACGGACGGGGCGGCCAACGACGGCCTGGCGCCGATGGAGGCGGCCCGGCGGATGCAGGCCGCCCGGGCCCCCATCTACCCGATCGGCCTGGGCCTGCCGGACCCGCCCGACGTCCGCGTCCGCCGCCTCATCGTCCAGGACACCGTCTTCCACAAGGACGAGGTCCCGGTGCGGGTCGAGCTGGCCTCGAACGGCTTCCCCGGCCGGACGGTGAACCTGACGGCGACGGTCGACGGCCGCAAGGTCGCCGGCAAGGTCGTCGTGCTGAAGGGCGGGCCGCAGATCGAGGAGGTCACGTTCGTGCCGGGCCAGAAGGGCGGCACGGTCGAGCTGGAGGCGAGCGTCGCCCCCTTGGCGGGCGAGACGACCCTGGAGAACAACCGCGTCAGCCGGACCCTCCGCGTCGTCGACGAGAAGATCAAGGTCCTCTACGTCGAGGGCAAGCCCCGGTGGGAGTACCGGTACCTCAGGCAGGTGCTCCTGCGGGACCACCGGCTGGAGGTGAAGTTCCTCCTGACGGCGGGCGACCGCGACCTCGCCGAGACCAGCGAACGGTATCTGACGGACTTCCCCGAGGAACAGGCCGACGCCTACTACCACGACCTGGTGGTCCTGGGCGACGTGCCGGCGTCCTACTTCTCGGGCACCCAGCTCGAGCGGATCGAGGAGCTGGTCCGCGAGCGGGGCGGCTCGTTCCTGATGCTCGCCGGCCACCGCTACGCCCCCATGAGCTATCTCGGGACGCCCATCGCGAAGGTCCTGCCGGTGCGGCTCTCCGGCGAGGGCGTGCCCCGCTCCGTCGAGGAGTCGATTTATCCGGTGGTCACCGAGGCGGGGCGGGCCAGCGCGTTCGTCTCGCTCCAGGCCGACGAGGACCGCAACCAGGCCCTGTGGGGCCTGGTCCGGCCGATGCACAAGCTGGCCGTCCTGGACGGGCCGAAACCCGCCGCCACGGTCCTGGCCGAGCTGTCGAGCCGCCGCGGCGAGGAGCCCTATCCGCTCATCGCCTGGCAGCGGTACGGCAGCGGCAAGGGCCTCTATATCGGCACCGACCAGCTCTGGCGGCTCCGGTTCAATCGGGGCGACCAGTTCCACGCCCGGTTCTGGGGCCAGGCCATCCAGTTCCTCACCCTGTCGCGCCTCCTGGGCGAGAACCGCCGCATCCAGATCGAGACCGACCGCCGCGAGTACCGCACCGGCGAGCAGGTCCAGGTGACCGCCAACGTCCTGAACGAATCGTTCGAGCCCGTCCGGGACGACAGCTACGCGGTGTACCTGGAGGTCCTCGGGCCGCGGCCCGAGACCGAGACGCTCGAGCTCCAGGCCGTGCCGGACATCGCGGGCCTGTATCAGGGCGTGGCGACGCCCTCGCGGGAGGGAAGCTACCGCATCCGTCCGGGCCTGGCGGAGCAGCCGTACGCCAGCGACGCCGAGTTCGCCGTCAAGGCCGCCCCGCTGGAGCAGCTCGAACCGGCGATGCAGGAGGACCTGCTCCGCCGCATGGCCGAGGTCTCGGGCGGGCGGTATGTCCCGGTCTCGGAGCTCTCGGAGCTGCCGGAGGCCCTGGCGGGCGAGCAGCGGACCATCACCGTCCGCCGCCAGAGCGAGCTGTGGGACCTCTGGCCGGTGCTCGTCCTGGTGGTCCTGCTGCTGGCCATCGAGTGGTTCGTCCGACGCCGACACGACCTGGTCTAGGGAAGCGATGACGGCCGAAGCGATCGAAATGCGAAGCGGTGGACAGGCGGTCGAGCGGAAGCTCGAGGCCGCCTGGCGAAAGGCCCGACGGTTCCTCGCCGTCCGGGGCATCGCGTACCTCCTGATCTGGACGGCCGCCCTGCTGCTGGTGGACCTGTTGATCGACTGGCTGTTCCTCCTGCCGGGGTGGGCCCGGGTGCTGCTCGTGGCGGCCAACTTGGCCGTCCTGGCGTGGGTGCTCTACCGGAAGTGGCTCCGGTTCCTCCGGCGGTACGACCCGGTCCGGGTGGCCCTCCAGGTCGAGCGGTACCATCCGGAGCTGCGGAGCCTCCTCGTCTCGTACGTCCAGTTCGACGAGGGCTCGCCGGAGGCGGCGATGGCCTCGCCGGTGCTCGTGCGGCTCGTCCGGGACCAGGCCGTCGAGGCGACCCGGCCGATCAACTTCCGCGAGATCGTCGACTTTCGCGAGCTGCGGCCCGTGCTGCTCGTGTCGCTGGGCATGGTCATCTTTTTCGGGGCGGTCAGCGTCAACTGGGGCGACTTCGTCGCCACCCTCCTGGTGCGGATGATCAACCCCGGCGTCGACACGAAGTACCCCACCGCCACCCAGATCACGAGCATCACCGGCGACGTGACCGTCCAGCAGGGAAAGCCCGTGACGATAGAGGCCGTCACGAGCGGCGTCTACCCGGCCGAGGGCCGGCGGTGGCTCTACGTCCGCCCCGAGGAGGGCGACTGGGAACGCCTGGCGTTCCCCACGCCCGGCGAGAGGGCCCGGTTCGTCTACACCCTGACCAACGTCTACGCCGATTTCGAGTACTTCGTCCGCCTGGGTGACGACCAGAGCCAGACGTATCGCGTGACGGTCGTCCCGCCGCCGTACCTGGTGGGGCGGGAGGTCCGCCTGTCGTACCCGGCCTACACGGACCTGCCGGACCGGACGGTCGAATCGCTGAACCTGGAGGTGCCCGAGGGGACCCGGATCGCCTGGCGCCTGACGTGCGACCGGCCGCTGGCGGCCGCCGAGGTCGTCGTCGGCGCGGCCGAGCCGCTACGCCTGGAACCGAGCGAGGACGGGCGGAAGGTGCGGTTCGAGCGGACCGCCGAGAGCTCCTTCCCGTACCACTTCAACTGGACCGACCGGGAGCACGGCTACCTCTACCAGGAGGACGTGCACTACTTCGTCCAGGTGGTGCCGGACGCGACGCCGGAGGTCGAGATCACCCGCCCGCTCCAGGACGAGAAGGCGACGGTCGCCGTGACGCACCCGATCGCGTTCCGGGCGACCGACGACTACGCCGTCACCGAGGCCCGGATCGTCTACACGGTCGACGACGGCCCGGAGCAGTCGCGGCCCATCGAGCTCCAGCGCCGCGGGCCGGTGGCCAAGGAGGTCGAGTGGACGCTCCGCGAGTCGATCCCCGACCTCCAGGAGGGGCAGGTCGTCACCTATGCCGTCGAGGTCCGCGACAACCGCGACGGCGACCGCGGGCCGAACGTGGCCCGGTCGCAGTCGCTGCGGCTCTACATCGTGAGCCCCGAGGAGTTCCTCCGGCACGTCTTCGAACAGGGAGCAAAGCTCTTCAAGGAGGTCGAAGCCCTCTATAATGAGGAGACGGAGGCTTCCGGCGAGGTCAAGACGCTGAAAGACCTGCCGACCCCGGCGCCGCCCGAGCCCGGGACGGAGTCGCCGTCCGGCACGGGACCGGAAACGCCGGGGCCGTAAGAGGCCGCAGATCACTTCCCTCTCCCTTGGCGGGAGCGGGGTCGCCCGCCCGCCGAAGCCTTGGCGAAGGCGGGGTGTGAGGGGGCTGAGGCGGACTCGGATAGCTTCCAAGCCGCCCTTTTGGCCGCGAGGGTCCGGCGGATCGCGGTTTCATCGGGGCGGCGAGCCGACCCGCCCCGCTCGAGCCGAGCGGGTGCCGCGGAGGTCGGCGCCCGGAGGTGGACCATGATACGGCACAACGGATGGATGTTCCTGGCGGTGTTGCTGGCGGCCGGCCCGGCGTTCGGGGCGGCTGACGCGCCCGCTTCGCCGGCGGCCGAAGCGCCCGCTTCTGCGATGCCCACGCCCGGGACGGGGCCCGACGCCTCGGCCCCCGCCGCCGGGCCCACCTTCGACTTCCTCGAGGTCGCCGAGCGGCTCCTCGACGAGGCCGAGCGGCAGTACATGGTCAACCAGCGGATGGACGTGGTCGTCGAGAAGTTCCGCGACCTGACGCAGGCCCTCCGGGCCAACGACATGATGAAGCGGGGCAACGGGCCCATGCTCGAAGGCGTCGCGGCGGTCCTGGAGGCCCTGAACACCGAGAACGTTCCCGAGGCCGCCCGCCGCCTCCAGGAGGCCCGGAAGCAGCTCTCGGCGTTCCGGCCGGAGGTCCAGGCCGCCGACGAGCAGATCGACACGATCGTCGCCCGCCTGGAGCGGCTCCTGGAGCAGGCCGGGGCCGCCCGGACGCTCGACGACCTCATCAGCGAGCTGGGCCTGATCATCGAGAAGGAGGAGCGGACCGTCGCCGACACCAAGACCTGGGGGGCCCGTCTCCTCCAGGTCGTCCAAGGGGCCGAGCGCCAGGCCGAGACCCTCTCGATCGGCCAGGACCGCATCGCCCGGCGCGTCGTCCGCTTCGAGGACCGCCTCGACCAGGCCATCGAGCCCGAGACCGACCCGGTCCGGCACCTGGCGATGAAGCGGGCCGCCGAGGTCCTCGCCCAGGGTAAGCCCGAGGACCTTCTCCTCGACGCCGCCAAGCGGATCGGCGGCCAGGACCCCATCGGGGCCGTCCGCAACCAGGAGACGGCCCTGGTGGTCCTGAGGGAGGCCCGGCGGCTCCTGAAGGCCGGCGACGAGCTCGAAGAGCTGATGGCCCTGCTGGAGAAGCTGAAGCGGATCCTGCGGGCCCAGCAGGCCCTTCGCCGCAACGTCGAGTCCATTCCCCAGCCGGACGCCTTCGTGGCCGCCAAGCGCCGGTTCCAGATCGAGCAGCGCGAGCTCGCCAACGACGTCTCGACCGTCGATGCGTCGCTCTTCGACCCCGAGGGGGCCGTCGGGGCTGAGAGCCCGGAGCTGGCCGCCAAGGGCAACCCCATCACCGAGACGGGGTCGGCCATGGGCCGGGCCGAGACGGCCATCGAGGCCGGCCGGCAGGCGCCCGCCGCCACCGCCCAGAAGGAGGCCGAGGCCGCCCTCGAACGGGCCATCGCCATGCTCGAAAAACGCATCGCCGAGCTCACGAAGAGCGAGACCCTCGAGGACCTGATCGAGGACGCCCTGGAGCGGCTCCGCGAGCTGAAGGAGATGGCCGAACGCCAGAAGGAGCTCTTCGACCAGACGGTCGACACGGCCGCCGCCGGCAAGCCCGTCAAGCCGATCGCCCCGCCGCAGGACGAGCTGCGGGAGGACGTCGGGAAGTTCCAGGCCGAGCTGCCGCCCTCGCCGTACACCGACCGGATGCAGGGGCCGCTGAACCGGGCCCGGGGCGAGATGCAGGACGCCACGAAGTCGCTCTCCGAGGAGCAGCCGACCACGGCCACGCCGGCCCAGCAGCGGGCCCTGTCGGCCCTCCAGGACGCCATCAAGATCCAGGAGGAGGAGCTGGCGGCCCTCCAGAACCAGATGATGGGGGCCCAGATGGCCGAGGGCATGGAATCGATGCTCGACCAGCTCCAGGCCATGCTCGACCAGCAGAAGGGCCTCCTCGCCGACACCCAGCAGGCCCAGGCCCAGCAGCAGGACGTCCAGCCCATCGCCCAGCCCCAGGGCGACCTCGCCCAGGCCGCCCAGTCGATGCAGCCGATGATGCCCACCCCGCCCATGCAGCAGTCGATGCAGACGGCGAGCCAGGCGATGCAGCAGGCGACGCAGGCCCTCCAGCAGGGCCAGGCCCCCCAGGCCGTGCCCGCCCAGCAGCAGGCCGTCCAGGCCCTCCAGCAGGCCATCAACCAGGGCAACGCCCTGATGGACCAGATGCAGCAGATGATGGACCAGATCGCCCAGGCGATGGAGATGGCGTCCCAGCTCGCCCAGCAGCAGCAGCAACTCATGGACCAGACCCAGGCCGCGCCCATGCAGGGCCTGCCCCAGATCGGACCGCCCCAGTCGGCCCTCGGGCAGCAGGCCGGCAGCGCCGGCCAGATGCCCTTCTTCGGGCCGGGGTTCCAGCAGGCCGCCCAGTCGATGCAGCAGGCGGCCGGAGCCCTGTCGCAGATGAACCAGCCCGGGGCCCTGAGCGCCCAGCAGCAGGCCCTCAACACCCTCCAGGGCATGATGGGCATGGGGCAGATGGGCCAGATGGGCCAGATGGGCCAGGGCATGATGGGCCAGGGCATGATGGGGCAAGGCATGATGGGCATGGGCATGTACGGGATGGGAATGATGGGCATGGGCATGATGGGACTCGGAATGACACGCATGCCGACCGTCGTCACTCCCGGCTCCCAGAGTCTCGACCCCCAGGACCACGAGCGGATCATCCCCTACATGACCCCCATGGGGGCCCCGGCGGCCCGCGGCGACGCCCGGTGGCGACCCCTCGGGGCGCGGGAACGCGAGGCCCTGTACCAGAAATACGAGCGGGAGCTGCCACGGGAGTACCGGGCGCTCCTGGAGGACTACTACGAGGCCCTGTCGGACTAGCCCGAGGCCCCCGTCGGACCCCCCTGGAGGGGGGCGCCGCGGTCCCCGACCGGGCCGCTTGGACATCGGAGATCGGACCGTGAAACGCTGCCTATTCGCGCTGGTTGCCGCGGGGACCGTGCTGGGCCTGGCCGCCCGGGCCGGGGCTCAGGCGGGTCCCACCCGGCCGGGCGACCTGACGCCCGAGGTCGAGCGGGCCATCGAGCGGGGCCTCAGGTACCTCGCCGCCCGCCAGAACGCCGACGGAAGCTGGGGCAACAAGTACCAGTGCGGCATGACGGCCCTGGCGCTGATGTCGTTCATGCTGAAGGGCTACTTCCCCGAGCGGGGCCTTTACGGCGAGCGGCTCGACAAGGCCGTCGCGTTCCTCCTGGCAAGGGCCAAGCAGGGCGGGGGGTTCCTGGGGGGGAACATGTACGAACACGGCCTCGCCACGCTGGCCCTGTCGGAGGTCTGGGGCATGAGCGACCGCGAGGAGGTCCGCGACACCCTCAAGCGGGCCGTCGACGTCATCCTCCGGGCCCAGAGTCCCCGCGGGGGGTGGCGGTACCATCCCCGGCCTATCGACGCCGACATCTCGGCCACCGTCATGCAGATCGTGGCCCTGGCCTCGGCCAAGGAGGCGGGCATCCACGTCCCGTCGCACGTCATCCGGCGGGCCCAGGCCTACGTCAAGTGGCTCCAGGAGGGGGCGACGGGGGGGTTCGGCTACACCAGCCCCGGCCGGCCGGGGTTCGCCCGCACGGCGGCGGGGGTCCTGTCGCTGTTCATGACGGGCGAGCGGAACTCCCGGCCCGTCCTGGCGGGCCTCAGTTACCTCCGCCGGTACCCCGCCGAGAAGTTCGGTAACGTCAACCACTACTACTATGGCCACTACTACGCCGTCCAGGCCATGTACCAGGCCGGGGAGACCTACTACCAGGAGTGGTATCCGCACATCCGCGACGCCCTCCTGGCCAAGCAGCGAGAGGACGGCGGGTGGAGCGCCGGCCACGACGAGGCCTACGGCACGGGCATGGCCATCCTGACGCTCGGCGTGCCGTACCGTTACCTGCCGATCTACCAGCGATGAACACAGGCGCGACGCCGGGTCTGCGGGGGGTGCTCCTGGGGCTCGCCGGGGTGCTCCTGGGGGGGGTGATGGGGGGGCCCCCGACAGGCGCTGCGGCGGCCGGCCTCGACTCGCCGTTCCCGCAGGACCGGCCCACCCCGCTCGCCATCCAGCAGGCCACCGAGAAGCTCGAGTCTTCCGACTGGATCCTCCAGGCCGAGGGGATGAACCTCCTGGCCCGCTGGGGCGTCCGGGACGCCGTCCCCGCCATTCGCAAGATTCTCGAAGCGAACGCTCATCCGTGGCTCCGCGGCCGGGCCCTGGTGGCCCTGGCCCGCCTGCTCGGCGCCGAGGCCCTGGATGAGGCCCTCGACCTGGCCGACGATCCCTCGCCGCTCTTGCGGGCGGCCGCCGTCGAGGCCCTGGGACTGGTCGGCTCGCCCCACGGCGTCGAGCCCGTCAAGGCCCGCCTCCAGGACGCCGACCCCGCCGTGCGGCGCCCGGCCCTGGTGGCCCTGGCGCGGCTTCAGGGCGAGAAGGCCTGGCCGACGGTCGAGCCGAAGCTCGAAAGCGCCGACCCGCAGACGGTCCGCTATGCCGCCCGGGCGCTGGTCCACGTTGCGACGCCCGAGGCCCGCCGCCGCCTCCTGGCCCTTCTCGACCACGACAGCCCCGCCGTCCGGGCCGAGGCCGCACGCGGCGCCGGGGCGGTCGGCGACCCCTCGGCCATCCCCCGCCTGGTCCGGGCCATCTCGGTCGACGACGAGCGGTCCGTCCAGACGGCCGCCATGCGGGCCCTGACGGCCTTCGACCAGGACGTTCTGGCCGGGCCGCTGATGGAAATCCTCCGGGGCGACGATCCGCGGCTCTACGGCCTGGCGCTTCGGCTCCTGGCGCGCGACCCGGCGCCCGCCATCTGCCGCCACGTCGCGGGCCTCATCCGCGAGCCCTCCGAGCGGTACCGCGGCATCGTCCGGCCGGCGATGCGCCTGCTGGCCGAGACCCACCCCGACCAGTACGCCGACGTCTTCGCCCGGTACCTCGACCACCCCGCGGACGACGTGCGGCGGGAGGCCGTCCGGAGCGTCGCCCAGGCCAAGGAGGCCGACCACTTCGCCCTCCTTCGGGACTTGCTGACCGACCGCGACGAAGACGTCCGGGAGGCGGCGTTCGAGACGCTCCACGAGGCGGCCGCCGGCGCGACCCCGCCGGGCGGCATCGTCGCCTACCTCGAGCCGGCCTTGAGGAGCACAGACATCGGCGTCTACCAGCGGGCCCTCAGGCTCCTTTCGGACCGGATGACGCCCGCCGACTTCGACCGGGCCCTGGAAGTGCTGCGGCCGGAGCTGGCCGGCGGCGAACCGCGCCGACGGAACCTCGCGGCCATGGCCCTCGACGCCGTCGCCGACGATTCGATGCGGGTCCAGGTCGCCGCCGCCCAAGGCTACCTGACCGAGTGGAAGGTCGTCGGCCCGTTCCCGAACGACCGGACGAACCGCGGCCTGGCGGTGCCGTATCCTCCCGAGCGGGAGGTCGATTTCGACGCCACTTACGAGCGGTGGCAGTTCGGGCACCATGCCCGGTTCGAGACCGGTCGGGGGTCCTCGGGCGGGCCGAGCCGCCGAACCCTCTTGATGGCCCCGCCCCAGTTCGACGACGACGACTTCGTCGGGGGCATTATCGCCCGGTACGAGTTGGACCTGCCGCCCGCCCCGGCGCTGGGCCTCGTGCTCTTCTACGGCCTGCGGGACGGCACGGAAGTCGAGCAGGGGGGCCGGTTCGCCGTGACCGTCGCCGGCCGGGCCCGGCTGGAGCGGGACGTGGCCGCCGACCGCGGCTGGCAGGGGGCCGAGGTCGACCTCTCGGACCACACCGGCCGGCGGGTCGTCCTGGAGCTGGCCTTCACCGGCCGGATCCGCTCCGCGCGGGATGAACAAGAGGACGAGGACGACCGTCAGCCCGGCTTCTTCCTGGTGGGCGAGGCACGGATCGTCGCGGGGAATACCGTCGTCGCCGACCTCGTAACGCTGGCCTCGTCGGCGGTGGCGCGGATTTCGGACCCCCGGGCCGAGGACGGCCGCATCGCCTGGACCGACGCGGACGCCGTCCGCGTCGACGGGGGGGTGTCCCTCTACCAGGTCCTCCGCGTCACGGGCCTGGGGGGCAACTACGTGGCCTACGGCGTGGCGGACGTCCAGCGGGACGAGGCCGGCAAGGCCGTGGTCGAGGTCGAGGCGGACGATGCGTTCCGCCTGTGGCTGAACGGGAAGCCGGCGGCCGAGTCGCGGTCGCCGCGGACCCGCTCGTTCGAGGCCGACCTCCGGGCTGGCGTCAACCGGTTCGTCATCAAGGCCGCCACCACCGAGGGCGACTGGTCGTTCAAGGTCCGCCTGACGCCGTCGGGCGGGCCCGGCGACTGATCGGGCGGCCGCAGCTTTCCGTTCGCACGCGCCCAGTCGCGAGGGCCCCCCTCGGGTCTCGTCTCACGCCCCGTCAACCGCGAATGGGCGTGATTGGTTTTTTCGGCACGCGTGCCGGCCGCGGTGTGCCTTCCGTGCCGGAGGCAAGCTTGTACTGTAGCCATGGGCGCGAGCCCGTGGAACGCCCTCGCGGAAATCCGTAGTCACGGGCGGCGAATGCCGCTCTGCGCTTCCAATCTCCGAGATGGCGCGATAGGCTTATGGGGGCCACGCCTCCGCGTCGGCTGCCGCTGCGGAGTCCCGATGCGGGATCGGGGGGGGCTGGACGGCACCTTGGCCGCACTGCGTCAGTCGCGCAGGTGCCCGCCACAGGGCCGCTCTCGGCCTTGTTGAATCCGAGCTGCGGCGGCGCGGCGGACGGCCACGAGCGCCGCGACGCGAACCGGGCAAACGCGCAAGGCAAGGACGCACGTGAACGAGGCGGAAGCAAGACGGCTGACGGCGAAGTTCAGGAATATCGGGGCGAACCTCCGGATACGCCCGGCCGGCACGGTCCGCCGCGACCGCCGACCCGCCGACTACGCGATCGACGTCGTCAACACGCCGAAGGGCGAGACCTTCGACCTGATCGTGGCCGAAGAGGGGCTCGGCGTGCGCATCATCGACGCCGACCCGGCCGACCGCCACCTCCTTCTGATGGTGGACGGCAAGCGGGCACCCCGGCGCCGAAAGTTCCTCTGTGGCCACGACGAGCGTCATTGGTTCGTCGCGCCGGTCGGCGCCCGGGCCAGCTCGATCGGACAGGCGAAGGAGATGCTGAAGCCCGAGGCCGTCCGGCAGCGACAGCTCCGCCACGGCGTGAAGCCGAAGCAACGCAACCGTCGCCGCAATGCCGCTTTCGTCCGCCAGGGCGAATGGTTCTTCGTGCCCTGTCCCGGATTGGACGTGGAGGAGAAGCTCATCCTCCGCAACGAGCCCATCGCCCGAGGACGGGGCAGGCCGCATGTCGTCGAATGTCTCTTCCGCCGCGGCGGCACGCCCGTCCGGGTCTGCCCTGAGTATCCCAGCGGCATCACGCACGAGGAGTACGCCGAGCTGGTCCGCCGCGACCCCGACAAAGCGAAACTGTTCTGGCGGAACAGGGTTCGCGACCCGGAGGCCTACGCCAAGGGCCGCGTTCGCCACCCGGACCACAAGACGGTCGTCCTTCGCGACTGGCACCGCATCCTGCCCAACACCGAGAGCCGGTGGATGACCGAGGTCGTGGCGTTCCTCGACTGACGCCGAGTTTCGGGGACAGGACACGAACGCCGCCTGTCAGAATGAAACCGCGGGGTGCCACGGGCGGCTTGCCCCCGAGTGCACGGGCAGGCAAGCTGCTGGTGGCAGCCATTGTGTTAGAAGCTCTAAAACTCGTCCGGCCTCCAGCCGCGGGTCGGGCAAAGACGTCTGGGAGTTGAGTATCCTGTCGCCGAAACTCCCCCCTGTGGCCGCTGTGCGGGGGGCCCCCCCGTTGTTGCCTGCGGCTTTCCCCCATTTCCCGGACGCCGGCGGACCGGTCTGCTCTCAGGTTCGTTCCAGCCGGGGCAGGGCTTGCCCGTCGCCCTGGGGCCTCCCGGTGCATCGGGCCCCGGACGATGGGTCTCGCAGCGAGCCGAGCCCTGCTGCGCCTCTGGTTTGCCCGGCCGGCGTCAGAAAAGCGAACGGGTGCATAAAAAGCTGGCGCGCCGGGCCGCCGATGGACGGACCCCCGTTTTCCCCCTGAATCCCCCTTTCCAGCCTGTTCAAGGCCCCTTCCGCGCCTCTTTCCCGGGGTCCTGAGCGTTTGGCACACGGGTTGCAAAATCCCCCTCGTGCGGCGGCCCGCGCGCGCCGGCCCTTTGTATCGGCCGACGCCTCGACCCGCCGCAAGCGACGGAAAACGAAGCCGGATTCGAACGAAATGGCCGAGAAAACCGACGAAACCAGCGAAAACGACCCCCGCGAGGACGAGGCTCCGACGTCCCCCGACGCCGCAGCACTCGAGCCGCCCGAGGGCACCGCCCCCACGGGGACACCGCCCCAGGCCACGGCCGACGGCGACGGGGGCGAGAAGACCTACGAGTTCCACGGTCCCCGGGCCGACCTGGAGCCCGACCTGTCGGTCTTCGGCCCCCCCCGCGGTGCGAAGACGGACGCCGCGCCCGCGGCCGCCGCGGCAGGCGCACACACTGAGACGCCCGCCGACGACGCCGACGACGCCGAGGCCGACGCCGCCGCCGCCGACAAAGCGGACGGCGACGACCTGGCCTTCGAGCTGCCCGCCAGCCTCTTCTCGAAGCCCCCGCGCCGACGCATCCCGTGGCAGACCGCCCTGCTGGTCGGCAACACTCTCGTCATGAGCACCGTGGCGGCGGTCCTTTTGATGCGGCCGGCGGTCGGGCCGAGCTATCCCGGCCCCGAGGGCCGACCGCATCCGGCGGCCGAGGCCCCCGCCTCCGCCCCGGCAGAGCCGTCCCCCCAGGGGCCCCTCCCCGAGCCGACCGGCGCGGTCTCCTGGGCCGTCGCCGAGGGGCACTACGCCGACGAGGACTACGGCCTGGCGATCGGCTACTACCGGCGGCTGCTGGAGACGTCGCTGCTCCAGCCGCACGAAGAGTTGATGTCGGACTACTTCCGCCTCCGGATTGCCCAGTGCCAGGTCCACCTGGACCGCCTGCCGGAGGCCCACGAGGTGCTCCGGCGGCTGGCGTCGAGCCGGTCGCCGGTCGTGCGGGGGTCGGCCCTGTACCACGCGGCCCAGCTGAACCTGGCCCAGCGTCAGTACCTGGCGGCCCGGACCCAGGCCTACCAGGCCCTGGCGTCCCTGGGGATGGTCGAGCCGACGGCCGACCTGCGGACCCTGTGCGACCTGCTGGCGGCGGAGGCGATGGCCCGGAAGGCCCTGGCGTTCTTCAACCGCGACGAGGAGCTGCCCCGCCGCCGCGAGACCGAGGCGGACCCGTTCTCGGGCCTCAAGAGCGAGGAGGGCCTGCGGACGCTGCTGGCCGCCGGGACCCAGCGGATGGCCGATGCGGCGCTGGGGCCCCGTCTGACGAGGGCCGACCGGGGCGGCCTGGGACGGCCCTGGACGGTCACCTCGGCCGGGGCGCCCCTGGAGGAGTTCCTCCACCGGCTGGTGGGCGACTCGGGCCTGAACGTCCGGTGGCACGAGGCCGGCGACACGGCCCGCCAGCGGGCCCTGACGCTCGGCCTGACGGACGTGACGGACGTGCGGGTCGTCGAGGTGGCCTGCGGGTCGCTGGGGCTGGTGGCCCGGTTGACGGGCGAGGAGGCGGTGGTCCACGACCTTTCGGGCCGCACCTCGACCGACGAGCTGAGGGACCTGGTGCTTCGCGAGGCCGTCTCGTCGTGGCGTCGGGTGCTCCTGCGGGTGCCGGACGAGCGGCGCCAGGCGTACGGCCACTTCGCCCTGGGCCTGCTGTACGAGCACCAGAACGACCACGCCTCGGCGATCACGGAGTACCGGCTCGTGACGGAGCAGTATCCGCGGTCGCCGCTGGCGCCGCAGGCCCGCCTGCGGGGTGCGATCGTGCGGATCGACTTCCGCGACTTCACGGGGGCCCGCGAGGAGCTGGTCGATCTGCTGAACCGGCACCCCCACTTCCCGGCTTCCGACCAGGTCTACCTGAGGCTCGGCCAGGCCACCATGGAGACGGGGCACCTGGACGAGGCGATCACGACGTTCAAGAAGCTGTTCTACCTGGAGCTGTCGGAGGAGTCTCGGACCGGGGCCTGCCTGGGGGCGGGCACGTGCTTCTATCGCCAGGGCGACTACGAATCGGCCTCGGAGTGGCTGGCGCGGTACGTTGCCCTCGCCCGCCGGACGAAGGAGGCCGACGGGGCCGCCCGGGGGACGCTCCTTCTGGCCCAGAGCCTGAACGCCCTGGGCCGGCCCGACGAGGCCGTCGCCGCCCTCCGCAAGGCCGCCGAGCTGAAGCCGGAGGCCGAGTTGGCGACGGACCTGCTGCTGGAGCTGGCCCGGGGCCTGGCCGCCGCCAAGGAGTATACCGCCGCCCTGGCGGTCCTGCACGAGGTGACCGAGCGCGACGTCCCGCGGACGGCCCTGGACCGGGCGGTCCTCATCGAGAGCCGGGTCCTGCGGGACATGAACGTCCCGGAGAAGGCCTTGCGGCTGGTGCGGGCGGAGCTTCGGTTCGCGGCGACGGCCCGGATGAAGGCCCGGATGGCGGTCGAGCTGGCCCGGTGCTACGCCGATGCGGGCGACTTGGACGCGGCCCGGCGGATCATGGCCGAGGCCCTGCCGAAGCTGGAGCCCGGCCCGGAGGCCCACGAGGCGACCTGCGAGCTGGCCGAGTTCGGCCTCCGGGCGGGCTACCCCGAGCAGACGATCGGCCTGGCGCGGAAGCTCCTGGCCCTGCCGGTCTCGCCCGAGGTCCGGGGCAGGGCGTTCGAGGCCCTGGGGCAGGCGTACGTGGCGGTCCGCGACTACGAACGTGCCGCCTTGGCGTTCTCCGGGGCGGTGCCCGGAGCGAAAGGAGCGACGGGGCCATGACCCGGTCGGACGGACGATCCCGGCGTGCGGCGGAGTGGGCGGCCCTGGCGCTGACGGCCTGTCTCTTGGCGCCGGCGGCGGTGCGTGCCGCGGGCGAGGAAGGCGGCGCGGGCGCCGAGGACGTCGTCGAGCGGGCCCGGAAGAACCGCCGGGCCCTGGTGAAATCGCTGATCGCCGCCCCGGAGGAGGAGCCCCGCCGGGCCGACCTGGAGGCGACGATCCTCAGGCTCCGCTCGATCCGCATGAGGCCGAAGTCCGAGATTCCGCCCCGGCCGACCTCGCCAAGCGGCTCGGGTGAGGCGAGGGGCACGGGGGCCGATGCGCAGGCCGCCGCGCCGCCCTCGAAGCCGCCCAAGCGGACGCCGACCGTCTCGCAGGAGCAGCTCGATCGGCTGCGGAACCTGCCGGCCGAACGGATCGCCGATCCCGTGGCCTTGGCCGACGCGTTGCTGAAGGCCGGCTACGACGACGAGGCCTACCTGTTCTACGAGCAGGCCCTGGAGGCCGACCCGCCGGACGAAACGAAGGCGTGGCTCCTCTTTCGCACGGCCCGGAGCCGGGCCGAGAGCGATCCGGGTGCCGCCGTCCAGCTTTACCGGCGTCTCATCGCCGAGCACCCCGAGTCGCCCTGGTCGGCGGTGGCCCGGTCCTTGGCGGGCCTTCTGGAGTGGTACCACACCGCCCGGCCGGTCGAGGCGACGCAGGTCGTGACGTCCACCGCAACCGCCCCTACGTCGGAGAGGCCGACGCGATGACCGAAAACGTGCGACAGAACGTGCTGATCGTCGAGCGGGACGCGGCGCCGACGCGGCTGCTGCTGGAGTTGCTGGCGGCCCGCGGCGTGCGAGGGTCGGTCGTCCGCGACGCCCGGACGGCCGGCCGGCGCCTGGAGACCCGCCCGTGGGACCTCGTGGTCACGGACCTGAACGTGCCGCACGGCGGGGGCCTGGAGGTCCTCCGGGAGGCGAAGCTGCGTGACCCGGAGCTGCCGGTGGTTGTGATGGCCCGGAAGCCTTCGACGCGGGGCATCGTCCGGGCCGTCCGGGAGGGGGCGGTCGAGTTCCTCGTCAAGCCGCTCCAGCGCGAGACGGCCGACCGGGTGCTCGACGCCTGCGTGCCGAACCACCGGGTGGCGATGGCCGAGGCCGCCGACTCGGGCGGCCGGCCGCTCTACCGCATCGTCGGCCGCAGCCCGCGGCTGCTGGAAACGCTGGGCGTCGCGCGGCGGGTGGCGCCGACGTCGGCCTCGGTGCTCATCACGGGCGAGAGCGGCACGGGCAAGGAGCTCGTCGCGCACCTGATCCACCAGGCGAGCCGCCGAGCGGGCGGACCCTACGTCCGGATGAACTGTGCGGCCCTTAGCGAGACCCTCCTCGAGAGCGAGCTGTTCGGCCACGAGCGGGGCGCCTTCACCGGGGCGGTCCGTGACCGCAAGGGCCGCTTCGAGCAGGCCGACGGCGGGACGATGCTCCTGGACGAGGTCACCGAGACGGGCCCGAGGCTCCAGGCCGAGCTGCTCCGGGTCCTGGAGGGGCAGGACTTCGAGCGGGTCGGCGGGTCGGAGCGGGTCCGGGCCAACGTCCGCATCGTCGCGACGACCAATCGCGACCTGCCCAGGCTCGTACGCGACGGCCGGTTCCGGGCGGACCTCTACTACCGGCTCGCCGGGGTGCGGCTGCCGCTGCCCCCCTTGAGGGACCGCCGGGAGGACCTCCAGCTCCTGGTGTGGCATTTCGTGAACGAGTTCTCCCGCGAGGCTCGGCGGTCCGTCAGGCGACTCGACGAAGACATGATGGACCTGTTCGGGCGGTACCACTGGCCGGGCAACGTGCGGCAGCTCCGGAACGTCGTCCGGACGGCGATGGTCCTCGGGTCGGGCCCGTCGCTGTCGCTGGCCGAGGCGCCGTGGCTCAGGGCCGAGCTGACCGGGCCTCAGGCGGCCGACGAGGGCCCCAGCCTCCGCCTGCGGGACGTCGAGCGGCGGGCCATCCTCCATGCCGTCCGCCTGACGGGGGACCACCAGGCCAAGGCCGCCGAGCTGCTCGGCATCACGGACCGGACGCTGCGGTCCAAGCTCCGCCGCTACCGCGAGGAGGGCCTCCTGGAGGAGGAGACGGAGGAGAAAGGAGAGGAGCTGTGGGTCAGCCAGCCGGCATGATCGACTACCTGGAGGCGGGCCTGAAGGCCGCCTCGGTCCGCCAGGCCGTCATCGCCAACAACCTGGCCAACCTGACGACGCCCGGCTACCGCCGGAAGGCCGTCCCGTTCGAGGAGCTGTTCGCCGAGGCCATCGAGCGGGGCCGGCCGGTCCGGCAGAACGAGGTTCTGGCCCGTGTGGTCGAACCCCGCACCGCCCCGGTCAACGAGCACGGGACGGACGTCGAGCTGGACGCCGAGATCGGCGAGCTGGTCAGGAACTCGCTCCGCTACAAGACCTATATGCGAATCCTGGAGAGGGCCTATCGCCAGATGGAGATGGCGATGGTCGAGCGGTAGGCCTGCCGAGGAGGGAAGCCATGAACGTCGACGGCATCGCCCCGATGGTCGACATCGCCGTCTCGGGCCTGAGGGCCCAGTCGCTGAAGCTGAACCTGATCAGCGGCAACATCGCCAACTCGCAGACGGCGCGGACGCCCGAGGGCGTGCCCTATCGCCGCCGCGACCTCGTCCTCTCGACCGACGGCGACGACCTCAGCGGCGTCACGATCCTTGATATCGAAAAGGACATGAGCGACTTCCGGTCCGTCCTGATGCCGGGCCATCCCCACGCCGACGAGAACGGCCACGTCCTCATGCCCAACGTCGACCTGCCGGTCGAGATGATGAACCTGGCATTTGCCGCCCGGGCCTACCAGGCCAACGCGGCCGTCCTGAAGCGGTACCAGGACATGGTCGAGGTCACGATAGGCCTGCTGCGCTAGCGAAGGAGCCGCTTGTGAATCTCTCGGGAATCCATTCGATCGGGACGCAGCCGGTCCTGAGGCCGCCGACCCATCAGATGGGGACCGGCGGCGCGGGCAAGGACCAGCCCGAATTCGGCCAGATGCTCAAAGGCGCCATCGACAAGGTCGACCAGGTCCAGGCCGACTCGACCGCCACGGTTCAGCAGCTCCTGGCCGGCAAGAGCCAGGACGTGCTGCCCGTGGTCCAGGCCGTGGCCAAGGCCGACATGAGCTTCAAGCTGCTGATCGGCGTCCGCAACAAGGTCATCGAGGCCTACAAGCAGACGATGAACATGCAGGTCTAGGCCCCCGCAGGACGGGGCCGCCTTTTCGGTGAGAGACCGTGGCAAATTTCCTCCAGACGGCCGGTGAAATCTGGCGCCGGATGGGCTTCCTCCAGCGCGTCGTCCTGTTGACCGTGCTGCTGGCGTGCGGGGCGGCGGCGGCCCTGCTCGTCGGATGGGTCCGCCGGCCCCACCTCGCCCTCCTCTACGCGGGCCTCGAGCCCCAGGAGGCCGCCCGCATCGTCGAGCGCGTCCGCGAGGCAGGCGTCGCCTACGAGCTCCAGGACGGCGGCACCAGCGTCTACGTCGAAGCCGACACCGTCTATGGCCTGCGGCTCGACCTGGCCGGCGAGGGTCTCCCCACCGGGGGCCACCAGGGCTACAGCATCCTCGACAAGGAATCGATCGGCACGAGCCCGTTCACCCAGCGGGTCAACTACCAGCGGGCCATCGAGGGAGAGCTGGCCCGTACCATCGCGCTGCTGGAGGGCGTCAGCGGGGCACGCGTCCACATCGTCCAGCCCGAGCGGAAACTCTTCCGGGCCGGCAAGCAGGGCGCCACCGCGACGGTCGTCCTCCGCCTGAAACCGGGGTGGCGCCTGACGGCCGGCAACGTGGCCGCCGTCGTCCACCTCGTGGCCGGCAGCGTCCAGGACTGCCGGCCCGAGCAGGTCGTGGTCGTCGACGCCGCCGGTGACCTCCTCTCGGGCGAGATGGACGACGGGTTCGCCCGCGGCGCGGGGACGCTGCTGGACTACAAGACCCAGGTCGAGACCTACCTCGCCCGAAAGGCCGAGGACATGCTGGCCCTGGTCCTCGGCCCGGGCCGGGCCACCGTCAAGGTCGACGCCAAGATCGAGACCAGCAGCGTCAACCAGACGGTCGAGAAGTACGACCCCGACACCAAGGTCGCCAAAAAGGAGGAGATCACCGTCAAGGACGTTCGGACGGGCGGCGGCGGCGGGGGGGCCGGGGCCGGCGCGGGGGCCAGCGTCGATACCACCAAGGAAGAGACGACCCTGATGGACTACGCCCTCAGCCGAACCGTCGAAGAGACCATCAACATGCCCGGCAAGATCCTGTCGCTGTCGGTGGCGGCGTTCGTGGACCTCTCGGGCGAAACGACCCCCACAGCCGGTGAAGCGGCGGCCGACGGCGGCGAGGGCGCCCCCACCCCCGCCGCCGCGGCCCCCAAGCTCGCCGTCGAGGACGCCGAGGAGATCATCCGAAACGCCGTCGGCCTCACGGAGACCGACACGCTCAAGGTCGTCAGCGTGCCGTTCCGCCGCCCCGAGGCGCCGGCGGCGGCGCCCGAGGAGGACGACCTGCTGGCCAGCCCGCAGTTCTACATGGACCTGGCGCAGCACGCGTCGCTGGGCATTCTGGTCGTCGGGGCCCTGCTGACGCTGAAGATCTTCGGCGGGGCCCGCAAGAAGCTGGCCGCCGAGGGCGGCGAGGGCCGGGCGCAGGTCGCCCCCGGGGGCGGCGGGGCCACCGTCAACCTGCTGGCGGGCGGCTCGGCCGGGGGCCTGCCTGGCAACGGCGACCTCAAGGGACGCATCACGGCCGCCCTCCAGGAGAACCCGGAGGAGGTGAAGCGGCTGTTCCGCGCGTGGGTCGAAGGAGACGGAGGGAACGCGTAGGTGCCTCTGACGCCCGTCCAGAAAGCCGCCGCCCTGCTGCGACGCCTCGATCCCGGGGCCGCCGGCGAACTCTTGAAGGCCGCCCCACCCGAGGTGGTCCCCCGGATCGCCGCCGAGCTGGTCTATCTGAACGTCGGCGGCGAGATGCCCACCGGCATGGACCCCGACGGGCCGGTGGAGGAGTTCCTGGGCCTGCTGCACAGCCGCCGGACGGGAGGCGACCTCGAGGGCTTTGTCCGCCGCATGCTCGCCGAGGCCGTCGGCGAGAAACGATGCGACGAACTGTTCACCGAGGTCCAGCAGCTCGTCGAGGACCGCGACCCGTTCCTGTCGATCCGGTCGGCCGACGTCGAGAGCCTGGCCGGGGCCGTCGAGGGCGAGCATCCGCAGGTGGCGGCCCTGGTCCTGGGGGAGCTGTCGGCCGAGAAGAGCGCCCGCCTGGTGCCGCTGCTGGGCGACGACGTGCGGCTGGAGGCCGTCCGGCGGATGGTGGCGGGGGAGTCGGTGTGCCGGGACGCCCGCCGTCGGATCGCCGCCATGGTCCGCCAGCGGCTGGGGGCGCTCCGGGCCTCCGGTGCCGCCGGGGCGCGGCGGGCCGCCCCCTCGGAAAAGTTCCGCCGCGTGGCCCTGCTCCTGAGGAAACTCAAGACCGAGCTACGCGACGCCCTCATCCAGGGCATCGTCGATCAGGCCCCCGAGGCCGGGGCCGCCGTCCAGGACCTCATGGTCACCTGGGAGGACATCCCGTTGGTGGTCGACCGGGACCTCCAGGACGTGCTCCGCGACGTCGACTCGCGGGAGCTGGCCCTGGCGCTGACCGAGGCCGACCCGAAGATTGCCGCCAAGGTCCGCGACAACATCTCCGAGCGGGCCGCCGCCATGATCGACGAGGAGACGTCCCTGATGAAGGCCCCCAAGGCCGAGGAGATCGAGGTGGCGAGGGAAGCGGTCCTGAAGTCTCTCCGCGAGAGGAACGCCGCCGGGAACCTGGGTTTCGAGGAGCAGTAGGCCGATGGTCCAGCGGGTCCAGATCGAGTTGCCCGCCCCCCTCAGGGACGTCAAGGCCGTCACCGCTGAGCCGGACGGCCCGGCGGCGTGCGGCACGCCGGAGGCCCCGGCCATCGCCCCCGGGCTGGCGCCAGCCGTGGAGCTCGCGAGGCAGCAGCTCGTCGGGGCCCGGCAGGCGCTCGGTCAGGCGGCCCAGCAAGTCGCCGCCCTGGAGGAGGACATCCTCCGCGAGGCCCGCGAGCACCTGGTGGACCTGGCAGCCGAAATCGCCCGCAAGGTTCTCGTGCAGGAGATCGAGGAGGGGCGGTACCGCATCGAGCCGATCGTGAAGGCCGCCCTGGAGAATGCCCCGTCCCGCCGCGAGATCGTCGTCCACCTGCACCCGGACGACTTTGCCCGGGCCCAGGAGGCTGCCGAGGCCGGCCCAGAGGGCGAAGGCGGGCACGGCCTGGCCGGCGTCCGCCTGTTCCCCGACCCGGCGGTGCGGCGGGCCGAGTGCAGGCTCGAAATGGCCGAGGGGTGCGTCGAGGTGGCCGTCGATATGGCCCTGGAGCGCCTCCGGCGGGAGATGAAGCAGGCGACCTGACCATGAGCGGAATCGACTGGGACAACCTCAAGGACCGCGTCCGGTCGGCGGACCTGCTCTCGTGCAGCGGCAGCGTCGTCCGGGTGACCGGCATGAAGGTCGAGTCGCAGGGCCCCCCCGTCGGGGTGGGCCGGCTCTGCACCATCCACGCCGACGGCGGCCGGCGCGAGATTGCCGCCGAGGTCGTGGGGTTCCACCACGAGCACCGGATCCTCATGCCCCTGGAGGACACGACGGGCGTTGGCCCGGGCGACCGGGTGACGTCGCGTCTGTCGCCGCGGACGATCCGCCTGGGGCCGGCCGCCCTGGGACGGGTCCTGGACGGCCTCGGGCGGCCGATCGACGGCCGGGGGCCGCTCGACGGGCCGGACCTCTGCCCGCTCGACCGCGACAGCCCCCCGCCGATGGGCCGGCCCCCCATCGCCGAGCCGCTCGTCTTCGGCATCCGGGCGTTCGACGGCCTGCTGACCTGCGGCAAGGGCCAGCGGGTGGGCATCTTCTCGGGCAGCGGCGTCGGCAAGAGCATGCTCCTCGGGGAGATCGCCCGCACCAGCGACGCCGACGTCAACGTCGTGGCCCTGATCGGCGAACGGGGCCGCGAGGTCCGCCAGTTCCTGGAGACGTCGCTCGGCCCCGAGGGCCTCGCCCGAAGCGTGGTCGTCGTCGCCACGAGCGACCGGGCCGCCATCCAGCGGATCAAGGCCGCTTCGCTGGCCGTTACGATCGCCGAGTACTTCCGCGACCGGGGCCGGGACGTGCTCTTCATGATGGACTCGGTGACGCGCCTGGCGCACGCCCAGCGGGAGATCGGCCTCTCGGCCGGCGAGCCGCCCACCACCAAGGGCTATTGCCCCAGCGTCTTCAGCCTGCTGCCGAAACTGACCGAACGGCTCGGGACCGCCCCAAGCGGGAGCATCACGGGCATCCTGACCGTCCTGGTCGAGGCCGACGACATGAACGACCCGGTGGCCGACTGCCTCCGGTCGCTGCTGGACGGCCACGTCGTCCTGTCGCGCCGCCTGGCCGAGCTGGGCCACTACCCGGCGGTCGACATCCTGGGCAGCATCAGCCGGCTGATGGACGCCGTCGTCAGCCGCGAGCACCTGCTGGCCGCCCGAAAGCTCAAGGCCATCTATGCGACTTACCAGGGGGCCGAGGACTTGATCAACATCGGGGCGTTCAAGCCCGGCAGCAACCGGCGGATCGACACGGCCGTCTCGCTGATCGACCGGGTCAACGGCTTTCTCGTGCAGCCGCTCGGCACGCGGTCGGCGTTCGACGAGACCGTCGCCGAGCTGCTGGCGATCACCGAATCGTGGACGTTCCTGATGCCGGATGACCAGGGCGACGGCGGCGCCGCGGCGGCGCCCGTCGCGTCCGGCAGCGGAGTCGGCGAATGAAACGCTTCGCCTGGAAGCTCCAACGGGTGCTGGACATCACGGCCCAGCGGGAGAAGGCCCTGAAAGGGGAGCTTTTCGCGCTGGCCCGGGCGATCGTCCAGGTCCGCGAGGCGGTCGCGGCCCGCCGGGCCGTCCTCAGGACGCTCCTGGCCGAGCTGGCCGAGAGGCGCCTCGAAGAACGGCTCGCCGAGCAGGTGATCGTCCTGGACACGCTCGAGGCGGCCCAGGGCGAGCTCCGCCGCCTCGGCGACCACCTCGACGAGCTGGAGACGGAGCGGGCCGCGACCCAGGAGCGGTTCCTCCGGACCCGCTCGACGCGGCGGGCCCTGGAGCGCCGCCGGGAGCAGGCCCGCGCCGAGCACGAGCGGGAGGCCGGCAAGCGCGAGCAGCAGGGCTTCGACGAGATCGCGCACGTCGCGTTCACCCGCGAGACCGCCCCCCAACCGACCGAGGTGTTCGAGCGGTAGGAGACCGTCATGGCTCGAAAGAAGACCCTCATCCTCATCCTCGTGACGATCGGGCTGGCCGGGTTCGGCCTCTCGTTCGCCGCGACGCGGTTCCTGGCGGTGGGTCCGAAGGAGGCGACGGGCGAATCGCCCGGCGGCCGGCCGGGCGTCTCGCCGGGTCGCCCGGGCGAGGACGCCTTCGCCCAGGCGACGCGGCTGGAGGAACGCCACCTCTACGACCTGATCGGCGAGGTCCGGAAGAAGCTCCGCGAGGCCGACCGGCGGGACGCCCAGCTCGCCCTCGACGAGAACCGCGTCAAGATGGTCCGGGAGGAGCTGAAGGAGGAGGCCCAGCGGCTGGAAGACCTTCGCGTCCAGGTCGCCGCCGCCGTCGCCGGCCTCAAGGAGGCCCGGGCCCAGCTCCAGAAGGACCGCGTCGCCATCCAGGAAGAGGAGGAGGCGAACCTGAAGCGCCTCGCCGGCAGCTACAACACGATGAGCGCCGAGGCCGCCTCGGCCATCCTCGAGAGCATGTGCCACAACGACCAGCAGGAGGACGCCGTCAAGATCCTCCGCTACATGAACGAACGGAACGTGGGCAAGGTCCTGTCGGCCGTGCGGGACCCGGCCCTGGCGGCCCGGCTCTCGGACGGGCTGAAACGAATCCAGCAAAGCGAGGGATAAGCCGTGGACATCGCCACTATTCTGGGCCTTCTGGCCGGTTTCGCCTGCGTCATAACCGCCATCGTCGCGGGCGGCGGGGCGGGCATGTTCTTCAACATCCCGGCCATGATGATCACCGTCGGGGGCATGGTCTCGGCCACGCTCATCCACTTCTCCCTGGGCACGGTCATGAGAATCTTCGCCCTGGCCCGGAAGACCCTGTTCAACCAGATGCCCTCCGAGCAGTCGCTCATCCAGAACATGGTCGACTACGCCGCCATCAACCGCCGCGACGGGGCCCTGGCCCTGGAGGAGCAGGTCCGCAACCTCCGCGACCCGTTCCTCGTCAAGGGCATGCAGATGCTCATCGACGGCCAGAACGAGACGGCCATCGAGAAGCAGCTCGGCCTGGAGGTCCAGTACCTTCAGGAACGCCACGCCACCGGCAAGAAGGTCCTGGAGTTCATGGGCGCCAGCGCCCCGGCTTTCGGCATGATCGGGACCCTCATCGGCCTCATCCAGATGCTGCGGAACCTGGAGGACCCGAGCGGCATCGGCATCGGCATGGCCACCGCCCTGATCACCACCTTCTACGGGGCCCTCATGGCCAACCTCGTGTTCCTGCCCCTGGCCGGCAAGCTCGACCTCCGCTCCAAGAAGGAGACCGTCCAGAAGGAGATGATCATCGAGGGCCTCCTGGCCATCGTCCGCGGCGAAGGACCCACCGCCGTCCGCGAACGCATGCAGGCCTTCGTATCCGCCAAGCAGCGCGAAGAACTGAAGCCTTCGGTCTAGGACAGCGACGTGGCACGACGTGAACCGCCATCCGACGACGGACCGTCCCAGGAGTGGATGGTCACGTTCAGCGACTGCATGACCCTCCTGCTGACGTTCTTCGTCATGCTCCTGACGTACGCCTCGTTCGAGAAAGAATCGTCGTTCAGCGTCTCGGGCTCCCTCATCGAGCGAAACGACCCCTCGGTCCACGCCCGCAAGCACCACCCCCTGGACCACCCCACCGACCCCCCGCCTCGCGAGATCGACCGCACCGAGCATGGCTCGGAAAAACCGACCCACGACCGGCTGGAGCCGAACCTACGGCCCCGCGACAGCCTCGACCTGACGAGCATCGACGCCTACCGCGACCGGCGGACCCTGACGATCCCCAGCCGGCTCCTCTTCTGGGGCCAGGGAGCCCAACTGAGGCCCGAGGGACGCGACCTTCTCGACCCCGTCGCCGGCTACCTCCGGCTCGTCTCGAGCCGCGTCGTCGTCCGTGAGACCAGCGGCTCGAGCCGCCGTCCGGTCCCCTCGCGGGAGGCCGACGAGGACCGGGCCCTCGGCCGGGCCTGGGCCGTCATGAACTACTTCACCCAGGGCGCCGACCTGGAGGTCGAGCGGTTCAGCCTCTCGACCTCTCCGGGGTCGGACGCCCCGGACGAACCGGCCGTCGTCATCGCCGTCCTCAACCCGGAGGCCTACCCGTGAGGCCCTTCCGCCGCAAGAGGACCGAAGGCGGGAACAAGACCCCCGGGTGGATCGTCTCGTTCACCGACATGATCACGCTGCTGCTGTCGTTCTTCATCATGCTCCAGGCCCTGGCTCGGGACCAGGGCGGGGCCCTGTTCTTCCAGGGGCAGGGGGCGTTCCGGCGGGCCATCGCCGGCCTCGGCGTGCCCGACTGGGTCTTCGGGAAGCGGGAAGGGCCCGACCTGAAGTACCGCAAGGTCCACTACCCCATGGAGGAGGACCCGTCGAACAAGGCCCCCACCCGTGTCATCAGCGAGGAGGACGAAAAAGTCCGCAAGCTCTTCGAGGATCTTCGCCGATTAGCTCAAGCGAAGGCGTCCGACTACGGGGGGGCGCCCGTCCGGCTCATCACGACGCCCATCCGCTTCGACCCGCTGGGCACCGACCTCGACCCGGAGGCCCGGGCGTTCCTGAAGGACTTCACCCGGGGGCTCCTGCGAAGCGCCGGGGGCGCCGCCCCGAGCGTCCACGTGATCGGCCTGGCGCCCGATGAGGCCGACCCGAAGGACCAGTGGGCCCTCTCGAGCCGGCGGGCCCGGGCCGTCGAGCGGTTCATCGAGGCCGCCCTGCCGGAAGCCCTGCACGACGCCGGCGCCAACGTCGACGCCTGGGGCGCAGGCGCCGGCGGGCGATGGACCGACAGCCGCGGACCCGACGGCCTCCAGCGGTTCATCCTGCTGGCCGTCATGGAATCCGAACCCGAATCCTAGGCACGCCCATGGCCGACGAAACCGACCGACCCCAAAGCGACCCGCAGGAGACCGACGCCGACGCCCAGAGACTCCCCGGCGAGACCGACCAGGGACACGGCCGGCACGTCCTGGTCCTCTACGCCGGCGTCGCCGTCATTGCCGCCGCCGCCGGCTATGCCACGGCGATGATGGCCGGGTGCAGCGGCAATGGGCCGCCCGTCCCGCCCGATGCCGCCCCTGTCACGATCGGCGAGGACCCCCAGGAGGTCCTCTACGTCGACTTCGAACCGATCACGGTCAACCTGGACGAGCCCCGTCTGGCCCGCTATATCTCCGTGAAGCTGGCCCTGGCCATCCCGGCCGACCGGGCCGACCAGGAGACCCTTGGCCTGATCGAGAGCAAGCGGCGGGTCTTGAGCGATTGGCTGACGGGCTACTTCGCGAGCTGCTCGCTGGAGGACGTCCGCGGGGCCGTCAACATGGGCCGCATGCGGCGCGAGATCCTCGACGCCTTCAACGAGAAGCTCTGGCCCGACCAGAAACCCCGGATCACCCAGGTGCTGTTCACGAGGTTCACGGTGTCATGAGCGACGACGAGCCGTCGATCAATGAGGCGATTGTGGCGCAGCTCCAGGCCGCGGCCCGGCGCCGGCCCAAACGGCCCCCGGCCGATCCTCGGGCGGCTGCGGCCGCCGAGGAGTACGACTGGGACCGGCCCCACCGGTTCACGGCGGCCGAGCGGCAGCGCCTGTCGTCCCTGGCGAGCCGGGCGGCCGACCACGTCGCCGCCGCCCTCGGGACGATGCTCGCCCAGGACCTCCGCCTGGCGGCGTCGGCCTCCGAGGAACGCTACGCCGTCCCGCCCGCCAGCGACGCCGAACCGGCGTATCGTCTCGGCCTGACGGCCGACGGGCGACCCGTCGGGACGCTGGTCCTGCCGGCCGAGACGGCCGTCCGGTGGGTGGACCAGCTCCTGGGCGGCCAGGGCGACGCCGAAGAGGCCCCGCGGGGCCTCTCGGCGATGGAGATCGCCCTGCTGCTGGACGTGGCGGCGGCCGCCGCACGGGGCCTCTCGTCGGCCTTGTGCGAGTTCGGCGGCCCGGCCATCCAGGCGGCCGACGAAATCCTCCGGCCGGGCGAGGTGGGCCGCACGCCGCCCGTCTCGGAAACACCGGGCGAGGAGCTGTGGCAGTTCGACGTGGCGGCCCGTGCCGGGCCCGAGGCGGCCGATGATGCCGAAGGCGAAGCCGAGGCGCCGCCCGCCGCGCCGCCCGAGCCGGGCGAGGCCGCCATGACCGTCGCTTTCCAGAGCGAGGCCCTGGAAGCGTTCGTCGCCGGGCCGGTCGGCGGCGGGATGACCGCCGGGACCCCCAGCTACCGCGAGGCCGTCCTCGCCCACCTCCGGGCCGCACCCGTCGAGGCCACCGTCCGCCTGGGCGCCGCCGAGGTCCGCGTCCGCGACCTGATGCTCCTCGGGCCGGGCGACGTCGTCGTTCTGGACACCGGTGTCGACGACCCGCTCACGCTCTCGGTTGGCGACGTGGGGGTGCTCCGGGGCACCCCGGCCACCAGCGACGGCCGATACGCCGTTCGCGTGTGCGAGTTTCGCCGCTATCCGCGCCTCGATGTCGACATCGGGGCCACCGGTCCGAAGAAAGGAAGTCTCCCATGACGCAGGCACCCGCAGTCGACGTGGACGATGCCCCCCTCGAATCGACCGAAGAGACGGACGTCGAGGTCCAGGAGGCCCAGCTCGAGGAGGTGGCCGAGGCCGCCGTCGCGGCCCCGGGCGGACAGATCGAGATCCTGCTCGACACCACCGTCGAGGTGGCGGCATCGCTGGGATCGGTCCGCCTGCCGGTCCGCGAGCTGCTCGAGCGCGGGCCGGGGTCGGTCATCCGGCTGGACCGGGCCGCCGGCGAGCCGGTCGACCTCCTCCTGAACGGCATCCACTTCGCCACGGGCCACCTGGTGGTGGTCGGAGACCGCCTGGGCGTCCGGGTCAAGGAGGTGCTGCGTCCCGCGGCCACCGACGGTAACGGCGAGACGTAGCCCGGCGACCGGGCCGGGCCGGCGTCAAGTTTTCTGGCGCAGCGCACGATTTTTCGGCCTCCGCAATCGACCCTGAAACGGCCTTTCCGGCCCCGCCAGGGCCGTTTTCACGTTTGGCACGCCATCTGCAATCTCTTCCTCGGGCTTGGTGACCGTACGGCCCGAGGTGACTCATGGCACGAAAACGGACGCTGGCGACGGCCCTCCTGGCGGCGGCCCTCCTGGCGGCGGCGCCTCTGCTCGCAGCCGCGGCTGAGACGGGCGATGCGGGCGACGCCCCCCCCGAGGAAGAATCGTCCGGGAAGGCGGCCGGCCTTGCGGGCCTCGGCACGCGGGACGACTCCGACACCGACCGCGGGCCGGGCGGCCCGAAGCTCGGACGAAACGGCGATGCGGACGACACGTTCCCGGCCCTTCTGGGCCAGTCGCTGGCGGCGGTGCTGGTGGTCCTCGTCCTGGGCGGGGTCGCCCTGTTCGTCGCGAAGCGGTTCCTGCCGCGGCTCGGCGTGGGCCAGGGGCGCCGCATCTCTATCTTGGAGACCGTCTACGTCGGCCCCCGCAAGTCGCTGCACCTCGTTGAGATTGGCGATCGGACACTCCTATTGGCCGGGACGCGCGAGCGGCTCTCTCTGGTGACGGACCTGACGGGGTCCGTGGAGTCCGAGGGCCGCTCGCTGTCGTCCTCGGACGGGTCCGGGGGGACGTTCGTCCCGCCGACCCGGCGCCCGCCCGGCCTGGGCGAGGATAGGGACGCATGACCCGCGGACTTCTGGCCGCCATGTTGGGACTCGCTTGCGTACTGGGCGCCGGTCCAGCCCTTGCGGCGGCCCCTCCCGCGCCGGTCGCGTCGCCGCCGGCGCCCATCCGCCTGCCGACAGAGGACGTCGGCGGGGCCGACCGGGGCGTCTCGTCGCTGCCCGAGATCGGCGACCTCCTGGAGGCCGTCGACAAGGTCACCGGCGACGATGCCGAGGCCCGCGACTGGTCGGCGCCGGTCAAACTGGCGGTGGTCTTCACGGGCCTGGCGCTCCTGCCGGCGGCCCTGGTGATGATGACCAGCTTCACGCGGGTGGTGATCGTCCTGTCGTTCATCCGGCGGGCCCTGACGACGCAGAACATCCCGCCGAACATCGCGATCATCGGCCTGGCCCTCTTTCTGACGCTCTTCACGATGGCACCGACGCTGAAGCGGATGAACGGCGAGGCGGTCCAGCCCTACCTGGCCGACGAACTGTCGTTCCAGGCGGCCACGGACAAGGGGTTCGGCATCATCAAGCAGTTCATGATCCGCCAGACCCGCCAGGGCGACCTGGCGCTGTTCCTGGACCTGGGGGAGGTGGCGGCCGAGCGGCCGGAGGAGGTGCCGATCCACGTGGCGATCCCGGCCTTCGCCGTCAGCGAGTTCCGGATGGCGTTCCAGATGGGGTGCCTCCTGTTCATCCCATTCCTGCTGATCGACCTGGTGGTGGCGGGCATCCTGCTCAGCGCCGGCATGATGATGCTGCCGCCCGTCATCATCAGCCTGCCGCTGAAGATCATCCTGTTCGTGCTGGTCGACGGGTGGCGGCTGCTGGCCGAGAGCCTCGTGAGCAGCTTCTACTGATGGGAGTCCCGTATGGACGCGGACCTGGTCCTTTATCTCGGGCGTCGGGCCCTGGAGACGGCGCTGCTGGTGGCAGCGCCGGTGCTGGCAGTGGCGATGGTGATCGGCATCGTCGTGGCGATGCTCCAGGCCGTCACGAGCGTCCGCGACATGACGCTGAGCCTGGTCTTCAAGCTGGCGGGGGTGGCCATCATGGTCCTCCTGACGGCCGGGTGGGCCCTCGAGGTGACGGTCGACTTCACCCGGGAGGTGTTCCAGCAGGTCCAGGCGATGACGCCTTAGTCAGTGACGAGATCCGAATGGCGAATGACACGATGACAGCGAGCAAGGGCATCGAGCGGCGCTGTTTCGAGCGGCGTGCGGAAGCACCCCGTAGCGCGCGGCCACCACGAGACTGCCGCCGGCCCGACCGACTGAAAGCCTGACCGTGGAAACCGTGGCCCCACTGATCGTGCCGTTCATGCTCGTCCTGGCGCGGGTGTCGGCGTTCGTGGCGGTGCTGCCGATCTTTGGGTGGAAGTCGGCCCCGGTGCTGGTCCGGGCCGGGATCGCCCTGTTTCTGGGCATCGTGCTGGCGATGGTCGTGCCGCCGGCCCGTGGCGTGGGCGACCACTGGGTCGCCGTGGCCATCGCCCTGGCCCGCGAAGCCATCACGGGCCTCGGGCTCGGGCTGGCGATCGCCCTGGTGTTCGCCGCGGTGCGGCAGACGGGCCTGATCATCCGCCGCCAGATGGGCCTGGCGATGGCCTCGATCATCGACCCGCTCTCGGGCGAACAGTCCGACCCGCTCGGGACGCTCATGGAGATGTGCTTCGCGGTCTTCTTTCTGGCGGCGGGGGGACACCAGGTGATGCTGCGGCTGGTCGCGAAGAGCTACGACGTGTTCCCGGTGGGCTCGCCGCCGACGGCGGAGGCGATGGCCGGGGCGATCACCGAGGCCGGGGCGACGATGCTTGTTTTCGCCCTGCGGCTGGCGTCGCCGCTGGTGGCGGCGTTCCTGGTGCTGGCGGTGATCCTGGCGGTCCTGGCGCGGATCCTGCCGGAGATGAACATCCTGTTCGCCAGCCTGCCGCTTCGGATCGGCCTGGGGCTGCTGATGGCGGCGGCGATCATGCCGCTGCTGAACGCGTTCACCGCCGAGCTGGCCGACTGGCTGACGACGTTCATGCTCGCGTAAAAAAAGACACTAAGTGTCTTTTCCGGAGGCGTAAACCGCTGCCCACAAAGGGCTTAGGCGAAGAAAAAGACACTAAGTGTCTTTTTTGCCCTGCTGGCGTAGGAAGATAAGAGGACCGATGGTCGATGGCCGATAAGCCGGCAACCGAACGGACCGAACCGCCCACCGCGGAGCGGCTGCAAAAGGCCCGCGAGGAGGGCAAGGTTCCCCAGAGCTCGGAGATGCCCGCCGCCCTGACGCTCGCGACGCTTCTCGTGGCGACGCTCCTGGCGGCCTCGACGCTGTGGCAGTTCTTTTCGCGCCAGGCGGCCGAAGGGTTCGCCCTCGGCGGCGGGATGGTCGTCGACGACATTGCCTCCTACGTGGGCCTCCTGCGGCAGAAGGGCCTCCAGGCCCTCGCCACGATGCTGCCGTTTCTCGTCGCCACGAGCACGGCGGCCGTGTTCGGGTCGGTGCTCGTCAGCGGCCTGTCGTTCGCCCCGAAGGGCGTCCGGATTGATCCGAACCGCATCCATCCGGTCAACGGCCTGAAGTCGCTGGTCTCGCCGCGGTCGCTGGTGAAGCTGCTGGCGGCCGTCGTCAAGCTGGCGGCCATTTTGGCCATCGTGGTCGTCTACCTCCGGGGCCGGCACGGCGAGATGCTGGGCCTGATCTGGGCCCCGCCCCTGGGGGCCCTCAAGGGCACGCTCGACATCGTTTTCGGTGTGGTGGTGCGGATCACGGTCGCCCTGGTGTTCCTCGCGCTGCTCGACATGCTGTACCAGAAGTGGCAGCACCGGCGGGACCTGCGGATGACCCGCCAGGAGGTCAAGGAGGAGCGCCGGGAGCACGAGTTGGCCCCGGAGGTCCGCGGCCGCATCCAGGCCCTCCAGTTCGAGCTGGCCCGCAAGCGGATGCTCCAGGCGGTCCCGACGGCCGACGTGGTCGTGGCGAACCCGACCCACGTGGCGGTGGCCCTGAAGTACGACGCCGCCGCCATGGAAGCCCCCACGGTCGTCGCCAAGGGGGCCGACTACCTGTGCGAGAAGATCAAGGAAATCGCCCGGTCGCACGACGTGCCGATCGTCCAGCGGCCGCACCTGGCCCGGACGATGTACCGGACGTGCGAGGTGGGCGGGATGGTCCCCGAGGCCCTCTACGTGGCGGTGGCCGAGGTCCTGGCCATGATCTACCGGCTGCGAAGCAAGCGACAGGCGTAAGGAGCCGTTGGCGCGACCGATGACCGCTCGACCCGACATCCCGAACCTGCCGGACGGCGGCCCGGGGGGCATGCGGCGGCTCCTGGCGCACAACGACATCCTGTTCGCCGGCGGCCTGGCGATGGTCCTGGCGACGCTTCTGATCCCGATCCCGACGTTCCTGCTCGACATTCTCCTGGCCGGGAGCATCGCCGTCGCCGTCGGGACGATGGTCGTGGTGCTGGCGACGCAGGAATCGATCGAGCTCTCGACGTTCCCGTCGCTGCTGTTGTTCGTGACGCTCTTTCGGCTGAGCCTGAACGTGGCGTCGACGCGGCTGATTCTGACGCAGGCCGACGCGGGCAAGATCATCCACACGTTCGGCAACTTCGTGGCCGGCGGGAACATGGCCACCGGGCCGATGAGCCTGACGATCGGTCTGGTGGTGTTCCTGATCCTGGTGATCATCCAGTTCGTGGTCATCACGAAGGGGGCGGAGCGGATCAGCGAGGTGGCCGCCCGGTTCAACCTCGACGCCATGCCCGGCAAGCAGATGGCCATCGACGCCGACCTGAACGCCGGCCTCATCGGCGAGGAGGAGGCCCGGGCCCGACGCGAGAAGATCGTCCGCGAGAGCGAGTTCTACGGCGCCATGGACGGCGCCTCGAAGTTCATCCGCGGCGACGCCATCGCCGGACTCATCATCACCGGCGTCAACCTCGTGGGCGGCATCGTCCTGGGCCTGGCCCAGGGCAAGGCCATCGCCGATACGATCCAGACCTACTCGGTCCTGGCGATCGGCGACGGCCTGGTGAGCCAGATCCCGGCGGTCATCATCTCCACCTCGGCCGGGTTCCTCATCTCGAAGACCTCGACCCGCGAGGACCTCAGCCGCGACTTGGTCCGGCAGATGCTCGCCCGGAGCCGGCCGGTGGGCATCGCGGCCTTCCTGCTGGGGGCCATGGTCTTCGTGCCGGGGTTCCCGAAGGTCCCGTTCATCATCCTCTCGATCGGGGCGGGGGTGCTGGCGCGGTTCCTGGCGAGCCAGGAGCGGCAGGCCGCCCGGGGCCGCGAGAAGCCCGAGCCGGCCAAGGAGGCCGAGGAGACGCCCGTCGAGGAGCTTCTCGAGGTCGACCGCATCGCCATCCAGGTGGGCCCCGCGCTCATCAAGACGGTCGACCCCCGGCGCAAGGACAGCCTGTTCCACCGGATCGCCCCCCTGAGGAAGCGGTTCGCCCGGGAATACGGCATCGTGCTGCCGTTGATACGCCTCCGCGACAACATGGCCCTCGACACGAACGCCTACGAGGTGCGGCTCTACGGGCACATCGTCGCCCAGGGACGCCTGGAGCCGGACCGGCTCCTGGCGATGGACCCGGGCACGGTCCAGAGGCCCCTCAAGGGCCAGACCACCACGGAGCCGGTCTTCAACCTGCCGGCCCTCTGGATCACCCAGGACCAGAAGGAAGAGGCCGAGCTGGCCGGCTACACGGTCGTCGACCCGGAGTCGGTGCTGGTGACGCACCTCTCGGAGGTGCTCCGGCGTCACGCTCACGAGGTCCTCTCCCGCGACGACGTCCAGACGCTCGTCGACCGGCTTCGCGAGCACCAGCCGACGCTCGTCGGCAGCGTCGTCGGCGAGAGCGTCTCGATGGGCCTCCTGCACCGCGTCCTCCAGAACCTGCTGAAGGACGGCATCCCTGTGCGGAACCTCGCCCAGATCCTGGAGGCCCTCGGCGACCACGCCGCCCGCACCAAGGACCCCGCCACCCTGACCGAGCTGGTCCGAAAGACCCTCGTCCGGACCATCACCGAACAGCACCGCGACCCGCAGGGGCGGATCGTCGCCATCGTCTTCAACCCGACGCTCGAGTACGAGCTGCGGGACGCCCTGGTCAGCGAGAACGGAAGCGAGTCGCTCTCGCTGGCGCCCGACCGGGCCCTGGAGCTGTCGCGCCGCATCACGGCCGCCTGGACCGAAGCCATGAACGCCGGCCATGACAAGGCCGTCCTGCTGTGCGACTTCCGGCTGCGGCCGCACCTGGCGGCGATGCTGTCGCGGCAGCTCGCCCAGCTTCCGATCGTGGCCTATGACGAGATCGCCGTCGGGACGGCGGTGGAGGCCGTCGCGACGATCTCGCTGGGGCCGACCTCGACCGGGCCGGCCCCGGCCGAGGACCGGCCCGCCGCCGAACGCGGGCGCCGTAACGCCCCGCTTGCGGCCGCGGCCGCTACCGGATGATACGTGAGACCCGAGCACGCGGGGGGAAAGGACCGACGTGAGACGAACCGCCGTCAGGGTGGCCGTCGTCGGGCTGCTGGGCCTGGCGACCATCGGCGCCTGCTGCGGGTTGCCTCCTCACGTCTGCGCCGCGCGGGCCCTGGTGGGCGCGGCGGTCCTGTACGTGCTGGCGATGGTGGCGGGGCGGGTGGCGATCCGGCTGATCGTCGACTCGATGCTCACGCCGCCCGACGACATGAAGGACGATTCCCGTGAGCGTGCGAACTGAGGAAACCATCCAGACCGGGCCGCCCAAAGCGCTCCAGGCCAAGGCCTCCCAGGTCTACGAGGAGCAGTCCCGTGCCGCACGGGAGGACGAGTGGATCGTGCGGTACCTCCCGCTGGTGCGGCACATCGTCGAGCGGGTGGCCTCCGGGCTTGGGGCCCGCGTCGACCGTGAGGAGCTGGTCTCGGCCGGGACGCTGGGCCTGGTGCGGGCCGCCCGGGCCTACGATGCCTCCAAGCACGCCGACTTCAAGACCTACGCCTACATTCGCATCCGCGGGGCCGTCATCGACGAGCTGCGGAACCTCTCGTTCGTCTCGCCGTCGGTCCATCGCCTGGTCCGGCGGATCCGTGAGGCCCACGAGGCGTTCGTCGCCGAACACGGCCGGCCCCCCGCCGACGAGGAGCTGGCCGAGCAGGCCGGCCTCGGCATCGAGAAGTTCTACCGTACCGTGGAGCAGGCGCGGCGGCAGCACTTCCTCTCGATCCACGGCCTCAGCGACGACAAGCCCGCCCTGGGCAACCTGATTCCGGCCGACGAGAGGACCTCGCCCGAGCGGGAGGCCGAACGGCGCGAGACGCTCGCCCGCCTCACCCGGGCCGTCCAGGAGCTGCCCGAACGGGACCGCAAGGTCATCCTCCTGTACTACGAGCGGGACCTGACGATGAAGGAGGCCGCCGAGGTGCTGGAGGTGACCGAATCGCGGATCAGCCAGATGCACGCCAGTGCCCTGTTTAAGCTCTCGGTGAAGATGAGGAGCCCGTCATGACCAGCCCGAGCGACTATTCGGTGAAGGGGCCGGAGGCCCCCCACGAGATTGCCCGGCCGGTGCCGGTGGGCCACGGCGACGACCGGCGGCGGAACGGCTCGTCGCGTCGGTCGAACCGGCGGGCGGCCGCCCGTCGCGGCAGCGGCGGCGGCGCCGCCGCCGCCGACAGTCGGACCGAGGCGGTGCACGAGACGGCCGCGGCGGAGGCCCGCGGCCAGGCCGCCGCCGCCGAAGGCCCGGAACCCGAATCGAGTGACCACGTCGTGGACACGCTCGCTTAGGGCCCTGAAGAAGGAGAGGCCGGCCCATGGCAACCAGGCCGACCGGCGTGCTGAAGAAGGGCCAGATCCGCACGAGCGGCCCGTGCCGCCTCGGCGGGCCCCAGGCGCCTGGAGTGACCCGGCCCTCGGCGGCGCGGGCACCGACCCAGGTCCGGATCGTCCAGCGGGATGAGGACCGGGCCGTCGTCGAGGTCCGATGCCCGTGCGGAAACATCACCCTCATCGAATGCCGGTGGGCCGGCGACGAACCGGCCCCCGAGGACCCGTCCGATCCGGCCTCCCAAGGCCCCGATCCTACCCGGAAGGAGGATGCGTGATGCGGCACTCGATCGTATTGCTGGTGGCGGCGGTGGTGACCGTGGCAGGCTGTGCCCTGGCCGAGATGGACCAGAAACCGCACATCCGCCACCCCCTCCAGACGCGGCCGGCCCGGCCCCGGCAGGCCGAGTATCTCCAGGACATCGCGGTGGCCAAGGAGCCGACCCAGGCCCCGACGCCCACGGCCGTCGAGGACGCCCTGGCCTGGTCCCGCAAGTACAGCCAGGCCATCGAGGAGCTGCACCTGGAACGCGAGAAGACGCGGTCCCTGGAGGAACAGAATCGCCAGCTCCGCCAGCGGGTCGCCGAGATCGAAGGCGAGCTGACGCAGGCCCAGTTGGAGCTCGAAGAGGCCAACGGCCTCCTGATCGAGGTCCGCGCCGAGAACGAGAAGTGGAAGAAGAACATCCTGGGCTACCGCGACGAGATGCGGCGGTCGCACCTGACGGAGCTCGAGGCCCTGGCGAAGGTCCTGAAGCTGCTAGGCGGCGAGATCGCCGAGTCGGCCCCGGCCGCCCAGGACGCGCCGGCGCCCGGCGAAGGCATCGAGCAGACCGTGGGAGGAGGCACCCAGGGTGAATCGTCCGAGTAGACCAATGGCGCCGGCTCCGATCGCCGCCATCGTGGCGGCATTCGCCGCATGGGCGGCCGCAGGCTGCGTCTACCCCACCGGTAGGGGCGATCACTGTCCTGTGGCCCACTATGTGGACCCTCAGGGCGAGCTGCGACAGGTCGGGCGGGTGGTCCTGGTCCCCCTTTCGAACGAGACGGACTACCCGTCGGTGGCCGACGGCATGACCGAGGAGCTGTTCCGGGCCATCCAGTGCCGGGGCCTCTTTCACGTCGAGATCGCCCCCCCGGAGCTGGCCGGCATCGAGCCGCCGCCCGACAGCGGCAAGGCCTTCACGCTGGAGGACCTCGCACGAATGCGGCACCTGCTGAGGACAGACGCGGTCCTGGTGGGGGCCGTGACCCAGTTTCAGCCCCATCCGCGGATGCAGACCGGGGTGTACCTGAGGCTGCTGGACCTCAGGGACGGGCGGGTCCTGTGGGCGATCGACCACGTGTGGGACGCCGCCGACCTGGCCACGCAGGATCGGATGCGGTATTTCTACGCCTGGCGGGCCGACCCCGGCCAGGGGGCGCACGATTGGCAGCTCGCGACGGTCAGCCCGCGGGCGTTCCAGAAGTTCGCCGCCTGGGAGGTGGCCGGGACGCTGCCCGAACCGCCGGAGGTGAGCGCGGAATGAGACCGGAAACGCGATTTTTGACATCAGGAGGGGCGTTTTTGGTGAATTTTGCTAATGGAATCGCCGCAAGCGCCGATAATCATCTCGAGCGAGGGCATTAGTTGGGGGAAGGACCATGCAGGTGGAACGCACACCCGGCCTTGACCCATTCGGTGTGTCCGAAGGGTCCAATGGCCTTCAGAAGCCTCCGGGTACGAAATCCGGGGGTCCGAAGGTCGTTCAGGGGGCCCCTGCGGCCCCGCAGCCGTCGATCGAGCCGTATGTCCGCCGGGCGAACGAGACGCCCGCGGTCCGCCGGGGCGCGGTCGAGGAGGCCCGCCGCTTGCTCGCCGAAGGGGCCCTGGACACGCCCGAAGCGGCCCGCCGGGCGGCCGAAGCCATCCTGAGCCTGGGCATCTGACGGCCCTGACGACCTGGACGCAGCACGAGCCCCAACATATAGGGGCTCGCCTTGTCCAGGCCCCCTATGTGGCGCCCCTCTGCCGGCCGATGAGGGTCAGACTTCCCCCTGCCCCCTACCCCCTGCCGCTCAGCCTTGAGGCCCTCTCCGTCACGTCTTGCCGCACCCGTTCCGCCCTTCTTCGCCCAATCGTCTCCTGAAGCGATTTTCGGCGGATTTCTGGATGCCCCGGCAGCGGCCCTGCCCCCGTCCGACCGCCGCTTTCGACACTGGGAGGCCCGAATTCGACCCGAAAACCTTTTCTGAAGGTGTTTCCGGGCCGAAAACGCCCGGCCGGAAATCGCTAAAGTCGCGTGGAGCCCCTTCGATAATGAACCCTGGACCGGCCCGGACTCGCCGGAGCATGACTCGATGGGATACGCGACCATGACGTGCCGTGGATCGGATGCAACGGGGACACAAAGTGCGAGCTACTGGGGCGCGCACGGGAACGCTTTCTTCGATTCTAAGGGAGAGGTGAGACAATGCTTGCAATCAAGAACAACCTGATGGCGGAGAACGCCGCTCGGTACGTGGCCCAGTCGTATGATTCGCTGGCCAGTAGCGTCGAGCGGCTGTCGTCCGGCCTCCGTGTCGCAGGCGCCTCCGACGACGCGGCAGGTCTGGCCGTCCGTGAGTTGATGCGGGCGGACATCGCGGTGCTGAGGCAGGGCGCGCGGAACGCCCAGGACGCCATCAGCATGCTTCAGACGGCCGAGGGGGCCCTCCAGACGGTCGACGAGGCGGTCATCCGGATGAAGGAGCTGGCCGAGCAGGCCGCCACCGGCTCCTACTCCGACGACCAGCGGGCCATTCTGGACGCCGAGTTCCAGGCCATGGCCGACGAGATCGACCGAATCTCCAACTCGACCGCGTTCAACAGCATCAAGCTCCTCAACAGCGCCTCCGGCAGCGTCGTCATCCACTTCGGGTCCGGCAACACCGACAACGTCGACAAGATCACCCTGAACACGGTCGACACCACGAAGTCGGGCCTCGGGATCGACTCGCTGTCGCTGGCGTCTCAGGAAAGCGCCCAGGCGGCCCTGTCGACGATCGCCGACGCCATCGTCGCCAAGGACTCGGCCCGGGCGGCCTTCGGCTACACGATCAACCGGCTCGAGGCCACGGCCTCGGTCCTGGAGATCCAGGCCGAGAACCTCGTCACCGCCGAGAGCCGTATCTCGGACGTCGACGTCGCCCGCGAGATGACCACCCTGACGAAGAACCAGGTGCTGGCCCAGGCCGGTGTCGCCATGCTGGCCCAGGCCAACGCCATGCCGCAGCTGGCCCTGTCGCTGCTGCGGTAGTCTTCGCACACGTTCCTGGGGAGGCGGCCCACCCGTTTCGCGCCTCCTAAGTAGAAACCGGGCCGCCTCCTCAGGCATCGTCGCCGGACGAGCCTCACCCGGGGATTGACCATGGCCTCCATCGCCCTGCCTGGCCTCCAAACCGGGATCGACACCCAACTGCTCGTCCGGCAGCTCCTGGCCGCCTCCTCGGGGCCGCTCAACCGCCTCCAGGCACGCCAGGACCGGTGGGAAAGCAAGGCCGACGCCCTCTCCGGCGTCGAGTCGCGGCTCGAGGGCCTCCGGTCGGCGGCCGACGACATCCGCTCCGCCGCCGCCCTTCGGGCCTACCGGGCCGCCTCCAACGACGAGCAGACCCTGACGGTCGAGGCCACCTCCGGCGCCGGCGAAGGCGCCCATGAGATCGTCATCAACCAGCTCGCCGCAGCCCAGCGGATGGTCCACGACGGACTGGCCGCCCTCGACACCCTCGTCGGCGAAGGCGTCTTCGCCTACACCTACGACGGCCAGACACGATCCATCCAGACCACCGCCGAGACCACCCTCGAAGACCTGCGCAACCTGATCAACAACGACGGCGGCAACCCCGGCGTCACCGCCAGCCTCCTCGAATACGACGCCGGCGGGGGCCAGGTGTACCACCTCGTCCTGGGCGGGAACCACACCGGGGCCGACTACACCATCACCGTCGAGGACGCCCTGACGACCCTCGCGGGGCTCGATTCCGCCGCCTTCACGACCACCCAATCGGCCCAGGACGCAGAGGTCCGCGTCGACGGCTACCCGTCGGGCGACTGGATCAGCCGCAGCGGCAACACGATCGACGACGTCCTGCCGGGCGTCTCCCTGAAGCTCCACGCCGCCGGGACGGTCCGCATCAGCCTGACCCGCGACACCAACGCGCTCAAAGAGAAGCTCAACGCCTTGGTCGAGGCCTACAACGGCTTGGTCGACTACGTCCAGGCCAACACCGACTGGGACGAGGGGACCGAGACGGCGGGCGTCCTGATGGGCGAGTTCGGCGTCCGCCACGTCCGGAGCCAGCTCCGCCTGGCTTTCATCGAGACGGCCCTTGGGTTTGACGAAGGGGCCGACTCGTTCATCCTGGCGGGCCAGATCGGCCTGGGCCTCGACGGCGAGGGACACCTGGAGCTGGACGAGGAGACCCTCGACGAGGCCCTCGCCGATGACTACCTCGGCGTGCTGGGCCTGGTGGGGGCCGACCGGACCGGCACGAGCAGCGTCGAGGAGCTGAGCTTCTACGATGCCTCGTCGCTGACCTCGCCGGGGGCCTACGACGTCCGGGCCGTCTTCGACGGCGGGACGCTCGTTTCGGCCCAGATCAAGCGGACCACCGAGGGTGAGGGCGACTGGCGCGACGCCACCGTCCAGGGCAACCTCATCACCGGGGCCGAGGGCCAGGACGAGCAGTTCCTCCAGATCACCGCCTCCTACGCCGGCACGGGGACCATTGAAGGGGTCGTCCGAGTCCGCCAGGGCATCGGCGGGCGGCTCTGGGACACGCTCGAGGAGCTGCTCGACCCGACCAGCGGCACGATCGCCGTCACCGAGAAGCACTACCAGGGCCGCATCGACGCCTTGCAGAACACCCTCGACCTCCAACAGACCCGGCTCGACCGGATGGAGGAGCGGCTGAGGCTGAAGTTCGCCCGGCTCGAACAAGCCTTGACGCAGCTTGAGGCCCAGCGACTGGGTCTCGGCCTGACCGCTTCCTGAAGAAAGGGCAGAGAACGATGAATGGGGGAATCGCAGCCTACCGGGAAAACGCCGTCTCCACCCAGTCGCGTGGACGACTCGTGGTCATGCTCTACGACGGGGCCATCCGCTTTCTGAACCAGGCCAGGCAGGAACTCGAAGCCGGCAACCATGCCGCCAAGGGCGAGGCCATCAACCGCGCCATGGCGATCATCAACGAGCTGGATTCGTGCCTGAACACCGACGACGGCGGCGAAGTGGCCGCCAACCTCCGCAAGCTGTACCACTTCATGCTCCGCCACCTCGGCGAGGCGAACGTCCACCGCGACCCCCAGCGAATCCAGGACGTCATCGACTGCCTCGACGACCTGAACGAGGGGTGGAAGGCCATCACGCGGTGAGGGCGGCAGGCCGGTCGCTGTCCGGGGGCGCCTCGGCTGCCCCCACCGCAGGTCCCTCTTCCTTGAGGGGAAGGACCGGGCAGGAGACCCCCGCCCGGCCCAGCCGCAGCGCGCCATCTCCTTGCCGTTGGCGCTGGACATCCTTCACTTCTCAGTTCGGGTTTCGCGCTTTTCAAGGCGGCAGGACGCGGGGAGTTTTATCAACAAATAACGAGCCCTCCTGCCGATTCAGTGGGCGGCAACCGCACCGAACGGAGGAGGGCTCGCCTGTGGAACGGGTGTCGACGTTCGAGGCGCTGGTTCGCGAGGTCTCTTCCGCCATGACCGGACCGACCTTCCAGAGTTTTCTGATCATGCTGGGGGGACGGGTCTTTGCCCATCCGCGGACCGTCATCGGCATCTTCCAGGACGGCCATCCGCACCCGTCCTTTCCGCATCGGCCGTGGTATCGCCTCAAGCGTCGGGCCCCGTTTGCCGACCTGCTCACCGCCCTGAGGCGGCAGTCGCTGCCACAGCGGTTTTGGGAGACCCCGGCCCGGGGCGAGGGCCCGCGCAAATCCCTTCAGTCCCTGCTGGACCTCTGTTCACGAGCCGCATAGGTGCGAAACACGAACTGAGCGATCCGACATAAGCCCTGTGAAGTTTCTGGCCGGTGGGTCTGGAGCACCCGCCGCGTGCAAGTACTTCTTTGTGCGGTGGTTGCAGAGAACCACCGCGCAAGACCCATGTCCGAGCCCGCCGTTTCCTCTGTCTTGCCTGTGGACTGTCTTCGCCGCGAAGTCTCAGCGACTCTCTTGCCCGAGCCGGGTTGAACTCAGGAGGGGAAGCGCTGTGCGCCGGTTGATTTCCGGCCGGGCGGAGCTTACGTTTGAGGAGGCTGGCTGAGGTCGCGCCGGCCGGCGATCAGGTGGACCGCTTGGTCGGCCGGCCGCTGGTTCCCACAGAATGTGCCGCCCCGAGCGCCGGTCCCGCCGCCGGAGGGCAGGAGCCTTCGATGAGTCGTGCGACGTGGACGTTCGCCGCAGCCGTGCTGATCGCCATCGCCGGGGGCGTGGCCGCATCGCTTGCGTTCCCGGGCGGCCGTCTCGCCGTCGCAGCCGACCCCGTCGGGGCCGACGTGGACATCGTCTGGAAACCCACCTGGGAGGAGACCCTCGAGGCGAACGTCGGCCGGTGGCAGGAAGCCGACGATTCGCGGACGGTCGACCGGAAAGTCGTCGCCCTGCTTCAGGCGATGAGCGAGCGGTTCCCCGACCAGGCCGAGCGGCACGTCGAGGCCGGCTTCGAGATCGCCCGGCGCCAAGCCGAGCTCGGCGCCTACGACGAGGCGTTCGCGACGCTCGACGCCCTGGTCGAGGCCCACCCCGGGCGAGCCGACCTGGCCGTCCGGGCGATGGAGCAGACCTCCGAGATGACGGTCGGAGACGGCGACGACCGGCCCCCCGCCTCGACCGACCGGGCCGAGTACGCCATCGGCCGCATCGTGAGCCTTGCCCGGGCGGGGGTCCTCCCGGCCAGCCATCCGGCGGTCGAGCGGGCGCTGCGGCTCCGGTTCTACCTGCGGTACCGCCAGGAGCAGTTCTGGGGGGCGGCTCGGGCCCTCGACGCCCTGGAGGCCATGCTCGGCCCGGACGAGAAGGTCCTGCGGCTTCGGGGCGAACTGTACCTGTCGGCCGGGCGGATGCAGGACGCCCTCCGCATCTTCGAGGGCCTCTCCAGCGGCGAAGACGACGACCGCGACGTCCGAAACGCCCGCGAGATCATCCACCGCGAGGGCATGAGCGCCCCGAGCTTCGCCCGGGACCTCGGCATCGAGATGCAGTGGGCCGCCATGAGACAGCGGGCCGCCGGCGCCGACACCCAGGCCGTCCAGTCCCTTCTGGCCGAAAGCGCCCAGAGCGACGGCCTCGTGCCGTGGCTCGAGAAGCGGCACGCCTCGGTGTGGGCCTGGGTGGACCGTCTGCTCTTGGAGCAGCCGCCGGAGGTCCTGGCGCCGCTTCGCCGGGCCCAGCAGCGGTCGCTCGGCACCCTCCTGGGGCGCGGCGGCGAGGCCGCCCGGGCCGACGCCGACGTCGTCCTGTCCGCCTACCGCCGGTACCCCTGGGCCCAGGATGTCCACGAGGCGCTGGTGGAGCTGGGCGAGCACCTGCTCCGCCGCGGACAGGCCGACCTGGCGTTTCAGGCGTTCGACGATGCCCGCGCCCACGCGGCCGACCCGGCAATCCGAGACCGGGCCCAAGTCGGCCTGTGGCTGGCCGTCGCCGCCCGGGCGGCCGGGCCGGAGGCCGTCGAGGCGGCGTTCGGCGGCACGCCGCCGGACGCCACGTTCCCCTGGATGGGCGAGACCCGGACGGCCGGGTCCATCAAGGAGCGGCTCCTTGCCCGGTTCGACGACGGGGGGGGCCCGTCGGGCGGGCCGCGGGCCGGCGACCTGAAGCAGGCGACCCTCCGCCTGCCGCCGGTCACGGCCTGGCTGCTGGAGAACTTCGTCAACACGCCGGAGGAGGTGCTGGCGTCCCTGCCGTTCCCCCTCGGGGAGCCCCAGGCGTGGGACGGGAAGGTCCTCGTCAGCGCCCCGAGCCTGCTGGCCTGCTTCGGGGAGGACCCGTCCCGGCCGCTCTGGACCCGCTCGCCCCAGTCGCTCCGGTGGAAGATCGAGCGGCGGGACCGGCGCGACACGATGACCTTGCCGGGCCCGTTCCGGGCGGCCTGCGGCGACGGACGCGTCGTCAGCCGGTGGGACCTCGACCCCTCGCTCCAGTACCTCAAGGGCCTGGCGGCTTTCGACGCGCGGACCGGCCGCATGCTCTGGTCCACCGCGGGCGACCCCGTCTGGGAGACCCTCGGCCCGGTCAGCGACCCGGTCCTGGCCGACGGGCGGGTTTACGTCCTGGCGACGCACGAGCGGTTCAGCGAGCTGCACGGCCGCGTCGGGACGATGGGCAGCTCCTACCTGCTGTGCCTCGACGCCGACTCGGGCGAAACGCTGTGGCAGCGTTCGCTGGCGGCCCAGAACCCGGGCCTGGCGCTCGGCCAGCGGATCCGGGGGCGCCGAGGGGCCGAGGTCGACCTCGTCCACTACGGCAACCCCGTGACGGTCCACCGGGGCTCGGTCTACTGCTCGACGAACCTGGGGTTCGTGGCCCGATGCGATGCCCACGACGGCCTGGTGCGATGGGCCCGAAGCTACCCCCGGGTGCGGGTCAACCGGAACCTGGCGTCGGTGGCGGACCGGCAAGGGGCCTCGCCCGTGGTCGTAGGTCGCCACGCCGTGTTCCTCCCGCGGGATTATGCCGGGGCCTTCGCCCTCGATACCGAGACGGGGGACCTCCTCTGGGACGTGCCGTTCGTTCCGTCCGACGCGGCCATCGGGACGCGCAATGGAGCGGCCCTGATGCACGACGGGCGGCACGTCGTGGCCGTCGATGCCGCCACCGGCGAGGTCCGCTGGTCCCGGCGTTTCGACGCCGACATCATCGGCCGCCCGGTCCTGTCGGGCGGGTCGATCTACGTCGGGACGGCCCGCCAGATCGTCCGCCTGGACGCCGAGACCGGCCTTACACGCGACCGGGCCGGCTGGGCGGGCGGCGAACCGCCCCTCGGGTTCACCCTCCGGGGAGGCTCGCTCCTGGCGGTGCGCCCGGAAGGCGTCGTCCCCGGCGGACTCGAACGCCCCGGCGACCCCGACGCCGCGGCAAAGACCCGGCCGGGCGTGCCGATGAGGTCCGCCTGGCGGATGGTCCGCCGGCGGGTGAAGCTCCACGTGCCGCCGCCGGAGGCCGGGATCGAGGGCCGAGTCTACGTCGAATCGCAGGGCTTCTTCGAGTGCGTCGGGGCCGACGCCCGCGGCCGGGTCCATTGGGGCCGGTTCCTGGCGGTGCCGCCGGTGGGTGTGGCGTGGGCCGAGGGGACGGTCCTCTTGATCTTTCCGGACCGTGTCGTGGGCTTGGATGCCCTGGGGGGCGAGGCCCGGTGGCAGCGCCGCGTTCCGTTCGCCGTCTACGACTGGTCGATTGACGGCCGATACCTGGCGGTGGGCGACCCCCGGCACACGTGGAACACGGGCGTCATCGACGTCGCGACGGGCGAGCTGAAGTGGGTCCGGCGATTCGTGCCCGACGGGCGCGACGGCGGCTTCGCCGCCGCCGACGGCCACGTCCACATCGTGGCCGAAGGCATCCGAACCCGCAACCAAGGTCACCACCTGATGGTCCGGGCCGAGGACGGACGCGTCGTGGCCAGCCGGGGCTTTCCCGCCGTCGGCGCCGATTGGCCGCGGAGCTGGGCCCTGGAGGGGGGAACGGCGCTGCACCTCCAGGAGGACGGGACCTTCGTCGAGACGGACCTCGCGACGGGCCGGCAGCGGCGGCACACCGAGACGATCGATCCGTCGTTCGTCCGGAGCGTCCGGGACATCCGGATCGAGGGGCCGTGGGTCCGGTTTTACGCCCGCCGGGGCGACCGCCGGCGAGGCGACCATCGCCACTACATCTTCCGCCGCGGCGACCCGGACTTCTTCCTTCGGCTCGACCGCCTCATGCCAGGCACGATTCAGGGCGACCGCCTGTTCGAGCCGCCCTATAACGAGGGGGTCCGGATCGCCGGCGAGGGCGTGCTGCCCGCCATCGACCTGCCCACCGGCCGGGAGACCCGCTACACGATTCCCCGCAACACCCACGTGGTGGACATCAGGGAGCGTGGGGGCAAGCTGTGGCTGCTGCTGGGCCGGCGGCGGGAGGACGAATTCGACGCCACGCCCCTTGAGCTGGCCATTTACGAGCCCGGCCGGCCCGAGGCCCGGGCCTCCCAGATCGTCCCCTACGCCACCTACGATGAGGTCGGCGACAACCGACGGAACCAGTTATTCCTCACGGACGAGGCGGCCCTCATCACCGGGCCGACCGGCGTGCGGGCGTTCGTGGCCGCCGGACCGGGCGAGCCGACCGCCCCGCCCCGCCGGCTCGTCCACCACCATCCCGGGCCGATCCAGGTCGACGGCTCCCTGGCCGACTGGCCGGCGGGCATTTTCATCCCCTTGCGAGGCGAGGGCGGCGCCCGCGGCACCCTGGGCCTTCTCCACAGCGGCGAGACGCTCTACCTGGCCGTCACCTGCGACGACCGCTACGCCGTCCCCAGCCTCGGCCGATTCACCGCCGGGGCGGGCGATTGGCTGGAGGTCGGCCTGACCACCCGCAAGGGCCCGTGGCAGTTCCACATCGGCGGTGCGTACCGGTGGGGCATCGGCGTCGGTGAGCACGGCGAGACGGTCGTCCGGAGCCTGGAGCCCCGCGAAAGGCCGTCCCTGCCCGAGGCCGTCGCCGCCCACGACCCTGTCGACGGCCGGATGACCTACGAGGTCGCCATCCCGTTGAGCACGGTCACGTACCGGCCGAAGCCGTGGCGAGAGGCCGGCCTCTCGGTGGCCGTCTGGGACGACCGGCCCGGTGGGGGGGGCCCGACGCGGCGGCTGACGTGGGGCGAGGGAATCCTGGGCGACGAGGTCGTCCCGGCCGGCCACGAGGCCATCTACCTCCACCCGATGAGCGCCGCGGCCCTCCAGGCCGCCACCACCGTCGTCGAATCCCTCCCCATGCTGCCCGAGACGTTCGACGTGTTCCGCGAACTGGCCGAGGCCCGGGCCACCTCGCCGGCGAGCATGGAGGGGCTGCTGGGCGAGTTCCTCCGGCGGCGCCGGGGCCGTGTCACAGCGGGCCGGCTCGTGACGATGACCCGGATGCTCCACGCCCCGGGGGCCCAGGAGGCCGTCGACCGGGTCCTGGCGCTGGCCGAGAGGACGGGCGTCCCCGACGACGTCCGACGCCGGTTCGAGTGGTCCGCCAAGGCCTACCTGTCGCAGTGGATGTATCTGGTGCCGAGCCGCGAGGGCACCCCGCGGTTCCTCGTCCTGGAGCTCGACGCCGGCCAGGAGAGCCACTCCGGCATTCACGACATCGCCCTCGGCAAGTACGAGGGGCCCACCCAGTTCACTTTCCGGGATATCGGGCGGGCACTTCCCCCGGGCACATGGCACGAACTGACGCTGCCGCTGTGGCTGTTCGAGGCGCACGACAAGCCCATCGCGGGCATCACCTACCAGCAGCAGGGCGGTGGCCCCATCGTCTACGACCGGGCGGCGATCGTCACCGACGGCAGCGAGGAGGTCCTGTTCGACGATCCGGCCGACGGCAGCCGGATCGAGGGCGAGGCCGCCTGGACCGACACCCTCGTCAAGCACGGCACCGGGGCCCTGCGGACGGTGGCGCCCGACGAGCGGTACAAGGTCAAGACGGTCTCCGTGACGGCGGCCCGGCCGGCCATCGGCCACCTGCCGCCCAGCGAGGGGCCCCAACTCGTCCAGTGGGTGTACCTGGACCCGGCCGACCCGCCCGAGAGCGTGTTCGTCCACCTCCGCGACTCGCGGGGCTGGCGATACCGGTTCATCTGGGGGGCGAAGGTCCGGCGGGGCCGGTGGATGGGCGAGCTGCCCGAGCCGGGCGCCTGGCACGCCCTGCGGATGCCCCTCGACCATACCCCGCTGGCGACCCGGCCCATCACGGGCATCGCCTTCGAGCGGCTCGGCGGACGCGTCGTGTGGGACCGGACCGTCCTGGCCGGGGCCGACGGGTCCGAGCACGTCCTCCTCGACGAACAGACACCGCCCGTCCCGCCCGACTGGAAGGCCGGCGAGTGGCACAGCTACGTCGACCGCTACGGGCCGGGCACGGCCTGTGCCGAGGGGAAGGTCGGCATCGGCCTCTTTACCGACGGCCGGCGGGGCTACCTGGAGGTCCCCCACTCGCCCGACCTGGAGCCCGAGCGCCTCACCGTCGAGGCCTGGGTCCACATGTACACCTACCCCGAGGGCGGCGACACGCGGGAATGGATCGTCAGCAAGAGCCGCAACGAGGCCACCGGCGGCCACTACGCCCTCGTCATCGGCCGCGACAAGCCGGGGGCGTACCTGCACATCGAGGACGGCGGCGAGAACCCCATTGTCGTCTGGGGCGAGGACGGCTCGATCAAGCTCGACACCTGGCACCACCTCGCCATGACCTATGATGGGGCCGACCTGGTGGTGTACCTGGACGGCAAGGAGGCCCGGCGCATCGCCCTGAACCGGAAGCGGACGCGCGGCGAGGGACCGCTCACCATCGCCCGCCGTCCCGACGGCTACACCTACTACCGCGGGTTCGTCGACGAGGTCCGGGTCCTCGGGCGGGCCCTGTCGGCCGACGAGATCGCCGCCCACTATCGGCTCGGGTCGGCGACGCCCGAGCAGGCGGCCCGCGAGGCCCGCAGCGACCCCGCCCTGGCCCTTTACGTGGGCTTCGACGAGCACGCCGCCCCGTCCGACCCGGCGGCAGACTGGCACTGGATCGAGCAGCCCGTCAAAAGCGGCTCGCGGGCCCACACGGGCCCCGCCGGCGACGGCTACGCGAGCCACTTCGCCCTGCTGGCCGAGCCCGCGACGGCCCATCTGCCGTTCGACCCGGCCCGTGCGGCACGCATCCTGCGGCAGGCGATCCCCGCCCTCGGCCCGACCGAGCAGGCGACCCGCTTCTTCCACCTGTTGCTGGAGATCGACCCATCCCTGGAGAGCCGGATCGAACACCGCAAGTGGTTTGTCCAGGCCCTGCCGCGCCATCCCGACACGACGGAGGTCCTCGGCGGGCTCCTGGACGACCTGGCCCTGACGAGCGAGAAGGACCCCCGGGCGGCAGTCGAAGCGTTTCTGGCCGGGGCCGACCTCCCGCGCGAGACCCTCTACGACTACCACCGCCGCTATACCCACCGGCGGCGGGAGTTCGTCCAGCAGTGGCTCGTCCTGGGCCCTCTGCCCGACGCCCCGACCGGCGGCGACGGGCCGCCCGAATACCCCTCGGAGGCCGAACCGATCGACCCGGCCGACGTCCATCCGGGCCTCGGCATGGACGTCCGCTGGACCCGCGTCGATGCGGCACCCGGACGCTTCGTCAACCTGGCCGAGCACGTCGGGGCCTACGAGCACGTGACGGCCTACGCCGCCTGCTGGGTGCGGTCCGACCGCCGGCAGCGGGCCGTCGTCGAGTTCGGCTCCGACGACGGGGGCCTCGTCTGGGTCAACCGGCGGCTGGTCCTGTCGGGGCCGGACCGGGGCGAAGCCCGGGCGGGCGCCCACAAGGTGCCCGTCGAGCTGGGAGCGGGGTGGAACGAGGTGCTCATCGAGAACCGCCAAAGCATCGGCCGATGGGGGTTCTACTTCGAGCTGGTCGCCCCGGAGGGGCGGGGCCCGCTGGAGGACATCGAGGTCTCGACCACGCCGCCGGGCCTGACGGCCCAGAAAAACGGAAAAAACGAAAAAAACCCTCGTGTCCCGATGTGCTTGAACGGGAGACGGCCGGATGCATGAGCCATTCGTGGAGGCTCCACACGTGATCGGCGAGCCCGGCAGCCCCAATGGCCCGCCCCGGGTCGCCGGCTACGACGACGCCCACAAAATCAGCAACGTGACGTTCGAGAATCTCGTGATCGAAGGCAAGGTTATTACCAAGCCGGAGCAGGCGAACTTCGACATCCGGCATGCCGAAAACATCCGCTTTACAACTACGAAGGAAGGGCCCGGCCAATAGCCGGCAAAGGGTCCGAAGTGGACCGAAACCCTTCTCTCGGCCACCGCCGCCTGCAGTAGGTGTGTCATCTGTCTGAAGCGGGCAAACGGCGCGATGCTCGGACCGGTAAACACGGCGAAAGGGATACGGGGAAATCCAAAATGACGGTGTACGTGTTGGGTGTCGTCCTGGCGACGGTGACGGGAATGGCCGGAATTGGTCCCGCAGCGGCCGGGGAGGACTCAGGCGAAAAAACCGTGAACTGGCCGCACGTCGCCGCCCACAACCGGGCGACCCCGCCGCAGGGCCTGGAACTGGTCGACGATCTGGCCAAGGCGCGAAAGGTTTTCGAAACCAAAGACGCCCACACCGGCGTCGGCAAGGCGCTGTACGGCGGTCAGCGCCGCGAGGGCGAGGCGATCGGCGTGGACGTGCTGCCCGGCGGCACCTCCAGCATGATCATCGCCGACGACACGATCTACATCGCCTACTACCGCCCCTCCGGCGACGTGAAACTGGCCGGCGACAAGACCAGCTTCCGCACGGTCGGCAACCGCGAAGGGTGGAACCCCGATATCTGGAGCATCGCGGCCGACGATTGCCTGGTCGCGCTGGATGCGAAGACGGGCGAGAAGAAGTGGCTCGCCGCCAACGAGGGCAAGGGCGTCAACCGCGTCGCGATCAAGCGGAACGACTGGGGCTCCAGCCCGGTTTACCGCGATGGCAAGGTCTTCTTCGTCGGCACGACCGGCCGCGTCTACGCCCACGACGCGAAGACCGGCCGGCTGCTCTGGGAATCGAAGACGCCCGGCAATGAATGGATCGAGAAGGACAAGGCCGAGGCGCTGAAGGAGCAGCGGTGGGCAAAATCGGTCCGCGGCCCGCACACCTCCCCCCGCGTCGCCGACGGCGTGCTCGTCGCCCCCGCCCTGGTCAACGACGGCCTGTGCGGCTTCGACATCGAAACCGGCGAACGCCTCTGGACGTTGGTCGAGCCCAAGCAGCGCTTCATGTCCCACCTCGCCACGCCGCGCGTCTGGAAACACGACCGCCGCGAGTACATCCTCGCCCACGACAGCTCCGGCACGATGTCCCTGATCGACCCCAAAAACGGCAAGGTCCTCTGGCGCCAAGGCGACAACGGCAACACGCCCGGCTCCATCCCGCTGGTCGGCGACATCGCGATGATCAACATTTCCACCAACGAGGCCGGCGACGCCCTCTGGGGCGCCTACCGCATTTCACTCCAGGGCGCAGAGAAAATCTGGTTGCTGCCGGAAGGTCCGAAATACACCCACCAGTCCAAGCCCGACTCCGGCCCGCGGGCCGGCTACGCGGTGCGCGACGGCGTGGCGTGGTTCTGGACCGGTCACACCAAATCCTCCAAGGCATTTCGCAAGGCCGACAAACGCGAGCATCTGCTGCTTGCCGTCGACATCCAGACCGGCAAAATCCTTTCGGAGACGATTGTTCAGCAGAAGCACGTCCACCCGCAGATCGCCGAGGACAAGCTGCTGCTGTGGTCCGACGCCTCGCACGGCAACCCGTGGAGCGCTTCCTGGTTCACCCTCGACCCCAAAGGCCCGAGGCCGCTGAACATGGACTACACGCTGCCGGCCTCGACGATCAGCGGCTACCTGGTCGTGATGGACACGCCGCTGATCAACGGCCGGCTCTACATCCGCACGATGGGCGGGGTGGCGTGCTTCGACCTGCGGGCGAAGAGGGACTGACCTGTAAGGCAAGTGACAGCGCCAGGGAGCAATCACCTCCTCCTGACACGAGGCGTCCTCGGGTTGGTCTTCATGTCTGCTGGGGCCGTCGGGCCATTCCCGGTCGTCAGCCCCACGAGATCTGCGAACCGGGAAGCGAGTGCCTTGGGCACCTCGGCCAGCAACTCGGCGAAGACGTCGCCGGCGCCAGTGCCTCCCTGAGGTTTCGCAACAGGCGGTCCAGGGCGACGGCGTAGGGCCGGTGGATGCCGCCTTCTTCGACGAGAAGGCGCAGGCGCGCCATGGCCGGACGGCCGAGCGTCGCGCCGGAGCGGCCCTCGTCGTCGAACCGCTGGCCGATCCAGTACAGGCCCGGCTCGCCCGGCCCGGCGGCAAAGTCGCGGCACGTCATGAACTGGGCTTCGCAGGAGGAGAACTCGTCCGCCTTGTCCACGGACTGGCAGATGTAGATGACGTAGCGGATAATCGGATCGGGTCTGGCGGCCACCGAGGGCACGCTCCTGGATGCACCAGGACTATCGGCAGAGGAGGCCGGCGGCTTGGCAGTGTCTGATGTGCCTCCAGGCAGAGAACAGCGAGCATGGTGCGCGTGCCGCGTCCTGCCCCTCTACCGGATAGGCTGAAAAGGTCCCTCTTGACGGCACCCAAGGCGTAAGGTCTATGTTGGGTATCCGCGGCCCGAGCATTAGGAGACAAGGTCCCGTCAACGCAGGCCTCCTTTTCCACCTCAACCGACTCCGCCTATAGGCCTCGCCCCGCTCCCGGCTTCAGGCCGGACCGGATTGTCCTCGCCAAGGGCAGTCTGGCCACCCCCCGGCGCCGCCTGCTTGCCCGGCAGATGTGCAGCGCGTACCCGGACGCGGAAGTGGTTGACCTGCCGAAGGTCCCTCACAACCGGGTTGATCTGGGTGAGGCCGATGCCCTCCGGGCCCTCGCGCGCGGCAAGCGGACGCTTGTTCCGGGCGAGCACAGAAGTGCGGTCCGCCCTGTGCGGCGCCGGCCGAGCGCGGCCTGGGCGTCGCGGAAGACCTCGTCGGTCACGATGGCCCGGTGGCTGCCGGGACGCGTGCCCTTGCCGTCGGCGAACCTGCCGAGGTAGACGGGGTTTCGGAGGAGGGCCGTCACCTGCCGCGCCGTCGACCGGCCGCCGCCCCTCGTCCGGCCGGAGCGCCGGGCCACCCACTGCTTGGCCCGCCAGCCGAGGTGGTTGATACGCTGGGCGATCTCGCGCAGCGTCTGCGCGTCGGTCGCCCGGCGGAAGATGGGCCGCACCCGCCGCGCCCGTTTCGACAGACAGGCCAGGACCTCGCACTGCGAGGTCTGACGTTCCCTTTCACGCCCCATGGGCCCGCCTGACCGCGCGGTTCGCGCAGCAGACGTCGAAGGCGAGATTGTGCGCGTGGCATGCTGGGCGGCGTGCCCTGTGTGCCGCGACTCGCCGCGGCGCACCAGCCCGGCGAACACAAAGGATGGGTAATGCCCATGTGGTAATAAGCGGGATTGCCCCTGCAATCGGCCGCGTGTTTTTCGGCGCCCTTGCCGCAGGGACCGCAGGGCGCGTATAATCAACCTGACGGTCGGTTTGTTTTAAGGTGCTTCATGACGGTCAAAGGCGAGCAGACACGCGAGCGGATCCTCAGTCGGGCCACCGACCTGATGGTGCGGCAGGGATTCGGGGCGACGAGCATCCGAGACCTTCTGGAGGCCGCCGGCATCACGAAAGGGACGCTTTATTTCCATTTTCCGGGCAAAGACGACCTGGGGATCGCGGTGCTCGAACGGGCCCGCGACCAGTTCTTGGCCTTTGTCCGGAAGTCGCTGGCCGGCAAGACGCCCCGCCGGCGGTTGGAGGGCCATTTTCGGGCGGTGTTGTGGACACACCGGGCCGCGGGGTATACTGGGGGGTGTCTGTGGGGCAACACGGCGTTGGAGATGTCCGACGCGGCGGGCGGCGGGCGCTACCTGGAGACGGTGTCCCAGGTGTTCGCCGCCTGGACGGCGATGGTCAAGCAGGTCATCGCGGAGGGCCAGCGCCTGGGCGAGATCCGGTCGGACGTTCGGGCCGGCGACCTGGCCACTCACGTGGTCGCGGCCATCGAGGGAGGCGTCATGCTTTCTCGCCTGCGCAAGGATCCCGCTTCCTTGAAGGGGACCCTGACTTCGCTGCGGCAGATGCTGGGGCCGAGGCCGGCCGCCACACGCCCCGGCGCAGGGGGTCGGCGCCTGGAGGGGGCCGGTCGATGAACCGTAAGGCGATTCTGTTTGGGGCCTTGCTCGCCGCCGCCACGGTTATCGGTTGTCGGCGGGGCGAGGGGGACGATCCGATGCACCCGGCGGGCCGGGGGGGCCCCGTGGGAGGTGCGGAAACATCGGACCCGGCCGTGCCGGACAGCGCCGAGGCGGTCCGGCCGCTCGGCCGAGGCCAGGCCGCACCCGCGGCGGTGCTGCGGCAGCCGGACGGGCAGCCGGTTGATCTGGCCGTCCTCTACAGGTCCAAGCCGACTGTGCTGATCTTCTACCGAGGCGGATGGTGCCCGTACTGCAACGCTCATCTGAGCGAGATCGCGACGGCGGAGCCGGAGTTGCTGTCCCTCGGGTGTCAGGTCGTTGCGGTCAGCCCGGACCGCCCCGAGGAACTGGCCCGGACGCTGGACAAACAGCATCTGACCTATCAATTGCTGTCCGACAGCGACGGGGTGCTGGGCCGGGCGTTCGGTCTGATGTTCCGCGTCGACGATGCCACCCTGGAGAGGTACAGGGGCTTCGGCATCGATCTGGAGCAGGCGTCCGGCCGCGGCCATCACCTCCTGCCGGTCCCGGCCGTGTACATAGTGGACACGCAGGGCATCATCCGGTTCGCCCATTGGGATGCCGACTATAAGACGCGGCTGGCCCCGGAGGTGCTGTTGAGGGAGGCCCGTGAGGTTGTCCGTTCGTTCGGCGGGGGCGGGGGCGGGCCCGCCGGCTAGTCCCGGGCGAGGACGGGAGGGGCGGCCGCGCGCGGCTGCGCGGGGGCGCCCAGGGAAAGGAGCAGGCCAATGGAACGGACAGACGCGTCGGGGCCGTCGGTAGCGGGGGGGAACGTCGAAGGCGAGGTCCTGCGCCGATACAGGGCCGGGGCCAAGCAGGCCGAGAGGGGCCTTTGCTGCCCGACCGAATACGACCGGGCCTCGCTGGACCTCTTGCCGCGAGAGATTGTCGAAAAGGACTACGGTTGCGGCGATCCATCGAAGTACGTCCGGCCGGGTGAGACAGTGGTGGACCTGGGCAGCGGGGCCGGCAAGATCTGCTACATCCTCGCCCACAAGGTCGGCCCCGGGGGGCGGGTCATCGGCGTGGACTTCAACGACGACATGCTGGCCCTGTCGCGCAAGTACCTCGACGAGATGGCCGGCAAGCTCGGTTACCGGAACGTGCGGTTCGTCAAGGGCATGATCCAGGACCTGGCGCTGGACCTGGACCGGGCCCAGGCGTGGTTGGACGAGCATCCTATTCACACGGTTGAGGGCCTGTATGACTACCAGGCCGAGTGCGACCGTCTCCGCCGGGATGAACCGCTCATTGCCGACGGCAGCGTGGACGTGATCGTCTCGAACTGCGTGCTGAACCTCGCCCGGCCGGAGGACAAGGGCAAACTGTTCGCCGAGATGCACCGCGTGCTCCGCAAAGGCGGCCGGGCGGTGATCTCGGACATCGTCTGCGACGAGGACCCGACGC